>JAEEYO010000015.1 GCA_016288205.1 Treponema sp. | reverse complement strand
TGTTTGATTTCACCAGACAAAAAACTCTTTGTGTTTTATGAGTCGATTACGGATAACAACGAATTGCGGTGTTATATTTTGAATTTGAAAAACAAGTCCATCCAAACAGAGACTATAGAATGCAACAGCCAATTTCTACTGAATCCTGACTGGAGCTTTGATTCGACTTCATTTATAATAACAGATTATGAAAACAATTGTTTTTATATTGTGAAAGAAGCTTTTTGATAACATGAAGGTAAGCAAATGAAATTGACTGGTAGAAGTTCTTAAAATAGGAAAAAAATGACCAACATTGCAATGAAACAAAGAATCCATAATCGTCTTAATCTTCTGTTCATAACCTCATCAGAGCACTCCACGGGGATGGATTCCACTGTGGACTTGTTCATCTTACTCCTCTGCTACTCATTCCTGCTAAATGACACGACAGAACTCCAAAATTCCCGCGTTCAAAAAACACCCCAACTTAATGCACCTCAAGGAAATATATATATGGGTGCACGATACCTGGACCCCAAGTACAGCCGCTGGATCAGCGTGGATCCTGCGTTGGGGGAGTATATACCTGCTGCCGGCAAAGGAAATTCAGAAAATGCAGGTAATTTGCCCGGTATGGGAGGGGTGTTTAATCACATCAATGGCGATTTGTATGCATACGCTGCAAACAATCCGGTGAAGTATTTGGACCCGGATGGAAGACTCGTTTATAAAAATTTAAACAACGGCCTGTGTGACGCTATTGAGTATTTATACAATAACAGTTCTACTTTTAAGAAACAATTTAACAAATTACTTTCAGATAAAAATGATATTAATCAAAAATGTATTGTTATATTTTCGACCCATAAAGATGAATATGCAGGAAATACAACTACAAATGATTCGCCAATTACTTTAGAAATAAAAACTTTAGGCTTAGATGATAAGGGTAAGATCATAACTAGAACTGAGTCAAAAACAGATAACGAAATACAAGCAATTTTTGTAAACATTGATCTGACCAGGATATATTCGAAAAATCTTAACCTCTATGAAGTTTTATCAGAAGAAGTATGTCATGCCGCAGATTGTATGTCTTATGGGGCAGAATTATGGAATGAAAAATGTAAAACAGAGGATAAAAACTTTGATTATAAAAATCGTCCCAGAGAGAAATATGCAAAGGAACTTACAAAAAAAATATTGCAGGAGATAAAGGATGAACATTAAAAAACAATTTATCTGTATTTTATTTATTTTATTTGGTTTTGATGTATTTGCAGATTCATCTCTTGTAGTAAAAGAAATTGCATCGCAAGAGAAAGATAATGAGTATTTGGAACTAATCAATGACACAAAGAAAAAGGTCTGTGATAAATTATCAACATCAGAGGAAAATGTTTTAGAAGAAGCCATGTATGAGTTATCGTATAAAATGTATTGCCCCATCGTTCTAATTTATTTTGAACATGAGATAAATCCATTTTTAAGTAAAACATATCTATGCGTTTGCTTTCTTGACAAAGAACACAAACTTGACTCTTTGAATATACAGGAATGTAACACAAGGAATTTGGATGAAATTTTTATATTACCTAAATAGCAGTAAATCTATTTTTATAAAAATTTCTCAAAAAACTTCAGTTTTTCGAGGTGGTTTATGATAGAATACTTTCAGCTGCAAAAGGAACTCGTAAAATACAGACAGTTTGCTAGGTGTGAGAGGCATCTATAATCCCAACAACGGACATAATGGGCAAGTTAAAAAAGATTGTTTTCACCCATGCATTTAGTGAAAGGAGAATATTTTTTATGAATACACAACTTTGCTTAAAAAATCCTAATTCCTCCCCATTCAAAAACTGGATTTCAGTCGGGAAATATCTAGAAATCCGGCGTAAAAATATTCCGTATTATGGCGATTTGTACCACTACGCCGGGAACAATCCTGTACGCTATATAGACCCGGATGGAAAATTTGATGTTGAAATCTTAGATAAAAAAGCGTACATTACAGTAAACTATGGTGATGACAATGATTTTGATAATGCAGTAAAAGCTTATTATGGCTCATACAAATATGGTACCGCAGGAAATCCCAAGGTTGAGGGCATTGCATTAAAAGGTTCAACTAGCCATGTTTTTTCAAATGATGATGCCATTAATGAATATTATAACAAGCTTTTTCCAAGTAATGGATGGACAAGAGATAATACAGAAAGTCTTTGTACATTTACAGGAATTGCACTAGGCGTTGCAACCGGTGTATCAATTTTTGTATGTCCTGCATTAACGCCTTGGCTGGCTGGAGCTTTGGTATTTAATGATAGCATAAATGTTACTTGTATAAGTATGGATTATTATGAAAATCCATCAAAGGAAAATGGAGCGGCACTTGCATTTGCTTGGATAGGCTTCGTTTTTGACGGCATAGGACTCGGGGCTTCAACAGGAATACTCAATGGAGCTGTTGCAAAAAGTCCGCTGTTCAGTTTCTGTTTAAAATCGAATGGCAGACCATATTATGCCGCAACAGGACGCTTCATGTCTTATAATAAAGCAACAATGTGGTGGATAACGGATTATACATTAATTCCTGCGTCGATAAATTTTGCCCCAAGTGTTTATGAATATATATCCGAAGCGAATGGAGAGTAGTTATGAAACATTTTGCGCGAAAAATAATTCCCTTTGCTATTTTGATTGGATTAATAACTAAACCATTTTGGAATAAGATATTTGGAAATCAAATTTTAAGTCTGGTTGAGATTTCTGAAAAAACACATATTTTCTGGCCGGCCTTTATAGGTGTCATTATATTTCTTTGTCTTTTTATATACTATTTCATAAAATATATAAAGATTAGAAAGGGGGTAAAAAACAAAAAAGATTCTAGAAGTGAAAAACAATTTTTGCTTTTAGTAATAGTTTATTCAATTGCATTAGTTTTTGGCATAATCGGATTTATATATGCGCAATTAGGACTTATGAAGTTGAACTCATAACTAGCAGTTATAATAACCAAGGGCAATGATGAATAGCGAAAACAAACAGACGAAAAAAATAAGACTTACTCATCCACTTCTGCTCATAACAACATCGGAACAGAGTACACGACAGGGTCTCATTGCTGAACTGGCTCTTTTCCTCCTCCGCTACTCATTCTTTCTGAATGACACATCCGAACCCCAAAATTCCTGCGCTGTAAAATCATCCCAATTTCCAACACCTCAAGGAAATATATATATGGGTGCACGGTACCTGGACCCCAAGTACAGCCGCTGGATCAGCGTGGATCCGGCTCTGGGGGAATACATTCCACGTGCGCCGATTAATAATGAGGCGAAAAAGCATAATCAGAATCTCCCCGGAATGGGTGGGGTGTTTAATAGTGTTAACTTAAATCTGTTCCATTATGCGGGGAACAATCCATTGAGGTATGTGGATCCGGATGGAAATGATATTTGGTTGGCAACAGAGTGGATTGGTATGTTAGGTGGGGACGTTCGGATGGCAAGCAACGGAGAAACCTATATGGTTGGAAAAGCTCGCGTTAAATTCTTTAATTTAACAACTCATGAAAGTTTTTCACAAACCTATGACATATTGTGCACCGATTCTTACGGCGTAAATTTTTATTTTGGAGCCTCTGGAGGATTTACGAAATATGTAAAGTTTTTTCCGGAAAATGCAACGAAGGACGATGTTAAAAAATCTTATACCGGAATTTTTGCCTCTTTTTCAAACCCTGCATACGCTCCCCTTTCAGACACTGATGTTGCAGGATTGTCAGTCTCAAATGCTATGGTGGTTGGAGTTGATCCAAAAAAAGGAATAGACGTAGACAATTGCTGGATAGGAATTAATTACTCCCTGAGTTTTAACCTTTATGATTTATTTATACCTGGTGGACTCGGTGTGCCGAATGCTGGAATCCAATATCAAGTTTATAAATTGCCTAAGCAAGATTGGACTGAATATCAGGAGGAATTTGAGGCAACCAAATTATATAAAGAATCTCCATTACATATTCCGCGTAAATTATTGTCTGACAAGCATTCGGAGTTAAAGGCAACTGAGTAGGATATGCGAATGATGAAAAATAATTTTTTTGAAAAAATAAAAGGTCACATAATGCCGAAAGATGTGGGAGTCATAATTGCCATTGTTATGACAATATTTTTCTTATGGGTCTCAAACCGTCCTCCTAGTGAAGAATTTATAAAAGGGCAGCAAGAGTTACTAAAAATAAAAGAAAGCATTACAGGTGACTTTTTAATGCGATGTCGCTTTGAAACACACAGATGTAATTTTAATCCTGAAAATACGGATATGAAAGAACTTGCAGGATATATAAGAGATGCAAGTCCAGTATATGCGACAGGCCATAATGTGCCATATGCATATATAAGTATCATAGAAAGCAGGGATGATGATTATTTCAAAATGAATATTTCCTTTTATAATCTTTTGTATGTAAAGGGAGTAGCAATTTTAGAATGTGATTTTTATAAAAATGGAAAAAATATTGCCGAAAAAGCTTTTTCATCTTCAGAATTAACTGAATGGGCTTGGAAAGAATTCCCCGAGGTTTTTGATAAAATTCAAAAAGATAATGAAAAGCATTTCTATATAGATATGGATAAATAAAGAATGGAGCAGGATATATATAGAACAAGAAAATGAACATAAGAATACCGAACATGAAAAAAGCAAATATCCTCAATCTTCTGCTCCTAACCACATCAGAGCAGAACACGCAATCGGAAAATTTTGCCGACCTATATCTCTTCCTCCTGCACTATTTCTTCCTTCTAAATGACACGTCCAAACCCCAAAATTCCTGCATTCAAAAAACACCCCAACTTAATGTCCCTCAAGGAAATATATATATGGGTGCACGGTACCTTGACCCCAAGTACTCACGGTGGATCAGCGTGGATCCGGCTTTAGGTGAGTACATACCTGCCGCAGGAAAAGGAAACTCGGAAAATGCAGGTAATTTGCCCGGCATGGGAGGCATCTATAATCACATCAATGGCGATTTGTACCACTACGCCGGGAACAACCCGGTACGCTATATGGACCCGGATGGAAGAAACGTCAAAAATAATACTAACGTGCCTATTACTGTGCGGACGGAGCATGGATATTATATTGTCTTGGAGCCGGGAGACGAATATGTAGGGAGGCAGGACGGAATTTTACTTCCAGAAGGAACAACATACAAATGTAACACCTTTGCTAATGTAACTGTAACGTCAAAGAACAACAAATACAAATTCTCCGGCAGCGGACTTTTAGATTTCTTTACAAACATCATAAAAGGAATATGGAATTTTTTTGCACCCAAAGAAAAAGATAAAGATTATAACAAATTTTACGACAAAAAATTTCCAGTAGAATGGTGGAAAGGTAACAAAGAATTTACATCAAAAGATTTTAGTGATCATGGTCAAAAGCCAGATTTTGTAAAACTGCATCCTATCGATGATGGCTCAAAAGAGCTTTCAAATTCATGGAAAGAAATTAGTGACGAAGTAAATATGGAAGCAGAAAGCAGAAAGGCTGCAAAAGAAAGTGAGGAATAAGAAATGAAAAGAGCCCCGTTGAAGATTTTTTTCTTATTTTTATTTATTGCAACTATATCTGCAGAAGACAGAGATTTTACTAATGACAAGCGATTTGCAAAACTCGTGAGAGACTATGATATTCAGTCCATAAAATACGTAGATGACATTGGAAAAATTGTGTTTGATCCGATAGTCGAAATTACAATGAAAGACGGACGGCATTTCAGTATAAAGCATGCATTTTCAAAAAGACCCAATAAACTGATGCTCTTTATGCTAGATGATTATAAACTGTATTGTGGAATCGATGTAAACGGAAAAAATATAAAATATGAATTTGGAATTTATTTTACATATTTGGAAAAATATCTAGATTTTAAAATTCTAGGAATAGAAGATATAATAGTTCATTACGAAGAGATTCTGGAATTCATAGAATATCTTGACTCTCTTCAAGACTATATAATGTATGACGATTCAAGAGGATATCAGACTGAATATCAGAAAAAAGATTTAAGCGAGCCAAGATATTACAAGTTAAGTGCAAACAGATATCTGGTATTTGATATTTGTGATTTTAATGATGAGAGAGTACTTAATAAGGCAAAGAAAAAGAAATTAAGGGCGAGGATAAATAAATGAAAATGAAGTCAAAGGAAAGACAGCTTTATTAAGTAAAGACATAAATGCGGATATAGGTCCAAAAGCCTTAGCTGGAGCAATACTTAATCATCCGAATTATAGAGAAGGACAAGAAGTTTTGTTGGTAAGTTGTTTTATAGGTCGCGGTGATAATTCATATGCACAAAAACTTTCAAATGCACTTGGAAAAGGAGCTGTAGTATGGGCGGCAGAGTATGCTATTACAGTTAACGCTGATGGAAGCTATGAAATAGAAAAGGAAAATGGTAAAAGCCGGATGTGGAAGTGTTATATAGGAGAATAAATTATGAAAATACTTGTTTTTACTTTTTTGGTTTGTCTGTCCATATCGAATTTGAGTGCTCAAGGAAAATCTGGAGTAGCAAGCAATAAGAGTACAAGGGTATCAACTATCGTAGGAGCGTCATCCGGACGAATACTAAAAGAAGATGAGATTGCTGGATTTGAAGAATCAATCTCAAAAGGATATACATGCTACATTCAGAATCTTTACAGGCATTATGAGTGTGTAGGAGATAGTAAAAAATGTTCTGAGTGGCTCAAATATGGGCTTGAACGCGAGGATATGTGGTGTATGTGCTATATGTATGCGTTTCATAAAGAGGAAATGAGCAAGTCCGAAGCTGAAAAGCTGAAGACAATCATTACAAAGCATAAAGAGGAAAAAAATGAATATGTCTTTTATACATCAGAAATTTTCGGAATAGACTGGGATGAATAAAATTTGATTCAAGTTTTTGTATCTATAAAATAAGCTAAAATGAACAGCAAAGCAATGAAACCGAAAGACAAAAGATTTCTCATCTCCCTGCTCGTAACAACATCAGAACAGAGTACACGACAGGGCTTCGTTACCGACTTATTTCTCTTCCTCCTCCGCTACCCATTTTTGTTAAATAACGCATCAAAAACCCAAAATTCCCGCGGCTTAAAAACACCCCAACTTAATGTCCCTCAAGGAAATATATATATGGGTGCACGGTACCTTGACCCCAAGTACAGCCGCTGGATCAGCGTGGATCCGGCATTGGCCGAGTATATTCCGGGTGCAGGGAAGTCGGATGAGGCTGATAAGCTGCCGGGAATGGGAGGTATCTACAATTCGGTTAACGGAAACTTGTATCACTACGCGGGCAACAATCCGGTTAGGTATGTGGATCCGGATGGATTATCGACGAAATCGGTTTTGAAATTAATTGCAAAGTATCGAGACACAATAAATAGTGTTGCAGGATATTATGATGTAGATCCCGTCGGGATTGCTTCTGTTATTTTCCAAGAGAAAGTTAACGGGATATTTGCGGATGCAAAAGATGAAATTGCATACATAATCGATGGTGGTGTAAATGATACTAGTCCTGCTTATCGAAGTTATGGCTTAGCAGAAATGCAACTTTCTAGAGCAGCAGAATTATTAGGTATTGATTTATCAAAACCCGGTAGTAAAGAATATGTATATAAAACCTTAATGAAAGATAAACAGTCCATTGCTTTGATAGCAATAAATATTAAAGATAATGAATTAAAATTGGGTTTTAAGTTAACTGGAGCAAAAGCCGGTTATGCACATAATATGGGATACAACAATTATAAAAAATTTATAAATAATGATTTTGTACCTAAATCTGATGTTTATAAAAGAAGCAATGATTTTCAAGAAGCAATAAAAGATGCATTAAGAGGAGAAATAAATCCTATACCAGATTCTCAAAGAAATAATGAGTGGCCCACAAATGTAAAGGGCATCTTTATACCAACGTGTCATTAGGAGTATTTATCATGAAACGATTTGTCCTGCTTATATTATCAATATTATTAATAATTTCTTCAAGTTTTTTTTCGAAAACCGATGGACTTGTTTGTCACGGTAGTACAAAATATTCTATACAATACTGTACTGAATATCAAGATTCAATGGCAAATGATAATGTCGTAATCGAATTTGGCAAAATAGTTTTTCTGATTGTCTTAATCATTCAGATAGTTTTTATTAAGAAAAAAATCACAATCCTTGAAATTTCTTTTTACCTGCTTATATGTTTGTTTCTAATAGGTTTACTTTTTGATATACAATCTGATGGATGTTCAATACATGAAACTATTGTTTATACTAAGAATTTATCCCTATTAGTGTATATTATCTCCTTTTTTTTATTTTTTCTTTTTAATATTGTATTGTTGATAAAAAAAACTTTAGGTAAGAAAAAATGTTGCAGTTGAAAAAGTTGGACAGAACACAAATATTGAAAAATAAGAATTTCCTCATCCTATTGATGACAATAAACAAGTCAAAGTTCCTCGATGAAGACATAAACACGTTCGTAGAATTAGTTTTATTTCTAACAAAATATTCGTTTATTTCTAATATAGAACTGTCTACAAAGGAATTTTCAAAACGAGATTTTTCACATCTCGGCGAAATCTTTTCTCAAAATTCCCGCGTTCAAAAAACACCACAACTTAATGCACCTCAAGGAAATATATATATGGGTGCACGGTACCTTGACCCCAAATATAGCCGCTGGATCAGCGTGGATCCGGCTCTGGGAGAGTACATACCGCAAGCTCCGGTTAGCGATGAAGCTCGCAAACATAACCAGAATTTACCCGGCATGGGAGGCATCTATAATCACATCAATGGCGATTTGTATGCATACACCGCAAACAATCCGGTGAGGTATGTGGATCCAGATGGTATGGAAATTGAGGCTGCAGAAGATGGAAAAGTGATACATGCACGTATTTTCTTGAACTATCTTGATCAACATACTGATGATGATGTCTATGTAAATAAGGCTATGTCAACCACTTTATATGAGTTAAATATTGTTGACAAAGGACTTGGAAGATCAGATTTGGGGATTCGTCCAGATATTTGGAATACAACAACAGGTGATATGTATGAAATAAAACCTGTCGAACAAGGTGCCCATACAGCTAAAGCTCAGTTAATTACATATATATTGATGGCAAATAAATTTGGAAAATCAGATGTGCATGCGGGCAATTCTGATGATCCCGGTACGAATGGTAGTTTTTGGCTAGGAAAAAAATTTGTACGATATTGGAGTCCTGAACCAGGGGTTATTTTGTATTCGAAGACTATCATGAATAAGCCTAAGTTAAATCCGAATTGCAATGCAGAAATGGAACAAAATCCTGGATTGTGGGCTTTGATGATTTTTTTTGGTATTATTCTACTCCCAACGGGAGCATTTTCTTAATTGTTAGAGAGGTCGATATGTTCATTCCCAAAGCTTTTTATGGAAAATTTAGTGATGTCGAAAAGAAATTTAGATCAATTCGCTCCAAAAAGAAGAGTTTAGAAAAGATACAGCACTTGTATGATGAATTAAATCAAGATGTTGAAGAACCGTCTGTTCATGAAGGTTATGTCATAAGCTTGTCCGATGACTACATGAGCCGGAAACATACAAATGCTTATTTTCCAAGCATTTTTTCAATCTATCTAACATTTGAGGAAGACAAAAACGGCGAAATTGCTCAATGGTTTAAAAAAGTATCTTTGGAAAGCCACTGGTGCCAATTATCGGCTTTGGTTACAAATTCTCCACTGCAGTTTTGGTATGCTGATAAAGAATATTCCAAACGTTTAGGCGACTCTATTTGTTCGAACTGGGATGTGTATATGTCATTGGGAGAGCATTTTTGTTTTATGCCAGGTTTTGAAAAACCCGGAAATAAATATTTCTTCTGGGAACACAATATCGCACTTGCTAAATTAATTATATCCATAAAGGGAAGAGGCTCGGTTTCTCTTACTGTTGATGACTTAAAAGATTTTCCTACTTTGTGGCAAAAATACTGTTGTTAAAGAGTTTTCGTCTGTTTCCCACAAATAGCAATTTGTGGGAACATGGGCTCCCCAAGAGGAGCCCTAAAATGCAATGCAAATTCGGACTTGCTATGCACTTACAGTCACAACATTGCTGATCGTCTCAACAAGGCTCTTTCTGCTTTTATCCTTTGAGAGATAGGCCGTGCGAAGAACCATGTTAGTGCCAGGCGATTTTGACCATTCCGTGACAGGAAAAAAAAGCCAAAAAGTGACAAGAGAAAATGACCAAAAATCTCATCTTACACCCCTCAAATTAGACCCTGTCATAAATTCTGTGTAAATGGCAGGGGTTAATTAAAGCCGGAAACACACCCGTCAAATAATATTGCAAACTGATTAACTGTCAGTCCCCAGTCTTTGATGGACATTGTTCAACGCCGCGGTTCTTGATGTCTGTAAGTACACTCATCCAGAATTTGGTGCTGGTTTAACCCCTAAATTCGACCAGAATTTAAATTAGGTTTTCTACCTAGATTGCCTTCATTTCTGAAACAATCAGGAGGTCGTCATCCGGCTTCCTTTTGTAGCGCAGTGTTGACCTGGCCATCCCAAGACATCTGCTTATTTTCCTCTTTGTAAGCCCGAAACGTTTTCTGACTGATTCAAACATCAGCCTTACAGTTCAGGTCTTGACGAACTTTTTGAGTATCTTGAATTAAAAAGGGTTTTCAAGAGATTAGAAATAATCAAAACCGCTTGACAAATGTTTCTTTTTGTAGTAACTTAATGACACGCGATTTGAATCCCGTCATGCGTTGATTTTTACCCGGGGATTCACGCCTTTCTATGGAGGAAAAAATGAAAAGAATTATTTTTGGACTTTCTATTTTGGCTTTGGCATCCATGCAGTTCATGTCATGCACGAAAAAATCCGGTGCGGCTTCCGGCGGCGAGAAGGTCTACAAAATCGGCATTTCAAAAATCCAGCAGCATCCCGCGCTCGACGACATTGAGAAGGGAATTCAGGATCAGCTTGCGGCGGACGGAATCAAGGTTGAGTATGATTTGCAGAACGCCAACGGAGACATGGGAACTGCGACCCAGATTGCGACCCTTTTCAAGAGCGAGGGAGTTGATTACGCCATCGGCATTGCGACGCCCACTGCCATTGCTCTTGCGAACACAATCACAAACATACCGGTCATTTTCAGCTGCGTGACGGATCCCGTGAATGCAGGACTTGTTGACAACGTGAGCTCGGGAAAAAACAACGTCACAGGGCTTAGCGACGCTGTTCCCACTGCTGGCGACATCCGTTTCTTCAAGGAGCTTGCCGGAATCAAGACCCTCGGCTACATCTACACGAGCAACGAGGACAACTCAATCTCTTCACTCGCAGAGGTGAGGGCGGCTTGTGCTGCGGAGGGCATTGAGCTTGTGGAGCAGAGCATCACGAAATCAGATGAGGTGAAGCAGGCCGCGGAGGCAATCGTAAATCTTGTGGACGGAATCTACCTCACGACGGACAACACTGTGTTCAGCGCTCTCTCGGCATTGGTCGGAGTCTTCAACAAGGCCCACAAGCCCATTTACTCAGCCGATGTCACGGGCGCACAGTCCGGTGGAATCGCATTCGCAAAGGGATTCAACTATTACAAGTCAGGACTCGCCACCGCGAAGATTGTCGAAAGATGCATGAAGGGAGAGAAGCCCGCCGACATTCCTGTTGTGTTTATGACCGACCCGTCCGAGACCGATTTCCTTCTTGACTTGGACACCATCGCCGACTGCGGACTCACCGTTTCTGATGACGTGCGCAAAACTGCAAATCTGATTTACAAGGACGGCAAACTTTCTTCCGTCTCATTCTGATTTGAAGCTCTGTTTGACGAGGGGATTGAATATGCGGAAAATTTATGGTATTGTCTTTTATGCGTTTAAGTTTTAAAATCAATACCGAGAAATTTTCAAGCAGATTTTTAGTCCCCCTTCTTTTGCTTGCCATCGTAATTTTTCCATGTAACTCTCACGATTCAAATTCGATGGTGAATCTGAATGATGAAAAAAATGTTGAAAGTCCAGAGCCTGGCATGGAGACTGTGGACGCTCTTAGCACGGAGGAAAAAATCTCCCTGCTTTTCATGCCCGTAATTGAGAGTTCCGAAAGTCCTGTCTTTGATTCTGAAAAAAGCGCTGCCGTGTTTCCGGGTGGATTCATGCTCTCAGAAACTTTGTTCAAAAACAGCACTCGGATTTCTGAAATGATTTCCGCTCTTAAAAGAAAATTTGTTTTTTCTGTTCCCGCATCTGGTTCCACTCTACTTCCTTTTGTCTCATGTTTTGGGAAAAGCTCCGTCCTCACGGAGATGGGTGCCGTTCTTCCAGATCCCTTGCTTGTCGGTGCGAGCGGAAGCAAATATAATGCGGGCCTTTACGCCTCTCTGCTTGGAAAAAAATATTCCGATCTCGGCATAAATCTTCTTCTGCCCGATCCACAGGAAGAGAACTTTTGCGATGACGTGAACCTGAATCTTTCCCTGCGACGGACATTCTCTGAAAAACTCTGGCATGCCGGAGACTCGCTTTCCTTCCATACACTTACAATTTCCGACGATGAGAATCTCATTTCCGATTTTACCGATGGATTGAAAAAAGGTGCGGATATTTTTCTTGTGGAAGATTTTTTCCTCGATGAGTCAGGTGTAGAAAATTTTTCATCGGTCGTAAAAAAACTTTCGGAGTATGCGGAGGAAAACCCTGAGGTCGCGACATTGATTGACGATGCCGTTATGAAAAACATTGCGATGAGAAAAAATCCATCCGTGGCATCCGACAAAAAGGACGACGATAAAATCCTTGACACAATCTGCTCGTCCGGTCTGACGCTCATAAAAAATAAAAGAGGTTTTTTCCCGATCAGCCTTGCTTCAAGGAAAAAAGTCCTGGTTGTCTATCCGCCCGAGGAAAAAAAATCCGTGAATGAGGCCGTCAGACAGATCAGAAAAATCCGCGGAACGAAACTCTCTTTCAGGCTCGCTGATTTTACCGCCGCATCGAAAATACGCGGGCACTTCGATTATCTTGTCTGTGTCAGCAAATCAACTCCGGGCGTGTTCTTGAAAAATCTTTTTATGAGCAGCGATGTTAGAGTTACCGTGCAGTGCGGTCTCCCCCTTTCATCCGAGTTGTACGAGCTTTCTGATTCCGTCCTTCTCTGCTACGGAACAAGCTCATCCCTTGAGAACAACATCGCGATTCCCTCAGCGCTGAAAGCGATTTTCGGATGCAACCATGACGCTTTTTCTCCCTCGGGATTTTTGCCGGTGGAAATCAATCTGGAGAGTCTTTCATCCGGTGATAGTGTCTGCCTTGAGAAAAATTATGGCATTATGAACTGGACGGACACAATGCGGAAGAAAAACATGCGCGCTGTCTGGTTCTCATATTTTGACTGGGCGGCGCTCCCGGATAATTGCGAGGATTTTACGAGGGAAGTTTCTAAGATGATGGAAAAAATTTCATCGCTCGGGCTCAACACATTGATTTTGCACGCTCACAGCCACTCGGATTCCTACTATCAAAAATCATCAGTGTTCACTCAGTCCAAATTCCTTACCACGGCCGGAGGTGAGCCCCTGGATTTTGACGCGTATGAAATCATGATCGAGGAGGCGCACAAAAAGAATATCGTCGTGCACGCATGGTTCAATCCCTACCGTGTGACGGGGGGCGGTGTGCGTCAGGATTCTTTCCCGGAGGATTCCCTGATTTACGGGTGGATGAATTCCGGAGACGGAGATCGCAGGATTCTTTACCACAAGGGACAGTATTATCTGAACCCGGCGGTTCCCGAAGTCAGGACGCTGATTGCGGAGTGCGTGCGTGAGTTCGTGCGGAATTACGATGTGGACGGCGTGCAGTTCGACGATTATTTTTATCCCACGGTTGATGACGGCGACGAGGACACCTGCTTCGACAAATATGAGTATGAGATCAGCGGGAGCGAGCTGGACATAAGTGACTGGCGGCGCAAGAATGTGAGCGACCTGGTCTCGTCGGTCTATCAGGCTGTCCACGGTGAAAAGGAGTATGTTCTCTTCGGAATCAGTCCCGCGGGAAATCTTTCGAACCTGAGGAGTGACTTTCAGTATTTTACCGATGTTGACAAATGGCTTGAGGAAGGCGGCTACATTGATTTTATCCTGCCGCAGCTTTATTGGGGCTTTGAGCTGAAAAACAGAAACGGAACGGAAAGTCCATACGCGTTTGAGAACGTCCTTGCTTCGTGGCTTTCCCTTCCACGGCATGAGTCCGTAAGCCTGAATGCGGGTCTTGCATTGTACAGGGCCGGAACGAATGTCGCGGACAATAATGAGACGAGCGAGTGGCTTTCCCATGATGATGTCATCTCACGTCAGATCCAAAGACTCGAGAATGATGAGGCGGTCTCCGGTTTCGCTCTCTTTGACTACAGGGATCTTTTCAGGACGGAGGCGAGGGACGAGGTCTTGAATCTTGCGGCGAATCTCACGGACGGGCTTTTCAATCCGGGTGATTTTGAAACGGAATGATTTTGAGCAGGAAGAAGATTTTTGGTCAAAATCAAAATTTAAAAATATTTTTCCGGGCTATTGACATTTTTTTTCAATAGTGCTAGATTTCAGATATACATCAAAGGCGATGTGAACTGTATTTTTTTAACTACGGATTCACAGCGCCTTTTTTTTATTTTCAAATCAAATGTTGCCTCCGAAAATCTTTCGCTGGCGGCCAGGAGGAAAGTATGGCTGTAATAAATGTTCCGGAACTGTTCGGCTCGAATGTGTTCAATCAGCACGTTATGAAGGAGCGTCTTCCAAAAGAAACGTTCAAGGCTTTGAAACGCACTTTGGACAATGGGGAGGCTCTGAATCTGGATGTGGCGAATCAGGTGGCGCACGCCATGAAGGAATGGGCCATTGAAAAGGGAGCCACTCACTTCGCCCACTGGTTCCAGCCTCTTACGGGAATCACCGCGGAAAAACACGACAGCTTCATCAATCCCACGGACGACGGCTCTGTGATTATGACATTCAGCGGAAAGGAGCTTGTGAAGGGTGAGCCCGACGCATCGTCATTTCCGTCCGGAGGAACACGCGCGACTTTTGAGGCTCGGGGTTATACGGTCTGGGATCCGACGGTCTATCCTTTTGTAAAGGAGCACACTCTCTGCATTCCAACAGCTTTCTGTTCTTACACGGGTGAGGCACTTGATAAAAAAACTCCGCTTCTCCGCTCAATGGAGGCACTCAACAAACAGGGACTTAGAATCCTGCGTCTTTTCGGAAACACTACGGCGACACACATTGCCACAACCGTGGGACCTGAGCAGGAGTATTTTATCGTTGATGAAAAACTCTACAATCAGAGAAAAGACCTCCGCATGACGGGACGCACTCTCTTCGGTGCAAAACCAAGCAAGGGTCAGGAAATGGATGACCAGTATTTCGCGGCCCTCAAAGCAAGAATCGTGGAGTACATGGAGGACTTGAACGAGACTCTCTGGAAATACGGAATCACGTCAAAGACAGAGCACAACGAGGTCGCACCTGCACAGCACGAGATGGCCCCGATTTTCTCCACCACGAACATTGCCGCTGACCAGAACCAGCTCACGATGGAAGTGATGAAAAAAGTCGCCCGCCGCCACGGTCTTGTCTGCCTTCTCCACGAGAAACCATTCGCGGGATTGAACGGAAGCGGAAAGCACAACAACTGGAGCATGGCGACCAACGAGGGTGAGAATATCTTTGATCCGGGTGACACTCCCGCAAAGAACGCACAGTTCATTCTCTTCGTAACCGCAGTCGTAAAAGCCGTGGATGAGTATCAGGACCTCCTCAGGATTTCCGTCGCGTCTGCAAGCAACGATCATCGTCTTGGAGCTAACGAGGCGCCGCCAGCAATCATCTCAATCTTCATGGGAGAGGAGCTTCAGGCTGTCCTTGAGTCAATCAAAAACGGAACCCACTATGATGAGGTCACGAAGAAAAAAATGACCCTTGGTGTTGACGCTCTTCCTCCGATTCCGAAGGATTCAACCGACAGAAACCGTACTTCGCCATTTGCGTTTACCGGAAACAGATTCGAGTTCCGCTCGGTAGGATCATCGCTTTCCATCTCAGGTCCGAACACGGTTCTTGACTCAATCGTCGCTTACGTGCTCAAGGGATTTGCGGATGAGCTTGAGGGAGCTGCTGATTTTGACAAGGCTCTTGGAGATTTGATCAAGCGTGAGTTGAACGCGCACTGGAGAATCATCTTCAACGGAAACGGCTATGATGCTAGCTGGGTCACTGAGGCTGAGAGACGCGGACTTTTGAATCTGCGAAATCTTCCCGAGGCCATGGAGCATTATATGGATCCGAAAAACATCAAGATGTTCATGGATCTCGGAATCTACAACAAGACGGAGCTTGAGAGCCACTACGAAATCAAGCTGGAAAAATATTGCCAGGTCCTGAACATCGAAGTGCAGACCATGCTTGAGATGATCAACAAGGACATACTCCCGGCTTCATTCAAGTACATGCAGGCCGTGAGCAAAACCGCGATCGATTTGAAATCCGTGGTTCCCGACGCGAAGTGCAAGGCCGAGACCTCATTGCTCAAGACTCTCGACGTGCTTACAGACGAGCTTGCAGCCAAGACCGACGAGCTGAATCAGAAGCATCTTGCCGCAAAGCAGTGTTCCGATTACATGAGCGAGGCAAAGGCTTACGCAAATACGGTTCTTCCTGCGATGGCGGAGGCACGTGCGGTAGCCGATCAGATTGAGTCGCTTCTGGGTGAGGAGTACAAGCCCTTCCCGAGTTACGAGGATCTGCTTTTCAGAATCTAAGCTGACAAAATCAGTTTAGGTAAGTTTGAAAAAACTTAGAGACAGCACCGGTGGATTTTTCTGCCGGTGTTTTTTTATTTGGATAAAAATGACATTGCGGTATTTTTGTGATATAATGGAAGGCAGAAAATCAGCAGGAAATTTTACAGGGAGGATTCCATGCCGAAGAAAAATGTTCCGTCCGCAAAACCGCCGAAGCTTACGGTCCCGCAGGTGATTGAATACTGCAAGGACAAACTTGGAATCACGTTCAATCTGATGGACGAGGAAAAGGCAAGGGAATTCCTTGAGGGCCACAATTTCTTTTTCCGCCTGAAACAGTATTGCTCAATCTGCCCTGACCAGACTAGAAATGGAAAATACATCGGGCTTGATTTTGGTCATCTTGTTGAGATTTCCACGATCGACATGTTTTTGAGGAAGTATCTTTTCAAAATGACGATAGACTTGGAGCACTCGCTCAAAGTGAGGATTGTGAATGAGTGCCAGAACAATCCCGCTGACGACGGATATGAGGTGGTGGAGAAATTTCTGGAGACCCGCCCGAAGATTAAGGAGGAGCTTGCCAAGTTCATCCGGATTTCAAATTATGGCGGCAAAAATTTTGACAAATACCTTGAGTCTCCCGCCGTGTGGAATTTCGTGGAGATGATAGGCTTCGGGGATTTTATCTGCTTCTATGGTTTTTATTATGAATTCTTCCGCCTTGAGAGCGAGTATACGAAACATTTTGAATCCGTGCGACGACTCAGAAACGCCTGTGCCCACAATGTCTGCATGCTTGTCTCATTCACTCCTGTGCAGGGATTTAAGCAGGACATCGGAATAAACTTCGAGCTGCTGGGGGCGAAGCTTGGGATTGGTAACGGCGTTATCACAAACTGTCTTAAGGTTCCCCTGCTGCATGATTTTGCCGTCATGCTCTCGGTCTACACAAAGCTTGTCTCCTCTCCGCTCGTAAAGAAAAAGACCCTGCAGGAAGTGAAGGATTTCTTTGACGGCAGGATGCTCTACCGCAAGCAATATTTTGATGGCAACTCCGACGTAAAGAACGCATATCTTTTCGCAAGGAAGGTTCTGGATTATTACGCGGAGAAGTGAGACGTGGGTGTGCCGGCGGAAACTGACCGTGCGATTTCCTTGACTTGTTCCACCGAAAGACCGGTGCACTCAGAAATCGTTTCCTGCGGTATTCCTTTTCGAAGCATATTCTCTGCGACCTCGAAGGATTTTTGTCGCTGTCCTGCATTTATTCCGTTGCTGTAACCTTCATCATACCCTTCCTCGCGGATATTTTTCTTGTAAATTTCCTCGTTGAATTCCTCCAAAATCATTCCGATTACCTCCGCTTTCTGCCGCTTGAAAAATCCGTCCAGAAGATTTTCCTTTATCGCGTCATCCACAGCCACATTGATGGACTTTTCTTTTCCCATTCCCTTTTCAGTGTTGGTGCGGACCTTTGCTACGAATCTAGAATAATCATACAATGCCTTGCATTTTTTTTGAAGTCCCTTGCAGTGGTTTTCGTTGATATTTTTGAAATAAGCTGTCCATTCATAAGCACCGATCTTACATGGTGTTTTGAATGAGTCTGACAGACGTATCTCAAATTCATCATCGGTTTTGCACGGACCATTATATAATACAATAAAGTTTGGAGTTGGAATTTCTATCCTTGTGTTACGATTTGGGTCCATTTCGTTGTCCGCAAGATATTTTTGATAAAGTTGCGAGAAATATAGCAAACCTCTCAGAGGCATATTTCTGTTCAAGGTTGACTGCTGCTCGTAAAGACACATCTGATCATCAATCAGAAAAGAGATGTCATTATGCATGGTGATGTAAATTACATTTTCAATAGTGTTTAATTGCAATGCGTCTGGATTGGTATAGCTCGTGCCGTTCAAAGCGTTGTATAAATCTAATCTCCATCTCTTGCTTTCTGCCGTGTTACGTCCGAAGATTGCTTTGAACAGCCTGTCTTTGTACTCTCTGTTTGGTGATGTAGAACTCATTTGAATTCCTCCTTAATATATTAATAGCCGTAAATCTTCAAAATTCGCACCAAATTTGAGAGAAGTTTACGAGAAAAATATTTTTTTTGATTTATTTATGATATTTTCACTATAAAAAAATTGAGTAAAAATCAAGGTTTCATCTGATAATTTGGTTTTGGCGATTTTTCAGGTGTATGATAAGCAAGCCTTGTTTTCAATTTTTTTTCCGGATGACAAAATCCCTTTTCCGATTTATAATCAGATGTATAATCAGATTTTTCAGCAAGAGGAGTTGCAGATGAGGACCAAGGACAAAAACGGCTTCAACAAAAAGGACCCGGCACGAAACGCATTCATGCTCACGGGTAAATTCGCTCGCAGGGGATATGACTGGTGGTGGCACTCGTTTACTGCGGTCAATGATGCGACGGGCGAGGAGGTTCCTTTTTTCATTGAGTTCTTTCTTTGCAATCCCGCGCTTGCAGGAGAGAGTCCAAGACCTGTCCTCGGTCAGTTTCCCGAAAATCAGGAGGAGAAAAAACGTCCGTCGTATCTCATGGTGAAGGCCGGGTGCTGGGGAAAGAACAAGGTCCAGCTCCACAGATTTTTCGCATGGAAGGATGTCACCGTGAGCGAAGGGGCCCCATATTCCGTAAAGGCCGCCGAATGTTTTGCGAGCGACACAGAGCTGAGGGGATCCGTTTCCGTAAGGCAATCACAGGCAAAAGTTCCCGCATACATGAGCGATGCAGGCGAGATGAAATGGAACCTGAGGCTGAATAAAAAAGTCGCATTCAACGTGGGCTATGGTGCGGGAAAAATCTTCCGTGCGCTCAAGGCTTTCGAGATGTACTGGCACGCCGAGGGAATGAAGACGAACGTGACGGGTTCCATTGTTTTGAACGGACAGTCCTACACGGCGAGGGGCGAGTACTCTTTCGGCTACTCCGACAAAAACTGGGGATGCGGATTCACGAGTCCATGGGTGTGGCTCTCATCCTGCGACCTTGTGAGCCGTAAGACAAGCAAGCGGCTGAACAATTCCGTTTTCGACATAGGCGGCGGAAGACCCAAGGTGTTTGGAATCCCTCTGAACCGGAAGCTCCTTTCCGCATTCTGGTACGAGGGACATCCCTACGAATTCAATTTCAGCAAATTCTGGACGCGCACAAAGACCAAGTTTTCATCGGAGGAGACTGAGAGCGAAATCATCTGGCACGTGATGCAGGAAAACCGCGAGGCCGTAATGGAGACCGAGGTGAAGTGCAGGAAAGCCGACATGATCTGGGTGAACTACGAGGATCCCGACGGGCACAAGAGGTTCAAGAGACTCTGGAACGGAGGCAACGGATCTGGCACCGTGAAGCTTTACAAAAAGGAAAAAGGTGAAAAAATCCTCATTGACGACATAGTTGCAAGGCACATTGGCTGCGAGTACGGCGAGTTTGAGAGTTGAAAGTTAGAAGGGGTTGCAGGCATTTCTCTCCCTTGCGATTTTTTTTGGTTTCGTGTATGATGAGTTATGGCTTATGAAGTAACGGCGACCAGACGAAGGCCGCAGAGTTTTGAGAATCTTGTCGGGCAGGAATTTGTTGCCGCCACATTGAAGAACGCGATCGAATCAAAGAAGATTGCGCACGCATATTTGTTTTCAGGTCCCCGGGGATGCGGAAAAACTTCCACCGCGCGCATTTTGGCAAAGGCACTCAACTGCGAGAAAGGCCCAACCGCCACGCCATGCGGAGAATGTCCCGCCTGCAAGGAAATCACAGCCGGCTCTTCCATGGACGTGATTGAGATAGACGGTGCCTCGAACACTAGCGTAAACGACATCAGGCAGATTAAGGACGAGGTGATGTTCCCTCCGAATTCCTGCAAGTACAAAATCTACATAATCGATGAAGTCCACATGCTCTCAAACAGCGCGTTCAATGCCCTTCTCAAGACAATTGAGGAGCCGCCGCCATACGTCATCTTCATTTTTGCCACGACCGAGCTCCAGAAGGTCCCGGCCACAATCAAGAGCCGGTGCCAGCAGTTCAACTTCCGTCTCGTCCCCATTGAAAAGGTGAAGGAGCAGCTTGCCCTTGCCGCGTCGGAAATCGGAATCAAGGCGGAGGATGAGGCCCTTTACTGGATTGCGCGTGAGTCCACCGGAAGTATGCGCGACAGCTACACGCTCTTTGATCAGGTTGCGGCATTCAGCGACGGTGAGATTACCTATGAGAAAATCCGCGACAAACTCGGGCTTGTGGGAGTGGACAGGCTGAACGAGCTTTTTGGTCTCTGCGTTGCGGGCGACTCATCCACGGCCCTTGTGAAGCTGGACGAATATCTTCAGAACGGTGTCTCAATCGAGCAGCTGATTACGAACTGCACCGACTACCTCAGGAATCTTCTTCTCATAAAAAGCGGCATCACGAAGGAATCCCTTCTGGGACAGGCTGCGGAAAGGTTCAGCAAGGACGTGCTCTCGTCATGGAACGGAGTGCAGATTGAGCGAGCCCTTTCAATTTTCATGCAGCTCTACCGCGACATACGTTACTCCCTGAGTCCCCGCTATGAGTTTGAGCTTGCCGTGAGCAGATTGTGCTGGCTCAAGGATTACGTTTCGCCGATGGAGGTTAAGCGTGCCCTTGATGCCGTGCGTCCCATGCTTACGAACGCTGCTCCTTCAAGGACCATAAATGCGGGTGCGCAAAACGGACAGGGAACTGAAAACCGCCCTTTTGAGTATGGCGGAGCTGAACCGCCTGTAAATTCTTCAGCAATCCCGAATCTCTCTGCGGAAGAGAATTTCATGGAAGAGCCCTTGCCCGGACCGGATGATGATGCGTCGGAATATCAGGATGCGCCTGAGGGTGAGGAGCCGCCTGACCTGAGTGATTTTATGCGCTCGCTTCAAAACCGAGGGACGGTGAAACAGACTCAGACGGATTCAAAGCCTGTGAGTTCTGATGCGGGAAATCAAGTGGAGCCGGTTACGGAGATTCTTCCGAGTGCACCCGTGGACTCATCCGACATTGATAAGGTGCGTGCCGCGCTTATAAATGATTTTTCCGAGAGGGATCCGTTCGTGGGGGCTCTGGTCGCAAAAACATCGGTGTGGGTGAAAAACGGAGCCGGTGTGTCATGCACGATTCCCACTGAGTTTGACCTGAAACGGCTGAGGACGAGCAGCGCGAAGATTTGCAAATATCTTTCAAATGTATATGGACAAGAAATCGCTTTTTCTGTTACATTGAAAGAGGAGATAAAACAGAACGAGGAGATTGTGCTTCCTGAGGATGTCGCTATGATAAAGGACATTTTCCGTGGCAGACTCATCGGACAGTAAGAGGAAAATATGAATCCATTTGAAATGATAAAGAACATCGGGAACTTGAAGGGACAGCTTGAGAACGCTCAGGAGCAGCTTGCCGAGGTGCGTGCCTCTGGTTCATCCGGCGGAAACATGGTGACTGTGACCCTCAACGGAAAGTTTGAGATGGTGGATCTTGTGCTTGATCCCATCTGCGTGGACAACCGTGACGTTCCCATGCTTCAGGATTTAATCAAGGCGGCTCATCATGCTGCGGTGGAGAACGTGCAGGAAGAAATCAAGACGAAGCTCGGTCCCATGCTCGCGGGAATGAACATACCGGGACTCGGTTGATGAACGCACTGGATGAAATCACCGAAAGTTTTTCAAGGCTTCCGGGAATAGGAAAAAAATCAGCGGCGAGGATTGCGAATCATCTTCTGAAAGCCGACCGAATCTTCATGGACCGTTTCGCAAGGCAGATAGCGACATTGCAGGACAAAATCCGTCCGTGTGTGATTTGCGGATCCTGGACTGAAAGCGAGACATGCCCAATCTGTTCCGACATGAGCCGGGACAGGACCCTTCTGTGCGTGGTGGAGCAGCCTCAGGATGTTTCCACGATTGAGAATTCGAATGAGTACAGGGGGCTGTTTCATGTCCTTGGAGGCGTAATCTCTCCTCTTGACGGCGTGGGGCCAGACCAGCTCAGAATCAGGCCGCTTGTGGAGAGAGTGAGGGGCGGGGAAATCCGTGAGGTCATCATCGCGACGAATCCTACGGTCGAGGGAGACACCACCGCGCTCTACATACAGCATCTGCTTGCGGAATCGGACGCTCCTTGCACTGTGACCCGGCTTGCGAGCGGACTTCCCGTGGGCGGAGACCTGGAGTACATTGACAAAGTGACTTTGGCAAGAAGCTTTCAGGGCCGCATAAAAATCTGAGCCCGCGTCAACTTCCCGCCATTATCTTTTTAGCTCAGCTTGAATCCCTTCATCTTTTCGGAGAGGTTCTGCACGTCCTCCCTGTTCTGTGAGGTGGAGATTGAGACCTCTTCCATCGCGGACGTAATCTGCTCTATGTTGCCGGACATTATGTTCATCTTTTCGTCAATCGTGTGGCTCGCCTCGGTCAGAATCTTCATCTGCTTTGCAATCTGTTTTCCGCCCGCAAGCATTTCCGTCGCTCCGTCCTTTACTTCGGTTGTGGAGTCGTTGATGCGCTTCATGGCCTCAAGCACCTGCTGGTTTCCCGATGCCTGTTCGCTCATTGCGTCCATCACCACGTTCTCCTGATTCCGCACGGTCTGCGCAAGGTCGTAGATTACCTCGAAGTTCTTCTGGACTTCCTTTGTGGTCGCCGAGACGTTTGCGATTGATGCGGAGAGCTGCTTTAGGCTCTGGTTGATTGCCTTTCCCTGGTTGTTGGACTGCTCGGCCAGCTTCCTGATTTCATCCGCGACAACGGCGAATCCACGTCCTGCCTCACCCGCGTGCGCTGACTCAATGGCCGCGTTCATGGCGAGAAGGTTTGTCTGGCTTGCGATGGTCTGGATGATTTTGCTCGCCTCCATGAGACCAGCCGATTCCTGTATGATTCCGTCCGCTGTGAGTACGGCGCTCTGTACCGATTTGCGTCCCTGGTCCGATGCGTTTCCGAGCTTGTTCACTGTCTCCGTGTTTTTCTCAAGAATCTGGGTGACGCTCCTGATGTTTGCGACCATCTCATCTACCGCGGCGGATGACTGGTTCACGCAGGATGCCTGTTCCGAGACGCTGTCGTTCAGCTGGCTGATTCTGTCAAGGATTTGTGTGGTGGATGAGTTCGCCTCCGCAACGCCCGTAGACTGGCTGTCCATCTCCTGCTTGACCGATGAGATTGAGTTGACTATGTTGCTCACGCTGTTTGACGCGGAATTCATGCTGTTCTCCAGCTCCACGGCAGAATCCTCCGAATGTCTCGCCGAATCCTGGAAGCTCTTGAGAATCAGCTGCGTGTCATCGCGGAATTCGTTCAGGTCGTTCACCATCTCGCCGAGCTCGCACCTGAGGATTATGTCCAGCTTGTGCTTCGTGTAGTCCTTGGCGGAGAGAGCGTCGGTAAAATCCTTGAGCTCAAGTATGCCGCTCCTGATGTCGTTTATGTTCAGGTAGATGTCAAGCATCGTCATTATGCTGCCGAATGCGCATAGGGGAACCATCTTGCCCAGAATCAGGCCTCCGATTTTTTCCTGCGAGAGATTTGCCGGAACCATGACGCATGCGAGTGCGAGGAGGACAACCCCCGCGAGTGCGAATAAAAGGGCGACCATAATGCGCTCGTTGAGTTTCATCGTCGTGTGCTGCTTCTCAAACGGAAGCCATGTGAGGTTGCGCTCGAAAGTCTGTATGAACCTGATGTATGAAAGAAGGGATGTCTCGAACGCTATTCCGGGGAACATGACGAGGCTGTAGGGCAGGATGGACTTGCCGTTGAAAGCCGCGAATGTCAGTCCGTGCGCCTTCGTGAAAAAATAGAATGCGGTGGGAGTGGCGAAGAACGAGAATACCGGAAACACTATGACGAGCTTTTCCAGAATCTTCACAATGCTGTTGAAGCGGTCCGTTGACTCCTTGCTGCCGTCCACATTATCCACCTGCTTGTTTATGAAGATGAAGGCCGCTATCTGTATGGCTGTCTCAAAAATCAGGAGAAGCCAGACCAGCGGGGATGCGAAAAACTCAAGGGACTCCTTGAGCGTCATTGCACCGACGAAGACTGAGAACGGCACGTAAAACAGATTCGGAGAAATGGCGACACCGATCATCCATATTAAAACTGACTTCGGAAGTCTCTTTTTTTCAATTTCCATGGCATAACCTCTCTCTTAAATGATACATCAACATCTGCGATTTATCAAGTTGAATTGAAAAAATATTTACATTTTAATGCAATTTAAAGGCATTTTTTCCGAACCCTTGATTTAAGACTCATATCGTATTATAATTCATCATAAATTTGAATTATTTATAAGGAAGAAAACATGAAGTCAGACAGATTTAAATCTCTGCTCGTCCCTCAGTTCGGAAAGAAATTCCTCATAATGATTATCGGCATTTTTCTGATGGGGTTTTTCCTTTCTTTTTTGGTTGAGGTTGACTGGGGAACCGACCCGTACACTTTCCAGAACACGGTCATCTCCACGCGGCTGGGATGGTCACTCGGCACTTGGCAGCTCTGTCTGAACGGAGTCCTTTTCGTTCTGGTCATCATTTTCAACCGCAGGCTCATCGGTCTCGGAACCCTAGCCAATATGGTTCTCGTGGGCTACACGGTGGATTTTTTCCGCTGGGTCTGGAGGACGTGCTTTCCGCTTCTGGGACGGATCTGCACCGAGCCGGAATTTCTCTGGGCGAAGATTGTCGTTTTCGTGCTGGGCATCCTCTGCTTCGTGATTGCGGCATCCCTTTACATGAACGCGGATCTGGGGCTCTCTCCATACGACGGCCTTGCGTTCATAATCAGCCAGAGACTTAAGGGGAAGATTCCCGTCGCGGTCTCTCGCATTGCCTATGACCTTAGTGCCGTGCTGATAGGAATTCTCGTCAGCCTGGGAACCGGAATCAGCATACTCACGGCGTTGATCGGGTCGGTCGCAATGGCTCTTACCCTGGGGCCCGCCATACAGATCGTGGGAAAATTCGTGAACGAGAAGCTTCTGAGGATTCCCTCGGAAAAGCAGGGACAGGAAATCAGCTGACGAGCATTTTGTCAACGAACGCCGCAATCTGCTTTACGGCCGCACGACCCTCGGGGATGTCCTGCATGAGGACCCATGAGTGGCACATGTTCTTGTAGTGGATCTCAAGGGCTGTGTCCGTGGACTCAATCTTTGCGGTCAGGGTTCCCATCATCGGATAGAAGATTTCCTTCGTGCCGTAAAAAATCTGGACGGGCGGGAAACCGGTGAAATCAATTGCAGAGGGTTGGAGATCGGGGCTTTCGGGGGGTACGTTTCCGACCCAGTTTTCTGAGATCAGGTCAAGCGACTCCATGCTCAAAAAGAGGTCTCCCGGCTCAGCTTTTTCCATCGGCTCACGGCAGTCCTTCAGTCCGAGTCCGGCAGCGGGGGATATCGCCACGATTCTTCCGGGCTTGTTCGCGAGTCTTGAGCAGAGACTTAGCGCGAGGTTCGCTCCTGTTCCGTCACCGGCAAGGATTATCTTGTGCGACTTGAAGTCTTTGAGCAGGTTGGCGTAGACTTTCTGGAGCCATCTGAGTGCGAAACGGACGTTGTGCTCGGGCGCCGGCGGGTAGATTGCGAGGCAGATTGTCGCACCGCTTGTGTCGGCCAGTCTCGCTAGAGTCTTGAAATGATTCTCCGTGGGGCCTGCGAGTCCTCCTCCTCCGGCCATGTAGAGTATGGCGCAGTCCGAGGTTCTTTTCTTTGATTTGATCGTAAAATATGGCTGTCCGTCGAAAATCACTTTCTGTACGGTGAATCTCTTGTAGAAATATGAGGGAACTTCCTCCACCGGCTCCGGGTGTGCGAGCGTCTCATAAAACTTTTTCTTGTATCCGCCGCCGCTGATTTTGTTCCATGTCTTGATAAAGGATTCTTTAAGGAGGTATTTGAAACTCATGCTCCCATTCTAGCACATATTTAAAGTCCTGTCCATTGACACTCGCGGGGAAAAGCATTAATCTTTCCACATACTTATTATATAGAAAGAAATGAATGGAGAAAAATTATGAAAAAGTTTAGGTTTGGCATGATTTTTGTGGTCGCTCTTGTGCTTGTCTCCCTTTTCACAGTCTCATGCAAGACAACTTCGGTCGCCATCCCGGAAACCGAGGACAGGATGTACTGGAAGATTGAGGGAACCGACTCGAAGGGAAATCCCTCCACGGTGCATCTTCTTGGAACAATCCATGTGGGTGACGAGAGACTTTATCCGCTTCCCGAGCAGATAATGACGGACTTTGAGAACTCTGACCGCCTTGTGGCCGAGCTTTCCTCCGAGGATCTTGGCAGACTGCAGGGGGAGCTTGTGAAAGCCCTTTTGGCCAGCGCGATGCGTGCTCGTGGAAAGAATGTAATTGACCAGCTGAGCGATAAGGAGCGTGAGATTCTTTTTTCCGTGCTCAACGAGTCGATTGCGCGTCCTCTTGGCATTTACGAGCCCTGGATTTTGACGGACACTGTATCCGTATTCCAGTATTCCAGCTGCGGGCTTGACTCCTCCAAGGGTGTTGACCAATATCTTATGGACAAAGCGAGGGAGAAGGGCCGCTCATGGGAGGGACTTGACACTCTGCAGCTTCAGATTGACGTAATGCAGTTCGGGACCTATGAGGAGCAGCTTGCCGTGTTGAAATCCATGCTGACGGTACTTGAGGATCCGACGATTTTCAATCTCTACATCAACACGCTTTACGAGGCTTACATTGCCGGAGACATTGAGGGCGTGCTGCGTGCCGATGAGGTTGGAAATGATGAGGTTGAAAAGACTTCCGGAATGGATAAGGATCCTGAATTTGAGGAGTACTCGAAGAAATATGACGAGCAGCTTCTTACCAAGCGTAACCGTGCGTGGGCCGACAAAATCAAAAAATGCCTGAACGAGGGCGGCGAGACTTTTATTTTCGCGGGATGCCTTCACTTCATAGGCAAGGATTCGGTCTTTGAATTCCTCCGCAAAAACGGTACATTGAAAAATTAGTGTCTTTTAGAGGGCGAGCTTGGTCTCCGGATTGATCGCCTTGTCGTTCTTGTAGATTGTGAAGTGCAGGTGGGGGCCGGTGCTCTGACCTGTGCTTCCGACCTTTCCTATTACGTTGTTTGTATAGACGTAATCTCCCTTCTTGCAGAGTATCTGGCTCATGTGTCCGTAGAGGGACTTGTATCCCGAGTGATGCTGGACAATCACGTAGTTTCCGTAGATGCCGCTCCATCCCGCCGTAATTACCTTTCCCTCGCTCGTCGGATAGATTGAGGTTCCCTTCGGACAAGCCATGTCAACTCCTCCGTGGTGGGTGCGACGTGATGAGTCAAACGGACTGATGCGCCATCCGTATCTTGATGAGATGTAATATGCGGAGTGGAGTGGTTTCTTGAACAGTTCTCCGCTCAGCTCAAGCAGTTTTCCGCGGTCCATCTTTGCGCCGACCAAAAACACCGTGGTTCCGTTCTTGAGTTTTTCCGTGGCAGTGATGTGGTTCGCCTCTTCGGATTTCGCTGTCTCGACATTGTTCTTTTTGCAGATGGACTCAAGCGTCTCTCCGTCCTTCTGTACCGTGTAGAGGACTCCCGATGTGGACGGAATCTTGAGGAAGCTGTTGATCCTGAGGCTCATGGCGGATGTAATCACGTTGCTGTTGACCGAGAAAATGGTGTCCTGGGTCACGCCGAAATCTTTTGCGAGCGCGCCTACTGTGTCTCCTGTCTTTACCCTGTAGACCTTGTATGAAAGGGAGGTCTCAACATAGTTCTCCGCTATGTCCTCCGCCGGAAGTGCCGGGGCAATCTCCTCGGCTATGATGTCCGGGTTCTCCGCGTCAAGCTCCGGATTAAGCTCTCCGTCTGTCTGGTCGGTGGTGTCCTGCACGATGTCCTCGTCTGAATTTACCGCAAGAAGACTTTCCACGTTCTCCCCGTTGTCGTCGTCTGATCCTGAGATTTCGTATGCACCCGTCTGTGGAAGAAGCTCCGTTATCTCAAAGTCGATGTTTCCGCCGCCCTGTCCGCTGTAGTTGTTGTGATGGATGACTGCGGCCGTGGTTCCAAGCGCCAGTGTCATTGCCGAGAACAATGATATGGAGCATGTCATTATGAACTTCACGTGGGTTCTGACCCTGAGTCTTTTCGTGTAACAAATTTCCTTAGAAAACAAAGGTTTCTGCTTCTGTTTCATCTTAATATATACCGTAACACCAAAATCAAGTTTTAAGGCTGGTCCTGCTTCTCAGGTTCCCTCGCCTTTTTCTTCAGCCCGATCAGATAGGTCTCAAAGGACTCCGTTCTGCAGGCTTCCGGTTTGAACCCCTTGGCGGTAGTAAAAATCTCCCGCATCTTCTGGAGTTCCTTCTGCTGATCGCCGTTCTGAAAAATCTTGACGCAAAAATTGCCGTTGGGCTTCAGCATCTTGTCAGCATAATAGATGGCCATTTCCACAAGTGCCCTTGATCTTGCCGTATCAACAGTACGGTTGCCGGTTGTAAGCGGCGCGGCATCACAGACAACAAGATCGTAGGGGCCGTTTGCCTTGATCTGGGAACGAATCTCCTCGCTCAGCAAGTCGCCCTGGAAAAAAATAAGATTGTCACCCTTGACGGATTTAGCCAGCGGATTCAAATCCACCGACACCAGTTTACCAGAATTTTCAAGTTTGCGCAAGAGCCATGTGGTCCAACTTCCGGGTGCGGATCCCAAATCAAGGACCGTATACCCTTTTTTCAGCATCCCGAATTTCGCGTCGATTTCCTGCAGCTTGTATACACTGCGGGCGGGATATCCTTCCTGAAAGGCTTTCTGAGACCAATAATCCGGTTTGCTGTAGGAGTTGTTAGACTTTGCCATACCCTTATTTCGGCATTTCCGGGGCTTTTGATTAGGGGGCGGAGACTGCTGACGGGAGCTTTGGATGCCGTTTAGCTTGCATACTGGTGAAAACCCTGTTATAATATGGATGTTTACTGATTAATGAATGTTTTCATAGGAAAGCAACTCTGGAGGAAAAAATGGCTTATTGTCCTAACTGTGGAAAAAAGATTGAGGATGGCGCGAAATTTTGCGGAGACTGCGGTACGAAGATTGACTTGGAGATGTGGACTTCCCCGGCGGGAGCTCCCTCTGACGCACAGACTGAGGCTCACGGAAAGGTTTCTCTTGCAAAGCCGGGATCTGATTCGAAACCCGTCTCCCTCGCAAAACCAGGCTCCGAGTCAGGACAGAGCTCTTCACAAGCGGCCCCCTCTTTCTCAGTCCAGGCTTCGTCATCAGCTCAGAGTACTTCTTCAAATTCTCTAAATTCGGCCATATTCTTCGGACCGGACGGAATGTCGGTAGGCATGTCGGCGGAGGAGACGGTATCTCCTAAGAGCAGGCTCTGTGCGCTCCTTCTCGGAATTTTCTTCGGTTATCTTGGAATCCACAATCTGTATCTCGGAAAAATAAAGAGGGGAATCATACAGATGGTCATGTCCGTGCTCGGATTATATCCTTACGTGCGTTTGGTGGCGTATGCCATTAAGGCGGTGATTGCCGAGACCAATGGAGCGCCAGTTTCCGACGATGACTTTCCAATAGGAGTCATACTGCTTTTCATACTCAGCATCTTCCTGTTTGCCATTGTCGGAATCTGGGCATTTGTGGACTGGATCGTGATTGCCGTCGGAAAGGCCCGCGACAAAAACGGTCTTCCTCTCCTTAAATGGTGAACTGTCCCATCTGCGACTTGATTTCCTCGATGGAGGATTTCATCTTGACCGCGATCTGAGAAAGCTCGGTTCCGGTGTCGTCTATTTTTCTTGCGCCGGAAGCCATTTCGTCCATGCTCTCCTTCATGGAGTGGCTTGACTCCTGCAGGCCGTTCATGTTCTGAAGAATCAGCTTGTTGCCCTCGGTCATTTCGGTCGCGGCACCCCTTACTTCCGCCGTACTTGAGTTCATGTTGCGCAGGGTGTCTATGATCTGCTTTGAGCCTTCGTCCTGCTCCTCCATCGCAAGCTTTATTTCGTGCACAAGCCTGTTGGTGGAGTCAATCTCCGTGGAGACGAGCGAGAACGCCTTGCTTGATTCCTGTGACTGGGTTACAACCTCAAGGATGGATTCCTGGATGCTGCTGAGCTGTTCGCCGATGGTCTTTGACTGCGCTGTGGATGTTTCCGAGAGCTTTCTGATTTCGTCCGCGACTACTGCGAATCCCTTTCCGGCTTCTCCCGCGTGTGCAGCCTCGATTGCAGCGTTCATGGCAAGAAGGTTTGTCTGGCTCGCGATGTTTGCAATGGCCTGGTTCGCGTCCTGAAGCATCTTTGATTTTTCCTCAATCTGCCTGATCTTGTCGTTCACCGCAAGCTGCTTTTCCTGTCCCGACTGGCTCTGCTTCTCAAGGTCCGAGAATGACGCCGCCATCTTGTCCACGGATGAGTTTACCGACTTGATGTTGCCGATCATCTGCTCGACCGCGCTGGATGCCTGGGAAACTCCGTCAGCCTGATTGTTTATCATCCTTCCGAGGGAGTTTATGTTTGCCGCTATCTCATTGACCGCACCCGCCGTCTCCTGAACCCGCGATGACTGCTGCGTAATCTGGTTGTGTATGCTTCCTATGTTCGCTATGATCTCGGTGATTGCGCTCGCCGTGTTCTCCGTGCTTATGGACATGTTTTCTCCGACGGAGTCAAGCTTGTTCTCAGAGGCCTTTACGTTCGCGATTATATCCTGAAGTTTTTCTATGAACGTGTTCTCGCTTTTAACCAGCTTTCCGAACACCTTGAAGATTGTCATGTTCCTGAGGTTGATTCTCTTCGTGAGGTCGGCGTTTCCTGATGAGAGGTCCAGAACCGCGTTGTCAAGGACCGTGAGCTGGTCATTTATGGCGAGGATCTGCACGAGGAGGAATATCACTATTGCGGATGCTATGACGGCCGCGATGATCACGATGATGGCGTTTTCCCAGAAGTCGCTCATTGTGAAGGGGCGGTAGAGAACCATGTGCCATTTTACGAGCTCAATCGGGGCGATCAGGTACTCACCAGAGCCTGAGGAGTGGATGGCCAGGTCAGTCGGTTTTGTTTCCACGTCAGCGAGGAAGGGCATCTGCTCAGTGATGCTTACCTTCTTTTCTATTATGCTGTCGTCAAGCGATCCCGTTATCTCCAGAAGGTCATTGTACAGGTACATGGTGACGCGCTTGTCAAGTCCGTTGTACATGGTGTCAATGAAGTTGGAAATCGGTATTCCCGATCCCACGATTCCTATGGGCTTGTCTCCGTCACGGACGACCGCGTTTACCCAGAGCATCGTTGCCTTGAGCTGGGGATTGTAGTTGATGTTGAAGTTGTATTCTTCGGTCTCGTACATGGTCATGTTGTACCAGTATTCGGTCGGATCGGAGGGGTCGACTACATAGGCTGGCTTCATGTCGCTCCAGAACATCTTGTCCACATCGGAGATCCAGAAGACGGATTTTGAGAGGAAGCTGTTCCTGTATGCCTCAAAGTCCTTGGTGGCCGCGTTAAGCAGATTCTCGTCTCCCGGCGCAAGAAGATATTCCTTGATTGACGGCATCTTTTTCATCTGCCTGACGAGGGTCAGCTGCTCCATCATTGCCGCCTCAAATTCTGCCCTGTTTAGTCTCGTGAAAAGTTCCATGCTGTCATGTGCATGTACACGGAAATTACGGCGCGATATGCCAACTACGATGAATGTCATTCCCACTATGAGAACCGCGCTTACAATTGCGATGACGGTCGAAGAACGACCCCTTCTCGATGAATAAGCCATAAAAGCTCCTTGAAATAGGGTTAAATAATTGAGAAAAAACAAATGCCTTTTAAATTATAATGCAGATTGTCCATTTGTCAAGGAAAACTGGAAAGATAACTTAAAAAAAATAAATCTTGCCAATATGGAAGTACGGTAATATAATGGAAGACATGGAATCTGAAAGAGAAAAGGCCGAGCAGGTTTACGAGCGGCTTCATACAATGTACGAGCTCATGAGTCAGACCGGCGGGACCGAGGATGTCGAGAAGGCGATCTTTGATTTCGAGGACTGTGTTTCAGATGAGGATTACGCGGAGTGGCTCAAAAAATATGAGTTTTTCGCATAGCGGGGGTTTATGAGAGGAAAAAAGAGAATAGCCTTTGTGGCGGACTACATTGAATCCGAGTATTCTCAGAAAATCTACAGCGGGGTACGTGCCTTTGCCGCCGAGCACAATTTGGAGGTGCTTGTTTTTTCCGTGGGGCAGCTTTTGGACACGACGCTTTCCTTTGACTACCAGCATCTCTCGGTCGCGGCTCATCTTACGCCAAACAATGTGGACGGAATCATCTTCGAGACGGGTGTTCAGCTGAACTATGCTACAGGCGATTATGTCTCCTCCTTCTTGAAATCTTTCGCGCCGCTTCCGGTTGTGAGCGTAGGGGCGGATATCAAGGACATACATTCCGTTTACTGCACCGGGAAAGTCGGTTTTTCCGCGCTGATTTCCCATATCATCGAAAAGCATGGTTGCCGAAGGATTGCTCTTATGGGTGCCAGGAACAATTCCACCGACGCAATCAACAGGGAGAAAATCTACAAGCAGGTGCTTCTTGAGCACAACATTGCGTATGACTCCAGGCTGATGATGGACGGGGCGTTTACCTATGACATGGCTCTTCTTGCCCTGAACCGCTACAGGGACGTGCAGGGACGGATTGACTTTGACGCGATAATAGCCGCGAACGACCAGATGGCCTATGCGTGCGTTGATTATCTGAGGCAGCACAAGATAAAGGTTCCTGAGGAAGTGATTGTGACGGGATTCGACGATGAGCTCCGTTCCTCAATCATGTCGCCGACGCTTTCCACCGTGAATCAGGATTTGGAGAAGCAGGGATTTGAGTCCGCCCGCGTGCTTTTTGAGCTGATGGAGGGAAAGACCCTGCCGAAGGACGTGACCGTGGATTCCGTGGCTCTTTACAGGCAGTCCTGCTCGTGTGTTCCGGCTTCCGACCAGACAATGAACGCCATTGACCAGAACGGCAACAGGATTCTCAACAAGGACATAGGAAATTTCCCTGCTGTGGGCGAGTGGTGTCTTAAGAGGAGCCAGTTCATTCAGGTGATCCACCTTTACACCGAGATGCAGAATGACGTGAATCTGATTCAGTTCCGGGAGCACATCAACAGCGACCTGATTTCCCTGGGGATTCTTTCGGCCGCCGTGGTGCTTTTCGAGCATCCCATATCTACGGACCGGGTTGAGTTCTTTTCCCTCCCGCCAAAGGCCACCGTCTATTCCGCTCTGGACCGCTACTCTGGATTCTGGCTCGGAAACGCTGAGGCTCCCATTCCGTTCAATCCTCAGGAGAGGCTTATTCCCGACGGACTCTTCGCCGACATGGACAAAATGCAGGTTCATGCGCTCTATCACACGAGCACGGTCTACGGCTATCTGATTTTCCGTCCCGGCACCTATGATGTCACAGTCTATGCCATGGTCTGCAATATGTTCTCAAACGCGCTTTCCTCGGCGTACAATCTGACAAGGAGCGAGGAGGAGAGGGCTGATTTGGAGAAGGAGTTTGCCGTGGCCACCCGGACTTCCGTTACTGACGAGCTTACCGGGGTTCTGAACCGGCGCGGATTCCTGAACTACGGACAGAAGGCCCTTGAGGTCTCTCTTGCGAATGGAAAGGGGGGCATGGTGCTTTTCTGCGACATTGACGGGCTGAAGAAAATCAACGACTCCTACGGTCATTCTGCCGGGGACAAGGTGATCAGGATGGAGGCTGATATCCTGAAAAAGACCTTCCGTCAGTCCGACATAATAGGACGCTTGGGCGGGGATGAGTTTGCCGTGGTCGCGCCGCATCTTAGCGAGAAGAAGTTCCAGCTTGCGTTGCGTTTGATAGATGATTTTTCAAATCAGTGGAATGAGTCGTCCGGGGAGCCGTATAAGCTTTCTCTGAGTGTGGGAGCCGCAGTCTACAATGTCGGTGAAATACCGAGCCTTGAGACCCTGCTTAAAAAGGCGGATGAGGCCCTGTATCTGGAGAAGCAGAAAAAACACGCCGCCGCCAAGTGAGTTTTGCCCGCACCAGCGTATGTCCTTATGCCTTTACGGAGATGGTTTCCGCAATTTCCCTCACTTGCTCCAGAGAAAGTCCGATGCACCGTGCGACCTTTTCCACCGAGTCTCCTTCCCTAAGAAAATTCTCCGCGGACTCAAAGGCTTTCTGCCTCTGTCCTTCCAGATACCCATCCTCGCGGACGTTCTTTTTGAAAATTTCCTCGTCAAACTCCTCCAGAATCATTCCAATCACCTCCGCTTTCTGTCGTTTGAAAAATCCGCTGAGCAGCTTTTCCTTGATTGCCTCATCCACAGCTCTTTCTATCGCATCGGAATCCGAGAATCCAATTTGTGCGTTTTCCCGAACCATTGCGACAAACCTACTATAATCATATAATGCTTTGCAATTTTTTTGAAGTGTTTGGCAATGATTTTCATTAATGTTTTTAACGTGAACTGTCCATCTAGCAAGCTGTCGCTTGCTTGAAAGTTTTCACTTGCTCGCAAAAGACTCGCATTTTTTGCAAGCAAAAAAACGTAAAAACTTTCGGTCTCTTGAAATAAAGAATTTGATAAATCCCGAGGTTTGCATTATAATTTATTGTGGACGAATCTTTCCTTTTGGAGGCGTGATATGAAAAAGTTTGTTTTGCCGCTGTTTGTCACTATACTTTTGACGGGGGGGGGTATTTACTTCCTGTGAGAATTTCCTGAACGGAGCTGAGATAAAAAAACAGATTGAAGATGAGATTGCCCATGCGAATGCTCCCAAAACCACAATCGAGGTAGTCCTTGGCTCATCGGATTACGGCTCGGTTTATCCGCAGTCTTTTACAGGTGCCGAGGGGGACAGTTTTACCGTACAGCTGACGAAAAGGGATGGCGTCATATTCAGGGGATGGACTTGCACGGACAGCTCCAGGCTGGATTTGGACGCTGTGACGTTCAGCGAAGAGTCCATGACCGAGGACACGGAAAACGGAACCGAGATTTACACGGCAAAGGCGACAATCAGGCGGATTCAGGACGGCCTTGAGGTAAGACCCCGGTGCTATCTTTCCTCCGAGACCTTCCCGCCGGTAATGACATATTCCGCGCTTTTTTCCGCAGAGGATGAGTCTGCAAGCGGATACAGGGAGCTTACGGCAAAGGATTTCGCCTCATGGTCGGATGAGCAGGCCGGTGATTTTGCCCATGGTGACTACAGCCTGAACCACATAAAGGATTCCGTGTGGATTACTTTTGCGGGATATGACGAGCAATCCGGGGTGGGCGAGGTTCAGATTACCGAGACATATTATAAGGCTGTCGATGGTGTCGAAAAAAACTCAACGCCCTCCGTCTCTACGATTCCGATTTCCAGAAACTGTAAAAAGAATTCCGACGGCTCGTATTCCACCTCATATAAATTGAGGACAATGGACGACGGCGTTGTTAAGCTTGAGATTGCGCTTTTGGACGGCTGCGGAAACGAGAGCAATGAAAAATTTTCTTATTATGTAATCAAAGATTGCATAATGGATGGTGCGTACTTACGTTTTAGTGAAATTAGCTGGAATGATTTACATCCAAAAGTGTCTGACGCATCCGGCGACACAGTGACCTTAACCCTTGATGGCGACTCGCTTGAGGTCTTTTACGGCTCGTATTCGGCTCCATTCAAACGCTATGTTTTCTATGGATATTCACAGGATTCCGTGAACATACCGGTGGAGGTGAAAGAAGGAGTGTTTTCCTTCATCAACGAGAAGCCGGATTTAATCACCTATGTGAAAATAATCGGGGAGGATGAGGTTGGAAATCTTCATGAAACCTTGAGGGCGATTCCTCCACGTCCAGATTTTGACATCAACTGCTGCGAAACTAAAGTTGAATCTGGAAAACGACGTTTTAGCATTACACCTTATAATTATAACCGACTGAAGGATATTATGGGTGTGTCAGCAATCTTTGGCTCCCAATATCGCGTTGTTGATTTGACTGATGGAACCGAGAGAGATTATACGGACAATGATTTCGATTTAACTGCGGGGCATGACTATAAAATTTACCCCTATTCTTACTTTTTCTTTTTGGATGGCTACTGGTGCTCCTCGGCGTCAGTCGGAAAATACCTGAGCCTGAAGGTTGAGTCGAATCCGTCTGAAAGCTCCCGCTATAGGGAATTCGAGGTTGTTGTCGATCCAGCTCCGACAATGGTGGATTCCATCGATTCAGGTGCCAAACCGTCGACAATATTCCTTGCTTCGCAGATTGAGAGCGGAAGTGGGTACGACAGGATTACGGTTACAAACGCAAATAAATTCAGCAAAGACTACAGCTGGTATCTCATATTCAAGGACTCGAAGAACAATTTGAGCTCCTTCGCTCTTTCAGGAGAGCAGGGAATTTACCTCAAGACACCGGAGATATACAGAGTTTATGTGAAGGCTGTAAATAAATCCGATGGCACGGTCTATGTGTCAAACACACAAGAGTATATTAAGCTCAATGACAATGGTCCCGTGAGCCAGAGATTTAATCTTAGAGATGATGCTGCTCCCCCGACTATGGAATACTACAATATTTTTGAATACATTCACGGAGACTCTGCGGCATATTATTTTAAGCTACCGGAGGATAATATAAAAATTTACTCGGAGGACGGATTGGGAGAGCTTACATACTATTTTATTCCGAATCCGGGCAGTTCCGTTACATATCGTTCCTATACGCTTGAGGAGCTTTCCGCATACGAAGGAAAGACAATCACCTACGACCTCTACGCGGACAAGATTCTCATTCCGTACCTTGGGCTGGATGAAGGATGCTATACAATCTGCGTCGTGGCGAAGGACATGAGCGGCAACAAGGTGGTCAAAAGCTTTGCTGCGTTCAACAGGATGACAGAAAAACCCGTAACTTTTTATGCCGAGAAGAATTCGGGGGATTCTCTGTGGTATATAATGGGAGACTGTGAGTCGGTGGATGTCGCGAAAAATCTTGAAATTGCATCATTTGGGCTTAAGACTTCGTCGTCAGAGGAACTCTATTGGGATGTGGATTGTGGGTTGGGTCGTTTTCTTCAGAAGAGTTATTGGGAAGGCAATGAAGTGGTAGACACTAATATACTCAAAAATAGTGTAACTCAAAGTCAGGTGAATGGAAAATGGTATAAGATCATTCCTTTTTACAATGATTCCTATTCTACCGCCACCTCAGGTTTTTCTGGTACGGAATACATCTACCCGGACTATTACATTTACAAGGGCACGTCCAGTGAAATCAAGTGTATAATCAAGAATATGGTCCAGGGAACTAACGGTGTGCAGGTTTACTGCGACGCACCCACGCTCGTCCACACGCTCTACAGCACGGTGAAAATCTCCGATGGCAGCGAGGATGAAGACATCAGGCTCTGGGAAAGCAAGGGAATGGAAGTCTCAATCAAGACGGCGAGCCAGACCTTCACATACGACAGGTCAAATTATCAGAAAGTCCCGAAAGGCTGCTGGTATACGACAATCGCCCATTTCGCGGACGGATCAAAGACAATGACGGAGCCAAGCCTGAAAAGATAGGGAAACGCTGATTAATACGGGAAGCATTATTCAGTGTTTCCATAGTAGTCTGCCATCCCGTCCTTGCCAAATAAAAACCCCACGTCGGTGCGTGGGGCTTATAGGTTGAGACGGGGAGACCGCCTTATTTCTTCATCTTTGTCACTTTCTCAAGTCTCTCAAGGGCCTTGGTGTTTGCCTCGGATGCCGCCTGACGGAGCTTTTCGGTTACGGTGTTGATGTTGTTCACCATGTAGACCGGCTGCAATGTTGCGTCAAGGCAGTCTCTCCAGAGAGAGCTCTCCGGGTCAACGATGTTTCTCTTCAAGGTCGCCATTGAGATGGGGATGTGCACGTACTTGTCATGCACGAGACCGATTACGATCTTTGTCTTTCCCGCCATGGCAGCGTGTACGGCGTTGTTTCCAAGTCTCTCGCAGTAGATTGAGTCATTTGCCGTTGTGACAGCCGCACGTACCTCATAGCTCGGGTCAATGTACTTGAGGTTGATGTGTGTCTTCTTTTCCTTGAAGTAGTCCGTGATGCGGTCCTTGATGAAGGTTCCGATGTCGGCGAGCTTTTTGTTTCCGGAAGCGTCGGTCTGGTTTGTGGCAGCAAGCAGATCCTGTCCCGCACCCTCTGCCACAACAATAACCGCATGTCCGCGTCTGTGGAGTCTTTCCTCAAGGTGAGCAAGGAATCCGTTGGGGCCGTCCATCTCGAAGGGAACCTCGGGGATCAGGCAGAAGTTCGCCTCATGGCTTGCGATGGCCGCCGCTGTTGCGATGAATCCAGACTCACGTCCCATCAGCTTCAGAAGACCGATTCCGTTAATCTGTGACTGGGCTTCCATGTGGCATGAGTTAACGGCCTTTGTAGCCTGCTGAACCGCCGTCTCGAATCCGAATGAGCGGTCAATGAACTGGAGGTCGTTGTCCACCGTCTTGGGGATTCCGACAACCGCAACCTTGAGCCCGCGTCTCTCAATCTCGTTTCCAATGTCCAATGCTCCGCGCTGGGTTCCGTCACCGCCGATGATGAACATCACGTTGATTCCCATTCGCTCGATGGAGTCCACGATTTCCCCTGTCCTGTCTCCGCCTCCGCGTGAAGTTCCGAGGAAGGATCCTCCAATCTTGTGTATCTCGTCCACGTTCGCCGGGTTCAGGTCGATGGAGTCAAATCCCTGGTCCTGGAAAAATCCCTTGTAGCCGAACTGTATTCCTTTGATTCTTCGCACGCCGTAGCGGTTCCACAGACACCTTACCACAGCGCGAATGACGTCGTTGAGTCCCGGGCAGAGACCTCCGCATGTGCAGATTCCAGCTGTGACATGAGCCGGATTGAAGTAGATTTTTTCCCTTGGGCCCGCTTTCTCCATCAGGTTCGTCATGTCGTTAGCGTCCGCAGGGTCGTCGGCGAAAACATTGACCTGATTTCTAACGAAAGACGTGTCCTTCACGTAGGTTGCTCGGTAATTGCCATGCTCGCGTGAAAGCTCTATCGGTGAGGGAACCGTGCAGGGTCCCAGATTGTCCACCGTAAAATCATATTTAATCTGCTCCATAGGAAACCTCTTAAAAAAATCACTGGTAGGGCATTTTCAAAAATACCCTAAATAGCGATTATATAAATAAGTAAGAAATGTTTCAATATGCGTGTTTATAAATTCTGCATATTTTTGCATTTTTTCAGTCCGGCATGTGGGCGGATTCTGAGGATCAAAAAAATTTGACTTTGTTTGTTCGAAGCGTTATCTTTTTTGATATGAGAAAATCCGTTTTCGGGGATGCCGTTGTGGCGGCTCTTTGTCTTTCCCTTGTGGTTCTGTCTGTCCTTGCCGTCGCGGGTCGGAAAAAAAATGCCTCTGCCATGCTCCGTGTCTTTGCCGGCGATGAGAAATACGTCTATCCCCTGGAGAGTGACGGCGTGTATGAGATCCGGGGAAAAATCGGCGTGTCGCGGATTGCGGTGGAAAACGGTGCGGCCCGCTTCCTTGATTCCCCATGCCCGAACAAAACGTGCGTCGCTTCCCGTCCTGTGTCAAAAAACGGTGAGTGGGCGGCCTGCCTTCCGAACGACGTGTTCATCAGGGTTGAGTCCGGGGCATCGAATCTGGATGCGGTGTCTTATTGATTGAGAGGAGATTCTTATGGCTAAGAAAAAAGGCTCCATTGTTTACAAGTGCTCCAAGTGCGGATATACCCAGCCCGGATGGCTCGGAAAATGTCCGGAGTGCGGAGAGTGGAACACCCTGCAGGAGTGCATTGTGGATCCCAACGCGGCTTCCCCTCGTCTTAATGCTGACGGTACCTCGGTGAAGGTGCGTCCTGTGCCGATGAGCCGCATAAACATACAGTCGGAGGAGCGTCTTTCCACTGGCAACTCTGAGTTCGACCGGGTTCTGGGCGGTGGTGCCACGAAACGCTCGGCAATCCTTTTGGGCGGAGAGCCGGGAATAGGAAAGTCCACGTTGCTGATTCAGACTGCCGCATCCGTGCTGAAAAAAACACAGAAGGGCCGGGTGCTCTATGTGTCGGGCGAGGAATCAGCCTCACAGATTAAGGGACGCGCCGTAAGACTCGGGCTTGACGTTGACTCCCTGGAGATTCTCTGTACCCTCCGTCTTGAGGATATCCTTGATGCTCTGGACAGCCTTAATCCCGTGCTTGTGATAATCGACTCAATCCAGACGGTTTACTCGGTGCAGCAGGGACTCATCCCGGGTACTATAAACCAGCTCAAGTATTGCGCCAACGAGCTGATTGCATGGGTGAAGGAACGTGACTCGGTTCTTTTTATGACCGCCCACGTGACCAAGGACGGAAACATTGCGGGGCCGAAGAGCCTTGAGCACATGGTTGACACTGTGATTTCATTTGAGCGCGCCGGGGATGCGAGCGACGAGTACCGCTTTCTCCATGCCATGAAAAACCGCTTCGGTTCCATTGACGAGCTTGGAATCTTTGAGATGGAGTCTGACGGCCTTAAATCCGTGAATGATCCGAGCTCCCTTTTCATTACGAGGCGTGAGGGTGAGACTCCTGCGGGTGTCGCCTGTGTGCCTGTGTTCGAGGGATCCCGTGTCTTCGTCGTGGAGATTCAGGCCCTTACCGTTCCCGCGAAGGCATCCATGAGCAGGGTGTATTCCGATCGAATTGACTCCGCGCGTGTGAGCCGTGTGGCGGCCGTGCTTGAGAAGAGGGCGGGAATCCGTTTTTCGGACCAGGACATCTACATAAACGTGGCGGGCGGTGTGAGACTGACTGAAAGCGCCATAGACGCGGCCCTTGCGGCATCCCTTTATTCTGCCAGAACCGACGTCCCCTTGCCGGAGAATACCGTGGTTGTCGGCGAGCTTAGCCTTGCGGGTGAGATTCGTCCGGTTGCGAAACTCAGGCAGCGTGTAAAGACATCGCGTGACCTGGGCTACACAAGGATTCTCGCTCCTGCGAAAGAGGACGGTTCGGTCGCCGTGGACTCAATCAAGTCGCTCGTGCAGGAGCTGTTCGGCAAATCGGGAAAAAATCATTAAAAAGTGTATTGACTTTTTTTCTTTAAAGGCTTAAAATTAAAGAAGCTTGTAAATAAGCTGATAAACTCTCTCCGATGTCCGGGAAACCGGACGGTAGCGGTCTTGGGTAGCGTTGCTTCTTGAGATCGCTATTTTTTTTGCGCTTTGTCGGACGGTTGAACTTTCTTCCATAAATATGTTACAATGGAATCTGATATGAGTAAATTTGAGAAGACAATCGACCAGGCCATCGACGGCATCTTGGACTCCTACTGCAAGTATGGCGGAATCAATCTTGAGGAGGCGATGAATTTCCCGAACCAGCAGAATGTCGTCACGATTCTGGATGACATCCTGAGCCTGATTTTTCCGGGCTTCCGTACCGCCGAGGAAATGGACAGTGCGACGCTGCGTTTTGTTACGGGGCAGAAGGTCAACCGCATAATCGCCATGCTCACGAGGGAGATTCAGAAGGCCCTGCTTTATGTGGTGCAGGACAAGGGAGTTGAGTGTACCCACTGCTACACGCTTGCCGAGCATACTTCCCGCGCGCTGATTGAGGAGATTCCAGAGATCCGCAGAAAGGTCGGTCTTGATGTGCAGGCAGCCTATCTTGGGGATCCCGCCGCAAAGTCAACCGACGAGGTGATTGTCTCATATCCGGGTCTTGAGGCCATAATAGTCTACAGGATCGCGCACTTTCTTTGTGAGAGCGGAGTTCCGGTCATTCCCCGCATTATGAGCGAGTATGCTCACGGAAAGACTGGAATCGACATAAATCCCGGGGCTGTGATCGGCGAGAGCTTTTTCATTGACCATGGTACCGGCGTGGTGATCGGGGAGTCCTGCATCATCGGAAACAGCGTGAAGATTTATCAGGGAGTCACTTTGGGGGCGCTCAGCGTGAAGAAGGAGCTGATGAACAAAAAAAGACACCCTACTATAGAAGATAATGTGACGATTTATGCCAACGCGACGATTTTGGGGGGGGAGACCGTAATAGGTGAGGGCAGTGTGATAGGAGGAAACACATGGGTGACGAAATCCGTGCCTCCACATACAGTTCTCACCCAGTCCGGACAAAACGGCTGAGAAGTCGCTCCGGTGGATTTTTTATGGAAATTTCTCAAAAATTCGTCTTCCGCTTATTGACAAGATTGGGTGATTTCGATATATTAGTGTAACACGCACTTAGAGTCAAAGTGTCTACGCTCTTGTAGCTCAGTTGGTAGAGCACATCGTTGGTAACGATGAGGTCAGCGGTCCGATTCCGCTCGGGAGCTCTAAGCGTTGAAATCATGCTTTAAGTTTGAGTAAAGGAGCAAAGGAATATGGCAAGCAAGAAAAAGACGGCCGTAGAAATAATCGCGTTGCAGTGCACTGATTGCAAGAGGAAGAACTATACTACATATAAGAACCGCAAGAACATCACCGGCAAGCTTGAGAAGAACAAGTACTGCCCGTTCTGCCGCAAGTCAATCCTGCACAAGGAATGCAAGGTAAAATAAGGTTCCGTCCATTTTTGGACTTTGATTTGTGAAATACGCTTCAAGGCTTGTTTCCGATGAGCTTTGGGGTGTTTATATATAGGTCAGTAGCTCAGCTGGTAGAGTCCCGGTCTCCAAAACCGGTTGTCGCGGGTTCAAGTCCTGCCTGGCCTGAAATTTAAGGAGCATTCGGTTTAGTTTCCGCGTGTCCTTGCAGCTCCGGTCTGAGCCGGAAAATCATTTCGTAGAGGATAAAAATGAAAAAGTTTTTTCAGTTTTGCAAAGAGTGCGTCGCCGAGCTTAAAAAAGTCTCATGGCCTAGCTTTAGTGAAGTTATGTCCTCTGTCAAGGTTGTTATAGTTTCAATCTGTGTGGTGGCTGTGATTCTTGGTGCCCTTGACTTCCTTTTCATGGGCGGATACAGCTTCGTCTTCACTGGAAAATTCCTTTCTAACTAGGCATTGCGGATCGGTACTGGACTTCTTCGGGGGTTCAGTTTTTTAATAGACGGCTACAGATATTGCTTGTTGCCGGAGTGTTTAGGGTGAGTTCATGGCAAAAGAATGGTATATAATTCAAGTTTTCACAGGATATGAGCAGAAAGTTGAAGGCACCTTGAACAGGATGCTTGCAAACGGTGAGATTGACAACAACGTTCTGATTTCCGTAAAGAATCCTACGGAAGTGGTTCTGGTCGAAGATAAAAATAAGAAAGCAAAGGAAAAGAAGCAGAACATCCTGCCCGCCTATCTCATGCTGGAGATGGATTTGCCCCAGCTCGGATGGAAGGACACCTGCACTAAGATCCGCCGCATTCAGGGAGTCTCCGGTTTCTGCATGACGAAGCCGACCGAGCGCCCCAGACCAATTTCCGCCGCCGAGGCAAGAAACATTTTTGAGCATGTCGGTGATTTGAAACCCGGTAAAAAGTATCATGCAAGCTTCAATGTCGGTGATCACGTTACGGTTATCAACGGTACCTTCAAGAATTTCGAGGGTGTCGTAGAGACAATCAACGAGGAAAAGGAGAAGCTTGGCGTTGTGGTCCAGATTTTCGGACGTTTGACCCAGGTGGACATTTCCTACGAGGATGTTGAGAAAATCTAATTGCTTTTTGCTGTAGATATTTTTGTGGGCTGATTTTTCAGTCCGCTCTGTTTTTTGAAAGTTATTGCGGTGGAGAAATCCGTCGCAAGCTTTATATGGGAGAGACGCAAGTCCGTCGGACAAAGGCGTTTCGCTAGGATGAGCCAAGAATCCTTCCGGAGTATTCCAGAGGAAGAATTCGGCAAGGGTTTTCCGTATCATCCACACCAATATAAGGAGATATATTATGGCCGTAAAGAAGGTAACAGCAGTCATCAAATTACAGTGCCCTGCGGGCGCCGCGACTCCTGCACCACCAGTCGGACCGGCTCTTGGACCTCATGGAGTTTCCGCACCAAAGTTCGTGCAGGAATTCAATGACCGCACAAAGAGCATGGAAAAGGGACTTATCATCCCTGTCGTCATCACTGTCTATCAGGACAAGTCTTACACATTCATCCTCAAAACTCCTCCTGCCGCAGTTCTCATCAAGAAAGCTGCCGGAATCCAGAAGGGAGCAGGAAATCCCCTCAGGGACAAAGTGGGCAAGCTCTCACAGAAGAGTCTTGAAGAAATCGCAAAGACAAAGCTCCCTGACCTCAATGCCTATGACCTTGAGGCTGCAAAGAAAATCATCGCCGGTACTGCACGCAGTATGGGTGTAGAAGTGGAGGCCCAGTAATGAAACACGGAAAGCAGTATCGCAATGCCCTTACAAAGTACGACGTTACAAAGAAGTATGAAGTGGCGGAAGCCTGCAAGCTGGTAAAGGAGCTTCATTACGTCAAGTTCGATGAGACCGTGGAGCTTTCCATTTCCCTCAAGCTTGAGAAGAATCAGACCGTGCGCGACACTCTGGTTTTCCCCCATCAGTTTACTGGTGAGAAGCGCGTTCTTGTTTTCTGTAAGGAAGAGCGTGTTAAGGAAGCCCTGGATGCCGGTGCAACCTATGCCGGTTCTACCGAGTACATTGACAAGGTAAAGGGCGGCTGGACAGACTTCGACGTGGCAGTTGCTACTCCCGACATGATGAAGGACGTAGGACGCCTCGGTATGGTTCTCGGACGCAGAGGACTTATGCCTAACCCCAAGACTGGAACAGTTACTCCCGACATCGCCGGAGCCGTTGCTGAACTGAAGAAGGGACGCACTGAGTACCGTGCTGACAAGGGTGGAGTAGTTCACATTCCCGTAGGAAAGGTTTCAATGTCTGAGACTGACACCGCTGAGAACGTGAATGCATTCCTTGCCGAGCTGAACCGCAAGAAGCCCGCAGATGCAAAGGCCGGTTTCATCCGCTCTGTATCTCTGAGCTCTTCTATGGGACCTGGTGTTTGGATTGACTACAAGGAGGAAGCATAATGGCTATTCATGCAAAAAAGCTTCAGCCTGCTAAAACAGCAGCTATCGAAGAAGCCAAGAAGACTCTCGGTGAGTTTTCCAATTATATCTTCGTTGACTACCGTGGACTGACCGTTGAGCAGATTACAAAGCTCCGTGATCAGCTTCGCGAGAAGAACACCGTGCTCAAGGTTTTCAAGAACAATTTTGCACGCGTTGCCTTCGAGGAAATGAAGACTGAGGGTGTCGCAGAGTATCTGAAGGGACCGACAGCAATCGCTATGGTCAAGGAAGATGCTAACGAGCCCGCAAAAGTACTTTTTGATTTCATCAAAGAAGCTCCTGCCATGGCGGTTAAGGGCGCTTATGTTGAGAACGAAGTGTACGACCAGGCAAAGATTGAGGCTTTCTCAAAGCTCCCTGGAAAGAAGCAGCTTATCGCTATGATTATGTCTGCAATCAATGGACCTGCCCGCAAACTGGCCGGAACATTGCAGGCTTACGTGGAGAAGCTGGAAAAAGAAGGTGGAGCTGCCCCGGCTCCCGCTGCCGAAGCACCTGCCGCAGAGGCTGCTGCTGAAGCTCCCGCCGCAAACTAAGTCCAAGGGCTTTGTTCGGACGGAATGGTGGAAAAAATCAGCCCTGTGATTTGTGGCTGAGACGACGGTTCCTGCGGTTTTTACGGCAGGCTGTCAATCCGTGACTAGGCTTCATCGTGCTGATTACTATTCGCGGATACATAAACGTATGCGGGTTTCGGGAATCTGTATGTTTCCTTCCGCAGCGTAACAAGATGTCATTTTGAAATGACAGGAGAAGACAATTATGGCACTTACAAATGATGAAATCCTTGACGCTATCGCTAACATGACTGTTCAGCAGGCTGCTGATCTCGTAAAGGCAATGGAGGAGAAGTTCGGTGTTTCCGCTGCTGCTCCGGTTGCTGTTGCTGCTGGTCCTGCCGCTGGTCCTGCTGCTGAAGAGCAGACTGAGTTCGCTGTTTCTCTTGACAGCTTCGATGCAGCAAAGAAGATTGCTGTTATCAAGGTCGTTAAGGCAGCTCTCGGAGTTGGACTTGGAGACGCAAAGGCTCTGGTCGAAGGTGCTCCTAAGGTCCTCAAGGAAGGCATGTCAAAGGCTGATGCAGACAAGCTCATTGCTGACCTCAAAGAGGCTGGTGGTGTTGCAAGCAAGAAATAATTTGCTTCTGCTTCACAAATACAGGGCGGCTTCAATAAAAGGGGCTGCCTGACCAATCTTTTGGAAATACCGTCCGTTGCTTTTCGTGCGGCGGGCTGTGTTTCCCCAATTAGCTTCAAGAAAGCGGACTTTGATAGAAAAAAGCCTGCATTTTTTGAGGCTATGTGCGTCTAAATTCGGCAAGTTGGTTGACGCTCCAAGTGTAGTTTACGAAACGGAATAACTATAGAATTGCCCGGAACGAAACATTCCGCAGGACTTCGCAATCTGTGCTGAGTAAAGTTTTTGCTCGTAGCAGCTGTGGAGTACCGTTTAAGAACCTCTGAGGTAGAAATGTTCGCGAAGACAAAAAAAATCGAGCGAGAGTACATCGGTAAGGACATCAAGGATTTCTGGGAAATCCCTGATTTGATAGACATTCAGAAAACTTCATTCGAAAGCTTTATTCAGAAAGAGCGCCTTGACAAGGGCGAGCCCCTGCTGAACCAGGGACTTGAGGAAGTGTTCCGCTCAACATTCCCCATTGAGAGCCCCAACGGCGACGTTGAGCTTGAGTATGAGAAGTATGTCCTGGATATGGACAACATCAAGTTTGATGAGCAGGAGTGCAAGAAAAAGGGACTGACCTATCAGGTCGGAATCAAGGCCTTCATCAACATGGCGTTCAAGAGCGACGGACACATTTTCCAGAAGGATGTCTATATCGGAAACATCCCGCTTATGACTGACCGCGGAACATTCATCATCAACGGAGCCGAGCGTGTTGTCGTAAGCCAGATCCACCGTTCTCCGGGTGTAATTTTCAAGAAGGAAAAGGGCGTTCTCTCAAGCCGCATCATTCCTTACAGAGGTTCATGGCTTGAGTTTGAGATTGACCAGAAGAAAGAGCTGGTCTACGTGAAAATTGACCGCAAAAAGAAAATTCTCGCAACGATTTTCCTCCGTGCCATGGGATACACCACCCGCGAGGAGATAATCGATTGCTTCTATAAATCAGAGGAGATTGCCGTTCCCTCAAAGAAGGATGAGCGCGACAAGCTGGTTGACAAGGTGCTCGCAAGGGCAGTCGTCGTCACGGACAAGGATACCGGCGAGGAAAAGAAGCTCTTCTGGGCAGGAACCAAGCTCCGCTCACATGATTTGGATGACCTCAACGTAAACGGCGTGAAGACAATTTCCGTTATCCGCTTCAACGCCCGCAACAATCCGAATGACAAGAACGAGCCCAACCCCTCTTTGGACAGCGAGATGATCATCAACTGTTTCAACAGGGAGGAAATCCTCTTCAAGAAAGATGACATGGTGATTACGGACGAGCCGAGCAAGGAGGACTGTCTTTCAAAGGTTTACGAAGTCCTCAAGCCGGGCGAGCTGAGCACAACCGATCAGGCCGAGAAGGATCTGACTGGAATGTTCTTCAATGACCGCCGCTATGACCTCGGACGTGTGGGACGCTACAAGCTGAACAAGGTCTTCGGTGAGAACCAGGATCCGGATCTTACCACGCTGACCATGCAGGACATAATCAATACGATGAAGAGGGTCGTGGAAGTTTACTATAATCCCGACCTGCTTGATGACCAGGATCACCTTGGAAACCGCCGCATCCGTTCTGTCGGTGAGCAGCTTACGGTTCATTTCAAGTCCGCTTTCTCACGCATGGAGCGCATCGCTAAGGACCGCATGAATTCCAAGGACACTGATACCCTGAAGCCTGCCGACCTTATCTCCAACAAGCCTATTGTCTCCGCGGTAAAGGAGTTCTTCGGTTCTTCCCAGCTCTCCCAGTTCATGGATCAGTGTAATCCTCTGGCGGAGCTCACACACAAGAGACGTCTCAGCGCATTGGGACAGGGTGGTCTTTCTCGTGACCGCGCAGGATTCGAAGTCCGCGACGTACACTGGACACACTACGGACGCATGTGCCCCATTGAGACCCCGGAAGGTCCGAACATTGGTCTTATCGTTTCTCTCGCCATCTTTACCCGTGTGAACGAATACGGATTCCTTGAGGAGCCGTTCAGAAAGGTCGTAAACGGAAAGGCTACGGATGAGGTCGATTATCTTGATGCCGATGAGGAGAACGCGATGTACGTCGGTCAGGTGACTGAGGGCATGGGTGAGGACGGATCTTTCCCGACTGACCTTGTTCCCTGCCGCCACCGTGGTGACTATTCAAGCCGCTCTCCGAACGAGATTCAGTATATGGATGTCTCACCGAGACAGGTAATCTCAGTTTCCGCGTCTCTCGTTCCGTTCCTTGAGCATGATGACGCCAACCGTGCTTTGATGGGCTGTAACATGCAGAGACAGGCTGTTCCTCTTGTTTTCCCGGAGCCACCGCACGTCGGTACCGGTATGGAGCGCAAGACAGCTTATGACTCAGGAGTCCTTGTCAAGGCAAAGCGCGACGGTGAGGTAACTTGGGTTGAGAGTGACATGATTAAGATTAAGCCGGCTGGAGTTTCTGGCGGAGTTGAGGATGAGTATCCCCTGCTCAAGTATCAGAAGACAAACAGTGACACTTGCAACCATCAGAGGCCAACTGTTCAGGTTGGTGAGAAGGTCAAGAAGGGTGATGTAATCGCTGACGGACCTGCTACATTCAACGGTGAGCTTGCTCTCGGACGCAACATTCTCGTCGGATTCGTCCCGTGGAACGGATACAACTATGAGGACGCCGTTTGTATCAGCCAGAGAGTCGTTAAGGAAGATATGTACACATCCGTGCATATCCATGAGTTCAGCATTGAGATCCGCGAGACCAAGCAGGGACCGGAAAAGGTCACACGCGAAGTTCCGAATGTCTCGGAGAAGGTTCTTGCAAACCTGGATGAAGAAGGAATCGTCCGTGAGGGTGCGAGGGTAAAGGCCCAGGATATCCTCGTCGGTAAGGTCACTCCCAAGAGCGACAGCGAGAATACTCCTGAGTACAAGCTTCTCAACGCAATCTTCGGTGAAAAGTCAAGGGACGTGCGCGATACGTCTCTCCGTCTCCCGCATGGAGTTCAGGGTGTCGTAATCGGAATCGAGCGTTTGAAGAGGTCTGAAGGAAACGAGCTTTCTCCTGGTGTTAGCGAAAAGATTAAGATCCAGATTGCCGACAAGCGTAAGCTGGTTGTTGGTGATAAGATGGCAGGTCGCCACGGAAACAAAGGAGTTGTTGCCCGCATTCTTCCAGAGGAGGACATGCCTTACCTTGATGACGGTACGCCGCTTGATGTTTGTCTGAATCCGCTCGGTGTTCCTTCTCGTATGAACATCGGACAGATAATGGAGTCAGAGCTTGGTCGTGCCGGACAGGTGCTCGGTAAGTTCTATGACTCACCCGCGTTCCAGACTCCGTCACAGGAGCAGATTGCCGCTGAGCTTGAGAAGGCCGGTCTCACGAAGGACTGCCGCCAGATGGTTCGCGACGGACTCACAGGTGAGTATTTCCAAAATCCGATTTTTGTCGGTGTCATCTACTTCATGAAGCTGCACCACTTGGTTGACGACAAGATGCACGCCCGCTCAACCGGACCCTATTCTCTGGTCACGCAGCAGCCGCTCGGAGGAAAGGCTCAGTTCGGAGGTCAGCGTCTCGGAGAAATGGAAGTATGGGCGCTTGAGGCTTATGGAGCCGCAAACACTCTCCAGGAGATGATGACAATCAAATCTGACGATATGACCGGACGAACCAAGGTCTATGAGTCAATAGTAAAGGGCGATCCAAGCACACCCATCGGAGTTCCGGAATCATTCAACGTTCTTGCACAGGAACTCAGGGGACTCGCTTTGGACTTCGCGATTTTTGATGACAAGGGAAAACAGCTTGCCCTTACGGAGCGCGATGAAGAGCTGATCAACAAGGCCGGCTCCGGATTTGATAAGGAGGACGATAATGCGTGATATACAGGATTTCGCAAGTCTTAGGATTAAGTTGGCTTCTCCGGAAGACATACACGCATGGTCTTATGGTGAGGTAAGAAAGCCTGAGACAATCAACTACAGGACCCTTAAGCCGGAGCAGGACGGTCTGTTCTGCGAAAAGATTTTCGGTACCATGAAAGAATGGGAATGTTTCTGTGGAAAGTTCAAGAGCATCCGCTACAAGGGAGTCAAATGCGACCGCTGCGGTGTTGAGGTAACTCACTTCAAGGTACGTCGTGAGCGCACCGGACATATCAATCTGGCGGCTCCTGTTGCACACATCTGGTACTATGGTGCGACTCCATCCCGCATCGGAAATCTTTTGGGCATACAGCTCAAGGCGTTGCAGTCAGTATTGTACTTTGAGAAATACATCGTCATTGATGCCGGAAACACGACTCTGGAAAAGATGTCCCTTCTCAGCGAGGAGGAGTATCTTACCAAGCTCGAGCAGTACGGTGAAAGCGCTTTCAATGCGAAGATGGGAGCCGAGGCAATCAAGGAGCTTCTTGAGAACTTCGACCTTGAGGGTGAGTACAACAAGCTTCATGCCAAGATGATTGAGAAGGGAAGCAAGGTTGACAAGCATGACCTCAAGCGCATTGAGTTGATCAATGATTTCCGCAACTCAGGAAACAAGCCGTCATGGATGATTCTGGACGTAGTGCCCGTCATTCCGCCGGATATCCGTCCTATGGTTCAGCTTGAGGGAGGCCGTTTCGCATCTGCTGACCTTAATGATTTGTACCGCCGCGTAATCAACAGAAACAACCGTCTCAAGAAGTTGCAGGATCTTTTTGCCCCGGATATCATCATCCGCAACGAGAAGAGAATGCTGCAGGAGGCTGTGGACGCTCTCTTTGACAACGGTAAGAGAAAGAACCGCATTATCCGCGGACCGAACAACCGTCCACTCAAATCCATCTCTGACCTCCTCAAGGGAAAGCAAGGACGCTTCCGCCAGAACCTTCTCGGTAAGCGCGTTGACTATTCAGGACGTTCCGTTATCGTTGTAGGACCTGAGCTTAAGCTCTGGCAGTGCGGTCTTCCTGAAAAAATGGCCCTGGAGCTTTTCAAGCCCTTCATCATGCGCAAACTTCAGCAGGAGGGAGTCGTCGGAACAATGAAGAGGGCCCGCGCTTTGGTTGAGCAGGAGTCCTCTGAGGTATACGATGTCCTTGATGAGGTTGTCCGTGAGCATCCCGTCATGCTGAACCGCGCTCCGACCCTTCACCGCCTTGGTATTCAGGCATTCGAGCCGGTGCTTGTCTCTGGAAAGGCATTGAAGCTGCATCCTCTGGCATGTAAGGCATTTAACGCCGACTTCGACGGTGACCAGATGGCTATCCATGTGCCTCTCACACAGGCCGCCCAGATGGAGTGCTGGAACCTCATGCTCTCAGCCCGCAACCTCCTTGACCCTGCCAACGGAAAGACAATCGTTTATCCGTCTCAGGACATGGTTCTCGGAATCTACTATATGACTGCAATCAAGCCGACCGCAAAGGGTGGACCTGTGAGCGTCACTACGAATGATAAGGGAGTGACAAGCAGCGAAAACACAAGGGCTGTCTGCAAACCCTATCTGCCGGAGGACCTCAAGGGAAAAATCCAGCATAAGCTCTACAGTTCCGTGGATGAGGTTCGTCTCGCGGCTGTCAGTGGTGCGATCGCATGGCAGGCAGAGATCAAGCTCCTCAAGAAGGGACTGAAAAAGTGCGTGCACGGAGACAACGAGAAGACTCTCAACGAAAAGTACATCCTTACTTCCGCGGGTCGTCTCGCATTCAACGAGTGTATGCCGGATGAGGTTGATTTCTACAATGAGCAGCTTGGTGACAAAGAGCTCCGCGCCATGATTGAGTCAGTCTACCACACTGAGCAGACCAGCGATGTTTTGGTCCGCAAGACTGTTTCCGAAAAGATTGACTCGGACAAGATTGGTGACGAGGCCATTGACACTCTCTGGGCTGATGAGAATATCCGCAAAAAGATAAACCTCATCTACAACAGGGATGAGAATTTCACTGAGGATGAATTCCGCAAGATTATAAACAATGTCTACAACAACGACCGCTCTTGGCTCACTGTCCAGATGCTTGACGCAATCAAGGACACAGGTTACAAGAACGCGACTTTCTACGGTGCGACGCTTTCAATGGATGACATTCTCGTGCCGGAGGAAAAGAAGAGCATCGTCGCTGAGGCAGACAAGAAGATAAAGGAGCTCATCAAGAAGGACAAGGAAGGTGTTCTTGCCCAGGGTGAGCGCTATGAGACTTCGGTTATTGAGTGGACTCATGCCAACGACGCTCTTACCGACAAGATGTACGCGAATCTGGCAAAGGACCAGGACGGATTCAACACCATCTACATGATGGCGAACTCCGGTGCCCGTGGTTCCAAGAAGCAGATTTCACAGCTTGCGGCTATGCGCGGACTCATGCAGAAGCCGAACGGAGACATCATTGAGCTTCCGATCAGGTCAAACTTCAAGGAAGGTCTTTCCGTTATCGAGTACTTCATTTCAAGTAACGGAGCCCGAAAGGGTCTTTCCGACACCGCTTTGAAGACAGCTGACGCAGGTTACATGACACGCCGCCTTGTTGATGTTGCGCAGAATGTTGTCGTGAACGAGGAAGACTGCGGAACAATCAACGGAATCGACTATGCGGCAATCAAGGACGGTGAGAACATCGTCGAGAGCCTCAGCTCAAGGATTGAGGGACACTTCTCAGCCGAGCGTGTTCTTGACCCCGTGACCAAGGATCTTCTCTGCGACGTGAACCAGTATATTGATGAGAACCTGGCCCGCAAGATTGAGGACTCCGGCGTTGAGAAAGTCAAGCTCCGCACTGTTCTTACATGTGAAAGCAAGCACGGTCTCTGCGTGAAGTGCTACGGAAAGGATCTGGCCCGCAACAAGGTCGTTGAGGTCGGAGAGGCTGTGGGTACTATCGCCGCTCAGTCAATCGGACAGCCGGGTACTCAGCTGACTCTTCGTACGTTCCATACCGGAGGAGCCGCCGAGACGTTCGCAAAGGACAACTACATCTCCATGAAGTATGCCGTTTACATCAGCGACGTAAAGGGAAGCCATGTTGTGAAGGAAAACGGAGACTGGCTCTTTACCCGCCGTGGATTCATGACGCTCGCCAAGCTGTTCAACACATATTCATACGGCAACGGTGATGAGGTGCTCGTTGAGAACAAGGCTCATGTCCGCAAGAACAAGGCAATCCTGAGAAAGGGTGGAAAGGATGTCTTCCCATCCGATGACGGACGCATCATCATAGACGAAAAATCCAAGACTCTTTACCTCGTCAGCAATGACCAGGAGATGAAGATAGACAACGGTAGCACAATCTACGCGGAGTTTACTAAGTCAGGTGCTGTCGCGAAGGAAAAGGGCCGCATAGGAGAGGTGTTCCCCAACAGCGAGCCGATTATCTGTGAGACCGAAGGATTCGTTCACTTCGAGGACATCAAGGACGGCGAGACGATTGACCGTGCCTCCAAGAAGATCATTGACATCCACACGCAGGAGAAGCAGCCCCGAATTCTTATTTGGGATGACGACGGAAACACCATCGGAACCTATCACCTGCCGACCGGAACCACAATTGAAAAGGACATCGTGGACGGAAAGTTCGTTTCTGAGGGAGACGTACTCGCAAAGATTCCGAAAGAGGGAGCCAAGGCAAGCGATATTACTTTGGGTCTTCCGCGCGTATCGGAGCTTTTCGAGGGACGCAAATCCAAGGATCCTGCCGTAATAGCGAAGGTCTCTGGAACAGTCAGCCTCGGAGGAATCAAGAAGGGCAAGGTTACCGTCACTGTCACGGATGAGTTCGACGGAAAGCACGATCACCAGATTCCGATCACCAAGCGTCTTCTTGTCCGCGACGGAGACACTGTTGTCGTCGGTGAGGCACTTTGCGCTGGTTCAAAGGATCCGCATGACGTTCTTGCCGTTCTCGGTGAAAATGAGCTCCAGAACTTCCTTATGAATGAGATTCAGGCCGTTTACCGCGAGCAGAAGGTAACGATCCACGACAAGCATATCGGAACCATAATCAGGCAGATGCTCAGAAAGGTTCTGATCATCAAGGTCGGTGACTCAAAGTTCATCTTCGGACAGCAGGTGGACAAGTATGAGTTCCATGAGGAAAATGACAGGTTGATGGCCGCCGGTCTTGCTCCTGCAGTTGCATGTCCCTTGTTCCAGGGTATCACGAAGGCTGCTCTTGCGACTGACTCCTTCATCTCTGCCTCTTCATTCCAGGAGACGACGAAGGTTCTTACAAACGCCGCCATTGCCGGAAAGTCCGACCATCTGCGCGGATTGAAGGAAAACGTCATTATCGGACACATGATTCCTGCCGGTACGGGTATGCCCCAGTATCACAACGTGAAGCTTTCCGACTCATCATCAATCGACCTTGACGAGAAGATGGAGGAGATTCTTGAGCTCAGGCGTCAAGAAAGGAAGCTTGAGGAAGACAGCCGCCGCGAGGAAGAGATGTCCATGGGCGGTATGGATTCGATGGACGACGATTAATTTAAAGAATTTCACCGAATTCCGCTCCAAGTCTATTGACTGAAAGGGTGTGAATTCGGTAAAATGGTAGCATCCCTAAAATTATAGGGATATTTGGGTTTTGTCAAAATTGTCCGAGGTGCTGCTCGGCAAGAATAGAGGAGAATAGGCCGATGCCTACAATAAATCAATTGATTCGTAAGGGTCGTCAGTCAGCGGCTAACAGGACTAAAGCTCCCGCGCTTCAGTCATGCCCGCAGAAACGTGGTGTCTGCACCCGTGTTATGACAATGACGCCGAAAAAACCGAACTCAGCTCTCCGCAAGATTGCTCGTGTTCGCTTGAGTAATGGAATTGAGGTTACTGCATACATTCCGGGAATCGGACATAACCTGCAGGAGCACTCAGTGGTATTGGTCCGCGGTGGACGTGTAAAGGATCTTCCTGGTGTACGTTACCACATTATTCGCGGTACAAAAGATACTCTTGGTGTTGACGGACGCAAGCGCGCTCGCTCAAAGTATGGCGCCAAGAAACCGAAGGCTTGATAGGGGGACAGTATGGGAAGACATAAGAAATCCGTGAACCGCCCCGTTATGCCGGACGAAAGATACAACAGCGTCGTAGTCTCTAAGTTCATCACCCGCATGATGTTGGACGGAAAGAAGTCAATCTGCACAAGAATCATCTACGATGCGTTTGAGAATCTGAAAGGAAAGACCGACAAGGATCCTCTTGAAGTGTTCTTGAAGGCTTTGGACAACGTGAAGCCACAGGTGGAAGTAAAGAGCCGCCGCGTTGGTGGAGCAACATATCAGGTACCGATTGAAATCCGCGAGAGCCGCCGTGAGGCTTTGGCAATGCGCTGGATGATTACTGCTGCCCGCAACCGCTCAGGTCACGGAATGGCAGAGACACTTGCGGCAGAGCTGCTTGATGCCTACAACAACACCGGTACAGCTTACAAGAAGAAGGAAGACACCCACAAGATGGCAGAGGCCAACAAGGCTTTCGCTCACTACAGATGGTAGAATTCCTTTTCTGAGTGCATCGCTTTTTCGGTGCGGAGTCCCTCGTCTTTTGACGGGGGATTTTTTTTGTCTTGTTGCGGTTTTCATGCAGATTTTGCAAAACTTTAGTAAAATTTGTCAAAAAAAGCGTTTAACCTATTGCACAAAAATTAAAAATAGTGTACAAATATATAACATTCTATACCCCGTGGTGGGTAAGCTCGTAAAAGAGCGGGTTCTTTGAGAAGTCAGGCGGACGATGTGTGGTTGTCCGGCGAAAATCGTAAAGCTAATCGGTTCACACCCGGTTTTCAGGTTTTCACAGCCCTTGAATGTTGGTTCCGTCGTTGGCGGTTCCGTAAATGAAGCAATCTGGGGTTTCTGGCGCGCTGATTCAGTTCTTTGGGTCAGTAAAAAGGGGGTTCCGGAATCCAAACCGGCTGTAACCATGGCGGTTTTGCCTGCAGCGTCCGGTGGTACGAAATCGACTGCTTCGAAAAGATGAAGTAGATAAAACTGATGCTGATGCGACAGTTTTCTTCTATTATAATCATCAATTATTTTGGTAAAAGTGTGTGTGCGAAAGTGACGGCAGCCTTTCAGGGGTCGCGCTTTCTGGCTTAAAGTGCAACACATGAAAATTATATACGCCGCAGTATAAACTGTAAGGCCAAGGAGAAGATCATGGCAAAGGAAGAGTTCAAAAGAACTAAACCTCACATGAACGTTGGTACTATCGGTCACGTTGACCATGGTAAGACTACTCTGTCAGCTGCTATCACCACTTATTGTGCAAAGAAGTACGGTGACAAGTTGCTTAAGTACGATGAAATCGACAATGCTCCGGAGGAGAAGGCTCGTGGTATCACAATCAACAGCCGCCACCTTGAGTATCAGTCAGACAAGCGCCACTATGCTCACATTGACTGCCCCGGACACGCTGACTATGTTAAGAACATGATTACTGGTGCTGCACAGATGGATGGAGCAATTCTCGTTGTTTCCGGTCCTGATTCTGTTATGCCCCAGACAAAAGAGCACTTGCTCTTGGCACGCCAGGTTGGTGTTCCGAAGATCATCGTTTTCTTGAACAAGGTTGATATGTTCGGCGATGACGAGCGCGATGAGATGGTTGAGATGGTTGAGGAAGAGGTAAAGGATACACTCCAGAGCTACGGATTCTCAGCTGACACACCAATTATCAAGGGATCTGCTTTCAAGGCTTTGAACGAGTCTGACAACGCAGAGAACACAAAGTGCATCGAGGAGCTCCTTGCAACTATGGATACATGGTTCGATGATCCCGTTCGCGACGATCAGAAGCCCTTCCTTATGCCAATCGAGGACATCTTCACAATCTCTGGACGTGGTACTGTTGTTACTGGTCGTATCGAGCGCGGTGTTGTACACCTGTCTGACCCGGTTGAGATCGTTGGTATCCGCCCCACAGCAAACTCTGTTGTTACCGGTATCGAGATGTTCAACAAGACACTTTCAGAAGGTATGGCTGGTGACAACGCCGGTATCCTCCTCCGTGGTGTTGAGAAGAAGGATGTTATCCGCGGACAGGTTCTTGCTGCTCCTGGATCAATCCACCCGCACACAAAGTTCGAGGCTCAGATCTACGTTCTTTCAGAGAAGGAAGGTGGACGCCACAGCCCGTTCTTCAGCGGCTATCGCCCACAGTTCTATTTCCGCACAACCGACATCACTGGTTCTGTAACTCTTACAGACGGTGTTGAGATGGTTAAGCCGGGCGACAATGTTAAGATTGTTGGTGAGCTGATTCACCCCATCGCTATGGACGAGGGTCTTAAGCTTGCTATCCGCGAAGGTGGACGCACAATTGCCTCTGGTCAGGTAACAAAGATTATTGAGTAGTTTTTAATTGGACGGGGAGGTGCTTCGGTGCCTCTCTGTTCAAGTAGGAGTTTATGATGGCAAATGACAAGATTCGTGTAAGACTTCGTGCTTTTGACGTAGCTCTTATCGATCAGAGTGCAAGGGACATCGTTCAGCAGGTTAAGACAGCCGGAGCAAAGGTTTCAGGACCGGTTCCGCTTCCAACAAGAATCAACAAGGTGACAGTTCTTCGTTCAACATTCGTTAACAAGAAGTCAAGAGAGCAGTTTGAGATGAGAACTCACAAGCGCCTTATTGACATTTATGACCCAAGTCAGGCCGTTATGGATTCCCTGATGAAGTTGGAGCTTCCAGCTGGCGTTGAAGTAGAAATCCAGTAAGACGAGCTTGCTAAGTAAGTTTGACTTGCTGAAAAAACTGCTGGTTCGTTTCACCGTCGGTGAAGGTCGGCAGTAAAAAATAGGTAACGGTCCCCAGGATCGGGGATGGCGACCATGGGAAGTGAGGAACCTGAAAGACGGAACCGAAAAGCTTCCAAATAGGAGTATTCAGATGAAAGGTCTGATAGCAAAAAAAGTGGGAATGACCCAAGTTTTTGACGAAAACGGAAACCTGACACCAGTAACCGTGATCCACGTCGAGCCAAACACAGTCATTGCTACTAAGACAGAGGATAAGTTCGGCTATAACGCTGTCCTTCTTGGTCTTGAAGATTTGAAGCCAAGCAAAGTGACTAAGCCTTATGCAGGACAGTTCCCGGAGAACATCACACCAAAGCGTCACCTCAAAGAGTTCCGCGATTTTGAAGGCGAGGTTAAGGTCGGAGACCAGATCGGTGTTGAGCTGTTCAATGATATTTCTTACATTGATGTTACCGCTACCTCAAAGGGTAAAGGTTTCCAGGGTGTAATGAAGAGATGGGGATTCCACGGCGGACGTGCCACTCACGGTTCAAAGTTTCACCGCGAGGCAGGAGGAACAGGATGCTGTACAACTCCCGGACACAGCCTCAAGGGTATCAAAATGCCGGGTCACATGGGATTTGAGCGTGTGACAGTGCAGAACCTCAAGGTTGTTAAAGTGGATCCTGAGCTCAAGGTTTTGATGGTAAAGGGTGCGGTTCCTGGTATTAAGAAGGGCACGCTCATCGTTAAGGCCGCTGTTAAGAAATAAGGTCGAGGAATAGTATGGAAAAGAAAGTCTATTCAACCGATGGAAAGGAACTCAGGACAATCAATCTTGATGATAAGATTTTCGGTCTCCCAGTGAACGAAGATGTTATCTACTATGCCATCACAAACGAATTAGCAAATAAACGTGTCGGAACAGCTTGCACAAAGGGACGCGCTGAGGTTCACGGCTCAAACGCCAAGCCTTACAAGCAGAAGGGAACCGGTAACGCACGCCGTGGAGACAAGAAGTCTCCGATCAATGTTGGCGGCGGTACAATTTTCGGACCCAAGCCCCGCGATTACAGCTACGCGATTCCGAAGAATGAAAAGCGTCTTGCAATGAAATCAATTCTGAGTCTTCAGGCTCAGAGCGACAGGCTGACTGTGGTGGAAGATTTTACTGTTGAAAGTGGAAAGACAAAGGACCTGGTCCAGATTCTTACCAATCTTACACAGGGCGACAAGGCAAAGGACGTTGCAAAAGAAACACGCACCGTCATTCTGCTCAAGGATGATGACAAGATGATTAAGCGTGCCGGAAGGAATCTTCCCAACGTGCATTTCCTGTCATACAACCGTCTTCGCGCACATGACCTGTACTACGCCAGAAAGGTAATCCTTCTGGAGGGTGCCGCTGCGAACCTGTCTGAATTCTACGGCAATCTGGAGGCAAAATAATGAATTATGAAGATATTCTGATTCAGCCCATCCTGTCTGAAGAGGCAACATTGCTCCGTGAGCAGAACAAGTACACCTTCAAGGTGGATCCCGCTGCTTCAAAGATTCAGATTAAGGAAGCCGTCCGCAAACTCTTCAACGTAAATGTTGTTGACTGCACGACAATGAATGTGCGCGGCAAAATGAAGCGTCTTCGTGGAAGACCTGGCAGAACATCCAGTTACAAGAAAGCGATAGTTAAGCTTGCACCTGGTGAGACAATTAAGGTGTTCGAGGGCGTCTGAGCCTTTGAGCAGTAAGTAAGGGGAACCATATGGCTCTTAAAGTATACAAGCCTTATTCAAAAGGCACACGCGGACGCGTTGATTTGGTACGCGACGCAATTACAGCCGATAAGCCCGAAAAAAGCCTGACCACTGGCCGTCTGAGAAAGGCTGGTCGTGGAGCTGGCGGACGTATTTCGGTACGTCACCAGGGTGGCGGTCACAAGAGAAAGTACCGCGAGATTGATTTTAGACGTGATAAGCACGGAATCCCGGGAACCGTAAAGACAATCGAGTACGATCCCTATCGCTCAGCCGATATCGCACTCATCGCCTATGCGGACGGAGAGAAGCGCTATATCATCGCTCCTAAGAACCTGACTGTTGGACAGAAAATCTTGTCCGGTGAAAATGCAGCTCCCACAGTGGGAAACGCTCTGCCTCTTTCAGCAATTCCGGTCGGATTTACAGTGCACAATATTGAGCTGACTCTCGGTCGTGGTGGACAGCTTGTCCGCTCTGCCGGTGCGGGTGCTCTTATTGCAGCTAAGGAAGGTGATTATGTCACAATCAAGTTGCCTTCTGGTGAGCTTCGCCGTGTGAACGGAAAGTGCTATGCAACAATCGGTATTGTTGGCAACGAAGACCGCATGAACACGTCTTTGGGAAAAGCTGGTCGTGCTCGTTGGAGAGGTATCCGCCCGACAGTTCGTGGTATGGCCATGAACCCTGTGGATCATCCGCTTGGTGGTGGTGAAGGTGCCGGTAAGGGACACCAGCCTGTTACTCCTTGGGGACAGCCTTGTCGTGGTTATAAGACCCGCAACAAGAGAAAGACTTCAAGTCGTTTCATTGTTAGCCGCCGCAAGAAGTAGGTAGGAGTTAAAAGTGTCTAGATCAGTAAAGAAAGGACCTTTCGTAGAAAAATCTCTCTACAAGAAGGTTGTTGAAATGAACAAGGCAGCAGCCGCAGATAAGAAGATGATTAAGACTTATTCTCGCTGCTCAACAATCATCCCGGATATGGTCGGAAACACCATCTCCGTTTATAATGGTAAGTCATGGATTCCTGTGTACATCACGGAGAACCTGGTCGGCCACAAGCTGGGCGAGTTCGCTGCGACACGCACGTTCAAGGGTCATGGCGGTTCAGACAAAGGTGCAGGCGCACGCTAAGGTGGTAAAAGATGGCAGAAACTAAGGGTTATGTCGCAACGACAAAATTTCTGATTGCATCCCCCACAAAGGTTCGCCCTGTGGCTAATGTAATCAAAACAAAGTCCTGTTCCGAAGCTATGGCTATTCTTGAGACCATGCCTCAGAAAGGCGCAAGACTCATCAGCGGTACTTTAAAGTCTGCTGTGTCCAACGCGCTGTATGCGAACAAGAAGTTGGATGAGGATATGCTTTATATCAAGGAAATTCGCATTGACGAAGGTCCAAGGCTGAAGAGAGTATGGTTCCGCGGACGCGGCCGTGCAGATCAGCTTCTTAAGCGTATGTGCCATATCACTGTCGTAGTAGACGAAAAGGCGGGTAAATAAAATGGGTCAGAAAGTTAGTCCTATCGGTTTACGTCTCGGAGTAAACAAGACTTGGCAGTCTCGCTGGTATGCAAATCCCCGTGAATACGCGGATCTGTTCCTGGAAGACATCAAAATCCGCAAGATGGTGACGGAGCTTCCGGAATGCAAAAGCGCAGATATTGCAGAGATTGAAATTGTAAGACATCCACAGCGTGTGACAATCATGATTCACACTGCTCGTCCCGGTGTAATCATCGGACAGAAGGGTGCTACAATCGAAAAGATTAGTGCTGATATTCAGAAGCAGCTGACTAAGAAGGTGCAGATTAAAATCAAAGAAGTTAAGCGCGCCGAAGTCAATGCTTCCCTGATTGCTCAGAACATAGCCCGCCAGCTCTCTGGCCGTGGATCATACCGCAAGGCATTGAAACAGGCAACGGCGAATGCTATGAAGAGTGGTGCGTTGGGTATTAAGGTCCGTGTTTCCGGTCGTCTTGGAGGAGCTGAAATGAAGCGTTCCGAAGAGCACAAGGAAGGACGCGTTCCTCTGCATACTCTCCGCGCAGACATTGACTATGGCTTCTATGAGGCTCTTACGACATACGGCAAGATTGGCGTAAAGGTTTGGGTCTACAATGGAATGAACTATGGTCGCGAGCAGCTTGAGGAATCCAGCGAGACAACAAAGAGAACACGCCGTGAGCGCTCAGGTAGCGATCGTGGAAACCGCGCTTCTCGTGCTCCGAAAGCTGAGGGAGGAAAGGTAGAAAATGCTTAGTCCTAAAAGAGTTGCCCACCGCAAAGTTCAGCGCGGTCGGCCGAAAGGAAATGCTACCCGTAACAACCATGTGGATTTCGGTGAAGTGGCTCTCGTAGCCATGGAGCCTGTGTGGATGAGTGCAAAGCACATTGAGGCAGCTCGTGTTGCCATCAACCGCTGCATTAACCGCCAGGGTCAGGTTTGGACACGTGTGTTCCCTGACAAGCCGGTTTCAAAGAAGCCTGCTGATACACGCATGGGAAAGGGAAAAGGTGCGCCGGAATTCTGGGCAGCCGTTATTAAACCCGGTATGATTTTGTTTGAGGTTGGTGGAGTTGACAAGAATCTGGCTGCAAAGGCCATGACTCTCGCCGCAAGCAAATTGCCAATCAAGACAAAAGTGGCATTCCGCCCGACTGTTGACTGAGGAGTAAGTTATGGCAAAGAATAAGAAGAAAGACAAGGATTTGTCATATGCCGAAATGGTAACAAAACGGAATGAACTGAAGAAGCAGTACATGGACCTCCGCTTTCAGATGGTGGTCGGACATGTAGATAATCCAGTGCAGAAGCGTACCATGCGCCGCGAGATCGCCCGCTTGAATACGTTGATTCATCAGCAGGATCTGGAGAATTTCAGAAAGGCTGCTGCTGAAGCCATTGCAAAATAAGGAGCTGACCCGTGGAAGAACAGAAGGTTCAGAAAAAGGCCGGAAAGAAATCCTTCGTGGGAATCGTGACAAGCGACAAGATGGACAAGACCATCGTCGTTTCAATCGACTCGAAGAAGATGGACCGCCTTTATAAGAAGTATGTTACCCGCACAAAGAAGTGCAAGGTCCATGATGAGAAGAACGAGGCCCATGTGGGTGACACAGTTCGCATCGTGGAATGCAGCCCAATCAGCAAGGATAAGTGCTGGTATCTCGACAAGATTGTTGAGAGGGCCAAATAAGGTTAAGGAGTTTAAGCTATGATTCAGATGCAGTCAAATATGGTCGTCGCCGACAACTCCGGAGCCAAGATGGTTCAGTGCATTAAGGTTCTCGGCGGTTCACACCGTCGCTATGCCGGTATCGGTGATGTTGTTGTGGTAGCAGTGAAGGAAGCAATCCCCACTTCTACAATCAAGGAAGGTTCAGTGCAGAAGGCAGTAATCGTTCGCGTTGCAAAAGAGTACCGCCGCCCTGATGGAACTTACATCCGCTTTGATGACAATGCTTGCGTTATCGTTGATGCGGACAAGAACCCCAAGGGAAAGCGCATTTTCGGACCGGTTGCCCGTGAGCTCCGTGATATGGACTACATGAAGATTATATCACTCGCTCCGGAAGTACTGTAAGGAGTTGTGAATCGTATGAATCAGAAAGTAAAGATCCATAAGGATGACAACGTAGAAATCATTGCCGGAAAAGACAAGGGAAAGCGCGGAACAGTAGTCCGTGTTTTCGAGAAGAAAGGTCATGTCCGCGTCATCGTGGGTGGCTGCAACCTTGTAAAGAAGGCAATCAAGAGAAGATCACAGCAGGAAGCCGGCGGAATCGCTGAGATTGAGGCTCCCCTGGATATCTCTAATGTAGGTCTCGTCTGCAAGAAATGCGGACGCCCAGTAAAAGTTGGATACAAATTTGACGGCGACAAGAAGATTCGCGTTTGCCGCAAATGTGGAGAAACACTGTAATGGAAAATTACGTACCACGGCTTAAGAAAGTCTATAATGAAAAGATCGCCCCGGAGCTCTTTAAGGAACTCTCCTACACTTCAAAGATGCAGATTCCTGCCGTAAAGAAGATTGTGGTGAGCATGGGAGTGGGCGAGGCTCTCACGAATAAGAAACTCCTTGATGCTGCAGTTACAGATCTCACTCAGATTACCGGTCAGAAGGCTGTTAAGACAAGAGCAAAGAAAAGTATTGCAAACTTCAAGCTTCGTGAAGGTCAGGAAGTTGGTGCAATGGTAACCCTCCGTGGAACCATCATGTATGAGTTCTTGGATCGCCTCATCAATGTGGCGCTTCCTCGCGTTAAGGATTTCCGCGGAATCAAGGCTACCGGTTTTGATGGACACGGAAACTTTTCTCTTGGTATTACAGAACAGATTATCTTCCCGGAAATCGACTTTGATAAAATCGTAAAGATTTCTGGTATGAACATCAGTATTGTAACGAGCGCACGCACCGACAACGAGGCACGTGTCCTGCTCACCAAGTTTGGAATGCCTTTTAGGAAATAAGGAAGAAGTTCATGGCTAAGAAATCAATGATTATCAAGGCGGCTCGTAAACCCAAGTATAGTACCCGTAAGTATAACAGGTGCCAGTTGTGCGGTCGTCCTCATGGATATTTGCGCAAGTTCAAGATTTGTCGTATCTGCTTCCGCAAATTAGCTAGTGAAGGCCTCTTACCGGGCGTCACTAAGTCATCTTGGTAGTGTAGGAGAATAGAAATGGCAGCTTCAGACCCCATAGCAGATATGCTGGCGAAAGTCCAGAATGCGGCAAAAGTCAACCACGAGAAGGTTGATGTTCCGACCTCCAAGATGAAACTGGAGATTGTCAAGATCCTGAAGACTGAGGGATTCATCAAGAATTTCAAGAAAGTTCAGGACGACAACGGACACAGCATCATCCGCATCTTTTTGAAGTATGACGACGTAAACAAGTCGGTAATCCACGGTATGAAGAAGATTTCAACACCTGGTCGCCGCGTTTACTCTGGTTACAAGGATTTACCCCGTGTCTATAACGGATTTGGTACATTAATCGTTTCAACATCAACAGGCATCACAACCGGTAAGAAGGCTTCTGAGAAGCAGGTTGGCGGTGAGTTGATTTGTTCTGTATGGTAATAGGAGGAACTTATGGCATCTAAAGTAGGTAAGCTTCCTGTAGCTATTCCTGCAGGCGTTACAGTTACTGTTGGAGAGAACCTGGTTACCGTAAAGGGACCCAAGGGTGAGCTCAAGCAGAACGTGAATAATCTGGTAAAGGTGGAAGTGAAGGGCGCTGAAGTGGTCGTGACTCCGGTTGATGAGTCAAAGAACGCAAGTGCAGCTCACGGACTTTACCGCAATCTCATCAACAATATGGTGAAGGGCGTTACCGACGGCTTCTCAAAGGCTCTTATCGTTAAGGGAGTTGGATACCGTGCGGAAGTGAAGGGCAAGGAGCTCGTTATGAACCTTGGCTATTCAAACGACTTCGTTGCCATCATTCCTGACAACCTTACTGTCACCGTCGAGTCAAAGGACATGGTGAAGGTTATCATTTCAGGAATTGACAAGCAGGCTGTCGGTGAGTTCAGCGCACAGCTCCGTAAGCTCCGTCTGCCTGAGCCGTACAAGGGAAAGGGCATCCGCTATGAGGATGAAGTTATCAGACGCAAAGTCGGTAAGACTGGTGTGAAATAAGGTGGTTTGACATGTTGAGAAAAATGACTGATAAACAGAGAAAGCGCCTGCACAGAAAGGTCCACATCCGCAAGTCTGTATACGGTACCGCAGAGCGTCCGCGCCTGACCGTGTTTAAGAGCGGCAAGAACCTTTACGCACAGGTAATCAATGATGATGAGGGCAAGACTCTTGCTTCCATTTCAACATTGGAGAAGGATTTTATTGCACTGAAGGCAAACGTTGACAGCGCAAATAAACTTGGTGAAGCACTGGGTGCCCGCCTCAAGGATAAGAACATCACCAAGGTGGTGTTTGACCGCAACGGTTATCTCTATCACGGCGTCGTGAAGGCACTTGCTGATGCTACCCGCAAAGCCGGGATTGAATTCTAGGAGTGTTTATGGAAAACGAACGCCAGAAGCGCGGAGATCGCGCAGATAGAAAACCCCAGGATGAATTCGTTGAAAAGCTGGTTAAGCTGAACCGTACTTCCAAGACCGTCAAGGGTGGACGCCGCATGGCATTCTCCGCTCTGACAGTTGTCGGAGACCAGAAGGGAAGAATCGGTTTCGGATTCGGAAAGGCCAATGACGTTACAGAGGCCATCAGAAAGAGTCTTGAGAAGGCCAGGGCAAACCTGACTACTCTCCCGATGAAGAACGGAACTATTCCCCATGAGATCATCGGAAAGTACAAGAGCTCTTCAGTGCTTCTGAAGCCGGCATGTCCTGGTACTGGAATCATCGCAGGCGGTGCTGTACGTGCCGTCATGGATGCCGCAGGAATTACAGATGTTATCTCGAAGTCTCAGGGCTCAAGAACATCCGTCAATGTCGTTCGCGCCACATTCAATGCGGTCGCCGGACTGATGGACGCTCGTGCAGTCGCTCAGGCTCGCGGTAAGGCTCTGAAGGATATGTGGGGCTGATTATGGCAAAGAAATTACGTATTGAACTGATCAAGAGCACAATCGGACAGAAACCGGAAAAGGTAGCTACTGTCCGTAGCCTCGGTCTGAAGAAGATTAATTCAGTGGTGGAGCAGAACGACACTCCCGCAATCCGCGGAATGGTTGCTTCTGTTGCTCATCTGGTAAAGTGTGAGGAGATCAACTGATGGCAGATTTCGAATTGCACGCGCCCCAGGGTGCTAACAAGGCTCCGAAAAGAGTCGGACGCGGATCCTCATCCGGACTGGGAACAACGGCTGGAAAGGGAAACAAGGGACAGCAGTCCCGCTCAGGTGGAAAAACATACGTCGGTTTCGAAGGTGGACAGATGCCTTTGTACCGCCGCATTGCACGCCGTGGTTTCAGCAACGAGCCGTTCAAAAAGGAATATGCAATCTTCAACTTGCAGCAGCTTGAGGAAAAGTATGCGGATGGCGAGACTGTTGACAGCGCATCTCTTACAGCAAAGGGACTGTTGACAAAGAACGCTGACGGAATCAAAGTTTTGGGCAATGGTGAGATCACAAAGAAGCTCACTGTCTGCGTGGACAAGGTTTCCGGTTCCGCAAAGGAAAAAATTGAGAAGGCGGGTGGTTCCGTAAAGGTTTCTTCCGCTGAGTCTGCAAAATAAAAAGTTGGAGTGAATAAATGGCAAACAATGCTGTAGTAAACATGTTCAAAGTTAAGGAATTGCGTTCAAAGCTTTTCTTTACATTGTTCATACTCGCTGTATTCCGTTTCGGTAGTGTTTTGACTATCCCGGGAATCAATGCTACGCTTCTCGCGCAGTATTTCGAGAACTTGGGTAGTGGCGCAGAAAGTGCGTTTGCCAGTTACATGGACTTTTTTGCAGGTGGTGCATTTGAAAGGTTTTCTGTGTTCATGCTGGGTGTAATGCCCTACATCTCAACACAGATTATCCTTCAGCTTGCTCTGGTCATCTTTCCGTCATTGAAGAGAATCGCTCAGGAAGAGGGCGGTCAGCAGAAAGTGCAGATGTGGACAAGGGTTGGTACGATTTTCGTATGTCTGCTCCAGTCTTATGTCGTAACTGTGTATGCCGACTCAATCAGCCAGGCGATTCCCGGCGTACTCATCTTCAGCGGCTGGAAATTCAACATCATAGCCATGCTGACCGTAACAACGGGATCGATGATTACGGTTTGGATTGGTGATCAGATTACGGCTCATGGTGTCGGCAACGGTATCTCAATGATAATCCTTGCCGGTATCGTGGCCAGAATGCCGAGTGCCATACATGAATTGGTCAAGAGCGTGCAGGCCGGTCAGGTGAACGTAGTGTTCGCGTTGATTGCGCTTGGTCTTTATATTGTGCTGATTGGATTTATCGTCTATGAGCAGTCCGGTGAGCGCAAGATTCCCGTGCATTATGCAAAACGTGTCGTTGGACGCAAGATGTACGGCGGACAGAGCACTTACTTGCCGTTCAAAATCAATCCGTCGGGAGTTATTCCTATCATCTTCGCTTCTGCATTCCTGACTTTCCCGCTGCAGCTGGCTAACGGTTTTGCCAGTCGCTCCGGTGCGGCACCATGGCTGACAAGTGTAACACAGGCATTGAATCCGCTTGGATGGCTTTATAACGTAATCGAAGTTCTGCTGATCGTTTTCTTTGCATATTTCTACACTCAGGTAACACTGAATCCTGTTGAGATTGCTAAGAATATCCGTGAGAACGGTGGTTCCATTCCTGGAATCAGAACAGACAAGACTGAAGAATATTTGACAAAAGTGTTGAACCGCCTGATTCTTCCTGGCGCATTGTATCTGGCTGTAATCGCTATCCTGCCGACGATCATTCAGCTCGTGTTCAAGTTCCCCCAGTCAATCTCCATGTTGATGGGTGGTACTTCCCTGCTGATTATTGTGGGCGTGGTTCTTGATACTATGGCTCAGGTTGAGGCTCTTCTCAAGATGCATCACCATGATGGATTTACAAAGAAGGGGCTCAAACCGAGAAATTTGTAAAAAAAATAACAAATTCGCGGTGAAAACACTAGATTAATTTGGAAATATGTGCTATATTATCTCACCACTACACTTGTAATGGTGAGATATTGAATTGTAGTTCATGGTGAGACGCATTTGTGTGATGATTTTACGGAAAACTTTCCAAGGAACCCCTTCATCCGCAGACGGCAACTGTCACTTCGAACTGCCATGATTCAATCTATTATAACACTTTTCCAGGGGGACTTTTATGAAAGTACGAACCAGCGTAAAACCTATCTGCGACAAGTGCAAGGTTATCAGAAGAAACGGAATTGTCCGCATTATCTGTGAGAATCCAAAGCACAAGCAGAGACAGGGTTGAGGAGTAACTGATGGCACGTATTGCGGGAGTTGACCTTCCTAACAAACATGTCAATATTGCATTGACGTACATTTATGGTATTGGCCGTTCAGCTGCGAACCACATCTGTGAGCTGACAAAGACAGATCCGAACAGGCTGATTAATGATTTGAGCGAAGATGAGCTGGCAGCCATCCGCAAGGCAATTGATGAGAACTACAAGACCGAGGGACACCTTCGTACCGAGATCGGTCTTAACATCAAGCGTCTGATTGATATTGGCAGCTATCGTGGACTGCGCCACAGAAAGGGACTTCCCGTTCGTGGACAGCGCACCCGCACCAATTCTCGTACACGCAAGGGTAAGAAGAAGACCGTTGCGAACAAGAAGAAATAAGCGGAGGTAGGTGATGGCAGCCGAAAGAAAGAGAAAAGAGAAGAAGAGTGTTTTCGAGGGAAACGTTTACATTCAGGCGACCTTCAACAACACAATTGTTACAATTACCGACTTGAGGGGCAATGCGATCGCATGGGCTTCTTCCGGTGGATTGAATTTCCGTGGTGCAAAGAAATCGACGCCATTTGCGGCACAGTCTGTGGCAGAAACAGCCGTTCAGCGCGCTGCAAGCTATGGTCTGCGTGAAGTGCATGTATTCGTAAAGGGACCTGGAATTGGCCGTGAGAACGCAATCCGCGTTTTGGGCACGCTGGGACTGAAGGTGAAATCAATTTCTGATATTACACCTATCCCTCACAACGGATGCCGCCCGCGCAAGACACGCCGCATGTAATCAAGTCCGGGTATGCTCGTCATGCCCTCTTGTTTGTGGTGTAAAACATAGCTTTTGCATCTCCCGAGCGGAGGTGTAAATGTGATTGAATGTAGGGAGAGGACCGAAAGGTTCTGTCCTTGAAAAAGGAGTTCAGATGGCTCGTAAAAACCTGCTTAAGGGAATTAAGAAACCGAAAGGCATTACATTTGTTCACCTCGAGACCAACCCTAATTACGGTAAGTTCACGGCATTTCCTTTTGAACACGGATGGGGAACTACTGTCGGCAACACGCTGAGAAGAGTCCTTCTTTCGTCAATTCAGGGATACGCGATTTCTTCCGTAAAGATTACTTCCTATGGTGCAGACGGAAATCCGCATGTCGTTTCCAGTGAATTCGACAAGATTCCCAATGTTTCCGAGGACACCCTTGAAATATTGAACAGCCTGAAAATGCTCAGGTTGAGTCTGGAAAACCCGGAAGTAGAGCAGTTGACCTTGCTTTATGAGTTTAAGGGACCCGGTGTTGTAAAAAGTGAAGACTTCGAGAAGGAAGGCCAGCTTAAGGTTCATACGAAAGGTGTTGACATCTTCAATATGATGGAAGGTGCCAATCTGGAGATTGAGATTGAAGTTGACCTCGGACGCGGATACGTTTCCTCAGAGGACCTGAAGGATAGCCGCAGCGATGATGTCTATGGCGTCATGCTGATGGATTGTATCTACACTCCGATCAAGAAGGTGAAGTATTCCATTGAGCCATGCCGAGTCGGTGAGCGAAACGATTACGAGAAGCTTACATTGGAAATCACGACAGACGGATCAATCAATCCTGAGGATGCTCTCGGTGAGGCGGCGAAGATTGCCAAGGATCACTTTACAATCTTCATCAACTTCGACGAGGGAGAATTCTCCGGTGGAGACGATTCTGAGGAGGACGGCCATCTTCCTGATGTCCTTAACCTCAGCGTTGAGGAACTGGAGCTTTCCGTCCGCAGTTCAAACTGTCTGAAAAATGCAAACATTCGCACTATCGGCGAATTAACAAAGAAAAGCGAGGAAGATATTACAAAGACCCGCAACTTCGGAAAGAAGAGTCTTGAGGAAATCAAGCAGAAGCTTCAGGAGCGCGGACTTTCTTTGGGTATGACTGATTACAGTCACCTGAAAAATCAGAACTTGCTGAAAAATAAGGATGAGAACGAATGAACCATAAATCTGGATTTAATCCGCTTTCACGCACGACAGCTCACCGCAGGGCAATGTCTCGCAACATGGTGACATCCCTTTTCCGGTATGAGCGCGTGACAACGACAAAGGCTAAGGCTTTGGAAGTACGCAAGGCAGCTGAGAAGCTGATTACCCGTGCAAAAGAAGACACTGTTCATAACAGAAGAATCGCTGCGAAATTCATTGCTGACGAGAAGATTCTGAACAAGCTGTTCACAGAGATCGGACCTCGCATGAAGGAGCGCAACGGTGGTTACACTCGTGTTTTGAAGATGGGCTTCCGCCAGGGTGATGCCGCTGATGTGGTAATCCTTGAGCTGGTGGACTATAAGCTGCCTGATTCTGATGGTGCCGATGCAAAGGACGAAAAGAAATCAGCAAAAAAGGCAAAGGCTGCTAAGGCCGAAGCTTAATCAAGGAGTAATCTATGTCTAAAGCACATCGTGGAACAGGTATCCGCAAAGAACCGAATCATGGCCGTGGAACATGCGCTGTATGTGGCACTACCCAGATAAAGACACTTTATGAGCAGGAAGTGGACGGCAACAAAGTGAAGGTTTGCAAGTACTGCAAGGCAAACTTCAAGAACAAGGCACAGGTAGCCGCTAGAGCCGCAAAAAAGGCAGAACCGGCAGCTGATGCACCTGCAGAAGAAGCACAGGCATAATCAAGCTCAATGTGTTTCGTAGCCGCTCTTATTGTACAAGGGCGGCGTTTTTATTTTAAAATCCCTGCAAGATTTACTTAAAAAATTAGCTAAAGGTCTTTCATTTATTTTCTATATATGATATAATAATTTTGCTGTTTGTCCTAAGGGCTTGCAGTCATTATGAAAAGTTTGGAGTTTGGTTGATGAACTCGTCTGGCTGTGTAAAAAGAACTTGCGTTCAGGTTTTGTTCGCGGTCATTGGTCTTGCATTTGCTTCTGCGGAAAATTCCAGGGCTCTGCCTAAGGGATTCGGAAGCAGCAATCTGTGGGTAATCGTTTCAGTTTTTGTTTTCGCTCTTCTTTTTTGCGTGGGTTTCGCCGTTTTGTTCGCCCTCTGTTATTCATGGAAATCCCGCCGCAGGAATTCCGTTGATGACGTGACCGGCATACTTTCCCTTTCAGGATTCGAGGACCAGGCCAACAAGATTTTCAGGACAAAAAAAGGTTCCAAATTTTTGCTGACGGAAGTGAACGTGCGCGACTTTGCTTTTGTGAACCGTCTTTACGGACATGACAAGGGCGACTCAATCCTAAAGTCAATCGGGCAGAATCTTTTGGTTCACCTGAGGGAAGCTTCCGATATGATTCTCGCGCGCGGTTATGCGGACAATTTCTATATACTTCAGAAAGTAAGCTCCGAGGACAACGACACCCTTGACCAGATGGAATATCTGCTGAGAAACGTGCAGGAGCGGGTCTGTAACGAGGAGGACGTGCACATTGTCCTGAAGAGCGGATCAATCTTCTGCCATCCGGTTGAGGGCAAGGGCGTGGACTTGAAGGACATGATAAGCAAGGCCGGATACGCCAGACATTCCACTCAGGATTCCGCCGTCGAGAATTTTTCCGTGTACGACGAGGGAATGCAGGTCCAGCATGAGAACGAGGAGAGGATTGAGAATTCAATTGAGGATGCTATCCATAAAAATGACCTTGTGGTGTTGTATCAGCCGAAAATCAACTTGCAGACGGGAAAAATTGCGGGCGCCGAGGCTCTTATCAGGTGGAAGTCAGAAAACGGCTCCATGATTCCTCCGAACCTCTTCATCCCTGTTTTGGAGAGGAACGGCATGGTTGGAGTTCTGGATCAGTATGTGTATACAAATGTCTTTAAATTCCTTAACCGCCTGCAAAAGGAGAACCTTCCGCTGGTGAAGATCTCCATGAACATCTCGCGCCTGAACCATAACGCGCTGGATTTCGTGAGCGACCTTGACGCATTGCAGGTGCAGTATCAGATTGACAAAAAATACATTGAGCTGGAAATTGAAGAGCGTTTTGCCGGCGCTGGAGATGACTATATCTGCGACTTGATTCACAGGCTTCATGCGTCTGGATATCAGGTGAGCATGGATGATTTTGGTAGCGGCCAGTCTTCCCTTAACATGCTGAGTGAAATGCCGGTGGACATCGTGAAATTCGATCAGCGTTTTATGCAGCAGGCGGAGTACTCCAAGGATTCCCGCATAGTTTTGGACTATATGATTCGCATGGTAAACGAGCTTGGAAAAGTGTCGCTTTGTGAAGGCGTGGAAACCGAAGCCCATGTGAAATTCCTTCAGCAATGCGGATGCAATCTGGCACAGGGATTCTACTTCTCAAAACCGATTGACGAAGAGGCCTTCAAGAAGTTTCTGGTAAAATACAGCGAATCCCCTTTTGATTTCAGTGAGGATGTGCCTGAGCTGTCTGAAGCCTAGAATGAAATGGATATTATGTATCCGCTCAATTCCTTTGCAAACATGTCTTTTACGCTCTTTTCGGTAAATGCTGAATTTCCCAATGGTTGAACCGGTGCATTTGTAGCCGCAACAAAAAAGCGTACGTCATCAGCCTGTATGTCTGGAATCTGGCAGCTGTTTAATACCGGCGAAAGACCTGTTTTTGCTGAAAGTGATTCCTGAACCGGAGTGCTTACCAAGTATTCCACGGTCTGTTTTGTAAGTTTCTTCGGTGTAAGGGGGATTGCCATAATCAGTGGTGAAACCAAGTTTCTTCCGGTTGCAGTCCTTACTGACGGGAAAAATCCTACGCTGTTTCCTCCGTTGTTTAATGCGCGCGGCAGACATGTGTAGCGGCTCATCGTGTTTGTGTCTATTTTTCGGTGGTCGCTCAATGACATGAATGCAAGAGCCGTGTTGTCGTTTTTCAAATATGCTTCAACATCTTTTTTTGTCATCTGGAACACATTCGGATGTGTAAGGCGTCCCTTGTGCCAGCGTGCGATGACCTGAGTTGCCGTGTAAAGCGGAGTGTCGGGATTTTCAGAAATTTCCTTTATAAGGTCGAAACATTGCTTGTTGTCGGGGGATGGCGTTTTGGCAAGGAATTCCCTGATTTGCTCCCGTGCTTCGTCACAAGCTTTTTTTCCTGAATATGCTTCCGTAAGGGCCGTTATCAATGAAAAGAGCGTGTCGGAATCAGAGCCTGCAAAAACTATTGCGCTTGGGTAGATTTCCTTTGCTTTTTCCGTAAAATCTTCAATGTCGCTCCATGTCTGTATGGTCTGTGTGCCGGTGGACCTTAAAGCTTTTGTGCTTACCAGAAGTTCCGTGTTGTCGATGAGGAATGGAATCTGGATTATCTTTTTGTTTTCGTTGTAGACGGATGCCGAACGGATTGAAACGGATGAGCCTTTGAGTATGTCGTTGGAAAGGGCTGGTGATTTTTTTGAACTTACTGAAGATGCGGCAAAATCAGCGTTCCTTCCTGCGGGTGCTATTATAAGGTCAAAACTTTCCTTAACTTGTGGAAGCAGGGCTGTGGTGGAATCGAGGGTCTGGAAAGTGTAGGAGATTTTATCAGTCTCTGATTTTTTTATCTCTTCCCGGATGGATGCTTCTTGAGATTCTTCCAGTCCATAAAATGCGATGGAGAGTTTTCCGCTTGCTTTTCCAAGTGAAAGTAGAATGATTGTAAGGACAAGCGCGATTACAAATACGGCCGCCCCGATGATTGCGATAATTTTAGTTTTCTTGCTCATACTTAAATAATAGCACAGTGAAGGTCTATAGACAAGGGGAAGCATGGCTTTTTTGGCGGATGGAAATTTATTGAAATCTTTTTGCGAAAAGGGGAAATGGCATTGACAAGAAGCTGACATTTTGACATAATTTGTCATAAGGTCAAGTCGCAATCAGCGTGCTTTTCCCAAACAATTCCTAAAAGAGGTTCTTATGGCAAAGAAATATGCTTTTTTGTTCCCCGGACAGGGCGCACAGGCTCCCGGAATGATTAAGGACGTGGCGGAGGCTTTTCCATCCGCTCGCAAAGTAGTTGATGATGTTTCTTCCATTATAAATGTGGACATGGCGAAACTCTTGTGGGAGTCGGACGCGGAGACTTTGAGCCGCAGCGACAACAGCCAGATTGCCATAACCACGGCATCCATCGCGATCATGGCGGCGTTGAAGGACAAGGGAATAGAACCCTCCGCTGCGATGGGATTCAGCCTCGGTGAGTTCCCCGCTCTTTATGCTGCCGGAGTTCTTTCATTTGAGGACGTGATCCGTGTGGTGCGTGAGCGCGGGCTTGTGATGCAGGCCGTTTGCGAGGAGATTGCCGCCGAGAACGAGGGACACGCACCTGGAATGAGCGCTATTCTGGGACTTCCTCCTGAGAAGGTAAAGGAGATTGCATCCTCCATCCCCGACGCTTATGCCGCAAACATGAACAGCACGAAGCAGACCGTAATCAGCGGAACCTTCGATGCCCTTGACGCTGCCGAGAAAGCCGCCACTGAGGCCGGTGCAAGACGCGCAATCAGACTCAAGGTTGCAGGACCCTTCCACAGTCCCCTCATGCAGAAGGCCGCCGACAAGTTTGAGAAATATCTTGAGGGAGTGACTTTTGCCGAGCCGAAAATCCCCCTGTTCAGCAACGTTACCGGAAAGCGTGCGGAGAGTGCCGCCGAGGTAAAATCCAGCGCGGTTCTTCATCTTACTCACTCGGTTCTTTGGACTGACGAGGAGGCCGTGCTTGCCGACATGATAAAATCTGACGGCGGTGAGTGGGCTGTCCTTGAGCCGGGACCCGGAAAGGTTCTTGCGGGACTCTGGGGACAGACTGAATTCGGTGCGACCCTTGCCGCTCTTCCTGTCAACACAGCGGAAGGAATCAACGCATTATAATAATAGAAGAAAAATTAGGAAATCTACGGAGAAAAATATGAAATTGCTTGAGAATAAAAAGGCCCTTGTCACCGGGTCATCACGCGGAATCGGACGCAAGATTGTGGAGGCTTTTTTGAAAGAGGGAGCCGAGGTCTGGGGCATGTGCACGAAGGAGTCTGCTGGTAAGGCTGAGATTGAGGCTCTGGCAGCTGAGAACGGAACCGCATTCCATGAGTTCTATGCAGACGCTGGTAACGCCGACGTTCTGACCGAAGCCGTGAAGAATGCTCTTACTGAGTCGGGTGGATTTGATGTTTTGGTAAACAATGCCGGAATCACACGCGACACCTTGAGCTTCAGGATGAAAAAGGAGGACTGGGACAGCGTGATTGCCGTGAACCTGACTTCCGCTTTCCTCGTGGGACAGATCATCAGCAACGACATGCTCAGAAAGAGAAAGGGCTCAATCATCAACATGGCCTCCATCGTGGGAATTCATGGTGGTGCCGGACAGGTCAACTATTCGGCGAGCAAGGGCGGTCTCATCGCTTACAGCAAGTCGCTTTCAAAGGAAGTCGGCAGCCGTGGAATCCGCGTGAACTGCATCGCACCGGGATTCATCGAGACTGATATGACACAGGCCGTCAATGAGGAAATCCGCAAGGCTTGGGTGGAGCAGATTCCGTTGAAGCGTGCCGGAAAACCTGAGGATGTAGCCAATGCGGCTCTCTTCCTTGCTTCCGACCTGAGCACCTACGTTACGGGACAGGTCCTTGGTGTGGACGGCGGTATGGGCTGCTGATTGTGGCCTGATTTTACATACGGCATATATCAGATATATAATAGAAAGTAATTTAAGGCCGTCGGATCTGGCGGTTCAATAGGAGAAAAAAATGCGCAGAGTAGTAGTAACCGGATTGGGATGCGTTTCACCTCTTGGAAACAATGTTGAGGAGACATGGGAAGCGCTTACACAGGGAAAGAGCGGAATCGCGACAATCACCCGCTATGACAACACGCCTTTCAAGGTAAAGTATGCGGCTGAGGTAAAGAATTTCGACCCCACAAAATACATGGACCAGAAGGCCGCCCGCAAGATGGCTTATTTCACTAAGTATGCGGTGGCTGCGGCAAAGCAGGCTCTTGATGACTCAGGACTCACCGACAACAAGGAAGTCCTTGACAGGGCATCCGTTTTCCTTGGAATCGGCATCGGAGGATTCGAAGTTACAGAGGCAAACATGGAGCAGTATTTCCAGTCAGGAAAAACACGCATGTCCCCAATGACCATTCCGCTTTTGATTCCGAATGAGGCATCCGCGAACATCAGCATTGCTTTCGGTCTGCATGGCGCGACACACACAATCGCCACTGCATGTGCATCTGGAACGGACGCCATCGGTGACGCTCTGGACAACATCCGCTGTGGAAGAAGCGACGTGGTTCTGGCCGGTGGAGCTGAGTCTACAATGAACGGATTCGGCAACCTCGGATTCAACGTGCTCCAGGCCCTGAGCTCAAAATGGGCTGACGATCCCTCAAAGGCGAGCCGTCCTTTCGACAAGCAGCGCGACGGATTCGTAATGGGCGAGGGTGGAACAATCCTTGTGCTTGAGGAATACGAGCATGCAAAATCCCGCGGAGCACACATCTACGCTGAGCTTGCGGGCTATGGCGCTTCAAGCGACGGATATCATCTTACTGCACCGAACCCGGACGGAGTTATCGGCGGACGCTGCATGAGCCTTGCGATGAAGGATGCAGGAATCACTCCCGCTGACGTTCAGTATTACAACGCGCACGGAACCTCAACCCATCTTAATGACGCTGGCGAGACAAAGATGCTCCACATGGCTTTCGGTGAGGCGGCGAAAAATCTGCACATCTCATCAACCAAGAGCATGACCGGACACTGCCTTGGAAACGCCGGTTCTCTTGAGGCTTTGATCTGCGTTAAGGCTATTCAGAACGGATTCGTTCCTCCGACAATCAACCTTGACGAGCCTGATGTAGAGGGTGGATGCGACTTGGACTACACACCGAACAAGGGACTTAACCTTGGAATCAACGTGGCCATGAGCGCGAACTTCGGATTCGGCGGACACAACGGCTGTCTCGTTTTCAAGAAAGTAGACTAAGGAGCGTATTATGGTAACGGACAATATTGAGGCACTTCTTCCCCACAGAAAGCCATTCCTTTTTGTGGACACGATTGAAAGCTTTGACGACGAGGGATGCGTCTGTACAAGGAAATTCACCGACGAGGATTTTTTCTTCAAGGGACATTTTCCCGAGTATCCCGTGGTTCCCGGCGTGATTCTGATTGAGACAATGGCTCAGGGTGGCGGGGCTGCATTGAGCTATCAGAAAAAGTTCGAGGACGGAAGCCTCTTTTTCCTCGCGACCGTGGACAAGGTGAAATTCCGAAATCAGGTGAGACCCGGAGACACAGTCCGCATGGAGATTAAGAATCTGCGTGTGGGCGGAAAGATGGTCAAGCAGTCAGGCAAGGCTTACGTGGGAGACAAACTCTGCGCCGAGGCCGAGTGGATGTGCCTGGTAGGAAACGCCGACCAGAAGTAGGGAGGCTCTGTAATCTGTCAGGACCTTCTAGTTTAAAATGATGAAAGGGGAACTTCGGAAAAATCAGTTTTCTGAGGCTCCCCTTTTTTAATATGCAATTCTAAAATCGCTTCAAAAAATCAGCAGGAGTGATTACTTCCACAAAGGAAGATTTAAAATCAGACGTGTTCCTAGTCACTAAATAATCCGCCCGAATTTGAACGGAAGCTTCATGCTGAACAGCGTCCTCAAAATCTTTCCAAGAAGAGTCAAGGGCATTGCGTATGCAAGACTCATCGATTCCAGCGATTGATACAATTTTCAGCAAGGATTTCAGATGATTTTTTACTTCGTCTGGATTTTTTATATGCTTGTTCAATATATAAAAAATATCCGTTATGGAGGCGGCGGAAATAAAATAGTCTATATTATCCAAATCTGCAAGACTTAAGATTTTCTTGCTTTCATCATAGAAATCCTTGTTGTTAAGAAATATATCGAGGATGATGTTTGAATCCAGGAAAATTGTCATGCTAATACCCGTATTTTTCCTTGAGCCTTGCGGAGCGGATGTCACTGATTGTCACAGGTCCTGCGTCCTTGATTATTCCTGTAAGCCCTTGTACTATCTCTGAGGCACTTTGTTTTACCGCATTCTTTTGAGAAGCTTTCTTGAACTGTTCGATAACAAAAAGAGCATACATCTCGATATTGTTTTGCAGTTCCAAGGGCAAACTTTGAACTTCCTCTTTCAAAACATCAAAAGACATTGTGACCTCCTCCTACTTCTCCGTTGCCTGGATGATTCCTTCCCAGTTTTCGGGCGGGTTCTGGATGTATTTCTGGCATTTTGCGGCGTAGGACTTGCACACGGGGTCTTCTCCGGCTGTTTCGAATGTTGCCTTTGCGGACTGGAAATCACCCTTCTGGAAAAGAACGTATCCCTGCGCGAAAATTTCCTCCGCTTTCTTTTGGCTCGCGGCTTCGGACTGGTCCATGGGGTTGAAGACTTTTACGGCCTCCTTTCTTCCCACTACGGCAATGTCGGCGACCGGTCTGAAATGCAGGTCACATCCGTTTTTCAGGGCTCCTTCCATCGTTGCCTGTGAGCACATGGTGTAGGTTCCGAACTGCTTGTTGATTCCCTCAAGACGAGAGGCGAGGTTTACCGTGTCTCCCATCATGGTGTAGTCGAAACGGTTCTTTGAGCCGAAGTTTCCGACCGTCGCGATTCCCGTGTTGAGTCCGATTCTCTGCTTTACTGGGCGGCCCGTAATCTCCATGAGGATTCCCTGCATCTCCTGTAATTTTTTCTGGCATGCAAGAGCGGCCTCAAGTCCCCTTTTCGCATGGTCGTCTTGGAAGGTCGGAGCGTTCCAGAATGCGATGATTGCATCGCCCTCGTATTTGTCAATCGTTCCTCCGTGGGCAAGGATGATGTCGGACATTTCGCTGAGGTATGTGTTCAGGAAGGATGTCATCTGCTCCGGGGTAAGATTTTCGGAAATGGACGTGAATCCCTGGATGTCCGAGAAGAATGCCGTAATCTCACGTCTCTCGCCTCCGAGCTTCAATAAGTCAGGATTGTCAATCAGATTGTCGATGACGGCCGGGCTCAGGTACTGCTTGAACGCCGCCTTGAGGTAACGTTTCTGCTTTCCCTCGCTCAGGTAGGTCTCGAGAACCGTTGCGAAGAATGAGATGACGAGCGCGATGATTGGTGCGCCGAGTGGAAGAATCAGGCCGGGGATGAAGGCTCCGAAGTTCGCTGCGACATATACGGCACAGAGCAGGATGAAAATCAGGGTCTGACCGATGATGGACTTTGTATTCGCCTGCTTTGAGACACCTCCTGCAAGGCATCCCGCGAGTGTGGTCAGGGCAATCAGCAAAAGGACAAGCCACAGGGGAGCGTCGCGAAGATATGTCTCGCTCAGGATTGTGTCCAGCTGGCAGATGTGAACTCCGACTCCTGGATATTTTGCGGAGATTGGCGTGGTACAGATATCGAAAAGTCCAGCCGCGTAGAGTCCGAAGAAGATGTGCATTCCCTCGAACATCGCGGGATCCAAAAGGTCGCCGGAAAAATCTACCTCAGTTCCGTTCGCCTCGGCTTCCTCAATGGCAAACTCGCTTTCAAGAATCTGTTGCGCCGTATATGGAATATAGTTGTCAAGGGATTTTTGGAAACGGATGTACATGCCGCCCCCTTTTGCCTTGGGGATTGCGTCCAAATCAGGAAGGTCCTCGCCGAGAATAAGGCTTGCAACTGCGAGTCCGGGCTCTCCGGTTGTGGCATGGAATCTGTTGCGTCTGGCAAATCCGTCGGCATCAAGGCTGCTTGTGACGCTTCCGAGAATTGCGGCTCCCTCCTTGATGGGGTCCACGGGGTAGAGCGGGGCACTTCCTTCGGAACTATAGTAGACCGTTTGGACTACCTTTCCGAATCTGGAGCATGCATCGCCCAACGTTTCATCATCCTCAGATCCGTAGAGAGAAGGCTCGGTGTAGAGCATATCAAAGGCGATGGACGCTGCGTTTCCACGGCGGAAAAAGTCAATCATCTTTGCGTATGAGCTTCTGGGCCAGGGCCATCCCCATTCAAGGGATTCTTTTGCCCAGTCAAGGCTGTCCTGATCAAGCAGAACGACGCCGATCTCCTCCGAGGGATGGAACAAATCAGCGGTGGCCTGCATCCTTCCGTCATAGGCCTTGTTTTCAATCCATGAGAATACACCCAGGATATGCGCGATGGTGACGAGCACAAAGACTGTCGTGCCCGTAATCAGGAGGCGTAAGATTTTTTTTGTTGATTTCATAGTCTGTCCTTAAATAAATGTCGGGGGCTGAAAAAAATCAGTCCCCTTGTTGTTTGTCATTTTGTGCTTGTCGCTTTTGTATATCTTTCCGTTCTGTAGCTCTTTGAGTCCTTTACCTTGTATTTGTTAAGGTAGGCCTTCACGTTGCCGATTCTTGATGCCGGGCTTGGGTGCGTTTTGTAGAATCCGGATTTTGGCGCGGATGTCTGGACTTTTTTCATCTTCTCAAGCATCGTCACCATTGCCTTGGGATCGTAGCCTGCGTCGGCCATCAGTTTTAGGGCCGCTTTGTCCGCCTCAAATTCCTGTGTCTGGGAGAATCCGCTGTTGACCAGACTTGAGTATGCGTCTCCGGCTGCTCCCTCCATTGATTTCGAGAGCTTTTCCATTCCGAGAGCATCGCTGGTTACGGATGCGGATGTGAGCAATGCGTCGTTGAATCGGTTCGCCTTGATTGATTTCACGGAGTGCTTGAGCTGGATGTGCGCGATCTCATGTGCGATTACGGCTGCGAGTGTGTCTTCGGAATCGGTGCAGGCAATCAGCCCCTTGGTAATGAAAATGTGTCCCCCGGATGTGGAGAACGCGTTGATTTCATCGCTTTCCAGAATCTTCACGTGGTAGCCGTTGTAAAGCTCAGGATCCTCGCTGTTGAGCACTAAGGCCGTACAGATTGAGTTGAGGTAGGTTTCCAGCTTGGGATTTTTCACAGTCTTGTAGTTGGAAAGTATGTTCGCGGCTACAGACCGTCCGATGTAGTACTCATTTTCCGGTGTGATGTCCTCCGCCGCTTTTGAAAATGAGTCCACCACGGTCCCTATTTCGCCAATGGCATCTTTTCCGGGCGCGGTGATTTCTGAAAACGCTTCCTCAATGTCTTCCGCCGCTGATTTGCTCTGGCTCTTGAACGCGTCCTTGAGGTCCGAGACTTTGGGCAGTCCCTTCGCGTGTACGTTCGTTGAGATCAGAATTAGCGCGGCTATTGCGGCTGCGGATTTTTTCATTATTCTTCTCCTCCGGCAAGATGTCCTTCGGAAATGAAGTCCTTCATGTCGGCTTCGGAAACGACAATTGCCTCAATCGCGTCAACTGCGTCGAAATCAAGGTTTGCGTTGGATGCCTTGTATGCGTTCTCAGCTTCCTCCGAGAATCCCTTTCCTGCAAGTGCGAGCTCTTCGGTGGATGCGGTGACATTGTTTCCCTTTGCGACAATCTTCTTTTTTGTGAGGCTTCCGTTTGAAATCCATCCAGAGGCCCTGCTTCCGGTCTGTTTCTGTACCTCAACCTTGTTGCCTTTTACGGAAAGGACTTTCAGCATCTCGGCGTATGAAGCATTGTCAACTGTCTTTGAGAATGTTCCCGTTCCTGATTTCATAGCGACCGTTTTGCTCGTTACGTAAACTGTGTCTCCCTTTTTGAATTTTTCCGCCGCGAAGACTGAAATGCTCATAAGGGCAAAGAGTGCCAGTAAAATTCTTTTCTTCATAATGAACTCCATTTATAATATATAATATAGAAGATTTTAACACTTTATCCTTGCGGAAAGAGTGACCTGTGGGCATGTCAGACCAAATTCATGATCGCATGCCTGCCTATAAAACATTTTAACGCTTTTAAAGGTAACATGCAAGGAAAAAAAAGTTTTTTTTGTATAAATCAGTTTACCTGCGTCAGGTCAAGCGGGATTTTGCCCTCTGCCTCGAATTCTCCGTTCAGCACGCCCCACATGGCACGGAAGGAGTAGTCGGAGTAGGAGTAGCCGCAGATTACGGTGTCCGCCCATTCAAATCCGTCCAGGACATAGACCGGGGAAAGAACCGAGAAGATTATGACTTTTTTACCCGAGTTCTTGAGCCGTTTCGCTATGTTCGCCGTGTGCCAGTCATATACAGCGATGACAATCGTGTCGTATGCCCTTGCCGCGGATTGGAGTCCTGTCGCGTCCCATTCCGAGAAATTGCTTTCGTCCGAGCGGAGGTCATAGCTGAAATGGAAGGTCCTTGCGTTGGGGTAGCGTCTGGTTCCTTCGTTGAAGAAATTCTGGAAGGGTCCTGCAATCAACATGCTGCCATCCTCACCGAGCTTGAGAGGAAGCGAATCGCCTTTTTTGTACACGCTGATTGAACGGCATGCCTGCTCCAAGAAGAATTTTTCTCCGTCCTTGTCCGGGATGGAGTCGTAGATTTTCGTGTCGTCGGGGTAGAGCGGTGCGGCGTTCTCGGATTTGAAATACTGTAGCTTTGAGAGAATCACACGGTATGCGGCGTCCTTTACCCTTGCGTGGAATTCCGAGTCAGATTTCATCAGGGCAAGATTCTCGGTCCAGAGCGCGCTGTTCAGAGGGGCTGTGGTGGATGAGATGATTATGTCGTTTCCGGCCCTGATTGCCATTGTCACAGCCTTTGAGAAACTTCCCGCGAATCCGATCGCTCCCACCATCATCATGTCGTCGGTGATTATGATTCCCTTGAAGCCGAGTTCTCCGCGCAGCAAATCCGTGAGCATGTGCTTTGAAAGACTTGCGGGGGTTCCGTCGGTCTCAATCTGCGGGAAGCTGAGGTGTCCGCTCATGATTGCGGGGATGTTCGCGCGGATGAGATGCTTGAAAGGGACGAGCTCGCGGTTTTTGAAGGTCTCCTCGGAAATCTGGATCTGGGGAAGACGACCGTGGCTGTCTATGCTTGTGTCTCCGTGACCGGGGAAATGCTTTGCCGTCGGAATCACGCCCGCGTCTGAGGATCCCTTGGCGAATTCCACACCGAGGATTCCCGCATTGTCCGGTTTTACGCCGAATGAGCGTGGTCCGATTACGGATGAGTCGAGGTTCGTGTAAAGATCCACCGTGGGGGCGAAGTTCATGTTGATTCCGAGCGCGCGTATCTCACGGTTGATGTAATATCCTGAGTAATAGGAGTCGATGGGGTATCCTGAGGCACCTATGGCGAGGTTTCCCGGTGTTACTGAGGTCTCTCCCTTTACGTGCCTGATGTATCCTCCCTCCTGGTCCGTCGCGACAAAGAGCGGGATTTTGAACCTGCGCTGGGATGCCTCTTCCTGCACCTGTTTTACCGAGCGCGCCACCTGCTGTATGTTCGCCGTGTTCCATCCGAAGACTTTTACGCTGCCGAGTCCCCTGTTCGTGACCCATGAGTTCAGCAAGTCGCTTGGCTCTGCTCCTGCCCATCCGAACATCAGAATCTGGGAAAAAAGCTCCTCGTCGGTCATGCGGTCGGTGATCGTCCTTGCGAGCTGCTCCGCCGGATAGTCGCTCCAGAAGTCAATGTCCTCGGGAAGCTCCGTCGCTGATGTGGCCTGGGACCAAATAGGTATAAAGCACAGTACAAAAAATAATGGAATCCACAGAAGTCTTTTCGCTTTCATTTATTTGTAGACCTCGTTGTTTTTTTCTCTTAGGAATTTTGCAGCCGTATTTGCCGCGATGGCACCGTCCGAACATGCCGTCACAATCTGCCGGAAGGATTTTGATCTCACGTCACCCGCCGCAAAAAGTCCCGGCACCGATGTCTCCATGTCCTCGCTGGTCTTGATGTAGCCGGCATCATCAAATGTGAGCTCGCTGAAAAGTCCCGTGCGTGGAATCATGCCGACGAAAATGAATACCGCCGATGTCTCCAGAGTGGATTTTTCCCCCGTGATTGTGTCGGTGAGTTCCACCGAGGAAACCTTTTTCTCGCCGAGGATCTGAGTGAGCTGTGAGTTGAAGCGTACCGTTATCTTCGGGTTTGAGAGCACCCTTGCCGCCACTGCTTTTTGAGCTCTGAACTGTGATTTTCTGTGCACGATCGTTACGCTGGAGCAGATTGTGGAAAGATATGTTGCCTCGTCGCAAGCTGAGTCTCCGCCTCCTACAACCACGACGCTCTTGTTCCTGAAAAAGGGGCCGTCGCATGTGGCACAATATGAAACTCCGCGTCCTGAAAGCTCTGTCTCACCCGGAATGGCAAGCTTTCTGTGCTCGGCTCCGGTCGCAATCAGCATTGTGTCGGATGAAAATACGCCCCTTGAGGTTTCGACTGAAAAACCGCCGTCCGTACGCTGTGCCTTGGAAACCTGCGCCTGGATGATTTTTGCGCCGAAGGACTCCGCCTGATTTTTCATGCTCTCAATCCACGCGGGACCGCTTACGGGAGGAAAAACCCCGGGATAGTTCTCAAGGTTTGAGATGTTCGTCGCCTGTCCGCCCGGAAGTCCCTGGTCAATTACGAGAGTCTTTATGTTTGCCCGGGAAGCATATTGTGCCGCAGAAAGACCCGCAGCTCCCGCCCCGATTATGATGAATTCGAAATTATCTTCTATATTATTACCCATACAGAATGATTATAACGCAAGATTCCGTCTGTGTCTAGCGAAACGTTACTTAACAAATTCGTGTTCAGTTGATTTTTTTCCGAACCTAATTTATAATTACTTTATGCTTAAGAGGATCTCTGTTTGTTTTATTTTGACGGCTTTGCTCTGTGCCGAAGTTTTTTCAGCTCCCGGTGTCGATCAAAGTTTTTTGAATGATTATGTTGGAAAAAACTGGACCACGGAGGACGGCCTTCCCGGCATGACGGTTGTGGATCTCATGCAGGATGACAAGGGGTATATCTATCTGGGGACTTACGACGGTCTTGTCCGCTTTGATGGAGTTGAATTCACCCTTTACAACCGCGCCGTAGATGAAAAATACAATTTTGCCACGGCACATTCGGTTTTGCAGGACTCTGCGGGGAACCTCTGGGTGGGACACAACGACGAGGGACTTTCCTGCATTTCTCCGGACGGCTCCGTAACGAAATATACCGTGGACAACGGACTTTTGAACAATAAGGTCAATGTGCTTGCCGAGGATTTTGACCACAACATTTGGATTGGAACCGCGACCGGCCTCTGCTACATGACTCCGAACAGACAGGTGTGTTTTCCTGAGCTCGACAGGGACATAACAGAGAAGATAACCGTTTCCGGGCTTTACTGCGATACCAGCGGAAGAATTTGGATGACGACCGGAAGCAATGCGTACATTTATGAAAATTCCGTCCTAAAAAGATTCGGCGGATTCAAATCCCTGGATGCGAAGGAAATTTACGATGTGACCCAGGATAATATGGGTGCATTCTGGTTTTCCGTGGAGCCGCATTACGCGGTAAAAGTTTCTGACGGAAAAGAAACCGTCTATGATTTGAGCCACGACAATGAGGCTGGATCCGTCGTCACTGACATTGTGCAGGATTTATCCGGAAACATGTGGATTGGCACCGACAAAGGGGTGGTGGTCATTCACAACGGAAACTTCGCGTATTTCGACTCAAGCAACGGACTTCCCGATGACGGTGTGAATGAAATCCTTGAGGATGACGAGGGAAACATCTGGCTTGGACTGAACCGCGGGGGACTTTACAAAATGACCCGTGGAAAATTCCTTACCGTAAAGACGGACAGCGCGATCAATGCAATCTGTGAAGACAAAATGAGAAATCTTGTCTGGCTTGGTTCGGATATGGGGCTCCTTTGTTACAAGGACGGGGCCTTCACTACAAACAAACTCACGGAATTGACGCAGGGAGTACGAATCCGTCATGTGGGAGCTACCGGCGACGGTGAAATCATAGTGTCAGCATTCTCCAACGACATTCCGCAAATCAGCATGTTCAAGGACGGAAGCATAAAAACTTGGTCCGTGGACGACGGGATTGCCGGAAACCGAAACCGTGTCTCAATCAAGACGACGAAGGGCGAGTATTATGTGGGTACCGCACGTGGCCTGAATGTAATCCGAAGGGACGGAAAGGTTGAAAATCTTTCTGCCAGCTTGGACATGAGCAACAATTACATCATGTGGCTTTACGAGGATTCTGAAAAACAGATTTGGGTCGGAACAAACGGAGGCGGAGTCTATATCCTGAGGGATGAAAAAGTTGCCAAGCATTACACCACCGGCGACGGACTTGCCGGAAACGTGATTTTTAAAATCCATGAGGAGGACGGCGCTGTCTGGATTGGCACTGGAACCGGACTTTCCCGCCTTGACAAGGAGACCGGAAAATTCGTGAATTTCAATTCCCTGAATGGATTGGGAACCGACAGTGTTTTTCAGCTGCTCACTGATTTTACCGGCACTGCGTGGATGCTCTCCAACAAGGGAATCATTTCCGCAAGGATGTCCGAAATGCAGGAAGTGATTGAAAGGACAAGGGTAAAACTCACCGTGCACAATTACGGAAAAGCGGACGGACTGAACACGGGCGGTGTCACATCCACGTCATGTTCTCTCAAGGATTCGTCCGGGAATTTGTGGTTCACTCTGGTGGATGGATTCGCACTCTACAGTCCGATAAGATCCGGGGGAAAGCAAAGGGCACCGAGAGTTGAAGTCCAGGGGTATTCAATTGACTCGGAGCATTTCGACTATCACGGAGAGGAAATCATCGTTCCGCCGACTGCCAAGCGTCTGAGCATAAAATACACTGGAATTACATCCATGGCTCCGGAAAGGGTCATGTTCCGCTACAGACTCGAGGGCTTTGAATCCGATTATTCTGACTGGGGAAGCCTGAGGACCGTCTCATATACGAACATCAAGCCGGGCACATACAAATTTTACGTAACGGCGCTCAACAACGATGGACTTGAAAGCGAGCCGAGCATGCCCGTAACAATCACCAAGCTCCCGCACATTTGGCAGAGACCCTGGTTCTGGATTCTGATTGTGCTTGCTGTCGGATTGATTTCCGTCCTTTCCGTGCGGTACAAAATCTACAAGATGAGACGCTACCAGATTGTGCTGGAGAAAAAAGTCGAGGAGCGGACCCAGGAACTGAAAGTCGCGAATGAAAAGTCGGAAAAGCTTCTTCTGAACATTCTTCCCTCTGAAGTCGCCAAAGAATTGACCGATCATCCTGACAAGACCATAGCAAAGAAATTCCCGGATGTCGCGGTGCTTTTTACCGACATAGTGAATTTTACGAAAATGAGCGACTCTCTTTCTGCGGAAAAGGTTGTCACCATGCTGAACCAGATGGTCTCAAAATTCGACGAGAGGGCAAGGCGTGAGGGCATCGAGAAAATCAAGACGATTGGAGACGCATATATGGCGGCCTGTGGTCTTTCTTCTGAGGACGACGGCGAAAACACGGTGCGAATGATAAAATTTGCGCAGGGACTTTTGGAGGATGTGAGCAGGTTTAACGAAGAGACCGGATTCAATGTGGACATCAGGGTCGGCATCAACTGTGGAAATCTTGTGGCGGGTGTAATCGGAAAATCGAAATTCATCTATGACATTTGGGGCGATACGGTAAATGTCGCGAGCAGGATGGAAAGCACGGGAATTCCAAAAAAGATTCACGTGACGGAAGCGGTCTTCGAGCAGACACGGGATTTGTTCTCTTACAGTGAAGGCGTGGACGTAGAGGTGAAGGGCAAGGGAAAGATGAGGACTTATTTCCTGCAGTAGTCATGTCCTGAAAATCGGCACTGGGGACAAAAAAATACGCTGATTAAGCTTTTCAGATTAACCAGCGTTCTTGAAAGATTTTTACCTTTGTATTTTTCTTGTCTCTCTCCGATGTCCGAAAATCCTGTAACTCTCTCCTACAAGACTTTATACATCAATCACTTTTTTTATTTAACTGTTGACTATATTAATGGGAGTTGCTGAATTCCGCAAGTCCAGTATCTACCATAAACGCGGGGTATCTACCCCATTTTTATGGTATTTTTCTCTTGATTTTACCCGTTTTAATGGTATAATGGTACTATGAAGCATTTTGAGTCACTAAAAAGGGCGTTTTTGCTTGTTTTTTTGCTGTTTTTCATGGTAAAAGCCGACTCTCAGGCACGCTATATCTTTTCTACCACAAAGGAACTGGGAATTTTGGAGGTTGAGCAGCCGAAGAACCTGAGCATACCGCTTGAAGTCTCCTACTATAATGATGGTACCGCTACCATGCGGTGCAATCAGATACCGAGCTCTTATTTTCATCCGATTGCGCGCTCGTTCAGCACGGGTTTCTACAAGGGGGTTCTTTGGGTGGAGCTTGCCTTTAAGGATACCCAGGCTGAGGACGGCAAGAATTTTTATCTGGATCTTGGCAGCGAGCACATTGACATCGCCGAGCTTTTTATCATGAAGGACGGGGCTTGGAAATTTTACGGAAGGACGGGTCGCAGCCTGAAGAAAAGCTATATGTCCGTGCCCTCGTGGCGTCTTGTAATCCCTCTGGATGAGTCCGATTTGTCTGACGGTCCGGTCCACAGGGTAAGAGTCAGAATGTGCGCGTATCTGGGAGCTCCGGTAAGCTTCTCGCTGCAGCCTGCAAGAAACTACAATTCCTCAAACCTGATTCTTGCGACCTTCAACTTCGGCATCATCGTAATCTGCTTCGTGCTGATTGTCATCATCTTTGCGATCGCCCTTGTCTTCAAGGATTCCGCCTATCTTCTTCTGGGCATAACCGCTTTCCTGCAGTTCCTGCTGATGCTGCAAATCAAGGGACTGGGGCAGGTTTTCATCTGGAATTTCATCGCCGTAATTCCGCACGCTCCGAGACTCACGTACTTTATGACCTTTGCTGTTCTGAGCATGACCGCCGTTTCTTTCTGCCGGATTGTCAGCGAGACCATGGACATGAAGATTTTCAGGTGGGAGATGACGGGGATAATCGGAACAAATGCCATAGCGTCCCTGCTCGTCCTTGTGGCGTACAGTCCGTCGCTCGCGTTCGGAATCTACTCGGTCGCGGTAATCGTGATGAGCCTCGGTCTTTTTGTCATGTGGTTCCGGGGCAGGAAAAGACCCCATTCGGACATGTTCTACGTGACCTACTGGTGGATTCCCATGCTGCTTCTCTTCATATATATTGCCATTTCGAATCTGCTGCGTTTTTCGGTCGCCATTCCGAAAGAGACCATCGTGCTGAACAGGGATTACTTCCTTTATGATTTCATGCTCCTTTCCATGTGCATTCCGGCGGTCAGAATGATAATTGAAAAGACGCGGAGAAAACTTGACGTTCAGCGCCGGGAGATTGATAACTGCAGGAAATCGCTTTTTGCCCTGCGTGAGGAAAGGGGGCTTTTTGATTCCGTCACGGAGCAGCTGCTTAAACTCAGCAACACAATCACCAGCGCGCTAAGACTTCCGCAGATGAAATCCCATGTGGAGTCGGTGCAGAAAATTCAGGGAATTGTTGAGCGTTCCGCCGTCCAGACCAACGACTATCTTACGGCTCTCGCGTCATTGGGGTCTGGAAGGCCGCTTGAGGTAAACAGGATTCTTCTGAAGGAGTTTTATCTGAGCTGTGTCGAGACCGCGCGGCTCATTGCGTCAAGAAAAATGGTGGAGATTGATTTCAAGACCGATGTGGAGGACGGAACAATCATCCTTGCGAACCAGAGCCTGATAGAGCTTGTCTTTACGAATTCTCTTTACACCACAATCCGTTATGCAAGGCCGAATTCGAGCTTGAATCTGAGGCTGGAAAAAAGCGGAAATACTGTCACAGTAATCATGGACTGCGCGACGGAGCCTTCTGTGCACGACATAATCCACAAGAGGACCAGCGAGGAAGATTTTACTGAGCAGGAGGAAAATGAGACCAACGGACTTGACTTCAGGCTGGTGAGAAAGGTCCTGGAGCTTTACGAGGGACGGCTTACACAGAGTGAATTCCGGGACGGATTTGTTTTTCGCATTTCTTTCAAGGAGGAGAATCAGATTGCCCAGAGCGCGGATCTTCCTGCCCTTACCTCAAAGTTCGAGAGTGAGTATAACAAAAAATTTACTGACTCTGATATGGAGCCTGCGATTACGGACGATATGTTTTCCGTCGGCGGCAGACCTCCCGTAATCCTGTTGGCGGAGGAGAACATCATGGTCATGAAATTCATGGAGGGACTTCTTCACGGGCATTGCGTGCTCTACACAATGTCATCGGGTGCGGACGCGTGGAATTTCCTTCAATCTAATGGTCACAAGCCGGACATCATAATCTGCAATTACATTCTTCCGGTCATAAGCGGCATGGAGCTTTTCAGAAAGTGTTCGGACGTAATTTCGCTTCAGGACATTCCTTTCATTTTGATGCTTCCGCTTTCGGAGGCTTCAAAGCAGAATGAGTTTATCCGACGTGGTGCCGCTGCCTGTCTGATTCCGCCATTCACGAAGGATGAGCTTTACAGGACAATATATACAATCTACTCGCTTTCCAAGATGATTCAGCGGAATGTCTTTTCCATTGTCAACAAGGCTCTCTACGGAAACAAGGGAGCTTCGGATGATGCGGATACCAGGACTGAGACGCAAGAGAGAAGAACTGTGGAGCCGGGACAGAAACTAATATCAGGCAGTTCTGATATTTCGCTTACCGACAGCCAGAAAACGTTGTTTGACGAGCATGAGCTTTCGGCAAGGGAGAGACAGATTGCCATGCTGATTTCGCAGGGGCTCAGCGACAAGGAGATTGCGGATAATCTTTGCATCTCTCCGGGGACGGTGGTGACACACAAAAAGAACGTCTTCAAAAAACTTGACGTGCACAGCAGGGTGCAGCTTATGGCAAAGATCCGCTAGGCTGCTCCGTATATCTTTTTTCATATTGATTTTCTCTCGCTCTTGAATTGCCTCATTGATTTGTCCAGGGCTTTTCTTGCGATTCCCATTGCGGAAAAAAGTGCCTCGTCGCTCGCTTTCTTTAGGTCTCCCGGCAGCTCCGTTTCGAATGTGCTCGTTATGGGATGCTTGATTGGAATGTACACCCAGTTTTCTCCCTCTCCGTCCGGGATGCACACCGCGTCAAACGCTGCAAGTTCCTCGTCAGGGATTTTGATTTCCGTGTTTATTGCGATTGAAAACGCGCATCGCGGATTTTTCTGCTGCATGTCCGGCGTGAATCCGATCCACAAGAGCAGATCAATTTTGCTTTCATAAAAATAGATTCCTGTTCCGTACTCCGAGTTCTGTCCAGCTCCCCTTGTGAAATGGCTTTTGTCGAGCCCGTCAAGGTATATCTTGCAGAATCTCAGGATTTTCGACTGTCTTTCGTTGGGAACCGTGCTTCCGAAACGCAGCGGAACATCCTCAAACAGTGGCTCGGATTTTTCTTCTCCCACGGATCTTTGCTCAAAATGCGGATGGGGCAGATCGAAGATTCCGGGATTGTCCGGACGGAACACATCGGTCGAAACATCGAATGCGTCCGCAAGCTTCGTGATGCTGTCAAAATAGATGTTTTTCCTGAGCTTGTACTCCCATTTCCCGACGGTGGATTCGTCCACGCCGCATTTTTCAGCCAGTTTTGCCTGAGTCAATCCTTTTTCCGCCCGAAGCCTGCTGATGATGTCCGCGAATTCCATACTTTTCTCCTGATGGTGATTATAGGGAATTTTCTTTATATGGTAAACTCATTTGCATGTCACAATATTGACTTCATGAATTTTACATTCCCCTTAATATTATCGTCATAAACTAGCTCAGAAAGCATTTGAACAAATTTGTTCGCGGCATTATTAATGATTTTAAATGCATCCTTGTAAGATATTTCGGAAAGTTGTAAATCATCTGCGGCTGTCACAATTCCTTGATTCTTAAGTGTTATGACGTTTTCTACGCTTTCACGCAGTTTTTTAAGTCCGTCCTCCGCACACTGCATTTTCACTTTACCCTCAAAATCAAACGGCTTGCAGACTATTGCGATGGTAGACGCACCATTTTTTCTGGCTATTTCTGCTACTATTGGCGCGGCACCAGTTCCCGTACCCCCTCCCATGCCTGCAACAATGACGGCGATACAGTCCTGTTTCTCAGGGAATAATTCCTTTATAGCTTCGACGTCTTCCCGAGCGGCACTCTCCCCAACTTCCGGTGCTCCTCCAGAACCAAGACCGTCTACAGATTTTTCCCCTATCAGAAGTTTTTTCTGTGCATTCGAGATATCCAGTGCCCGTTTATTCGCGTCTATCGCAATGCATTCAACACCCTTTATGTTCTTGTCAACAATGCTGTTTATGATGCTGATTCCGCACCCACCAATACCTACAAGTTTTATGATTGAATCTGCCATACATTCCTCCGTTGGTGTTGTTTTATGTGTGATATTATAAAGGTTATGGACTATCATTTGATGATAGAGAGTCGCATGTTTTTGCTAGACTGGTTATTTTTTGTTTTCCAGTTCAGCTTCATCGTATGCTTTTACGAACTCTTTTGTTTGTTTTGCTATTTTATTTGCAATTTCATCTGTGGTAAGCGTCCAAAAATCTTTCTTTGATACAATCTCCATTCTCAAATTTCCATTTTTGAGTTTGAACTTATTTCTGTGATTATTATATGATTTGGTAAATTCCTCGGGCAAATATAATGCGATTCCATCTCTTTCGAACCAGAAACAATATTGATTCCTTTCTTCTTCCCCTTCATACTTAAAACTTATCACATTCATGTCTTCCTCTCCCATTGTGTCAGGCAAAACATTTATACCTTCGTCATCATTAAGAATGATAGAAAGTTTTGGATTTTTTCCAGTAGCTTTTATCAACGATTCATAGACTTTTACTTTATATGAGATAAGTGTCCGCACTTCATCAAGTTTTATCCCTGTAAACTGGATAGAATCTCCAAAATTAAGTTTTGTGCCAAATTTTTTTGAGATGAGTTTTCTTAGCCCTGCAGAGCGGTTATAAAGGGGAACCAAAATAGTTTCCGTAACGTAGTTCTCACTTGTTGTTGATGCCATATAAATGCCTCCATTTTCTGGGACATTCCATTTTCATCAATAATTGTCATTTTCAGTTTCCTCCATATAACAATATTTTAAACCGCAGGCAGCTTGACTGCCTGTCGGCTACGAACCTTTGTTAGACGTTCAAGATGTTACTACATTTTAGCTGTTACATTATCTATTAAGAGGATTGCTTTATTTATTTTATCCAACATATTTTCTAAGTCTAACTTTCCGTTTTCTGTTTTTATAAATACATCATTTACGATTGCAACAGATGTGTATTCTCCAATTCTATATTTTGCAGGTTTAGAAATATCCAAATTTATATTTTCTGCATCTTTAAGAATAAAATCCAGAATACCATATAAATCATCAAGAGTGCGGTCCCATTTCCCGCAAATTTTTATGAAAAGATTTATTTTGTTATTACAAGAATTTTCTATCTGAAGATACAACTCACAATTCTTTTCGCTTGAAAGTGGAGTAAAATGAAACCACATTCCAAGAAAACCACCATTTGGATTTGGGACATAATCCCAATGAGACCAATCATCTTCAAATTTGCTTTCGATATATGAATAAAGACCTTTTGTTGCTTCCCAAGAGTTCAACTTCTCAAATTCAGTAAAACTTTCACTTTCTTTTTGAATTTCTGCTAAATTAGAAACAAAGTCCGCGTATATTTCATTTTTGGGTTTTTTATTTTGAAGGAATTCAATAAAATCTTTTCTGCTAAAATATTCCCATCCTTTGTCTTTTACTTTTTGAATATCATCCAAACATTCAAGACCTGTTTTTAAATACACAAAGAGTATTTTGATATTTTTCCCATAATAGTCCTCGACAGTTTTTTTATAACGCTCAAGCTGATTATCATGCTCGGCTGTGTCTACTTTATCTTCGATGATTATTACATACTCGTCATTGATTTCAGCCCAGATATCAATGTTTTCCCATTGCCGGCCAGCATTTACTTTTTTTATTACGAGTTTTTCAGAACTGAACTTTAGTGAAATAAGTTTTTTAATAAACTCCTTTCCAGTATTACATAATTCTTTGTTTTCATTTAAGCAAGAATCCTCTGCCCATTGTAAGAGCCATGTAATAAATGCATCCTGTGAAAGTTCTTTTGTTGCAATTGAAAAAAGATTTGGTCTCATTTTTTATCCTCCATCTATAATAATAAAGATTCAAGCTATCAAATCATGATAGTTTATTTTCTAAATTCTCTATTTGAGTCTGTTGTTCTTGAATTTGCTTTGAAAGAGTTTCCAGGCTCACGTCTTTTTTTTTGACTGTCCCTTAAAAATTTGCCATAAAAAATCCTCCTAAGCTACACCATCATAAAAAGGTTCCAAAACAGGCTTTTGTTTTGTCAAGCCAAGTTTTTCTGCATTTTCCCTGATTTTCTCATGCATCTCTTCTTGTTTTTTTGTCAATGTTTGGACTGTCATACTCAGTTTCCTCCATAAAATAATTCTCTCTCCGATGTTTCCACCTTGGGTTTTACTTTTTGTTTCTTATTATCATGCGTTTCTTTTTATCGAACCTAAAGCCATTTCCCTTCTTTGTCTCTTGTATGCTGTCGCCGTTTGTATATGTGCCTGTGTCCTTGTCATATTCAAAGATCCACTTGTCCGTGTCAAAGACTTGTGTTCCATTTTGCATCTGATAATAGCAAGGAGAAAGTTCTGCAAGTGTACTTGCCCGGTTCATGATTGCAAAAACGCATATCTCAGAATCCAACGGGAAATTTTCTGGAATTCTTTCATATTCGAATCTGCCGTGACGGTACTTGGAAACCATGGAACAAAGCTCAATTGCAATTTGAATCTCCTCATTTTGTCGGACTTTTTGCATGACGAGTTCAAAATCGTTGCGGAGAACGTAAGAATTGTAATAATAGAATCCGTTGGAGGTATTTTCTTGCTTTATGGTTTTTGTCTTTTCCCATCTATCGTAATTCCATTCTCCGAGCTGCCATTTTTCACTGTCAAAGATTTTTTCTTCATCCTGTACCTGATAATAGCATGGTTTGAATCCAGCTTTCTCGCTTGCCTTATTCAGTATGGCATAGGTGCGTACAGTATCTGCTGTTACAGAACTTAGTCTGCAGCTGTAGTTTGTTGCGTCGAAGCGATTGTCAAATGTTCCGTATTGGACTTCACCAGATTTATAATATTGCTCAGGCTCCATTGCAAGGATGCTTGCGATGTATTTCTCATCTTCTGCGTCTCTCCTTGCTCTAAGCATCGCTTCTCTCTCTGCTTTCTCTGCCAGTTCTTTGGCTTTCTTGGCCTCCTCCTCGGCACGTTTCTTTTCTTCTAACTTAGCAACTGCCTCTGGATCATTGCGATATATATCCCCGTATATAGCTCCTTGAGATTTGTAATAAAATCCATTTGAGTCATTGTCTTTTTTTATTGTTTTCTGTTTCGTCCATCCATAATAATACTCCCATTCTCCAAGCTGCCACTTGTTGCTGTCAAAGACCTTTTCTCCATCCTGCTCCTGGTAATAGCAAGGTCTGAAACCAGCCTCTTCGCTTGCCTTGTTCATTATTGCAAATATTCGTGCATCATCATATCTTGGATTTATGCTACTTATGCTGTAGTAATCGCTGCTGGAGAAATTGAACATATAGCGTCCATACTTTATTTCTCCGGAGTTACTCCAATATTCAAATTTCATTTCAGCAATTTTTATGACATCCTCGGCATCCTTTTTTTCTCTATCTGCCTTATATTTTGCCTTTTTTGCCAATTCCTCAGCTTTCTTTGCTTCCTCCTCGGCTTTCAGCTTTGCTTTGTGTTCTTCCACTGCCTTGAAATCAATTCTGTATACCGATCCATTATGGTAGCCGTCGTATGATTTTTCGCGGCGGAAGCCGTTTGCGGATTCATCACATTTTATGGTGTTAACTTTTTCCCAGCTGTAGTAATCCCAGTCACTCCTTCCGCTTCCTCCTGCCTTCCATTCTCCTAAGTCCCATTTGTCACTGTCATAGATTTTATTTCCATTTTGAATCTGATAATAGCAAGGGGAGAGTCCAAGTTTTACACTCGCCTTGTTCAATATGGAATACATGCGGGCTACGTCTTCTATTTTTGCCCCTTTGCTTTTGGTATAGCCTTTGGAATTAAACCGAAATTCCCAACCATAGCGTATTTCCCCCGAGTCATACCAATTGTTTGGTTCCCTTGAAAGAATCTCTTCGATGAGTTCAATGTCTTCCTCATCTCTCTGAGCTTTTAATTTTGCATTTAAAGCCTCTTCTTCGGCATGTTTCTTCTCCAGTAACTCAGCGACTACCTCTGGATCATTTCGGCATATATTTCCCCATCCGACTGAACCGTAATGGCTGGTGTCGAAATAGAATCCGTTCTTGCTTTTATCCCGCTTTATGCTTCTGCTGCGCTCCCATCCGCCGTTGTATTGCCATTTACCAAGCTGCCATTTTTCGCTGTCAAAAACTTTTTCTCCGTCCTGTTCCTGATAATAGCACGGTGCGAATCCAGATTTTGTACTTGCCTTGTTCAGTATGGAATAGATGCGGGGTTCGTCTTTTATCTCATTACATCCGGGATTTTCATATCCGCTTAAATTGAACTGGAATTTGTATTTTTCGTATTGTAACTCACCGGATTCATACCAATTGTCCATCTTCATTGAAAGAACCTTGGCAATGAACTCCTCGTCTTCCTTGTCTCTTTGAGCTTTGTATCTTGCCTTTTTTGCCAATTCCTCAGCTTTCTTTGCTTCCTCCTCGGCACGTTTCTTTTCTTCTAATTCAGCAACTACCTTTGGATCATTGCGGTATATACTGGTTTCAGTGCAATAGAAGCCGTTCTTGTCTTTTTGCTGTTTTATGGTTCTGCCTTTTTCCCATCCGATGGAGGCTCCTTTCCATTCTCCGAGCTGCCATTTGTCGCTGTCAAAGATCTTTGCTCCATCCTGTTCCTGATAATAACACGGTGAGAAACCGGCTTTTTCACTTGCCTTGTTCATTATGGCATGTAGGCGGGTTGCATCCTTTAGCTTGCGTCCGTCACTGCCGTATCCAGCTGCGTTAAACCAAAGCCCCTGACCGTAGTAGTCGTTATACATGACGCTTCCAGAGTCATAATACAGAGAGTCAGGCGTACTGTAATTCCTTATTTCCATCTTGAGGATTTTTGCGATGATCTCTTCATCCTCTTTGTCGCGAATTGCCTTTAACTTTGCTTCACGTTCTGCTTTTGCGGCTTGCTCCCTCGCCTTTTGAGCTTCTTTTTCCGCCAATTCTTTTGCTTTTTGAGCCTCTTCTTCGGCTTTTTTTTGTGCGACGTACTCTGGATCGTAGCGGTATATATCTCCGTATATATCTCCCTGGGAGTTGTAATAGAAGCCGTTTGAGTCATTGTCTTTTTTTATTGTTTTCTGTTTCGTCCATCCGTAATAATACTCCCATTCTCCAAGCTGCCACTTGTCGCTGTCAAAGACCTTTGCTCCATCCAGCTCCTGATAATAGCACGGTGAGAACCCGGCTTTTTCACTTGCCTTGTTCATTATTGCGGATATGCGAGCTTCATCATATCTTGGGTTTATGCCACTTATGCTGTACTCGTTGCTGGAGAAATAGAAGCGATACTGCCCATATTCTATTTTTCCGGAGTTGCTCCAGTATTTAGGAGCCATTGCGAGGATTTTTACGATGTCCTCTGCATCATTTTTCTCTCTTTGTGCCTTATACCTTGCCTTTTTTGCCAATTCCTCAGCTTTCAACTTTGCTTTGTGCTCTTCCACTGCCTTGGAATCAATTCGGTATACTGTTCCTGGGTAGCCGTCGTATGATTTATCGCGGCGGAATCCGTTTGCGGATTCGTCACATTTTATGGTATCGACTTTTTCCCGGCTGTAGTAGTTCCGGCCACTCCTTCCGCTTCCTCCTGCCTTCCATTCTCCTAAGTCCCATTTGTCACTGTCATAGACTTTGTTTCCGTCTTGAATTTGATAATAGCATGGGGAGAAGCCGAGTTTTACACTCGCCTTGTTCAATATGGAATACATGCGGGCTGCGTCTTCTATTTCTGACATGATGCCAGGGCGGATGGAGTCGAGTTCTTCGATTTCTGGCTCTTGACTGGTGAAATAGCTTTTGGAATTAAACCAGAATCCCTGACCATAGTGTATTTCCCCTGAGTCAGACCATTTGTCTGGTTCCATAGCAAGAACCTTAGCGATGAACTCCACATCCTCCTTTGCTTTCAGGGCTTTTTCCTCTGCTATCTTTTGTTCGACGGCTTTGGGAACGTTGCGATATATACCCCAATAATTGTGAAAAAATCCGTTGCATGTGCTGTCCTGTTTTATGGTGTCAGTTTTTTCCCATGTAACAAGTGTAACTTCGTGATCCCATTTTTCGATCCGCCAATTTCCGAGCTGCCATTTTTTTGAATCAAATATTTTTTTCCCGCCTTGCATTTGGTAATAACATGGTGAGAACCCGGCTTTTTCACTTGCCTTGTTCAGTATTGCATATATACGTGCATTGTCTGTTATATAATCGCTTTCTGTGTAACTGCTGTAACCTCCCCAGCTGAAATCGAAAGAAAAATGTTCTTCAGAGGAATATTGAATTTTCCCATTGGTATACCACGAGCTTGGTTTCATGGCAAGGACTTTAGCGATGAACTCCTCATCTTCTTTGTCTCTCTGTACTTTCCGCTTTGCTTCTATCTGAGCTTTATGTTCGAAGTCTTTTCTTGCGAGAGTTAAGTTATCTTTCCAGTCACCGCGGATAATGAATCCTGTGGCTGATTCGTCCAGGTATATTTCATTCTTCTGATAAATTCTGTCCAAGAATTTCCATTTGCTTGTGTCGTATACGGGTGCGGCATCCCCGATTTTCTGATAATAGCATGGTGTTAATCCCTTTTTTACGCTCGCTCGGTTTGCCACCGCATACAGACGGAACAAATAGTCATTTCCAAAGGCATTGGCATTTATTTCACCAAGATCAAGAAGCTCGTCGTCGATGTATTTTGATGAAGTCCGGCTTACGAAATCATTTAGCAAATTTTCTTCTATCTTTTTGATTTTTTCCTCATAGGCCTTTTGTTCATTAAACCTAACCTCATCTATGAACATCTTTTGTGAACACTCGTATAGAATTCCAAGACAATATCCATAGTTAAAGTCGTATGGACTGGAGCATGTTACTGTTTCCTTTTTAAATGAAAGAGGTTCTTCAAATTTAAGCATGGAGATATAGCAGTTGCCTCCATTCCCGGATTTTACGCAGGTAAATTCCAAATACAGACTCCATATTATGCTTCCGTCGTCTTCTGCGAGAACGTAATCCAGAGAAACTTTCGTGTTGTTTACAGTTACCTGTTTAAGTTTTGTTTTTTTCTGAGGTATTGAAAGTACTTGCCCGATTGTACGCCTGCCGAACGGGTATTCTGAGTTGATAATAATACAGTTTTGCATCCAGCTTGGAACCGTGACCCCGTTTGCAGAAATTGCTCTTGATTGAGCAAAGATATTTCCTGTCGGTAAAAGCGCGACAAAAATCAGTGCAAGTAAAATCTTCTTAAGTTTCTTTTTCATGTATATTTCCCTCCATAATAATATGCGTTCTACCACATTTTCCCCGAGGTATAAGACCGTGAACAGTGCCAGCTGTCCAGTTTTTTTCCCTTCTTTAAAATTATATTACTAAATACTGTAAAAAGCAATCAAAAAACTACAGTATTCTGTTATTTTAAGACTGTATGGACTTTAGAGAACGCTTAAGAGATGAAATCGCATTTTCGGGGCTGTCTAACAAGGAAGTGGCGGCTAAGGCAGGGATAACTATCCGCTCGCTCGTGAGTTATGTGAGCAGTCAGGCTTGCATTCCGTCCGCCGAGGTTGCCGTGCGTCTTGCGAAAGTCCTGAACACAAGCGTCGAGTATTTGGTGACTGGTGAAAACTCCAAGACATCATGGGAAAACTCGAACGAGGAATCCCGAAAATTGCTCTATGTTTACAAAAACCTGCCCGAAGCGCAGAGAAAACTTCTGCTTGCCGTAGCTGAGGATATTTCCAAATGTCTGGGGCATTGAGGATTTCCTGAAACAGACAGAATTCCGTCTCATAAATTTTTCAAAAAAATTCAAAAAAAATCTTCCATTTTGATTGCCGTGCAGAAGTATAATGCCAGACCTGAGGATGCCGCGAAGGATTTCAATGCCCCGTTCCAGAAGGTTCTGGAAAGGCTGAAAATGTAGTTTTTCCCCGGCTTTTCCCGCATAGATTCGAACTGTTGATTTTTATGACAAAAAACTGTATATTAATGGAAATAAATGTGTTTTCTATATAAAAGAGAGAATTTTGGGAAATCAGTTGGGGGAATCAATGAAAAAATCACTTGCACTGGCCGCAGTTTTTTGTGCCGCCATGAATCTTTTTGCTTACAATCCGCCGTTTGGTGGTGAAAATCTCTTTAAGGTTTCAAATCCTGAGCTACTTTCAGGGGCGTCATCTGCTAGCGGAGGTCCTTTCTGCACTGTGGTGCCAGGCTCAATCAGCTTCAATCCGGCTCTCACGTCAAAAGTGGAGAGAACCATGTTCAATCTGAGCGGAACCGCGCTGGTCGATGTGTCTGACTCTGACGGCTACTCAGGTGTCGGCGGCGGATTTCAGGCCGGTGTAATTCTGCCTTCAAAATGGCTTGTCTTTACGGCTGCGGCTGAGGGTGCGTTCTCGAAGAATCCCCTGATGGATCTTGGAAACAACGTGGGGCTTCATCTCGGTTTTTCAAAGGACGTGATACCGAGCGTCTCCGTGGGACTCAATCTTTACGGCGGCTACTATTTCGGCAATGGATCTGATTTTACCGTGGGCGCGGATTTGGGATTCCTTTACTCGTTTGAGAAACTGGCGTTCCTGAAGGATGCGCGACTCGGAATCTCCGTTTTGAACATGGGTAAGCCGCTTTCTTCTTACGAGGTCACAGGCATTGACGGCTCTCACGACGGAGCGGGTTATCCCGGAATCTTTACTCCGCGCATTTCTTTCGGTGCGACGCTTTTCCAGCTGGGCTCCTTCGACAAGCGTTTTACCTGTGCGTTCAGCAGCGACCTTTATTTCCCGACCTTCCAGAACGTGGCGTGGGATGTGGCCCTGGGATTCTCATACAGCGATTTGTTCGCAATCAATGTGGGCTGGGACGGAAACATGCGCGAAATCATGAACGATTCTGGTCTCAGCTGGCCGTCCGTGGGTCTTACGATGCATTTTGTTATAAAATCAGACTCAAGCAAGAGCGGCGATGAGTGGAAGAAAAATGAGATTGTTCCGTCAGTCGCCTATCAGAATGTCTATGCGGAAATCCATGCGATCAGCGCGGGTGTGTCTTTCTACATGGGAAGCCAGGATGACGAGAGTCCTGAGATTATTCTTTGGGGAGACAGCATCTTTGATGATGACGAGGATGAGTGAGAAGCAATCAGGTGTAATGCGAGGTATATAATATGAAGAAAATGAGACCTATGACAATAACAAGCCGTATGGCAATAAAAAAATATATGACAATGATTTTCGCGTCGCTCGCCTTTTCCGCCGCAGGAGTTTTTGCGGAGCGCGCTCCTGAATATATTTCACCGAACAATGACGGAGTGAAGGACACGCTTGAGATTCCGCTGAAGGTAAAGGAGAAAAGATTCATCAAGGAATGGAAGCTTACAATCTTCAACTCCGACAGAAAGCCCGTGCGTACTATAGGAAACAAAAGAAAGGACGACGAGCATCTGAGCGTGAAGGGATTTTTCAAAAAACTCGTGAGCCCGAAAACCGGAATTGATGTGCCGTCATCCGTGGTGTGGAACGGTCTCCTTGGTGAGGAAGCCGCTGCCGTTGGACTTGTGCCTGGTGAGGTTGCTCCCGACGGAATCTACTATTATGTTTTTTCCGCGACCGATGACAATGACAACACCGGTATCTCGCGCGAGTACTCTGTGATTGTTGACTGTACGCCTCCGACAATCTCTTTCGGCCCCATGACCGACGATGAGAAATCTTTCGGCGAGGGAGAAAAGACATCCCTCAGAATTCAGCAGGAGGGATCCGAGGAGACACTTTGGACCGGAGCCATAATCTACAACGCTGACGGAAAGAAGGTCCGCACGTACAGATGGGAAAACTCTCGCCCTGCTCCCGAGGTGATTTGGGACGGAACGAACGACATCGGTGCCGTGGTTCCTGACGGAGTTTACACCTATGAGATTTATGCGACCGACAAGGCGGGAAACACATCCGAGCACGCGCTTGTGAACAACATCATTTTCTCCGCGACAAAACCGGCCATCTCAATCAGCCTCAGGGGGATCCGGTATTTCTCTCCGAACGGGGACGGAATTCTTGACACAGCCGACTTTGATGTGTCTCTCCCGGTTCAGGCGAGCAAGGTGAACAGCCTTGAGTCATGGAAGATTTCCGTCATTTCATCAGAGGGAAAGCATCTTTTCGAGACATCGGGAGGCGAGGAAGGAATCTCGGCATTCTCATTTGACGGAAAGGGCTCGGATGGAAAAATCCTGCCGGAAGGTGAGTACAGGGCAAGGCTTTCCGCTAAGTACATCAACGGATATGTGCCCCCGGTATGTGAGTCGCCGGTTTTTATTCTGGACAATACCGCGCCTAAGGCCGAGCTTAAAGTGAAGAACGCGATCTCAAACGGAGAAAAGGACATACAGATTTCCCAGAGACAGACTTCCGCCGAACCTCCTTTTAAGGAAGTAAAGGTTTGGAACGGTGCGATAAAAAATCAGGATGGAAATGTAATCAGGACTTACAGCTTCGGTTCCAGATTGACCGACACCCTTGTTTGGAACGGATCCGAAAGCGACGGACGTTTTGCTGGCGACGGAAAATATTATTACGAGCTCTCCGTCTCTGATTCCGCTGGAAACTCCAGTGTGGTCCGCTCCACCGAATTTACGATTGACACATCAAAGACCGAGCTGATGCTTTCTCTTTCCGAGGATATTTTCTCTCCCAACTCTGACGGTCGCAAGGACAGCATCTCAATCTATCCGTCCGCGAAATCATCAGGAGGAATCGAGTCATATACCGTGGAGATTGCGGGGGCAAATGGTGCGGTCCGTACATTCCGTGGAAGCGAGACCATCCCCGAGTCCATTGTTTGGAACGGTCTTGATGACTCCGGAAAAATCTGTCCCGACGGTGAGTACGAGGTTTCATTTGTGTCCGTCGCGAAAAACGGCTCCCCCGTCTCTCCTGTGAAACGCTCCGTCGTGCTTGACACCAAGCCTCCTGTGGTCGCTATAGAAAGCCAGTGGAAAATCTTCTCTCCCGATGGTCTTGATCCGAAATTCAGCACAAGGCAGATTCTTCCCGTGAAGGTCGTTGAGTGCAGCGAGGAGGAGGTCTGGAACTGCGAGGTTCGTGACTCATCAGGAAAGGCCGTGTGGAAAATTTCATGGCAGGATAACGGCGGAAAAAAACTCAAGGCCGGTGATTTTGAGTGGGCCGCTATTGATACGAACGGAAACAGGGTGCCGGACGGACTTTATTCCGTGGAGGTGTTTGCCGTGGATCCCGCCGGAAACAGGGGCAGCTCCAAGATTGATTCTGTGCGCGTTGACACAAGGGAAGCTCGTGCGTTCATTACCCTTGCGGAATCCGGAATCTCTCCGAACGGCGACGGTGTGGTGGACTCACAGAATTTCAATGTGCGGACAACTCTTGCCGAGGGACTCACGACATGGACTTTCTCAATCATGAATCCGCTTGGAACCGTGGTAAAGACATGGAACGGCACTGATGGCGGAACTTTGAGGGCAATACCGGCTCATTTTGTGTGGGACGGCAAGGGCGAGGACGGAAATGTGATAGAGGGAACCTTTGTCGGAAAGCTCCACGCTGAGTATGAGAAGGGAAATGTGATTGACGAGGTTTCGGCTCCATTTGTCTGTACGGCACAGGCTCCTGTCCTTACAGTGATTTCTTCCGCGAATCCTGAGGAAGGCCAGTATTTCAGCCCGGATAACGACGGTCTTGAGGACGAGCTTGACATGCTTCTTTTCGTAAAGACAAAATCCAAGGTGCGCTCATGGAGTCTCGTGGTGATGGACAGCCGCAACACTTCGGAGACTTTCTGGAGGACAAGCGGAAAATCAATGCCGTCGGATGAGACTCAGTCGGATACTTACCGTGCGACCGTGGTCTGGGACGGACGTGGAAACAACGGAGAAATCGTAATGTCTGCGGAGGACTATCCGTACAAGCTGACTGTTACCGACGAGCTTGGCATGACTTCGGTTTACGAGGGAATCATCCCTGTGGACGTGCTCGTGCTTTTCGACGGCGGACGGCTCAAGATGCAGGTTCCTTCCATTGTATTCCGTGGAGATGCTGCGGACTTCCTTCTTGCGGGTGAGAGAGATGCGAGCGGAAAGGTTCTTGAGAGGAGCAGCCTTACGCCTGAGCAGAAAGCGAACAACATCCGTGTCCTGAACCGTGTGGCACAGATTCTGGGTAAATTCTCAAACTACAAGGTGACTGTCGTGGGTCATGCGAATCCCATGAATCAGTTCAACGGAAGGGAAGAGGACAATCCTGAGGAAAACAGGGACGGTCCGTGGGGTCGCGGTCTTAAGGCACTGTCTCTTGAGCGCGCTCAGTTCGTGGTTAGGTGGCTTTCCGGCGAGGGCAAGATTTCGTCAGCACGCCTGAGGGCAGAGGGCAAGGGTGGACTTGAGACAATCGCCGACAAGAATGATTTGAAGAACCGCTGGAAGAACCGCCGCGTGGAATTCATCCTTGAGAAATAGAGGCTGATATACAGCATTTTGTAACGAATCTGTTTTCCCGTGGTTTATCGTTTGGGTGGGCGGCTTTTTTGCAGGTTTCCATATATTTTGCCGGGATTTTTCGTCCTAGTGCAAGAGTGGAAATCTGCCGAAAAGGAATTTGACAATAGGATGCTTCCGGTAAATCAGGAGCGTCTGAGGGGAAACTAAAGTGAAATTTAATATGAAGAAAAAAATCAGCCTTGTTCTTTCGCTGTTTGCATTCCTTGCGTTTTCAGCCGCAGCCGAGACTTACGACACATCCGGCGGTCCCGTCACATTCAGGTTTAAATTTCAGGACGGAGACTCCTACCGCATTCTTTCCACCGTGAACGAGGATGTCTATGTGAACATGAGGCTGAATCACCGTGCGGAAATCATCAACAGAATCTCCACCCAGGTTCTTTCCGTAGATAAGGACGGAAGCGCGAGGCATCAGTCATCCTTTATGACGACCGAAAGTGCCGTTTCCGCCGTGGGAACAGGATCCTTTTCTTGGGGCGAGGAGTACCTGAGCATTTTTGACAGGAGCCCGCTCGGAGTATATACCATTGACGACCAGTATTTTATGCCCACCGTGCGTGACGTGCCGATTTTCCCCGACCATCCCGTAAAGCCAGGAGACACCTGGACAGCCGAGGGACATGAGGCGCATGACCTCAGGATGAATTTCGGAATCCAGACTCCGTACAAGGTGCCGTTTACAGCAACCTACACATATCTTGGAACCGTGGACAGGGAGCAGAAGAAGGTCCGTCAGTACAGCTATGCGGCGGCTGCCTATTCCAAAAAACCGAACAATCAGGTTCTTTCAAAGGAAGAAAGCAAGCTGCATGTTTTCCGCGTGAAGTATTCAATGTATATGGAGACTCCGTACAGGAATCCCCGTGCAGTAGCCGACCCCTATGCCGACTACCCACAGGCCACAATGGGATTCAGCGAGGAGCTTGTCTACTGGGATGCCGAGAAGGGCGCGATTGACCATTACACCGAGAATTTCCGAATCCTGATTGAGACCGCTTACGGAAGGATGTATGAGTTCCGCGGGACAGCCCATGCCGAGGTAACGGATTTTGTCCGCACAGCCACCGAGGAGAACGTGGAGGAAGTCAAAAAGCAGATTGACGACCTGGGACTCAAGAACGTGAACGTAATCAAAAGCGACAAGGGACTCACAATCTCCATAGAAAATATCCAGTTCAAGCCGGACAGCCCGGAGCTTCTTGACGGAGAGATTGACAAGCTTGAGAGAATCGCGCAGATTCTGTCCCTTTTCCCCGACAACGATTTGCTCATCAGCGGACACACTGCCGTGGCAAACAACGGTGTTGACTCAAAGCAGCTCAGTGCCGACCGTGCCCAGACCGTAGCCGACTATCTGATTAATCTTGGCGTGCGTGAAAGACAGGAAGTTTTCACACTTGGATTCGGCGACACACTCCCCATCGCCCCCAACACCACTGAGGAAGGAAGGGCAAAGAACCGCCGCGTCGAAATCACCATCATGGACAAGTGATTGAATGGAGGTTCAGATGTCATACGAATCAGTTTGTGAGCAGGTCAAAGCGTTGCCGGAAAATTGTCTTGAGGACGCCTCAAAATATCTGGCTTTTTTGTTATATCAGTATAATCAGTCTAAATATGAGAGCCTTTCAGAAACACAAGAAGCATTTTCAAAAAAAATGCAGAAAGGCTTTGAGGATATGGAAAACGGACGTGTAACGCCATTAGGAGAGGCTTTTTCTGAGATAAGAGGTAGATTTGCGTAATGGATTGCACTGTAGTATTATCTGATTATCAATAACAGGAGAAGCGCATGAAATCAATATTCAGATTCATAATCTTGATGTTTCTTGCCGTGCCGATTTTTGCGGATGAGCCGATGCCGCCGCCGGAGACCTACACAAGATGTTCCAAAAACAAACGTTACTTCCTGATTTGCGATGCTGAGGAAAATCTTACGACATGCTATGAGTTGTTTGTGCCGGAGAAATACGTTACTGATTCAGATTCACTGTATTTCGCGAAGGAAAAATGGAACATTCCACAATGGTATCTTTATGCGAGAGTTTCCAACAACGGAGAGTTCTGCATTCTTGATGACTGGGGCGGACTGGTTCACCCTGATTTCGGTGCTGATTATGTCCTGTTTATGGTGTACCGGAATGGTGAGGAATATGCAAAGATTTTCCTGTCCGATGTCATAAGCGAAACTCGGAATTTGAAACGCACGGTCTCGCACTTTTACTGGGGCGGCATAGAGTCTCTGGAGGATGACGGAATCCTGCTCGATACCGTTGAGGGTAAAAAATGGTATGACTTTGCGACGAAGAAGTTGCTGGTAAAATAAAAAAGGGATGGCATCTCTGAAGACGGAGGTTTTATGAAACGTTTCGCAAAAAAGCTGTGCGCGTTTCTAATGTTTCTTGTAATCGGTGCTCTCATAAATCTTGTTTTGGGCTGTTCCGTCGGAGCGGTGTTTTATGCGCTTAGGGACAAGACTCTTGTTGAAGCTCTTGGTTGTGGTGAATTTTCAGAGTACGTCATAAGCTTTTTTATCGGACTTGGTTTCATCGGGTGGATTGTTGCCGCCGTTATAATGAGAAAATCACTTTTTGAGGGACTCGGATTCGTTTTTCTTCCGCTTGAGATTGTCATAATCATTTTTTCCGTACTGCTTCCGCTCTGTGAATTTGTCTGGGGTCTTGAGGGGCGGTGCGTGTATAATCCGCTGATTGATACTGAATGCGACTCAAGTTTTAATCCGTACAACATTCCCAAGCTGAAACCTGGGATGGACAAAGTTGAGGTCGTGAATTTGATTGGTGCGCCGCTTTATGCTCCTGACAACAGTTTTGAATACACAAGCGACGGAAAATGTTCGTTCGGAGATTTTGCATGGTATGAGCTTTGCATTGACTTTGAGAATGGCAAGGTTTCAAAAATCACATCGCGCTGGATGTATGATTAGGATTTTTTGCGGGAGGGAGAGAAAAAAATGAAAGTCGGAATTATCTGTGCCGGGGATAGTGAACTGGAACCAGAATCGCGAGGGACATAACGCTTGCCTTGGTTTCAGAGATGTAGAAAATTAAGTAAAAATATTCTATAATTGAGAAAAGGAGAGAGTGAAAAATGAAGAAAACGGATTATTCAAAAATCGCGCCGAAGTATGATGACAACAAGATAAGACATTCCGTGGAGAAGGATCAGAACATAGCGGAACTTATTGCCCGTGGTGACGGAGAATCTTTTACCGTGCTTGACCTCGCGTGCGGGACAGGAAATTATTTGGTGAGGCAGACCGAGGAATACAAGGGCCTGAACATCAAATGGATTGGAATTGACAAATCACCGGACATGCTTGAGGTTGCAAGACAAAAAAATCTGGGCGCGGAGCTGATGGTTGGCGATGCCTGTGACATACCGCTTGAGGACGGGTCGGTTGATTATATAAAGATAAGGTTCGCGTTCCATCATTTTGACGACAAGATAAAGGCCCTGAAAGAGGTCCGCAGGGTGCTGAAGCCAGAGGGCAGCGTGAGCATTTACAATATCAACAATGACTACATGCGGCATTACTGGGTTTATAAATACTATCCGCAGATTGAGAAACTTGACGGCGAGCGTTTCCCAAAATCAATAGATATTTTTAAATGGCTTGACGACCTTCATTTTGAGACCCAGGCGGCGGTACACACTTTCATCAAAAAATTCTATTATGCCGATATCCTTGACGAGGTAAGAAACCGCGATATGTCTCAGCTGCATTTGATTTCGGATGAAGAGTATCAGGAGGGGATGGACAGGATAATCGCAGACAGCAAGGACAAGGAATACTTGATCGGGGATGTCTCATTTGTGGATTTTCTGGGAAAGAAACTGAGCTGACAAGAAAGTGGTGCATGAAAAAAAACACCCGGATTTAAAACCGCATGGATTTTACGGTTTGCGTCCGGGCTTTTTTTATTTTGTGTGTGAAAGGTGATTCGGATTTATGCCTGTCCGGTGAGTTCCTTTGCTTTTGCCGTGACTGTCTGTGCAAGTTTTTTCTCGTCATCCTGGGCTTCGGTGATGAGACGCACGAATACGCTTCCCGCGACGATTGCATCAACCGATGATGCGAGCGCCTTTGACTGCTCTCCCGTGCTGATTCCGAATCCTCCGTAAACCTTGCTTCCTCCCGCGCTCACTTTTTTAAGGAAGTTAAGCGTGCCCTCGTCTATGGTTGTCTGCGTGCCTGTGATTCCTGCCCTCAGTGCCGCATAGATAAAAGGAAATCCCGCGTGCGCAAGTTTGTCCAGTCTTTCGTCGCTCATGCTCGGTGCCGCGACAGGTATGTTTATCATGCCGTTTTCTTTGCATGCGTCCGTAAGTCCCTCGTCATGGTCAAAGGGAAGGTCGGGGATAATCATGCCCTTTACTCCTGCGGCTGCGGCTCTCTTGCAGAAATCAGATACTCCCGGGGTGTATACGAGAGAACCGTAGCTCATAAGGTAAATCGGTGTGTCGGGGAATTCCTCGTGGATTTTTTTTATGAATGCAAGTCCGTCGCTTGTCCTGTATTTTCTTGAGAGAACCTTCGTGCATGCATCCTGGATGGCCGGGCCGTCCGCGCTCGGGTCGCTGAATGGAAGCTGTATCTCAAGTATGTCTGCTCCTCCCGCAATCAGGGAACGTGCTGCCGTAAGAGCAAGGGAGTCGGTGGGGTAGCCCGCAACAAGGTGGCTCATCAATTTTATCTTTTCCATTATATTACTCCTGATTCAAATTTTCGCGGGATAAAATCATCCCTGCATTGAGCGCGCGTCGTGGATGTCCTTCTTTTCCTCAAGACGCTCAATCTCCGCATGAAGGAAATCAAGCCACTCGGCTGGTCGGAAAACTGGGCTCGTGATGAAAACATCCTTGTCTCCGCGTCCCGACATATTGATTATGATTGCCTTGTCGCTCGGAACTTCCTTTGCAATCTTCATGGCTGCGGCTCCTGCGTGTGCGCTCTCCAGTGCGAAAAGGACTCCCTCGTTTTTTGCGAAGAAAGACACTGCCTCAAGTGCCTCCTTGTCGCGGATTGCCGTAAACTCAACACGTCCGCTCTTTCCCAATGCGGCAAGCTGAGGTCCGATTCCGCAGTAATCAAGTCCCGCGCTGATTGACCTCGTTGGAAGTACCTGTCCGTCCTCATCAAGAAGGAAACGGCTCTTGTATCCCTGAAGGATTCCCTCGCGGCTTGCGTTGCCTGTCATGCGGCTCGCGTTCTCTCCGATGCCCGGTCCAATTCCACCGGCCTCCGCACCGATTAGCCTCGGCTCCTTTTCGTCAATGAATGGCGAGAAAAATCCGATTGAGTTGCTTCCGCCTCCGACGCAGGCCACCATCGCTCCTATTTTGATTCCTCTCTGCTCGCACTGTGCCTTGACTTCGTTTCCGATCACCGACTGAAATTCCCTCACGATGTCAGGAAATGGGGCTGGTCCCAACGCGCTTCCGAGTACGTAATGGGTTGAGTCCGGGTGTGCCGCCCAGTCACGCATGGCTTCGTTCACGGCATCCTTCAGCGTCCTGCTTCCAGATTTGACCGCATGAACCTTCGCACCGTAAAGTTCCATCGCCGCCACATTCGGTTGCTGCCGCCTCACATCGACCTCGCCCATATATATGGTGCAGTCCAGACCAAGCTTCGCACATGCCGCCGCCGTAGCAAGACCGTGCTGACCCGCTCCAGTCTCCGCGATGATTCTTTTTTTTCCCATCCTTTTTGCAAGAAGGCACTGACCGATGGCATTGTTGATTTTATGCGCACCAGTGTTTGCAAGTCCCTCAAGCTTTATGTAAATCTGCGCGCCACCAAGGAGTTTTGTCGCAGTCTCCGCAAAGTAAAGCGGTGTTTCTCTTCCTATATAATCACGCCGGATTGTGTTCAGCTCCTCAAGAAAATCATAATCCTGCATGTAATACCTGAACGCGTCCTCAAGCTCATCCAGCGGCCGTCTCAAAACTTCCGCCACATATTTTCCGCCGTACAGGTCAAAAAATCCGTCTGTTGAATAAATCATCTTCCAGTCCTCATAATTAAAATGATACTTTTTATAGTAACAATATAATCTTCTTCGCGGATTTTGTCAATAGGATTTTTTCTGCGGATCCAATAATCTGTCATTGCCGGACTTAATCCGATGCTTGGCACTGAATCTATTGTCCTCCGAATATCTTCACGCGCTGGTCGAGCTTTTGCTGCATGTATTTGTTGTATGCTCTCGTGAGGGGTTTCATCTTGGAGCAGTATTCATTCCACAGATTCTCAAAGTTTGCGGGCTTTGTCATAATCAGGCGGGGAAGATACTCTCTCTGGATTTGCTCAAAACTCGTCATCGCAATGGCCGCATCATATTCGTCTTGATTGTGCGTGTTAAAATCTGGGCTGCACTGCCACATCGGATACCAGGGCGCGTTTTTCGGAGGATTGGGATCCATGAGCTCTGTGTAGGATGAGACTCCGTATGCCTTCCACAAATCAAGGTCAACCTGTGCCTGTGTCGCCGCGTATTCCCAGGGAAGCTCGTTCATATTCCGCGTGTAGCCGCTCGGCATCTTTCCCTCAAGCTTGGGAGCCTCGTAAGACCAAAGAAGAGCACGGTTGTTGTTGAGCCAGACCGGGTCTTTCTGTTCCGCACGCTGCTTTGCCGTCCTGTATGCCGCGCCCTTGGTTCCCGTAACCGAGCCGTTTTTGTCAATCTTGTAGTCCTTGCCCTCAAATCCCCAGTAAAGGATTCTCTGGTTCTCTTCCTCAAGCATTTTGTCCATGAACTGAATGATTCTGATCGCCTTGTCCTCCGGGCATCTCACGGTGATTCCGTATCCCCTCTGAAGGTCCGGGAGCGGATAGTCGCGGTAGTGCGGCCTGATTGATTCGTCGAATGTCAGGGGCAGGGGAGCGTAGGTTCTCTCATCTTTTCCCATGTACCAGAGAATCTCTTCCGGCTCACCCATGAATTCCCATCCCTGGATGAACATGCCGAGAACGCGTCCCTCAGAAATTTTACTGTAATACTGTTCTCGTGTGTCGGTGAAAGATTCGGGGTCAATCAGTCCTCTCTGGAAATATGAGTTTGCGAGCTTGAACCATCTCTTTGCGTTTGCGTCCGTGAACATGTCCTCATAGATGAGCTTTCCGCCCTCTCTTACGACGTGTCCGTTTCCCTCATTCGGATTTCCCCCGAGAAACTGAGGCGGATTCCACAGATTGAATGCCTCCCAGTCCGCCGTGATGAGCGAGAAGGGAATCGTATTCTTGCCGTCAATTGTGGGATGCAGTTGATAGTATTTTTCAATCAGGTCGAAATACTGGTCAACGGTTTTGATTTTTGGATATCCGAATTCTTTCAGGACAGCCTTCTGAATCCACCATGCGTTCACGTTGTAGTATGTGTCGGAGGGAATGCCGTCCACCGCGCTGAAACTCGGAAGCGAGTAGATGTGCTCTGCCACAATGTTTCCCGCAGCGTCTTTTTCGGAGTCGGAGTCAATCATTTTCTTCCATATACTTGAGTAATGCCGCATCAGATTGGGTCCGTATTTCTCAAGGAGCGGCTTCAGGTCGCGAAGGCATCCCGCATTCTGGAAGCGTCTTGAGTCCACCTCAACCATGTCGGGGAGGTCGCCGGAGTTGATGAGGATTCCGATCTTGACGTCCTTGTCGCCCACGAGGATGTCCCAGTCAAATGTCACTCCGAAATTTTTCTCAATCCATTTGTACGCCGGATTGCTCTTGGGAGGATATTCCCTCTGCTGCATCGTGAAGACGGAAATGCTCGTCTTTGAATTTGCTTTTTTGTTTGATCCGGATGCGCCGTCAGTTTTCTTCGCGTCCGCACACAGGGCAAGACCGCACAACATGCACAGCGCCAAAACAAATTTTTTCATACTTTTTCTCCTTGGACTTTAATTTCCCTGAAAAAAGATAGCACAGGAAAGTCATCCTGTCAATCAGACCCGGTAACTTGTAAGGATTAATTCTCCTTTTTTCCACTTGACACAATCGCCATAAATGGGAATAATTTCATTTACAAAAAAATCACCTAGGAGGATACTTTAATGAAAAAAAGTATCACCGCTTTTTCGCTTGCGGTATGCGTTGCCGCGTTTGCTCTGGGTCTTGCGTCCTGCTCAAAAGATGACGGAAAGACATTGTACCTTTACAACTGGACTTACTACACTCCGGATGAAGTTCTTGAGGATTTCAAAAAGGAGTTCGGTGTTACAGTGAAGGTTGACTGCTATGCCTCGAACGAGGAGATGTATTCCAAGCTGAAGGCCGGTGCCAAGGGATATGACATTGTTGTGCCCTCGCAGGACTATGTTTCCATTATGATCAATCAGGGAATGCTGCAGGAGATTGACCAGACGAAATTCACCAACAAGGGAAAAATCAATCCGGTTGCATTGCAGAAGGCGACCTATGACCCGCAGATGAAATATGCCGTTCCATATTATATTGGTGCCGCCGGTGTGTGCGTGAACAAGACGAAGGTTCCCGAGGGATCCTATGTCCGCGACTGGAGCATTTTCGCCGACCCGCAGTTCAAGGGGCATGCCACGATGATGGACGACATGCGCGAGGTGATGGGAGACGCTCTTGTGCACCTGAAATGCGACGTGAACAGTACGAGCGACATTGAGCTGGATGCCGCCGCGAAGATGATTGAGGAGTCATGGAAGCCCAATCTCGTGAAGTTTGACGCGGAGGGATTCGGAAAATCCTTTGCAAACGGAGATTTCTGGCTCTGTCACGGATATGCCGAGGTCGTTTACGGAGAGGTTCCCGAGGAAAAATGGGACGAGACGATTGACTTCTTCATCCCCGCCGAGGGTGGAGCTTCCTACATGGACAGCATGTGTATCCTCAAGGACGCAAAGCACGCTGACATGGCGAATGAGTTCATTAACTTTATCCACCGCCCCGAGGAGTACGCGAAATTCCTTGACGCATTCAACTTCCCGTGCTTCATCAACATGGAGGCCGAGCAGTACATGACGACGACTCCGGTTTACGATGCGGCTCAAATTTCCAACTGTACTCTCAAGATGGATCTTGGCGAGAACCTTGACAAATTCAACGAGAGATGGCAGGAAATCAGATTCAGCGAATAATTATCAATGAATAATTGAGAATTATAAACAGACGTGCCGTCAATCTTCGTTGAAGTCATGGGCGGCATCCAGGGGAACGCTGGGCATCTTTAAATAATCATAGATGATTTTTAGAGATGTCCTAATCGGCGCGACCCTGAGTCTAAAGTATATGCGGTTAAAAAATCTACCGTATATGCCAAATTTATGGGGTATAACCAACAAAACATTTCAGGAGTATTCAAATTGAAACGCTTCACCAAACTTTTCCGCGGACTTTTCTGTTCCGTGCTTTTATCTTCCCTTTTTATTTCATGCGCAAAAAAATCCGATGACCGCACGCTTTATCTTTACAACTGGACTTATTACACGCCCGAATCGCTTCTCCGCTCTTTTGAAAAGGAGTTCGACTGCAAGGTCAAGCTGGACAGCTATTCCACCTGCGACGAGATGTATGCCAAGCTGCGTGCCGGTGCCAAGGGATATGACATTGCCGTTCCCTCCAACGATTTTGTTTCCATCATGATTAAGCAGGGAATGCTTCGTGAGATTGACCAGAGCAAATTCACCAACAGGAGCAAAATCAATCCGGTCATTCTGGAAAAGGCTGATTACGATCCTGATATGAAATACGCGGTTCCCTATGCCCTCAGTGCCACCGGAATCATGGTGAACAAGACGAAGGTGAGCGGTGACTACGAGAGAAGCTACGGTATTTTCGCTGATCCTCAGTTCAAGGGTCATGCCACGATGATGGACGAGATGCGCGAGGTGATTGGTTGCGCCCTCCTTTACAAGGGATTCGACATGAACAGCACGAGCGAGTCTGATCTGAACGCCGCTTACGAAGTGATTGCGAATGAGTGGAAGCCGAACATCGCGAAGTTTGACGCGGAGGGATTCGGTAAGTCCTTCGCATCCGGTGATTTCTGGCTTTGTCAGGGCTACCCGGAGATTGTTTTCGGTGAGGTGGACGAGAGCCGCTGGGAGGACACTATTGATTTCTTCATTCCTCCTGAGGGTGGTCCCGCAACTTTGGACAGCATGGTCATTTTGAAGGACGCGCCCCATTACGAGCTTGCCAACGAGTTCATCAATTTCATCCACAGACCTGAGAATTACGCCGTGTTCATCGACGAGTTCCGCTATCCCTGTGTCGCGAATCTTGAGGCACTCCAGTACACCACGAAGCCGTCCATGTACAACGCCGAGCAGGCATACAGCTGTACCTTGAAGCAGGACCTCGGTGACGACCTGGACAAAGTGCACGACGTGTGGCAGAAAATCCGCTTCAACTGATTGGGGTTCTGCTCTGTTTTTGACAAATTTACACTTTTTGTCATATTGACAAATGGTATCAAATCTGTTAGAATTAACGCAGTTTCAACCCTGATAGTTGAAGTACCAAAACCCTAGAGGAGTTTCAGATGGCAAATTATACCTACAATGTTGAGAAGCAGCATGAGAAAGGAAAGCTTCATGCTATTGAGAGAATCAATGCGCTTTGTGATCCGGACACTTTCTTTGAAATCTATTCCGCGGCCAGGCACAACTGCACGAGTTTCGGCATGGAAAAGAAAGAGATTCCCTACGACGGAGTAATCACCGGATTCGGAAAAATCAACGGAAAAAAGGTTGCCGTCTATGCTCAGGATTTTACGGTGCAGGGTGGTAGCCTTGGAAAAGTTCACGGTCAGAAAATCGCCGAGCTGATTGAGAAGGCCATTGACGCGCGCTGTCCGGTTATCGGGCTCAACGACTCGGGCGGAGCTCGCATTCAGGAAGGTGTGGACGCACTTTGCGGTTACGGAGATTTGTTCTATCAGAATGTAAGGGCATCCGGTACTGTTCCCCAAATCAGCATCATCGCGGGTCCATGTGCGGGCGGTGCGGTTTACTCTCCCGGAATCACGGATTTTATTTTCGCGGTTGACCAGATCAGCCAGCTTTTCATAACGGGTCCCAAGGTCGTGAAGAGCGTCCTTTCAATGGACATCACTGCCGAGGAGCTTGGGGGCGCCACAATCCATTCAACAAAGAGCGGTGTCGCGCATTTCAGGTCCACAAGCGAAAAGGAGTGCTACGAGCAGGTTCGCCGTCTTCTTGATTACATCCCGCATTATTACGGCGAGGAGATTGTTGCCGACGCAAAGTTTAAGTTTGACGAGCGCAAAAAGACGAAGAAGATTGCCGAGGTTCTTCCCGAGGAAAGCAAGAAGGGCTACGACATCCGCGAGGTGATTGACTGCGTGGTTGACGACGACTCTTTCTTTGAGGTGATGGCTGAGTTCGCTCCCATGTCCGTGGTCGGCTTTGCTAAGATTGAGGGAAAGTCCGTCGGAATCGTTGCGAACAATCCTGCCGTGTGGGGCGGTCTTTTGAACTGCGACTCCTCCGACAAAATTGCCCGCTTCGTCCGCTACTGTGACGCATACAATGTGCCGCTCGTGAATTTCGTTGACGTGCCAGGCTTCCTTCCCGGTCCTGATGAGGAGCAGAAGGGAATCATCCGCCACGGTGCAAAAGTGATTTACGCATACAGCGAGGCGACCGTTCCCAAGGTGACTGTGATTACAAGAAAGGCTTACGGTGGAGCATACATCGCCATGTGTTCAAAGCATCTGGGAGCTGATTTTGTCTATGCATGGCCAAAAGCTGAGATTGCCGTCATGGGTGCCGAGGGAGCTCTTGGAATCCTTTATGCGAAAGAGATGAAGGATCCTGCACAAGCTGCCCTTGTCGCTCAGAAGTCCCAGGAATACAAGGACACGATCATGACTCCAACAATCGCAGCCCAGCGTGATTATGTAAGCGAAATCATTGATCCTGAGCAGACCCGTGAGCGCGTGGCAAGAAGCCTTGAGTTCCTTTCAAACAAAACTCAGAACGTGGCCCCCGCGAAGAAGCACGGAAACATTCCTCTCTGATTTTTTCAGGGATGATGAAAAATCTGCGCTTCTCAAATCAGGCTGATGGGGCATAACCATGAGTCCTTGGAGTAGGGAACCAATTCATCCGCCATGCACAGTATGAGGGCAGGATTCAACGGAACGTTAAGTTTTTTCAGCACCGGAAAATTTCTGCCCGCATCCGAGGGATTTTTTGCTTTTTTTATCTCAATCGGCGTGACTCCATCCGCATCGGCGACAAGAAGGTCTATTTCCTTTTTGTCTATGTCCCTGTAGTAGTAAAGGTTCAAGTCTTTTCCCGCGTTGTAGTAGCTTTTGACTATCTCGGAGATTACGAAAGTCTCAAAAAATGCTCCGGACATGGCTCCGTTTTCAAGCGTCTCGGCATTGGGCCATCGGCATAGATATGAGGCAAGCCCTGTGTCAAGAAAATATACTTTCGGTGTCTTCACAAGGCGGCTCGTAATGTTTTGATAATATGGATGCAAGATGAAGATTATGCCGCTTCTTTCAAGTATGGAGACCCATGATTTTGCGGTCGGAGCGGAAATACCCACGCCTTTTGCAATCTCGTCATATTTTAGTTCCTGACCTGTTCTTGCCGCAATGAAAACAAGAAAGCTGTAGAACTCATTCAGTTTTCCCACCTGCTCCAAATCGTGTATGTCGCGCTCAATGTATGTGTTTATGTAATCCATGAAAAAACGTTCTCTCGGAATTCTGGATGTGTTCAGCTTGGGCATTCCACCCTTGAAAATTTTCTCGTAGGCGGAATGTACGGAGCTAAGAGATTTTATCGGCGGCTTGCTTTTCAAATCCTGGATTTTCGGACTGAAGGCCGGACGGTTTATGGACTCAAGCTCGCTTTGTGAAAATGATGAAAGAGGGAAAATCCCGACCCTGCCAGCGAGAGATTCTGAGATTGATTTCATCATTCGGAACTGCTGTGAGCCGGAGAGCCAGAACATTCCGTTGTTATTCTCGCCTGAAAGTGATTTTTCGTCCACGATTTTCTTTATCTCCAGGAGCAGGGAAGGTACTCTCTGGAATTCATCGATTATAAGTTTCGTGCCGTAGGTCTCGAAAAAAAGTTCCGGATCATTTTCAGCAAGTCTTCGTGCCGTTATGTCATCCAAAGTCACGTAGCGTCTGTCTTTTTCCTTGATTGCATTGAGCATTGTTGATTTTCCTACTTGTCTCTGCCCGCACAGTACGAGGACCGGGTAGTAAGTGGATGCCTCAAGAAATGCCTGTTCCAAATTCCGCTTTATGTACATAAAAAACCCCGAGAAATCTAAAGTCTGATTTTATTTTACTCGGAATTTCTTTTGTGTCAAGATTCAAAGCTGGCTCTAAAAGCTGAGGTTTTACAGGTTCCCTTCACCTGAGAGGAAAAATCCGGAAAAAAATAAAAAAAATGCTTGACACAATCTGTTTCTATTGATAGAATGTTACTGTAAAAAGTAACAGAGCTTTTCAGGAGGAAACTATGATTGTAGTCATTGACAATTACGATTCTTTTACATATAACGTGGTGCAGGCATTGCAGAGACTTTCCGAGGATGAGGTGAGGGTAATCCGCTCGAAGGAGTGCACGGTCGAGGATTTGGAAGCTCTTCCCATGACGGCCCTTGTAATCAGTCCGGGGCCAGGTGAGCCGAGGGATGCCGGTGTGTCGGAGGATGCGATCAGGCACTTTGCGGGAAAGGTTCCCATCCTTGGCGTGTGCCTTGGTCATCAGGCGATCGGTGAGGCTTTCGGGGCGAAAATCATTCAGGCGAAGAGAATCTGCCACGGGGTAGTGGAGGAGATGGACCTTGACGGACGCGGACTTTTCAGAATCATCGGAAAAAAATCTTCCTTTACGCGCTATCATTCGCTTGTCATTGACGAGTCAACTCTTCCCGATTGCTTTGAAATCACCGCGAGGTCGGAGGACGGGGACATCATGGGAATCAGGCACAAGACGATGATGATTGAGGGAGTGCAGTTCCATCCTGAGTCAATCGCGTCGCAGAAGGGGGACGACATCTTCCGTGCTTTCCTGAACTACCGTCGCGAGAACCTGCATGTCTCGGAATTTTTGAATCAGCTGATGGAGAAAAAGGATTTGAGCGAGGAACAGGCGGCTCTTTTCATGGAGAACATGACTGACGGAACCATGGACGAGCGTGTGATGGCCTCTATCCTTGTGGCGATGGCCGCGAAGGGACCCTCCGCTTCCGAGATGATTGGATGCGCTTCGGTGCTCTTGAAAAAGAAAAAGCCTCTTCCGCTTAAAATGAAGGGACTTGCGGAGATTGTGGGTACCGGCGGTGACGGAAAAGGAAGCTTCAACATCTCGTCTCTTTCGGCTCTTACGGCTGCGGCTTGCGGTCAGGGGGTGGCAAAGCACGGAAACAGGGCTGTGTCAAGTAAATCCGGGGCGGCTGATTTTTATGAGAGCCTTGGAATCAAGATTGACAATCCCCCGGAGAAAACCGCGCGTCAGATTGAGGAGACTGGCTTCGGATTTTTGATGGCTCCGGTCTACCATTCTGCCATGCGTTTTGCGGCTCCCGTAAGAAAGGCTCTTGGCGTGAAGACAATCATGAACATCCTGGGACCGCTTTTGAATCCTGCCGGGGCTGAGTACGAGGTGCTGGGTGTTTATTCCCCGGATCTGATGCAGGATTATGCCCGTGCGGCGAAGAGTCTCGGTGCGAAGCGTGTCATGGTGATTTCGAGCAAGGACGGCTATGACGAGATTTCACCCTGCGCGGAGACTTTGGTCTACCAGATTAACGGAGACGGAAAGGAGTACCGCTACACAATCAGCCCGGAGAAATTCGGGATTACGGATGCTGACGAGAGCGAGCTTTCGGGAGGTTCGGGCGAGGACAACGCTAGGCTTGCCATGGAGGTGCTTGAGGGAAAGGGAAGGCGCACGATCCGTTACGCCGTGGGACTGAACGCCGGTGCCCTCCTTTACATCAGCGGAAAGGCAAAGACCTTGAAGGAAGGCTACGACATGGCTCTCTCCGCACTTGATGACGGTAGGGTGCTTTCCAAGATTGAGGAAGTAAAGGAATTCTCCCACGCCGCCTGATTGCTGGAACGGAGAGTGGGAAGTGACTAAACTCGGGAATCCACCGGGATGTTCCTTGCCATCTCCCGGACTTGCTCCAGCGGAATGTTTGTCGCCTGTGCTATCTGCTCAACGGAAAGGACGTTCATCCGCAGAAGATTCTCCGTGGCTTCGAGAGCTTTTTGTTGCATGCCTTGTGCAAGTGCCTCTCTTCTTGCGGCTCTCTGTATGTCCCTGTCGTGTAAGTTCATGACTGCGTACTCCCTTTTGAATTTCTCGTTCTCTTTCATTCTCTCGACGGCCATGGAAAGCCGCCGGGAAAAGTCATCCTCACCGGTGTTGTTCGTGTGTATGAATCGGAGAAAGGCCCGAATCTTTTCGTCCTCAGCTTTTTCATACGCACTTGCATTATAAATCACTTTTAGAGTTTTGTCATCCATTTTTACCTTTCCGTCCTCACGGCACACGGTCTCGAAAGTATAAAATGGCAGACCGCATTTTTTCTCCTCATCATCCTTGAACGGATCAGTCTTGCAGATGAAGAGAATGTAGCTCGCGGGAAGATCGGGATAATCCTGTCCCTTCAGAAGACAATCAGCATCCATCATGCTCTGGTAGTACCTTGTCCTGAGACCAAGCGCCTCCTGTGGGTGCGACTGCATCTCCACGTCTATTACTTTCTCGGGATCCTTCAGGTATACGTCAAGACGCACGCCCTTGGACGAGTAATATGGGGCGATGACCTTCTCAAGTTCCGGGTACTCCACTTTTTTGACCTTGATATGCAGAAGCCTCTCAACAAGCTCGGACGCAATCTCCGGGTCGCTAAGGACGGCTTGAAACATTATGTCATCGGTGAATGTCAGCTCGTCAAACGATTTTCTGTGGCAGCAATTTTCTTGCATGGGAACTCCTTTTTGAAAATATTTTGGGAAACTCTAAAAACACGCAAACTTAGGGTTTTAGAATTTCCTTACATATTTATATTCCCCGAACCTTAACTACGGTAATCAAAATGCAAAAGATTTTTATAAAATTTTGTTATTTTTTGGAATCCTCTTCCCGCAAAAAAAGGCGAGGAATTTCCTCGCCTTAAGGTACTGATTAATACCTCCCATATTATTCAGCTGGTCACTAGTCCAGCAGGGCCTTTATTTTACCAAAGCCCACGACTCTTCCACCCTCACGGACTAAGAATTCCGCACCCTCACATATCGGCATACCATCTTTCATGCCAACGCTAGCAAAGGTAACGTCCGTTATAATGCTCGTGCCGGGGTTCAGCGGCTCTGAGATGGATGTTTGTCCAACCATGGGGTTTTTTAGGTTCGGGTTGTTCGGGTTGGTAAAATAGAATTGTGGTCTGTACCCTGCTGGGATCTGGGTGGACCTTCCTCCTTCCTCCGTTGAAAGGAAATATATGAACGCCTTGAATTTCTTGTGGTTCTGCATTTCTCCCGGAGTGCAGATACACATTCCTTCGGTTAAGTCGCTTTGGTTTATGGCCGTTGTGAAATAGATGCTGACTTGGTCGCCTTCAGATGCTTCCGTATAAACTCTAGAATACTGTGTTATTTTCGAAACCGTCGTATTAATGGTTTTACCCATGCCGAGAATCTGTATGCTGTCGTCTGTATGAATCGTTCCCTTCGTAACATCCGCATCAACATAAGCCTTCCCGTCCGCATCTGTATAGATATTCTTTATAGAAACAAGGAGCGTACAAGCAACCGATGAAGACTCGTATACGCTAAGACCGGCGCGTCCTCCCTCTTCGCCAGTTGATTTTGTCGTCCACAAGTAGACTCTGAGTGTTCCGCTGTCTTTGGTTCCGCTTATGGTATATGATGAGACTCCCTTTGCGAATGTGTCGGAGCCTGAGTATGTCTCTCCCCTGGCACTGCGTCCTTCCCATCTGATTGAGTACTGGTCGAAGTTGTTGCCTGAGATGAGCCACGCTATTTTGACTGAATCCGACGCTTTGCTGATGACCATAAGATCCGTGGGGATGGGGGTAGGAGATGTGTTCTTATACTGGAAGCAATACATTTTTCCGTCCGCCGGATATGTAGTTTGGTTTCCGCTTCTGTCCTTGAATACGAAGCTTATGCCGTACACACCTTCTTCCAAAAGGTTCAGGTCGGCGAGCTCTACGGTTCCGTTGTAGACTGCGTTTTGACTGGCGACACTCTGGTAGTTTACTGTCGTTTCTGTGGTGGATGCCGAGACTGCGGTGTAGCTTCCGCTGGAATTATAGTAGCCGAGCCGTTTCATCTTAATCTGAAAGTCACCTGAGGGACCGCTTCCGTTGTCATGAATCGCAATGTCACAGCCTATCTGCCTCAGAGCATTTACAGGAATGGTTTTGGAACTTATTTGACTTGCACTGAGTACCTGCAGGGCAGTGCTGCTTGAGCCGTCCGCTTGGCTCACATTGACCCGGGTTATATTCGGCACCGACGTGTCGCTCTCGCTCGTTATCTGATATACCCAAGTTTTTTGCGAAGGCATATTGACGGACTTGCCCTCCACATAGCAGGAAAACTCCTTGTCAAGCTGCACGGCAACCTGAGTCCAGAGGGGAATGGAGATGGGGGTGTTCCTGCCCGTGCTATGACGATCGAATTTTTGTACGGGGATGGAGAGCCTTCTCGGAGACTCGAACACGGGAGCCGCAAAGTATTTGTTCAGATTTGCTCCTGTGTCAGCGTCCGTGATTGAAATGTTCTTGAAGTATGATTGCCATTTTGGGTGTCTGTCGTTTCCACGGTTCTTATCATATCCGTAGTATTTTGTCTCGCCGTTGACTTCCGTGCTCAGAAGGTTTTCTTCTGTAACTCCGCTGTCCAAAAGCTCCTGTTTTTCCTCGTTGGTGTAGTATATGGAGCAGGGGTCCATGTCGTGGTCGAAGAGTATCTGGATGGAGCTGTCCTTGCAGGTGTCGGAGCCAAAAATCGGGGAATAAGAAAGAACGTTGGGTCTTGCTGTAAGAACCGGCTCAAGGCAAAGGTCTACTCCATCCCTAGGCGCGTTCACAAAGGTACATTCGGTGTCAGGTTCATTTGGAGAGGTGAGGTTGAGGTAAGTTCCGTTTGGAATCTCAGTCTTCGTGGAGGAGTCGAAAATCTTCCAGCGGATGAATTCCCACTCAGAGTCAGGATCGAAGCTCAGGTTGAAAGTGTCGGTGACTTTTTTCTCTGTCTCTCCACCTGCGGGCGACTTTATGACTCCCCGGCTCTTCGGAGTGTTCACCCGGATTTTGTAGGCGGGTGCGTTGGCATAAGCAATCTGAGACTCAATCTCTTCTTTGATCTCAGCTCCCTTCAGGAAATTGTCACAGGAGGTCAGTACCCCCCCCCGTCAAAAGTATAGTAGCAAGCAGTGGCAAAGCGAACTTTTTCACATCAGGCCTCCAGAAGATAGGTTTATCTGACATAAATTATAATGCAATCCCTCGGGTTTGTCATTATGTTTTGGAAAAAAAGTAGACTTTACCCTTGTTTCTGTGAGTGGTGTTGTGCGGGAACAAATTTATATGACAATCTGAAAAAAATGTATTATAATGGAAGACATGAGTTTGCAACCGGTCTATCTTATAGCAGTTTTTATTTCTCTTGCGACGCTGATTGTTTTTTATGAAATCAACGCGAGCAAAATTAACAAGAACTATCTGATGATGTTCCTGACGACGCTGATTTCAAATTTCGGATATGCCATGTCGGTTTATTCGGACACTCTGGAAGCTGCGATGTCGGGGAATCTTGTCTCATATATAGGAAGCATTTTTACGATTCTTTTCATGCTGATTGTGGTCGTGGAGATGTGTGGCAAAAAATTTTACCTTCCGTTGCGTTTCGGTCTCCTTGCCTATGCCATCGTGATAAGCTTTATGATTGCGACCACAAAGGACAGTAACCTCTTTTTCAAAATGCCCGGGGTAGAAAAATATTTCGGCCTCACGATAATAACGTATGAGACAGGACCTGCGATGTATTTTTACATAGCCTATCTTGCTGCAATCAACATAGCGGCAATGGCTGTGGTGGTCCACTCAATCTTCAGAAAAAAGAAGGTCTCGAAGCGCACTTTGTTCACTCTTTTGCTCATGCTCGTCTTTGGAACACTCACCTACATAATTCCGCTTTCGTTGAAAGTCAAGCTCAACATGATGCCCTACACATACATTCTGATGGAGATTTTCTTCATCCTTTTCTCTCTCCGTGCGAACACCTACGACCTTCAGCTCAATTTGATGAACGTCTACAAATCCCGCGGAGGATACGGCTACATTGCCTTTGACAACAAGGGCCGCTTTTTGAGCTCAGATGATTTTGCCGTCATGCTTTTTCCCGAGCTGAATGACGTTCCGGTTGACTCCCAGATTCCACCCTCTTGCACCGACTTGATTCACTCCCTTCACTACAAAGATGCGAACTGGAGCTGGCATGAGCACTGCAACCAGGATTTTAAAATCACTTGCAACGACAAATCCGCGATCTGCACAATCCACCAGATTTCTACAAACGGAAAAAGGCTCGGATATCTTTTTGAGCTCCGCGATGACACCGAGCAGCAGAATTACATAGAGGGAATCAACCTTCACAACAAGGAGTTGAAGAAATTAATAGAAGAAAAAACGCAGCAGGTGATTGTCATGCAGGAGTCCATCATCAAGGGAATGGCCACGATGGTAGAAAGCCGCGACAACTCCACGGGGGGGCACATCCTCCGCACAAGCGACTGCATAAAGATTTTTGCGGACGAGCTTCTAAAGCATCCTGAGCTCACTTCCTGCACACCTTCTTTTTGCGCCAACGTCATAAAGGCCGCCCCAATGCACGACCTTGGAAAAATCGCCGTGGATGATTCCATTTTGCGGAAGCCCGGAAGATTCACCGAAGAGGAATACAGCAAGATGAAAAATCATGCGGCGAAAGGAGCCGTGATTGTTGCGAAGGTCCTTGATGAGATCGAGGACGTTGAGTTCAAGAGAATCGCCGTAAACGTTGCGCACTACCACCATGAGAAATGGGACGGAAGCGGTTATCCAGAGCATCTTAAAGGAACTGAGATTCCGCTTGAGGCAAGAATCATGGCTTTGGCGGATGTCTTTGACGCTCTCGTGAGCAAGCGATGTTACAAGGAGGCCCAGTCCTTCGACGAGGCTTTTGAAATCATCGCCAATGATTTGGGACATCACTTTGACCCGGAGATTGGAAAGGTGTTCTTGCAGTGCAGGTCCCAGCTTGAAGCGTACTACAGCACGTCGGTGCACATGCTCTGAAAAAATCCTATATGGTGTAGTCGGAACAATGACGCACGCTGAGGCTGAGAATATACGCATTTTTGCATGGAAATCTTCAAAAACTCCAATCTATTATAAAAAACATGAAATTATCTGTCATTTTGATTACCGTGGCGAAGATTCGCGGCTATTAGTATAGAAAGGAGAATTCCAAATGAGCCCAACATCAACAAACCGCGAGTACAAGGACAGACTTTTCAAGGCGATTTTCGGACGCGACACAGAGGAGAGCAAGCGATGGAGACTGGATCTTTACAACGCACTGAATGACTCGCACTATACCGATCCTGACGCATTGCAGCTGAACACGATCGAGAACGTGATTTACATCACCATGCACAACGACGTGTCGTTTTTGATTGACGACCAGATCTGCCTTTACGAGCAACAGTCGAGCATGAATCAGAACATGCCGTTACGTGGGTTACTCTATTTCTCGCAGCTCTACCAGAAATTTCTTGCCGAGAACAAGAAGGATCCGAATCGAGGCGGGATGATTATGATTCCAACCCCGAAATTCATCGTGTTCTACAACGGACTTGGAGAGACCCCGGATGAGTTTGAGATGCACCTTTCGGACGCATTCAAATCACCAGACAAAAGCGGGGACTATGAATGGACGGCACATTTCAAAAACATCAACGAAAATCACTGCGGGGGACTTCAAAAAAAATGCAAAGCATTATATGATTACAGTAGGTTTGTCGTAATGGTTCGGGAAAACGCACAAATTGGATTCGCGGATTCCGATGCGATAGAAAGAGCCGTGGATGAGGCGATCAAGGGAAACTTTCTCGACGGATTTTTCAGGCGACAGAAAGCGGAGGTGATTGGGATGATCTTGGAAGAATTTGACGAGGAGCTTTACAAGCAGAACGTCCGCGAGGATGGGTATCTGGAAGGATATGACGAAGGTCTGGGAGACGGAATTGACAGAGGTCAACGGCAGAAAGCGATTGAGACTGCAAAAAACATGTTGGATGACGGCATGGATATTTACAAAATAGCAAAATATGTAGGCATTCCGGCTGAGACGCTTGGTGCAGAATTAAAGGTGCAAGTTCCAGCCCTGTCATAAAACCTGTTGTGCAAAATCTCTGCTTGGGGGACTTTCAAACAAGCGAGGAAAGTTCCTCCCACCTTGCGTAGGCTGTTTCGAGCCGGGCGGAAATCTTTTTGTATTCAGCTCCCGCGGCGGAGGATTTTGCGTAGTCGGCGGATGACATATCTTCTTCAAGGGACTTCTGTTTTCCCTCAAGATCCGCAATCTCCGTTTCCAGGGCCTCAAGCTCCTTCTGCTCCTTGAACGAAAGTTTTTTAGGACGCTCGTTTCTTACGGCTGTTTTTTCCGTCTCCTGATTTTTTTTCTCCCTCTCTTTTTTCGCGGCGCTCTCTTCCTCGGCTTTTTTCATGTCACGGTATTGCAGGTACTCGCTGCATTTTCCCACGTAGCCAGAGACCGAGCCGTCATCTTCCAAAATGAAAAGCGAGTCGGCGGTTTTGTCCATGAAGTAGCGGTCGTGGCTTACAATCAGGAGACAGCCTGTGAATGAGCTCAGGAAATTCTCAAGAATGTTCATGGTGAAAATGTCGAAGTCGTTCGTGGGCTCGTCCAGAATCAAAAAGTTGGGATTCGTGAGAAGCAGCCTTACCAAAAAGAGCTTTTTCCTCTCGCCTCCGCTCAAAGTGCTGACCGGTGAATGAAGAATCTTTCCCTCAAATCCGAACTGCTCCAGAAACTGCGACGTGCTCAAAGTGACTCCGCTGTTCATCCTCACAATCTCCGCGGCTTCCTTTGCGTATTCCAGAACAGAAAGCGACGTGTCCTTGAAATCTATGTTCTGCCTGTAGTATGCGAAGACCGTGTTTTCTCCGTACTCCACCGAACCGCTGTCCGGCTTGAGCTCCCCGGTGATTATATTTAGCAGAGTTGATTTTCCAGAGCCGTTGTCTCCAAAGATTCCGATTTTTTGTCCCTTCGTAAATTTGTAGCTGAAATCTTTTAGGACTGGAACGCAATTTTTTTCCGACGCTTTGTTTTCAGAAAATCCCTTTGGAAAATTTTTACAAACTTTGTGAAGCTCCAAAACTTTTCCGCCGAGCCTTCTTCCCGCCACCTCAAAGGAAAACCCCTTGTCGGCCTGAAATTTCTCGCGGTTGATCAATGCCATGTCGTGCTGTATCCTTGCCTTCGCCTTTGTTCCTCTCGCGCACGGGCCACGCATGAGCCAGTCCCTCTCGACACGCAGCACCGACTCAATCCGTCTCTCCGTGTTAGCCTCGACTACGGCCTCCGACTCTTTTTTCTCAAGATATGTCGCGTAGTTTCCCGTGTAAAGTTTGAGACGGTTCCTTGCAAGCTCGTAAATGTTCGTGCAGACCGCATCCAAAAAATACCGGTCGTGAGTTACCATCAATACGGCGCGGGAAGTCTGTGCAAGATGATTCTGCAGCCAGTAGATTGTGCTGATGTCAAGATGGTTCGTGGGCTCGTCCAAAAGCAAAAGCGGAGAGTCCTCCACAAGAACCTGAGCGAGCGCGACTTTTTTTATCATGCCGCCTGAAAGTTCCGACATTTTTCTTTCCAAATCATGAATGCCGAGTGTCGAAAGAATTGAACGCACCTGTGCCTCATAGTTCCAAAGATTGCCGTTGTCCATGAGCAGACTGAGCGAGTCGAATTCCTTTTGTAGCGCGGGTGTGATTCCTCCCTCCATTTTTCCGCAGACGTCCAGATATGCGCGGATTGTCTGAAGCTTCGGGGACTGTGAGCGGAAGATGTGCGAGCGGATTGTGTCCTCGGGAAGAAACTCAGGATTCTGCGGCAGGTAAGATATGACCGAGCTTTCCTGACTCTGAATGGGAGCGAGGCTTTTGTTCAGCACCACGCTTCCTTCATCGGGCGCAAGTCTTCCCGCGATGGTCTGGAGCAGAGTGGATTTCCCGGTTCCGTTGCGTCCGATAAGGGCGGCCTTGTCACCCTCGTTGAGTCCGAAAGTCACTCCGGTGAAAAGAGGTCTCTCCCGTCCGATTTTTGAAAGATTGTTTACGGATAAAATGTTCATGCGTTTCCTCTGGATTTTTCATCGCGTGAAAATTTCGTGCTGAGATATGCGAGCAAAAATCCTGCGACGAGAGCGACAATGCTTGTTACGCACAAAACCGCTGAGCCGAGAATCTCTTCCCAGGGGAAGATTGTGAGGGCGGATCCTACAATCAGACCGAGGATGACGGCATAGGTCGCGCTTGGAAATTTCTTTAGAAGAAGTCCGATTGTCTTTGCGCCTGCAAGGAGTCCTGCGAGAACACCGAGACCTGCGGGGAACAAAATCAGGAATGCCGGGAGCATAGTTGCCGCATGGAAAAAGCATGGGATGGCCGCGATGATGATGGGATAGACTCCGATAATCAGCATGAGAAGCGAGCCTGAGATGCCCGGTATGACCATTGCGACCGCACCGAGGAAACCTCCGAAAAAGAGTTTGATCACAAGTGGAAGAGTCAGGGAGGGAAGTGCCGTGAGTGCCGCTGAGTCGGATGCAGTGCCGCTGAGACGTGAGAAAATCAGAATCAGGATGAGACCTGCGGCGAAGGGCAGAATCAGTGCGAGGGTTTTTACCGGGGAAATCTTCGCTTTGTTTTTTGGAATTATGAACGAAATGAGCAGGGGGATGCTTCCAAGAATCAGGCCCGTGAAAAAACTGTTCGTCTGTACAGGAAATCGACTGTAGAGCAGGACGATGACTTTGCTTAAGGCGACGAGTCCCACGGCCGCACCGAGAATCAGCGGAATCAGAAAGGCTCGGTTTTTCCAAAGCTTCTTTATGTTGTAAGTCACGGAGTTGATGAGCCGGTCGTAAATGTTGAACACGACTGCGATGGTTCCTCCTGAGACACCGGGGATGACATTTGCCGCTCCGAGCACGATTCCAATTAAAAACAGTTTTATTGCCTCGATCATATTTTTACTCCATTATATTCTTGTTTATTTTTTCTGTTTCCTCTGAGTTTTCCAAAACGCCGCCCCAGGGGATGTTGAATCTGCGGCAGAGAGTCTCGTACTCAGTCTCGTCATTTTTGCCCCTGAGTCCTGTACAGAAAAACGCGCAGTCCGGGGGCAGGTCTTTGTTTTTTATGGATTCCGCAACGGTCTCTCCGGCTGAGGATTCCACGTCGATGGCATGGTTCGCAACTCCGTCCCTGCTGTCCACCACGGCAACCGAGTCTCCGGCCGCTTCCTGGATTTCCTCCGCCACATGGGTGAAGTGAGTGCATCCTAGGACAATCGTGTCGCAGTTGTGGGATGCGAAAAAATCCACGGCGGGCTTTACGGCTTTCATCCGCTCTTCCTTGCTCGCGGTAAAAAGATCGTGCTCTATGAATGAAATGAGCTCCGGGTCCCCTCGGCTGAAAATGTGGCAGTCCGATGCAAAGTCCGAAATCAGTTTCGCATTGTATCCGTTTTTGACCGTGGCGTTCGTAGCGAGCACACCGATGTTTTTATTCTTTGTCACACGGGATGCGAGCCGGATTGCGGGTACGGTTCCGATTATGGAGAGATGGGGAAATTCTTTCCTGAGCGAGTCAAGGGCGGTGACGGAGATTGTGTTGCAGGCAATCACTAGGGCTCGGGGGCTCCATTTTTTTTCAATCAGTCTTATGGACTCGGATGCGCAGCGTGTCACTTCCTCGGGTGATTTTTCTCCATAGGGGAAATGAACCGTGTCTCCGAGATAAACGCAGCGTGCGTCCTTTTTTTTGTCCTTGAGCGAGAGCATGTACGGAATTCCGCCTGTACCGCTGTCGAGGAATGCGAAATCAATAAAATCTTTCATCGGGGGCCTCACGAAAAAAGAGCGTCGAAAGCTGATTTTGCCGCCTTGATTTTTTCATCCGGCTTTGATTTGACTGAGCCCCATTCACGTCTCACCTTGAAATTGTCGCAAAAATTGGCGCGTTCCTTGTCGCTTACGGGGTCCTGCACAGTCTCATGGCAGTCATAGTGGCTTCCCGGCTCGTAAAATGAGCAGTTTCTGCATGAATGAAGGTCCGCGTGACATTCGGGACATTCCGAGCTTCGGGAGATGATTTCCGTTTCAATATTTTTTCCGCATTTCCAGCACATATTTCCATTGTAACTATTTGACTAAATGTTTTCAATAGCGTAAAGTATAAATATGTTTTTGTTTCAAAAATGCCAGTATCCGGGGTGCAAGGCCTCCGCAATTTCTCAGTTCGACGCGTCGGGACATTTGATGGAGTCCTGCGGCTTTTGTCTGAAGCACAGTCCCAATCCTGATGAGACGGCGGAATCCTTGAAGGCCTATATCCGTGACCACGACAAGATTGTGGGGCTCAACATGGAAGGAATCAACATTGAGGATATGGATCTGTCCGGGAAAAAATTCTACGGGTGCAATTTTCAGCACTGTACCTTCAACGCGATTCATTCAAGTGATTTGAGATGCCGCATGTGCATGTTCGATTTCTCCACGATTACCGAGTGCACATTCCTCAAGAGCAACATACAGTTCTCGTCCTTTTCGGGGGTAAAGCTCGTCCACACGATTTTTACCGGCAGCGACCTAATTCACAACAATTTCAACGGAATCACCGCGTACCAGTCCAGCTTCGACGACAGCGACCTCTACAACAGCCGCTTCATCAAGGCAATTCTCATAAACACTTCGATGAGCAACTGCAATCTGAAAAAGACGGCGTTCTATGAGTCGGCGAGGGAAGGTGTCTCGCTCAAGCTCTCAAATACGAGGGAGGCCCTGATGGACAGGTCTAAGGGCGGCATGATCGGGGAACTTGGAAACGCAAGGAGCGGGAGGTAGGCTTTGAAAATTTATTTCCATCTTTGTCTTGACGAATTCTCGAATTCCTATCTTGTGGTGAATGACGATCCTCTTGTAAAGGAGGCCATCGTGATTGATCCGGGGAAGGTTTCAAGTCAGCTTGTGGAGCAGATTGAAAGCGGTGGCTACAAACTTTCCGCCGTTCTCATAACACGGAACAACGAGGCTGTTTTGGGAGGACTTTCCACTCTGATGAAAATCTACTCGCCGCAGATTTATGCCGCCGACTGTGAGATTGAGAGCCAGAGGACGGTTCTGATCCGCGGTGACGGAAAGCTGCGGATTGCGGGACTGGACGTGGATTATTTTTCCATCATGGGTCATTCTACGGACAGCATGTGCTTTAAAATAGGAAACGTGCTTTTTACAGGCGACAGTCTGACCGCGGGGGTCGTGGGTGAGACTTCTGGGACTTATTTCAAAAGGATGCTCTGCTCGAACATTGAAAAAAAAATCTTCTCACAGAATGACGAGCTTGTGGTCATGCCGGGACACGGACCGCCTACTACGGTTGCTACGGAGCGGTATTACAACATCGACATCACCGAGAACAAGAAATATGTAAATCGGGGCTAGGAAAAATCCGATAAGGAAGTGGGATGTTTCCTGATTCTAGCTATGTGGAGTCTCTGATTTTTAGGGATTCCCTATGAAGCATTGGAGTTTAAGTTATGAAAAAAATCGTGGTTGCGTCAACCAATAAGAATGTGATTGCGGCGGCAAAAAAAGCCAATTCTCTTTTTCCCATGTTTTTCAGCACGTCTTTTTTCGGGAACACCGAATCGATTGTAAGCTACATAAACTACGAGATGCCGGAAATAAAGGTGCTTGACTATACTTCCGAGGGCATTGACTGCGCGCAGATACTGGATTCAATCAACGCGGACGCATGGCTCCATTACGGCGGAATAATAGCTGTTTGCAAGGACAGGGAGGCGGTGCGCAACATGGAGATGCTCAAGGACGCGAACATCATTTCAGTGATGACCGTCTCTGATTTTCAGGAGCATTTCGGACGCTTGCTCAGGATTCTTTATCAGAACCAGAAATTCCTTTTTACGCGAGGAATGCAGGACATAATCGGTGGTCAGGAAGAGGGACGCTTCGTTTGCGGAAACGACCCCATGGACATCCGCTTTTACACAAACTTCCTCGTGAGCTATCTTTTTACAACGAACAGAATTTCCCTTGATGACCGTGACTGCCTGCAGATGACCCTGATGGAGCTTCTGACCAACGCGGTGGAGCACGGAAACCTGAACATATCGTACAAGGAAAAATCCGAGTGGCTTATGAATGGAGGGGACATCATGGCCCTTCTCAAACAGCGCGCGGAGGATCCGAAATACAGGGACAGAAAAATCAAGATTTCTTATGCCATCAGAAAAAATGTGTCGGCTTTCAGAATTGAGGATGACGGCGACGGATTTGACTGGAGGAAGATGCTTGAGAAAAAGGCTGACGGCGGGGAGATGCACGGACGCGGAATTTCTTTGAGCAAGCAGTTCGTGAAAAAACTCGCTTACAACGAAAAAGGAAACCAGGTGACTTTCTCCATTGCAAACAGCGTGAACACATCAAACTCGGTTCCGGGAATCATGAAGCCCTTCGATGCCATTGAGTACGCGGACAAGGAAGTGGTTTGCCGTCAGGACGAGATGAGCAACGACCTTTACTTCATTGTCTCAGGTCAGTTCGCGGTTTACGTGAACAAAAAATACACGACGCTTCTTACTCCGAACGATATGTTCATCGGTGAGATGGCCTTCCTTTTGAATGACCGTAGAACTGCAACTGTAAGGGCCGTGGGTTCAAACTGCAAGCTGATTAAGGTTCCGAAGACGGCGTTCCTCTCGCTCATCAGGAAAAATCCGCACTATGGAATCTTCTTGAGCAAAATGCTTGCCCAGCGACTTGAGAATCAGGCACAGACGACATACGCGGTTGAGCAGAAGCTTTCTGAGATCCAGAGTGTGATTCACAAATAATATTTTGTGCAAGTGTAATTTGCTATAAATAGGAAAACGATGTCACTTAATTGCAATGAACTCAATCTTGTTTTAGACGAGCTGGATTTGTCCGGCGCATTCATTCAGGAAATCGTGCAGCCGACCTACGACATGATTTCTTTCCGCACGGTAAAGGGCGGCGATATTTTCAACGTCGTAATCTGCACGGGGGCCGGGGTGTGCAGAATCAGCAGCACGGATTACAAGGTTCCAAAAAACTCAAGTCCTCTCCGCTTCCATGAATTCCTTCGCTCAAGGGTGCAGGGAATGAGAATCAACTCATGCGAGCAGATTGGTTTGGACCGCATTGTGAAAATGGATGTGTCCACGTGGAAGGAGCGTCTTTTCATCTACATAAGATTGTGGTCTGGCGCGGCGAATGTGATTGTGACGGATGAGAACGGCGTGATTCTTGACTGCATGTTCCGTCGTCCGAAAAAAAACGAGGTGAGCGGGGCGACTTTTTCCTTGGAACAGAGAGTCCCGGATGAGGAAGAGAAGAGACTTTCCCTTGAGAAATTTCCGGTCAGGACTTTCAGCGACGAGCTCAGGAATCTGTGGAATGCGAAACATCCCGGCTCTGATTTTGACTCCCTTTCTTTCAATAAAAAAATCGACGCGTTTTATTCCGAGCAGGCGACGTCCCTTTCCCGAGAGTCACTTTTGCAGCAGGCGGAAAAATGGTACAACGTGCGTCACTCAAAAATGCAGGGTGCCTTGGACAGATTGCGTGCGAAAAAAAATCAGTTCGAGAGCGCGGACTCCCTCAGGCACACCGGCGACCTGATTCTCGCATACTCCTCCGATTACGACGGCGGCTCATTCCTTGAGTGTGTGGATTATGACACCGGGAAAAATGTCAGAATCAGGATGGAGAGCGGAAAGAGCGCACAGGAAAATGCGACGGCGTACTACGAGCAATATAAAAAGGCTCAGTCTGGCATGGAGAGTCTTCTGCATGACATCTCTATCTCCGAGAAAAATATTGCGGCTCTGGAGACTGAGTATCAGGCGATTCTTAAGGAAAAGAACGTGCTGAAAATCGAGCAGATGCTCCGTAAGGATTCCACGCCCAAGCAAAAGACAGAGAAAGCACACGCGGGTCTGCACTTCGAGGTGGACGGCTGGACAATCATCGTGGGACGTACCGCGGCTGAGAACGACGATCTTCTCCGGCATACGGTGCGCGGTCAGGACATGTGGCTTCACACGAGGGACTATGCGGGAGGCTATGTTTTCATCAAGGCGAAAAAGGGAAAGACGGTTCCTCTTGAGATTCTTCTGTACGCGGGAAATCTTGCGGTCTATCATTCAAAGGCAAGGCAGAACGCCCAGGCTGATTTGTACTACACCGAGGTAAAATATCTGCGCCGTGCGAAAAACGGTCCCAAAGGTTTGGTCCTTCCGACGCAGGAAAAAAATCTTTTCATAAAACTGGACCAGGAAAAACTCCGGCGGCTGGACGAGCTGCGGGTGGAAAGCTGAGCGAGTGAAAAGTTGAAAGTGGAAAACGGAAAGTGGAAAGTTTATTCAAACCAGTTTTCAATCTTTAGCTCGCTTATTTCCTGAATGGCGGAAAAATGCTTTGTGTTGCGGGTTACTAAAATCATGTGATTCGCAATGGCTATGGATGCAATCATACTGTCGCTTTTTTGTGTCGGTCTTCCTGATTTGCAGAGTTCTGCACGTAACATGGCATGAATATCAGCCGCTCTTTCTGTGTAGTTTTTGATTTTGAAATTCTCGTGCACATCCTCGCAGATAAATTTTTCAAGGTATTTCTTGTTCTGCCCGTCCTTCATAAGAAAGACTCCGAATTTGAGTTCTTCCCAAACAGGGGAGCAGATGGCGCAGTCAGACGTATGCTCCGCGATTTTTTTCAGGACATTGAGACTGGGGTTGGGTTTTATGATTTCCGAAATGATGTTCGCATCCAAAAAGATAATGAGGTTCTTCTTCACAAAAACTCAGACTCATTTTCAAAACACTCCGTTAAACACATCGCTTTCGTAAGCGTCCGGGGATTCATTCCTGGAATTGAAAATCATGTCGATGTCCTCGTTCGTAAAAAGCCCGGCGGTTTTTTCACGGAATTCAGCGGCTCTGTCTAAAATGCTTTCGTCTTTTTTTGATGCCGTGAGTTTTTTGTATTCCTCGAATGAAAGAAGCACACCGACAGTTTTGTTCCTTCGCGAGATGAATACAGGTCCAAGACTTTCCGCCTGGTGCATAAAAAGCGGCAGTTTGTTTTTTGCTTCATAAAGGGGAATTGCATTCATGTTGTGCCTCCTTCTTTTAGTAGTGTAAAATAGAATGGCTATAAAGTCAATCTGTAAATGGCTATTTTCTGTGGAACGGTACTGCTCGTGTTGCTATAGGATGCAGAGTACACAGTTTTTCTCTCCCTTGAACTAATCTTTGAATAGTGATATAATGCGGGAATAAGGTTCAACTTAAAGAGGTGTAAGATATGGCAAGCAAAAATCTTGACTGGGGCGCGCTGCCCTTTGGTTACATGGAGACAAACAAAAGCTTCGTTTCCAATTTCAAGAACGGTGCATGGGATGAAGGCACTCTTACCTCCGACCATACGGTAACAATTTCAGAATGTGCTGGCGTATTGCAGTATGCCCAGACATGCTTCGAAGGTCTCAAGGCTTATACGACATCGGATGGAAAAATCGTCTGCTTCCGTCCCGATCTGAACGCCGACCGCATGAAGGATTCCTGCGAGAGACTGGAGATGCCCGTTTTCCCGAAAGATAGATTTATCAAGGCCGTCATTGACACCGTTAAAGCTAACCTCGAATTTGTTCCGCCCTTCGGCTCAGGTGCGACTCTCTATATCCGTCCCTATATGTTCGGATCAAACGCCGTCATCGGTGTTAAGCCAGCGGATGAGTATCAGTTCAGGATTCTCGTTACTCCGGTAGGTCCCTATTTCAAGGGAGGTGTGAAGCCGATTACAGTCCGCATTTCTGATTTGGACAGAGCCGCTCCACACGGAACCGGTGACATCAAGGCCGGCCTCAACTATGCTATGAGCCTCCACAACATCGTGGACGCACACAAAAAGGGATTCGCCGAGAACATCTACACTGATCCCGCGACGCACACTTATATAGAAGAGACTGGTGGCGCCAACATTCTTTTTGTCACAAAGGACGGAAAGCTTGTTACTCCGAAATCAAACAGCATCCTGCCCTCAATCACAAGACGTTCTCTGCTTCATGTCGCGAAAGAATATCTGCACATTGAGGTGGAGGAAAGAAAGGTCAACAAGAGCGAGCTCAAGGATTTCGCCGAGATTGGACTTTGTGGAACCGCCGCCGTTATTTCCCCCATCGGAAAGATTGTGGACCATGACACGGAAATCAATGTTCCCGCCGGTATGGATGCGATCGGTCCCGTGCTCGGAAAGCTTCGTGAGACCCTGACAGGAATCCAGATGGGTACCGAAAAGGCTCCCGAGGGATGGATCTACCAGATAGCGTAAGGCAACATCATAAGACTGATTTTCCAGCGAGGGGTGGCTGCTACGCTACCCCTTGTTTTTTATATCTATGCCTTTACGGAGATGGACTGTGCAATCTCCCCCACTTGTTCCAGAGAAAGCCCGATGCATTCTGAAATTGTTTCAACGGGTATCCCTTTCCGAAGGAAATTTTCTGCGGATTCGATGGCTTTCTGCATCTGCCCCCTGCTGATACCCTCCTCAACTCCCTCAAGATATCCATCCTCGCGGACGTTCTGCTTGTAAAGCTCCTCGTCAAATTCCTCCAAGATCATCCCAATCATCTCTTCCAGTTCTCAAGTTTCAAATTCGGAACATTTTCAAAATGCTTGGTATTGTTTGTCACCAATGTCAATTCATTGTATATTGCCGTGGCTGCGATGAGCAAATCCATGTCCTCAATTCGTATTCCTTTGTCGAACATCTTTGCCTTTATGTCGGCGAAAACCTCCATAACACCTTCATTCAATTCTTCAATAGGGTAGATTTCACGAATATGATTTACTTTTATCATATTCTTTTGTTCATTTTGTGAGCGTTTTGCACCAAAGACAAGTTCTGCATAAGTAATCATCGAAATCGAAATTGGGATATTCATGTTCTCTTCAAATTTTGCGAGAACGGATTTATCTTTGCGGAGAGCAAAAATTATTGTGTCTGTATCAATCAAATATGCCATCCAAAGCCTCAAATCTTGTGGAATTTACTCTTGAGCCATAAATGTCGTCTATTATTTCTTCTGCAGAGCGGGAGTCTTCCCATGTCCCTGCCAATTTCAGGAATTCCTCCGTCGCATTTTTGGATTTTACAGGAACGGAGGTAAAATAATTCTGCAAAATTGTGATTACCTGCTGACTGATTGAGCGGTTATCGAGTTTTGCGGCGAACTTTAGCCTGTCATATAAACGGTCGTCCATATCGCGTACTTGCAACATTGCCATATCGTGCCTCCATTTATAATATACGACAGAATGTATGAAAAATCAAGCAAAATTCATTGTTCCACTTGCTACATTTTACTTTCATGGAAATATCTGTTGACAATCCCTGGTATGGAAATTATACTTTAAATGAGTAGCTGTAAAAGTATCAACTTTTATGGAAAATTGTAAAGAAAACATTGTTAGAAATTAGAAATGGTGTATAAACCATATATAGTATAGGATTGGTAATATGGAGAATTTGCTTTTATTCAATGCAAAAGGATTCAGTGACTATGTATACTGGCAAGAGAAAAATAAAAAAATAACACAGAGAATAAATGAATTGATAAAATCTATTCAAAGAAATGGTGCCCTCGAGGGAATTGGAAAGCCTGAAGTGCTCAGGGGTAGCAAGGGATGTTATTCAAGAAGAATTGATGAAAAGAATCGACTTATTTATACTTTTATAGAGGATAATGAAAATAGGAAAACTTTGATAACTGCTTGTAGGGATCATTATTCAGATGGTGTAAGTAGGGAGAAGAAAAATTTGTTGCAAGGATTGCATATTTAGATTTTATAGGAGGAAGAAAATGAATGACGAAGAAATCGTTGCAGAGATGGCAAAATATACAGAGGCATTGAAAAAAGAAAAAGAGAATGCGGATAAATTGGCATGTGAAACGGAAGATGAAGATAAAATGTACGATTATTATAAGCAGGCGAAAGAAAAAGTTCATAATATTGCTATGGAATGCCTAAATAAGATTCTTACACCGGAATTAAAAGTGTTTGTGAAAAATCTTTGTCTTGATAGGTTACAATATCCAGATGATCCATTATTTTATGAGATGTTTGGTGATTACCCAGAGGTGGGAGACAAAATAAGTGACGATGAGATCAAAAAAAAGAATATTGATATTTGGACTATCAGAGATGAGTGGGATCATGAAGGTTCTTGTTTTATCATAGATGAAGAAATTGATGGGAAAACGTATTGGGTTATTAAGGATTTGAATGAATCGAGTGATACTGAGTCGAGAGATAGAAGAAGACGGTTGAGGGCAATGTCAGGATATAAGCGTTTCGTTATTGCCAAGAATAATAAATCAGAAACAGAAACTATGTTTAAATTTTTAAATGAAATGTTTCCTGCTGGCATGATGTTGGAAAAGATAGATACTTAGTGCTTTATAAAAGATAATTTTTTTGTAAGGATGCCAAATATTTTAATCATCTAAAACTATTCAGCACCCACTCTTTCAGTTTTCCACTTTCAACTCTCCACTTTCCACCAGGCCGTCGAGAGAATGAAAGAGAACGAGAAATTCAGGAGGAACTACGCCGCAATGAACTTACACGACAGGGACATACAGAGAGCCGCAAGAAGAGAGGCACTTGCCGAGGGAATGGCACAAGGACTGTCCAAGGGCATTGTACAAGGCATGGAAAAAGGCATTGAAGCCACGGAGAATCTTCTGCGGATGAACGTCCTTTCCGTTGAGCAGATAGCACAGGCGACAAATATTCCGCTGGAGCAAGTCCGGGAGATGGCAAGGAACATCCCGGTGGAAACACATGTGTAATTACCTCCGCTTTCCATCTCTCACTTTTCACTTTTCGCTTTATGTGCTAAACTGAAAGCATGGAAAACATTGTTTTAGAAAACTCGGCTTTAGAAAAAGCGGTTTATATTTTGGATTCTTATGGGCTCATTTACCGTGCCTATTTTGCTCTGATCAGTCATCCTCTGACCAACGCGGCGGGGGAGAACATAAGCGCGCTGACGATTTTTTTCAAGAACCTCAAGGCTCTAATCTCAAAGAATCACCCGGCTTTTCTGGCTGCGGCATTTGATTCCCGTGTTCCCACGTTCAGGCACGAGATGTATGCCGAGTACAAGGCGACAAGACAGAAGACTCCCGATGACCTTCATGCCCAGGTTCCGTGGATTGAGGAAATCCTTGAGGCGATGAAGATTCCGGTCTTGCGTGTGGACGGCTTTGAGGCTGACGACGTGATTGCGACGGTGGCTAAAAAATGTGCGGAGGAAAATCGACCCTGCAGGATTCTGAGCGCGGACAAGGATCTCCTGCAGCTTGTGACGGATACTTGCCTTGAGATGCAGCCGGATAAATTCAACGGCGGATGGGAATGTGTCGGCGTGGATGATGTAAGGACGAAGTGGGGAATCGGTCCCGAGAAGATTCTGGACTATCTTTCGCTCGTGGGAGACAGCGCGGACAATGTTCCGGGTGTGAAGGGCGTGGGTGACAAGACTGCGCTCAAGCTTTTGGGTGAGTACGGAACCTTGGACGGAATCTATGAGCATGCGTCGGAAATCAAGGGCGCGCTCGGTGAGAAAATCCGCGGTGACAGGGACAACGCATATTTTTCAAAGAAACTCATTTCGCTCAGGGAGGACGTTCCTCTTGAGATTGACTTTGACTCCATGCGCACTGACAATCTGGATTTTGGGTCTGCGGGAAAGCTTCTCATGGACAGGGGGGCTTTTTCGGTTGCGAAATCCTTCCTTGAAATTGGCGGTGCCTCAAAAGATGCTGCGGACGGAATGGATGCGGCTGCAAAAAATGAGACTTCCAGAATCGCGTCTCCGGATGATGAGCTTCGTCCAGAGGTGAAAAAAAATCAGGGAAACTACAAGCCGTGTACGTCGCTCAAGGAACTTACTTCCTTTGTTGACTCAATCCTCTCCTCTGCGGAAAAGACAGTCGCCTTTGACACGGAGACTGACGGACTGAACCCCTTTGCGGCAAATCTTGTAGGCTTCAGCTTGAGCACTGAGTGTGGGAGCGGAATCTATGTGCCCGTCATACTTCCCGGTGGAATGTTCGCCATAGACGTGATTGACAAAAAAGAGAGCCTTTCCCAGCTCGCACGGATTTTTGAATGTCCTGATGTCACTGTGGCAATGCACAATGCGAAGTTTGACCTGCACGTTCTTTATACCGCGGGTTATACGAAGAGACTTTCGTGCCGCCTTGTGGACACCATGGTTGCCGCATGGCTTTTGAATCCTGACGCGCTCGGAAAATCACCTTACGGACTTGAGTACCTGGGGGAGACCGTGCTTGGACTTAAGGGCATTGAGTTCAACGACGTGGTACCAAAGGGACATACATTCGCGGATGTGGAGCTGGATGCGGCTTATCCCTATGCGGCGGAGGACGCTGATTTTACCCTGCAGCTCTGGAAAAAATATGAGGCGAAGCTGAAGGAGAAAAATCTTGAGGAGCTTTATTTCGGACTTGAGATGAAAGTGCTCCCGATTCTTTCCGAGATGGAGACGCGCGGAATCCACCTTGACAAAAAATCTCTCGCGGACTACAGCGTGGAGCTTTCGGAGCAGATAAAAACCAAGGAGCAGGAAATCTATTCGCTTGCGGGACATGAGTTCAACATTGCGAGCACCAAGCAGCTTCAGACCGTCCTTTTCGAGGAGCGTGGACTGGTTCCGGGAAAAAAGACCAAGACAGGATACAGCACCGACAACGAGGTTCTTGAGGAGCTTGTGCAGAGGACGACCGACCCCATGCCATCCGCAATCCTTGAGTACCGTGGGGCGACGAAACTCCAGAGCACCTATGTGGAGACTCTCCCGGCTCTTGCTGACTCAAACGGACGCGTGCACACATCATTTTTGCAGACTGGAACCGCTACCGGCCGTCTCTCGTCAAGGGATCCGAACCTGCAGAACATTCCCGTGCGTGATGACGCTGGACGAAAAATCAGGAGCGCTTTTACGGCAGTTCCCGGCACAGTTTTGATTTCAGCCGACTATGCCCAGATTGAGCTTGTGATCCTGGCTCATCTTTCGGGGGATCCGAATCTCTGCTCGGCATTCACTCAGGGTGTGGACGTGCATAAATCCACCGCGTCGCTCATTTACGGAATCAAGCCGGAGGATGTCACAGCGGAGATGCGGCGTTTTGCCAAGACCGTGAACTTCGGCGTGATGTACGGAATGTCCGCTTTCAGGCTTGCGTCTGATTTGGGAATCAGCAGGACGGAGGCCAAGAATTTCATTGACCAGTATTTCACTACATATTCGGACGTGAAGAAGTTCCTGAACTCCACCGTGGACTCGGCGAGACAGAACGGATTCGTGGAGACCATCTCGGGACGGCGGAGGTTTATCCGTGGAATCAACAGCAAGAATAAAATAGAACAAAATGCGGCGGAAAGGATTGCGGTGAACACACCCATTCAGGGAAGCGCGGCGGACATTGTAAAGCGTGCGATGGTCGAGGTCCAGTCTGCCATTGAAGCTGATTCTGACCTGAACGGACACCTGAGAATGCTGCTCCAGGTGCATGACGAGTTGATTTTCGAGTGCGATGACACTGACGGACTTCCTGAGAAAGCGACAGCCCTTATCCGCGACAAGATGGAGAACGTCATTAAGCTTAGGGTGCCTCTGCGTGTGAGCATTGAGAGCGGAAGCAACTGGGGAGCCTTCCATTGATTCTCTGTGTTACGGGTCCGATGGCGGCGGGAAAAAATCTTGCGTCACGGATTCTTGAGGAAAAGGGATTCGTCTCCTCCGATGCTGACCTGCTCGGACATGAGGCCGTGGATGAGTGCGCTGAAAAAATCCTCGGGACATTCGGGACACTTGCTTCGGAAAGGGGAGTGGAGCTTTTGGGTAGCGACGGAAAAATCAACAGGAGGAACCTGGGCTCCATCGTCTTCTCCGACCCGGCCCTGATAAAAAAGCAGGAGGAGATTGTCTATCCCGCGATCCAGAGAAAAATCGATGATTTTCTTTCTATTAATAAGGGGCGTGACGTGGTCCTGAACGCGACCCTGCTTTACAAGCTTCCCGTCATAAAATCTGTGGACATGGTGATTTTCGTGGATTCCCCCCGCATAATCCGCTTTTTCCGTGCTAAAAAAAGGGATGGCATGAGACCCCGGCAGATTCTTGACCGCTTCCGTGCCCAGAAAAATCTTTTTGCTAAATATAAGGACGCGGATGCCGATATTGTAAGAGTATGGAATATCGGCTCAAGGCAAGGTCTTGAAAAAAAGATTGGGCAAATTTTAAAAAAGGCCGGTTGGGGATAAAAGTATGGAACATAAAAGAACATTATGGATTCTGGTTTCGGCAGGCATTTTCCTCTGCTTCGTTTTCGGTACAGCTTTCGTCGTGAGCGGTGCCACTTCCAAGAAAAATAAATCATCGTTGGCAAAGGACAGTTCCGCCGTCTGGGTCGCACCTTACGAGGAACCTTCCTCCGCCACAAGCAGCGAGCCTGTAATTTCTACGGGACTCAATCCGCGCGTGGAGACTTCCGCAAGTGACGGCGCTTCATTCGAGAAAAACGATTCCGAGCTTGCCGCAGCTCCATCTCTTGACTCCGCCCTTGACCATCCGGCTGAGGGAGTGACTACTGCGGTCGTTCCGGAAACAGATACGTCCAAATCCGTGGCAGATTCTTCTTCCGTGAGCTCAAAACCCGCGACCACGACTTTCAATCTGAGCGAGACAACTTCCTCCGCCACATCAAACGTCACTGCACAGAACAAGGCCGCTGAGACTGCCATGAAAAACACTGAGGCGGCTCATCAGTCACAGAAGGCAAACGTAGCAAAGACACTGGACGAAAGCACACAGAAAAAGGCTCCCGCAAAGACAACGGTGGCCAAAGCTGATACGACAAAAAAATCAACTGCAACAAAAGCATCCTCAAGCACTCCCAAGGCTCAGGACTCAAGCCAGACTCTCCCCGACAGATTCTGGGTTCAGGCAGCGTCCTACTCAAGCAAGAAAAAGGCTGACGAGGCACGTGCCCTCCTTGACGAGAACAAGATTCAGTGCGAGGTTTTCACTTATGACGCGAGCGGAACCCTTTATTACCGTGTGCGCGTGGGTCCCTATCTGAACAAGGATGAGGCTGAGTACTGGAAAAAGCAGGTTGACTCCATCGAACTGTTTGCGAACGCCGGAACTTACATCGTGAACTCATCCGCTCCAATCGCGAAAAATTAAGTCCGTATGAAAAAGACCAATGCCATGCGGATTCTGGACGGTGCGAAGATTGTCTATGAGTGCCGCGAGTATGACGATGACGGTGAGCATGAGCTTGAGCATGGTGCCGCCGGTAAGACTGCCGAAAAGCTTGGAGTTGACCCGGAGACCGTTTTCAAGACAATCGTGATGCGTACTGAAAGCCGTGAGATTGTGGTCTTCTGCCAGAGTGCGGGGCATGAAATCAATCTGAAAAAGGCAAGGCAGGTCTGCGGTGCGAAAGAGGTGAGTCCGGTAAAGCAGGATGAGCTTCTTTCTCTTACCGGATATGTCCGCGGTGGATGCTCTCCCGTGGGAATGAAAAGAAAATACAGGACATTTATAGATGAGTCCGTGCTTTTGCATGAGAAAATCTGCGTCAGTGCGGGGGTCAGGGGGCAGCAGCTGATTCTTTCACCCCAGGACCTGATAAATGTCACCGAGGCTCAGACTGCGGATTTGATCCTTGAGTGATCGGTAAAATTTGGGCAAAAAAAAATCCCCTGCGACTGCAACTTGCACAGGGGACAAAACAGTGTGGCAGGTTTTAAAAGGCATTGCAAGTGGTTTTTAAAGCCTGCTCTTTTTTTTCGGTTGTATTTCCCAAATAGATTAGGATATTTATAGTCTCAAGTGTAATTTAATTACATTGAGGTGTAGCCGCCGTCAACCGGTAGCGCGACTCCTGTCACATAGGATGAGGCAGGGGATGCGAGGAAGATGGCCGCGGTGTCAAGCTCGCCCTCGTTTCCGTATCTGCTCAGTGGAATCATGGTCTGGGCGTTCTGCTGGAAGAAGTCAGAGTCCAGGGTCTCCTTTGTGAGCGGTGAGTAGAAATATCCCGGGCAGATTGTGTTTACGGTGATGTTGTATTTTCCCCATTCAGCCGCGAGTCCCCTCGTCAGGTTCACGACTCCTCCTTTTGCCGCGTGGTAGGGTGAGCAAGGTGCCACTTTGTTTCCCACGAGTCCGTACATGGAGGCTATGTTGATGATGCGTCCGTATTTTGCCGGAATCATCGCCTGTTTTGCGACTGCGCGTGCCATGCGGAATGTTCCGTAAAGGTCAATGTTGATTTCATTATAGAACTGGTCGTCGGTGATGTCCTCGGCCGGTGCGACTGCTCCTGTTCCCGCGTTGTTGATCAGGATGTCGATTCTGCCGAATTTGTCCATGATTGCCTTTATTGCATTGTCCACGGCGGCGGTGTCGGTGATGTCACAGCGGACCGCCATTGTCTCCACGCCGTAGCTCTCCTTGATTTCCTTTGCGACGGCATCAATCAGTTCCTGCCTGCGCGCTATGGCCACAATTGACGCTCCCTGATTGGCAAGTGCCTTTGCCATCTGCACTCCAAGTCCTGTGGAACATCCGGTTACTACGGCAACCTGCCCCTTCAAATCAAAGTAAGATTTCATCTGGTACTCCTTCAAGATCCGAAAGCGCCACAAACTCCTTGCCTTCGTTCTTTATTAATTAAAACCATTATACCACAAAACATTTGCTTTGTGAAGTGGACCTATTGAAATAAAAGTCAATTTACTGTATGCTTTTTGTATGAACCTTGTATCTACAGTACTACAGCTTCTTGGAAGTCTTGCGTTTCTGCTTTACGGCATGAAAATGCTGAGCGACGGTATTCAGAAGAGTGCCGGATCGAAATTGCAGACCGCATTGGGATGGATGACCGGAAACCGGGTGCTGGCATTTTTAACAGGACTTATACTCACCTTTATCATACAATCTTCTGGTGCGACCACGGCCATGGAAGTGAGTTTCGTCAATGCCGGCCTTATGACTGTCCAACAATCCGTCGGTGTCACGCTCGGTGCGAACATCGGTACGACGATTACCGCATGGCTCGTCGTCTTTTTCGGATTTAACTTCAAGATTTCTGCTTTTGCCATTCCAATCTTCGGATTCGGCTACTTTTTGACCAGCTTCAAGAAAATCAAAAAACAGTCCCTCGGTGAGGCCGTCATGGGATTCGGACTCCTGTTCATCGGTCTGGACTGGCTTTCCGCTACGATAAATCCTGAGAAGGGAGCCTTGAATTTCCTCGGTCACTTTGCTGATTTCGGAGCTTTGAGCGTGGCAATCGGTGTGGTCGTCGGCGTTATTATCACCGCCCTGATTCACTCGTCTTCGGCTGAGAGCGCAATCGTAATCACAATGGCGTACAACAGGCTCATCCCTTGGAGCTTTGCCGCTGCGCTGGTCATCGGAAGCAACCTCGGTTCCTGCATTGACGCTGTTATGGCCTCCATGCATTTGAGCGCCGATGCCAAAAGGACTGCACTTGTTCACGTGCTTTTTAACGCCGCCACGGTTTTCCTTGCCTGTGTGTTCTTCAATCCTTTCCTGGAGCTGATTGACTGGATTGTTCCTGGAACTCCTGAGACCAACATCACTTACCACATCGCTGCCCTTCATACCGTGCTCAAGACAATCACATCGCTTCTGTGTCTTCCGTTTACGGCACAGATTTCGGCCCTTATGACCCTGCTTATAAAGGATAATCCGAACGCGATGCCCAATGAGTACATACTTGAGTTCAGCGAGACCGGTGGACGCGAGAATGCCTCCGCCTACATTATCCGTGCGGAAAAAGAGATTCAGGATATGACCGTGCTTGTTACGAAAATGTTCGAGAAAGTTTCCCTCGGATTCAAGAACCGCGACGAGACCTTCATTGAGGAGCATTTCGAGGATTTGACGAAGCAGGAAGATTTCGCCGACCAGATGAAGGAAAAACTTACTCGCTATCTTTTGAGCTGCTCGCGGCTTCCTCTTTCGGCACAGCAGGGGGATAGCCTTTCAATCATGCAGCAGATTGTGGATGACCTTGAGGAGATGACCGACGACTGCTACAACGTGGCGAACTTGCTGAAAAAGTCCATAGAGAAAAAGATGGAATTCCGTCAGGAGGACATGGACCGTCTGGATCCCTACCTGGATTTGGCAAGACAGAGCATGTATTTCGTAAGCTCCAACATCAACAAGCACCTGGACAAGGACGGACTAGTAATCGCGCGTGAGATTGAGACTCAGATTGACGTGTTCCGCCACAACCTGAAGAAGGTCGCCCGACGCAGATTGGAAGAGGGAGCAAACGTAAAGTCCGAGCTTCTGTACATTGACCTCGTGCGTCAGATTGAAAAATTCGGTGACAAGGCCTACAGCATCGCAAACGCACTCTCCCAGTTCTAGTCTACCACCTGAACACGCCGACCGTGCTTCCGCGTCCCTTTCCGAAGGATGCGAAGATTTTTCCACGGAACGATGTTTTCTTTACCTCAGCCGCGATGGAGAACTCACCCAGAAGCTGGTATGCGTTGTCCAAGTCCGAGATTTCCTTCGCGGAATCAATGCCCCAGACATAATCCTTTGAAAGACCTGTCCTGTCAATGAAATCCGCCACGAGATAGCCTGTGGGGAAGGATGTGCGCAGGACCTCAAGCATCTTTTTAATGTCATCCTCGGGAAGATACATGGAAAGTCCCTCGGCAATCACTATTGCGGGCTTGTCCTTCCTTATGAAAACTGACCAGTCATGCTCGGTCGCGCTTCCCTCAAGCATTGTGACACGCACCTGGTTTCCGAAAGCCTTTTTCCTTGCCGTGATGATTTCGGGAAGGTCCACGTCGTACCAGAAAATCTTTCCGTTGTCCACGCGGGCAAATCTGTTGTCGAATCCACAGCCAAGGTTCACCACGGTTGCATCCTCGTTTTCCTTTATCAGACTAGCGACTTCCCTGTCAATAATCAGTGTGCGCGCTATGATTTTCTCATTCTCAATGAACGGGTTGTATTTTTTTGTATTGATTTCAAGGGCCTGCGTGAGTTCCAGTGCTTTCTGATCCTTGAGTCTTGCGTTTTCCTTTTCAGTCTCAAGAGCACGTGCCGCAAGTGGTTCCAGCTCACTCTTGTCTATGTCTCCAATCTGTATGTCCATTTTTTACCTCCGTCATTCCTCGCTGTCTTTTTCCGTTTCCGATGTCTCGCTTGATTCGTTTCCGTCCGAATTGCCCTCACCGCTGCTTTCTCCGCCATCTTCCTGTCCTTCCGCCTCAAGGCCTTCCTCGTCCTCGACTTCTTCTTCAATCGGAGTCAGGTAGCCGCCGAAAATCCATCCGTCAATGCCCTTCGCGACTCCGTAATACCATGAGTCGGTGACATCATCAAAAGTCTGGGTCGCAAGCGTTTTTCTGACAGCCGTGAATTCATCCTCGAATTCCAGCCTTCCGAGCGTCTTTCCGGCCTTTGAGGGAATGTCGCGTATGTTCAGATAATCGTCCTCAACCAGATAGGTGAATTTCTGCGGATAGATGTCCATCACGCCGGCAAGCGAAAGGTCAGTGGCTCTGAGAATGCGCATCTCGGCCTCTCCGATCAGCTCAAGCACGTTTCCTGAAACATTCAGATCCCGGAGCGTGGAAACCAAATCAGTCTTGAGTTTCTGATTGTTCGTCGCATTGATTTTTCTGAGTGCCCTTAGCGCGGTAATGTCGTCCCTGTTTGTGCTGGTTTTCTCGCTTTTCACATATCCGCTTTTCTGTGAGGATGAGGAGTCATCGTAGTAGGTCACATAGGACATCTCTTTTCCGGCCACAGTCTTGAACGTCCCTTTCAGGCATACGACCTTGCTCCGTACCAGCACGTGCGATGTTATGTCGGCCAGATTTTTTGTCTTGTACAGACAGGCGTTCTCCGTGGTGATTACGGCAGGTGTTCCGCCAATGCAAATCATGTTTGGGACAACGTAATAGTCATTGCCCTCGTAACTGATTTTCGTAAAAGTCTGAGTCGAGCCCCTGCTTCTTGATGTCGAAGTTTCCGCGCTGATTTCATCCGGTGTTCTTCCGTCTTCCTTCATGTAGACCTGCACTGTGGTTCCGGCGTTCAGCTCGTTTTTTGAGTTTGCCATCTTTCCGTCATCCTGCAGGGTCCAGAGAGCCATCTCTTCTTTTATTACTGTCGCTTCCTTTGTTTCCTGTGCAGCGGCATAAAGGGATGCCAGAAGCAGCATTGTCACGGCCAAAACTTTTCTGAATTTTACCATCGTCTGTCGCTCCATTGCCTGAGTTCCTCAATCGTGTCGGAGAGTTCGGAAAGCACTTCGTTTGACGCAGTTCCGGATTCAAGAAGCTCGCTGTATTTTTTTGAGACCTGAATCAGTGTGACCCGCTCAGGACTTTTATCAAGCTGCATGTTTTTCAAAAATCCCTCGGTCATAGTTCCCAAGTTTCCAAGCCTGATTTTGATTTTCTGAAATTTGTCCGCGTCTGGAAATCTTTCGGCGCTGGAAGTCTCGTTGTAGATTGCGAGAATCATGTCGGCGCTGAGTTTCGTTTTGCCCTGGGACTCAAAATCCGGGTTCTCAAATATGAAGATGTCGGAGCCGGTCTCATAAGTGCATCCGGGGTGTGCGTTGACGGCAAGCTCATCAAGAACTGCCCACAGATTAGATTCCTCTATGTCGTCCTCAAGGATGATTCTCACGAATGTGTTTTTCGCCTCATCGATTTTTGTCACCGGCTTTGTTTTGTCGTTCTCGCTCGGGAGTGCCTGAACCGGGCTTCCCATGACTGCCTTCAAGCTGGGACTGAATCCTCCATCCGGATTTTCCTCGTAGTAATAGTCGCCGAGCATGACGCATGGAATGTTCGTAATTTTTTCTTCCTGTATCTCAACGGTCTCTTCTTCATCATCCTCATTCTCGCTGACAACAGGCTCTTTTTTCGTACAGCCAAGAAGCATAATGACTAATATTAATAGAAGAAATCTGATTCTTTTCATTTTTAACTCCCGCAAAAAACATTATAACACCATTTTCTCCAAAAATCAACGGATAACTTGAATTTCATCCTATTATCTGCTAGACTTTTTCCTATGACTGGTATTGTTGATTATAATGCGGGAAATATTAAGAGCGTGGAGCGTGCGTTGAACTCACTTAACGCGCCCTACGTTCTTTCCAAAAATCCGCTTGACTTAAAGGATGTGGACAGAATCATTTTCCCCGGTGTCGGAGATGCCACCTATGCCATGGAGCAGCTTCGTCTTACCGGCTTTGACTCTTTTTTGAAGGACTGGGCCGCATCAGGGAAACCCCTCATGGGAATCTGCCTTGGCTCCCAGATTATTTTTGACTACAGCGAGGAGGGCGACGTAAAGTGCCTTGGTCTGATTCCGGGACTTATCCGCCATCTGCCTAAAATCTGGAAGGAGACTGCTCCCACGGATGACGAGAACAAAGACGTTCCTCTTTTGAAATCCTCTTTGAAATGTCCTCACATGGGTTGGAACGACATCACCTTTGCGAACGGCTCTTCCAAACTTCTTGACGGTGTGCGCGAGGGAACTGATTTTTATTTCGTGCATTCCTACGTGATTCAGCCGGATGACGCGGAGGTCATCAAGGGATTTGCCTGCTACGGTACCATGATTCCGGCTGTCGTTGAGCAGGACAATATTACGGCATTTCAGTTCCACCCTGAAAAATCAGGAGCGCCGGGACTTCGCATTTTGAAAAATTTTGTCTCGTGCTGAAAAGGAGGATGCTGTGCTTAAAAAAAGAATTATAGTCTGCCTTGACGTAAAGGACGGACGGACGACAAAGGGTGTAAAATTTCAGAACAATCTTGACATAGGCGACCCCGTGGAGATGGCGGCCGAGTACTACAGGCAGGGTGTGGACGAGCTTGTCTTCTACGACATCATGGCATCTGCACGCGGAAGGGGACCCATCCTGGATTTGATTTCCCGTGTGGCGAGCGAGGTGTTCATTCCGTTTTGCGTGGGAGGCGGCATCGGCTCTCTTGATGATATTCGTTCCACCATTTTGGCCGGCGCGGAAAAAGTCTCTCTCAACAGTCAGGCAGTGAAAAATCCTGAGCTGATTCGCGAGGGCGCGAGGGTGTTCGGAAATCAGTGCATTGTGCTGGGAATGGATGCGGCAAGGGATCCGACTTGTCCTTCCGGCTACAGGGTCTTTATAAACGGAAACCGTGTTGCGACTGATCTGGATGCGAGGGAGTGGGCAATCCGTGCCGTGGAACTTGGTGCGGGAGAAATCGTCCTTAACTCAATCGATGCGGACGGTACTCGCGACGGATATGAAATCAACCTTACCAAAATGATAAGCGAGGCGGTTCCTGTTCCTGTCATCGCTTCCGGTGGTGGCGGTAAACCTGAGCATCTTGCTGATGTGCTGACCCGTGGACGTGCCGACGCAGCCCTGATTGCGAGCATGGTTCACTCCGGAGAATATACTGTCGGCGGAATCAAAAAGGCTTTGGACGAGCAGAATGTACCCGTCCGTCTGAGCATTTGATTTTATGCGGAAGATTTTTATTGGTCGGCCTTGTGATTGTGGTACTTGAAAATTGACTCGCCTTCCTTGTTGATTTTACGGACGAAAGCGATGTATGCGCTGTTGGTGCTGACCAAATCTTCCGCCTCCTTCAGGTAGACTTCACATTTCGTTTTGTCCTTGTCCTCGTAGCACATCTGTGACATGAGGATGGCGGTCTCGTATGAGTCGGATTTGGACTTTGAATTTGCGTATGCTGATTTGAAAAGCTCGCGTGCCTTTTTCTTGCTTCCACCTAAAAATCCCGGGCAATAGTAATACCACTGCGCAAGGTTTCTCTGTGCATAGGAAAAATTCGGATCAATCTTCAATGCCTCAAGCCACATGTCGCGCACTCCGTATCCATAGGTCATGGCAGTCTTGAGCGGTTCCAGTGCCATGTAGACTGAGGTTACGCTGCCGGTGGAAAGGTAGAGCCACTTGTCCATTTTCTCGGTCTTGTGCGCCTTCATGTATGCGTTGGTGGTTTTGGTCTGTGCGCTGAGTAACTTTATCATCTCTTTTTTTGTGCCGGAGATTCTTACCATCTGGTCATATTTTACGCAGTCAATCATGTTGGTGAGGACAAGTTTGTCGGCTTCAGGGAATGTGGACATTTCTGCGGATATTCCGTCAACCCAGTCTTCCAGGCTTTTAAGTGCCTTTGATCCGTCTGCTTCGGCCGCATAGCTGAGTCTGTTCTGAAAAAGCTCGCTCAGGAGATTTTCCGTCCTGCTTGAGATTGTGATATCCGCAAATGCACTCGGAAAAATCATCGCAGAAATTAAGATGCAGAGAAAAATATGCTTGTGTTTCATAGTCAATTCCTTCTATCTATTAGACAGATGAAAAGGAAAAAGGTTTCAGAAAAAATTAAAAACTGCTCAGTTTTTCGTTGCTGTAGGATGAGCCGTAAACAGCCTTCATCGCAGCTTCAATAAAGGTCGGAAAATACCAGCTCAGATTGTTCCTGTCCAGATATCCGTGGCACTCGCCGCTTTCAATGTCTCCGCCCGTGGAAACCGTCACCATGTTGTCCCAGAGAACCACAGGGATTTTTGCGTCCCTTGCCTTTGCGAAATAATAGCTTGCCCATGCCACTCTGTCGGAAAGATTGTTCTTGTCGCTCGCACTGGCTTCTCCCATCACAACTCCAATTCCCTTGTCCGTGTAGTTTGCCTTGAGGTATGAGAAAATCGCATCGAGGGAATTTTTGTCGTCCTGATCAAATCTTGTGTCGGCGGTAGTGCTCATTGCGAAATTGTAGGGAGAGTATGCGTGTGCGGAAAGAATCAGTCTGTCTTTCGCGGAATCCTTTGGAAGCGTGTAAAGAGAAAGCATGGATTTGTCTGCGCCGCTTCCCGCATATCCGGGGACCATTATATATCGCTTCTGATTTCCATCCACAGCACGGATTGCGTTTATGGCTGTCTGTTCGTATGAAGTGATTATGTCCATCATTGCACGTTTGTTCGTCCACCATTCGCTGCTGTTTGTCCATCCCTTTGTGCTTGAGAATTCTCCGCCAATATCGCGAGGCTCGTTCAGAACCTCAAATACCAGCCTGTCGTCATAAGATGCGAAGGTGCCTGCTATCTGCGTCCATATTTTTCCTATATACGCCTGTGATTTTTCCTGTATGGCGGGGTCATCGCTGAGTGCAAATCCGTAGCAGTCTCCCATTTTTGAGATTGCCATGTTGTCGTGATGGATGTTGATTATCACGCACATTTTCAGATTATACGCGTAGTCAACGACCTCTTTGACCCGGGACATCCATGCGGGATCCACCGTATAATTTTTTCCGTCGCTGATGTGGTTGTGCCAGCTTACAGGAATGCGTATGGTTTTAAATCCGGCGTCCTTTATTGCGGCAATCATCTTCTGTGTGGTCACTGGCATTCCCCAGTTTTTTTCTGTCTTTATGCCGGCATTGTTCGTCCAGTGAAATTTTCCGGCAGCGTCCGTATAATCCGCGGTGGCATCCAGCGTGTTGCCAAGATTCCATCCCACGGACATATTTTTTACCATTTCCACGGATGTGCTCCCGATCTCGAAGTCACCCTCATGAGCGGGGGTGTTGTTTGTCTTGCAGCATGAGAGAATGAGTGTGGTGTAAATGAGAATGACCGGAAGAATACAGCATTTGTTTGTGATTTTCATAAAACCTCCAAAAGTGTTGTGAAGACTTTTTTTATGAAAAGGACGGCCTGCCGATATTTAGCGATCCAATCCTCGATAATCTCATAATAACACGGGATGCGGAATTCGTTCAATTAGATTATTACATCATTTTACTTGAAAATTTGTGCAAAATCCCGTGACTAAATTTTACAGGCTTTTTTAAAGGCGTGCTGCAGTATCTCCACGTTCTGGCATTTTGAAATCCGGTCGATGAAATCAAACTGTGCGGCCTTCCATGTTTCCTCGCCATTTTCCTTTTGTTCCCATATATAGTTAGAGCTCTTTTTTGCATATTCCACCAAACCGAATCTGTCATCGCTGAAATCGGCGGAAAGAAATGCGATGAGAATTTTATTCGCGAATGATTTGTCCTCCGTTTCCCCGAGCACATGATCCAGAGCTGATTTCAAAATGAGCGCGTCATATTCGGATGAGATATTTTTGTCCTTGCCAAGAATTTCCGTGACACATCTTTCTGCGGATTTTAAAATCAGAGCGGGCCATTTTTTGAAAAATTCATCAAGAGTGTTTTTTCCCAAGTTGTGGTCTTTGCCCGAGAGAATGAAGTCAAAAATCTTTTTGAAAACAGGATCGTCAATCTCATTCTCGGATACATTGTTCAGAAGAAAATCCACACTCATGGAAACGACCGAACGCTGGGACTCCGGAATGACCTGCACCTCATCAAGCGTCTCGCTGCAAATGTGCGTCAGAAGCTCCCTTGAATTCGTGTTGCCCTCAAGAGCGGAAAGAAGTTCCTTGTTCAGCTGGATTTTTTCAGAAGGATCCTCAAGAATCGTGATGAAGCGGTTGTAAATCTTTTCCTTGATTAAATCTTTTTTCTGCTCCGCATCCGTGAGGAATGATTTTATGATTGTCCGTATCTCCGTCATGTCGGATTTAAAATGTGAGCAAAGATATTGCGCCGCTTTTTCCCTGCTTCCGTCCAGCCCGTCATCAAATGCGTCCTGATTTTTTACCCCGAGCAAAATGGACTTGCAAATCTGCACGTAGGATGAGCGGTAGGCTTTCTCGTAAATCTTTGCGGTGATTGAGTCCCTGAGCCACTGTATGAGAGCCGGTCTGTTTTCGTGTATGGCGCTGAAATAAGAATTGAACGCATGGAGCTGCACCGACTCGTTCTGGTTTTCGTCCGTGATTATCTCGCTGATCATTGTCTCAGTTTTCGCTCTTGCCGGATCTGTCGCCGGACTGTTTGCAAAGCGATTGAACACAACCTCAAGACAAGTGTTTTTAAACGCCACATCTCCGTCGCTTCCGTTGTGGTTCAGCAAAATGTCCTGGATGATTTCAAACGGAAAGTAAACCATGCCGTTCTGGTCCCTTTCGTCAACATATTTTTTTATCAGCTCATATTTCAGATTGTTGTTCGACGTGTATTTTCCGAGAATGGAGAACGCGGAGTTGAGCTTCCAGTTTGATATGGAAATGATTCCCATGTCCGCATTTGAGTTTTTCATTGATGCGAATGTCACGTAGTAGTTTATGAATTCCATGAGGAAGTTTTCGCAGCTGGAATTTATGCGGCTTTCAATCTCATGCTTTGCCTTGAATTCCGTGATTGACTGGAGCAGCGAGTTTATGTCATCCGGGCTGCATTTTTCGTAGAGGTCAATTTGTCCGTTCTTGATTTTGAATCGGATCAAATCAGACAGCGAGTTGAAGATGCTGCTTTCGTATTCTGTGAATCCTGCCAGAAGTTTTGTCTTCTCCTCGTCCTTTATTCCCTTGCCGAAAAATCCCTTTTTGTCGAGACGTTTGCTAAGTGTGTTGATGAGGGATGTGGTAAGAATCCTCACGGATTGCATGACCCTTTCGGATCCGTTCAGGATTACGCACTCGGCTATTTTTTTTGCGCTGTCAATTTCAATGTCGAGTCCGGCGGAATATTTTTCAACAATGTCATCTAAGCGTGTTTTTTTGAGCTTGTATTTTTCTTCCGACGCGGCAATGCTTATCACGTCAAAGAAGTTTGTTTTTGGCCCTGTCCATTTTTCAATCTTGCTGTACGCCCTGTCCAGAAGAACATCGGAGAATCCGAGGATGGGGCAGCGTGATTCGGATGTGAGAAAATCCGAGTAGATTGTGGGGTCCTTTTCATCTGCAAAATATGCCTCAACCTTTTCAGCGATCTGCTTGCCTGAAAGATTTTCACCTGAGCCCTTTATGATGTTAAACACAGTATGCTCGTTCTTTTTGAGCGCGGCATAATATCCGTTTTCTTCTATTATATTGCTTGCATCAGGAAGTCCGTTTTTATAAACCGGCTTATAAGCCTCAATTTCATTTTCCATTTTTCATCCCCCTGTATTCCGACTCCGCAAGTTTTTCAATCGCCTCACGCGTGTTCTTGTACTCAATCTGCAGCACGGCATTTCTTTCGCCCGTAATTTTCTCAAGGATTCTGTTTTTGAGCTCGATTCTGTTCGCGTCCTGAAAATGCGGGTTGTTCAAGGTCTTGTCCTCAAGAGTCTTTTCCAGCTCCTCCTCAAGAGAGGTTTTGCATGAATTTTGCATGAGTATGATTACGACGAAAAAAATCAAAAGCACGCCGAGGTTGCAGAGAAGGTAGCCGGTGCTTGGCGTGAGAAAATCTTTCCCGGTTGAAAGCATCTTTTGCATGAACGGCTCGATTACCGCCATCACGTTGTTGAAAAAACTGTCGAAAGCTTTCTTTGCGAAAAAGATTATGAATCCGCCGAAAATCAGCAGGGCAGAAAATGCAATTGCGATTATGACGGGCCCTGAAAGAAGCGTGGTGAAAATTCCTACGATGGATTTTCCAATCATTTTGAGAGCGGAGACAATTTTCTTTGCAATTTTTTCGGAGTGAGTTTTGAGCGTGGTTCTGTTGACGAGGATTTTTGATTGCGCCGCTTTTATGAGGTTGCTGAAAATCATGAAGCCTGAGACTGTGGACGCAAGAAACAAAAGAAAGCGCATGAGCGGATTTCCTTGAAAAAGCTGCTCGTAGATGTTGTCCTCAAAAAGATAGAAAATTATCTGTTTGAACACCATCAGAAGAAGTCCGAAGCCGAAGATGAAAACCGGCGACTGTCCCGCGCAGGATTTTTTCCCTCCCACGCCAAGACTGCAAATCAGATTTCCGAAAAGATAAATCAGTATGACGGCACATTCCAAAATCCCGATGCCTGAGAACGGAAGAAGAACCGTGTTGAAAAATGCCGTGCACAGAAGTGTGTAAGACAGCGTGTTGAGTATGTAGACCACGATTCCTATTTTTTTAATGTCCAGCCCGAAGCTTTCGGTGTAATTCAAAAAATGCAGCGAGAGCAGGATTCCAAGAATCACGTTCACAAAAATGCCGGCCTGATTTTCGGTGGAAAAATGATAGCTTCCCATTTTCGTCCAGCTGCTCATGGACAGGACGAGAGCGAGAAGTGAAAATCCCATGAGGAGAATTGCGTTCGGAATAAAATCTCTTTGCTTTTGTTTGGACGACATTTCTGGTTCCCCCTATTTTGTGACCGGAATCTTGTATTCGTCAAGTTTTTTCTTTTCCCATCTGGTCTTGTTTATTGCGTTGCCCAGAATCACGAGGGATGAGCTCAGGTAATTTTTCTGCCGCTCATAGATTCCGTCATTGCCAATCTCATTCATGAACTCGCTCTGGTATTTTTTTATGCTGTCCTGAATTTGTCTCAGACCAATCTTGTCGCTTTTTTTCTTCAGGCAGTCAAACGATGCCTTTGTGTACAGGCAGATTATGTCGGCTCCTTTTTCGGAGAGTTTTTTGTTCATGGACGCGAAGGTTTTAATGTAAGTTTCGTACAGGTTGAGGTTCATCGGGTTTTTGCTCGTCTGATTTTTTTTGTTTCCCTGCTCGAAATATTTTATGCAATAGTACGGGATGACCTCCGAGTATGAAAGTGTCTCGCCGTCGTTGAGTCCGTTTTGTTTAAGAAAATCAATCAGCGGAAAAACTCCTCTCACGAAATATACAGCTTCCACCGCACCGGTCTTCGGCTTTTTCTTTGTCGTATGTTGCTCGCAATATGTCTTGAAATTGAGCATGTAATTTTTTACGTCAGGACTGAGAGAACTTCTTTGTGAAAGAGTTTCAATATCTTCCATAAATTCATCCGTAAAATTATTTTCTATCTTCTGGAGAATGGAGCAAAGAAAAATGGCCTCCTCGCTTTTGGCTGAAGTCTGTCCTTTGAAAAGAGTGTCGGGGCTTCTTGTGGCATATTCAATCCGCATGTTTTTTCTTGTCTGCAATGTCATCCAGAAAATTGACGCGAGCGACAGAATGAGTCCGCAGGTGATTTTAAAAATGTTCGCAATGTCCGCTTTAAGCTTTTGGCTTCGTCTGCTCATGATTTTTATGTTAGCATTAAAACTTGATTTATTCAATAGAAGGCGCAAATATGTCCATTATATTGACATGGGAGGGAAAATCAGTTAATCTAGTTGCAATTATGGACTTTGCATTTATTTCCGAAGTGATTCCTCTTTACATGCAGGCCGCGTGGCTCACTCTCAGAATTGCCTTGATCAGCATCGCGCTGTGCATTGTGCTCGGAATCCTTTGTGCGGTAATCAGACTTTTTAAAATCCCGGTGCTTTCTCAGATTGTAAAAATCTACACGGAGCTTTCACGGAACACACCTCTTTTGATTCAGCTCTTTTTTCTTTACTTCGCTCTTCCAAGATTGGGAATCAAACTCAGCTCGGAGCAGTGCGGAATAATCGGCCTGACTTTTTTGGGCGGCTCCTACATGGCTGAGACTTTCAGGTCGTCGTTGGAAACTGTGAGTCAGGTGCAGATTGAGTCGGGGCAGTGCATTGGTCTTAAGCCATCGCAGATTGTCCGCTATGTGATTTTGCCCCAGGCATTTTCGGTGAGCATTCCGGGTGTGTGCGCGAACATCATGTTTTTGATAAAAGAGACCTCAATGTTTTCTGCCGTCGCACTCGCTGATTTGATGTACGTCGCGAAGGACCTGATCGGACTTTATTACAAAACCGACGAGGCTCTGACCCTGCTTGTGATCGCATATTTTATCCTGCTGCTCCCCATTTCAATTTTGAGCGGCATTGCGGAAAGGAGGCTGCGTTATGGACAGTTCGGTGCGTAGTGCCGTGTCATCGGCTTTCGGTGTTTTGTTCCAGGGAAAAAATTTCGCGCGACTTTTGGGTGGGCTCGGAGTGACTGTATGGATCGCGGCTGTGTCGGTTGTCCTTTCACTTATTTTCGGATGTCTTTTCGGAATGTTGATGACGGTGAAAAATCGTCCGGTGAAAATCTTGTGCAGAATTTATCTTGAGTTTATGAGAATCATGCCACAGATGGTCCTGCTCTTTTTGGCTTACTACGGTCTGACAAGAAGTTTCGGAATCTCTTTAAGCGGAGAGACGGCGAGCATTTTGGTTTTCACACTTTGGGGAACCGCGGAGATGGGAGATTTGGTGCGTGGCGCGCTTGAGTCCATGCCGGTTCATCAGTATGAGAGCGGACGTGCGATCGGACTTACTGAGCGACAGATTTTCTTCCATATAATAATGCCTCAGGCCGTGCGTCGTCTTGTTCCCTTGAGTCTGAATCTGATTACGAGAATGGTGAAGACTACATCGCTCGTGGTTTTCGTCGGTGTGATTGAGGTGGTGAAAATCGGACAGCAAATCATTGAGTCAAACAGGCTCACGGTTCCGACCGCATCCATCGCTGTTTACGCGACAATTTTTTTCATGTATTTTATTGTGTGCTGGCCGCTTTCCATGCTCGGCTCGCATATTGAAAAGAAACAGGGAGGCAAATGATGGCGTTGCTTGAAGTGAAGAATGTAAAGAAGCATTTTGGAAGCGAATATATTTTGAACGGTGTTTCCCTTGATGTTCAGAAGGGTGAGGTGGTCGTGATTCTCGGTCCCTCGGGCTGCGGAAAAAGCACGTTGCTCAGATGCATAAACGGTCTTGAGATGATTGAGGACGGAGAGATTCTGCTTGACGGAAATAAAATCAGCGGCATGAAAAAGGACATGCATTTGGTCAGACAGAAAATCGGCATGGTCTTCCAGAGCTACGATCTTTTCCCTCACATGACGGTGCTGAAAAATATCCTGCTCGGTCCCATGAAGGCCCAGAAACGTGACAGGGCAGAGGTTGAAAAAGAGGCGATGCAATGGCTTGCCCGCGTGGGACTTGAGGATAAGGCCAACGTATACCCTCGTACCTTGTCTGGCGGACAGAAGCAGCGTGTGGCGATTGTCCGTGCTTTGTGCATGCATCCAGAGATTATGCTTTTTGACGAAGTGACTGCCGCCCTTGACCCGGAGATGGTTCGCGAGGTTCTTGACGTGATGGTAGACCTTGCCAAAAGCGGCTCCACTATGTTGATTGTGACCCACCAGATGGAGTTTGCCCGTGCAGTTGCCGACCGCATTGTTTTCATTGACGAGGGAAACATTGTTGAGGAAGCCTCCCCGGATGATTTTTTCACCTCCCCGAAAACCGACCGCGCAAAGAAATTCCTTGATGCGTTCAGGTTCGACAAGGTGAGGGAAGGTGAAAAGTGAGAGTGGACGGCTGAAAACGATTTTTGGTCCACATTGTACAAACTATGAAAATCTGCTATAATCCCCATCATGTCTTTTTATGATTCATTTGATGTTGCGGTGGTTGGGGGCGGCCACGCTGGAATAGAAGCCTCGCTTGCTTGTGCCCGCATGGGACTTAAGACCGTATTGATTACTCAGACCGTGGACTCAATCGGACGCATGAGTTGCAATCCCTCGATCGGCGGCATTGCGAAAGGAAACATCGTGCGTGAGATTGACGCGCTTGGCGGTGAGATGGGAAAGCTCATTGACCGCTCCATGATTCAGTTCCGCTTGCTCAACAGAAGCCGTGGTCCCGCAGTTCAGGCTCCCCGCTCACAGGCAGATAAAATCACTTACTCTCAGCTCGCACGCAAATGTCTTGAGACAACACCCAATCTTTCCACATTGATGGACACAGCCGTTGACATTCTGACGGTCGCATCCACAACTCCTCTCCCGGATTCAAGTGACTCCGCTGCTGATTACGGAAGCATCCCGGGTGAAAAGCGTGGCTCTGCGGATTACGAGTTTGCGACGAAGGCTGCAAAAAGCGGAATGAGGCAAAAGGTCATCGGCGTGGTGACGGAAAGGGGCAGGGTGATTCCTGTTCGCTCGGTGGTTCTGACGACTGGAACTTTTTTGGGAGGACGCATTTTCATCGGTGAGTTTGATGCCCCGTGCGGTCGTCTCGGTGAGCAGGGTGCGTTCGGTCTTACGGAAAGCCTGAACCGTTTGGGATTCACCACAGGAAGATTGAAGACAGGAACTCCTCCAAGAATCCTCAGGCACACGGTGGATTTTTCAAAGCTTGAGATTCAGGACGGAGACAGCGACGTTATACCATTCAGCTTCGACGACGAGAGCGTGGACCGCCCGATGGTTCCATGCCACATGGTCTACACGAACTCAGAGACGCACAAAATCATCCGCGAGAACATTGGTCGCTCGCCACTTTACTCTGGAAAAATCAGCGGAGTGGGGCCTCGTTATTGCCCTTCCATTGAGGACAAGGTGATGCGTTTTCCCGAGCGCGAGAGACACCAGCTTTTTGTTGAGCCCGAGGGACTTGAGACCGACGAGATTTATCTGAACGGACTTTCATCGTCTTTGCCCGAGGAAGTGCAGGACGCATTTTTGCGCACGATGAGCGGATTCGAGAACTGTACCGTGAGTCGGCCTGGTTACGCCGTCGAGTACGATTACGTGGAGCCGACCCAGCTTTTTCCGAGCCTTGAGACAAAAAGGGTCGCGGGACTTTTTAACGCGGGCCAGATTAACGGAACTTCAGGTTACGAGGAGGCAGCCGGTCAGGGATTGGTCGCGGGAATCAACGCCGGTCTTTATGCGAGGGAGCACAAAAAAATCTGCGGTCCGCTTTGTGACTCTGACTCAAGTTTGGGTTCAAGTCCTTCGTCAATGGAGCCGGGAAGATTCCAGCCCAAGCCACGTTTTACCAAGGACGAACTGAAAGATTTCGCCGCAATCTCCGAGAGGGAGACCGAAAGACTTTCCGAAAAGTTGATTTCATTCTCGAAGGAAAACGGATTTGAAAAAGTCCATGAGATTCCTGAATATGAGCCGCTGATTCTCGGAAGGGACGAGGCATACATCGGAGTTCTGATTGACGATCTGGTGACGCTCGGAACAAAGGAGCCGTACAGGATGTTCACAGCACGTGCAGAGTACCGCCTGAAACTGAGGCACGACACATGCGACAGAAGGCTCCGTGAAAAGGGACATCGCGTAGGTCTCATCTCCGACACGCAGATGAATCTTCTCAGGGAAAAATATGCCGCGGTTGATGAGGCACTCGCATATATCTCATCTCATCCCACGGCGGAAAATCCGGGCACCTTCACTGACATGCAGTGGACTCTGGCACAGGAAGATTTCAAGTACCGCTACTACATTGAAAAGCAGGATGCCCGCGTGGCGAAAATGCACAGAATGGAAAATGCCCGGATCCCATCAAATTTTGACTACGGAAAAGTCGTTGCCCTGAGCGCGGAAAGCCGTGGCAAGCTGGAGAAAATCCGTCCCATGACTTTGGGACAGGCATCAAGAATCAGCGGAATCCGAAACAGCGACATAATGCTCCTGATGGTTTATTTGCACTGAGCTTTGGGTGTAAACCCCATCCCTTCATAAACACGGATTGGGTTCCCTCGCTCAAGCGTGCAGTGTTTTTCCCATCTCTCGCTCTCACGTCCTGAGTTCTCCTCCTTGATTTTTTCACGGATTCTCTCCTCCAGTTTTCTCATCGCAATCGCACGGTTCAAATGCTGGCTTCTTTCCTCCGTCGCAGTCACCGAAATCCCGGTGAGGATGTGAATCAGGCGGACCCCTGTTTCAACCTTGTTTACGTTCTGGCCTCCGTTTCCTCCACAGTGAAATCGCTCCATGCGGATGTCTTTTTCATCAAGGCTGATTTTTTCATCCGTGAAGTTTTCCACCTCGCTCACGTCAATGAACCAATTTTTCCTTCCGTGCTTGGGTCTGAAAGGGCTTTTGCAAATCCAGAGAACCGAGCCGCAAAGATTGGGTTTGGACTCCGGTGTGTGAAAATCAATTTCCGCAATCACTGAGTTAAAACATTCGTCCTTCAGTTTTGATTTTGGAATTTTTTCCCAGGTTCCGCTTCTGTGCTTTTCAAGAATTCTCATGCCCTTGAATTCCTTTGCGAGTGACTGTGCAAAAAGTCCAACGGCAAGCTCACATTCCGCGGGGCCTCGTCCGCTTGAAATCTGTATCAGGATTTTTCCTTCCATCAGTCTTCACCTCCCGCCTTGAAACTGTAGACCGGGCGGATGATTTTTTCCACGCTGACAGTCTCCTCAATGGACTCAAGGATTTCTGAGATCGGACGGTATGCGAAAGGTGCCTCGTCCAGAGTTGATTTTCCGATGCAGCTTGAGTAGATTCCCTTCATGGAGGACTTGAACTCAGAGACCGTATGCGATTTTTTTATGTCCTCCCTTTTTTGAATCCTGCCCGAGCCGTGTGGTGCCGAAAAGTTCCATCGCTCGTTTCCCTTTCCGAACCCGAGAATCACACCGTCACGCATGTTCACCGGAATGATTACGCGCTCATCTTTTCTTGCGGATATCGCTCCCTTACGCAAAATGAGGCGGTCAAGCTCAGGAGAAAAATCAATGTAGTTGTGGCAGCAGGTCCACTCATCCTCAATCTTCCATTTCATTCCCCGGCAGATTTCGTCAATCATAATGCTTCGGTTGAGCGACGCGAAATCACTCACGATTTTTATGTCGTGGATGTATTTTTCCATCAGCTCGCCCTCAAGATAAGTCATCTCGTAAGGCACGTCCTCACCGCGACCTTTCAGGATTTTGTGTCCCTCCTTCAGATAAAAATCCGAGACTTCGCATCCCAAGTGCCTGCTTCCGGAATGGATTACGAGATAGGGATTTTTCTCCTCGTCGCGGTCTACCTCAATGAAATGATTTCCTCCGCCGAGAGTCCCGAGTCCGAGAAGAGCGCGTGCGGAACCGTCGTCATTTTTGCGAAGTTTGTCCCAGCAGCAAAGCGATGTCAAGTCAATTTCATCCGAGCGTCGTGGAGGCATCTTGTGTTTTTCAAAACCCGATGGAACTCTCTCGCGGATTACCGTGTCCAATTTTTGAAATTCAGGACGCACCAGCTTTAACCTGGCGACCGTAAGACCACAGCCGATGTCAATTCCGACAATCTCCGGGATGACTCTTTTTCCGACCGTCATTGTGAGTCCGATCGTGCAGACTTTTCCCGGATGAACGTCGGGCATGATTTCGATTTTGCTTTCCCTGGATGCCTCGTTGTCCAGAAGATTTTTTATCTGGTGAATTGCATAAGAATCCACATCCGTATTTTCATTGTTCGTGCAATGAATGGTAGCAGAGCCGATTTTACCCTGCAAAAATTTTTCGCTCATATAACTCCTGTGCGATTTTTCAGATGCAGGAAATTTAAAACTTCCCGCAGCTGATTAAAAAAATAAAAAAGAGAAATTAATTAATTTGTTGAAAAAAGAGGAGTAGCGAAAATACCTTAACTTGGAATTTTAATTCAGACGGATTTTTTTATGAGCGTCCGGCCAGTCCTCTTTCTGTTGTTGCAATGGGATAAAGATTCTTTTTCATAACTGGCCTCCTGAAATTAATTTAACGCTCCATACGGAACATGGTTTTAATATAGAACTATTTTAAAAAGATGTCAAGCGGAACAAGTGGAAAGTTGAAAGATGAAAGTGGAAAGTTTGGATGCTCGTTTCATAGTATGTCCACTAGCTTTCCGTTTTCCACTTTCCGTTTTCAACTCGTTACTTTCCACTCGTTAAAGTCTTTCCTCAAGCTGTGAGACCAGCGATGCGAATGTGTCCAGTGCCGCCTGAATCGGTTCTGAGCTTGCCATGTCCACACCGGCTACACGGAGACTTTCAATCGGGTATCTTGAGCCGCCGCTTTTCAGGAACTTGAAGTAATCTTCCTTTTCTTTTTCGCCGCCGTTTGTCACACGTTTTGCGAGGGCGAGGGACGCGGAGATTCCCGTGGCATATTTGTAGACATAGAACGCGTTGTAGAAATGCGGGATGCGGAGTCCTTCCATGTCGCTTGATTTTTCAAAATGCATCTCGGGTCCGAAGTACTGCTCCAGAAGCTCGCGGTAGATTGAGCGGAGTTTGTCAGTCGTCAAAGGAATTCCCTGCTCAAGGCTCTCGTGTGTCTTAAGCTCGAACTCTGCGAACATGGTCTGACGGTGCAATGTGGCAAGGATGTCGTTCGCGCGCATGGACAGAAGATATGTCGCAAGGTTTGTGTCGCCCTTTGCGTTTGCCTCTTTGAGCATGTACTCAAACACAAGCTCCTCGTTGAATGTGGATGCGACTTCAGCCTCGAAGATGGTGTACTCGTAGCTCATGAAGGGATTGTTGTGGACGCTGAACCATGAGTGCATGGAGTGTCCTCCCTCGTGTGCCATCGTGTAAACATCGCGGATTGTGTCCTCGTCGTAGTTCAGAAGAATGTACGGATATCCCTTGTAGCAGCCGGAAGAGAATGCGCCGGAATTTTTTCCCTTGTTCTCATAGCGGTCAGCCCATCCGTGCAAAAGTCCGTTGCAGAGAGTGTCGGTGTAATCTTTTCCAAGGACGGAAAGCGCGTTTCTGACAATCTCCACGGATTCCTCATAGGTGATGTGGCTCTTTACTGATTTTACAAGCGGCACGTAGACATCGTAATGACGGAGATCATCCACGCCGAGAACTTTTTTTCTGAGCGAATAGAATCTGTGAAGCGGCTCCAGATTTTTATGCACGGTATCAATCAGATTGCGGTAAACTTCCTCAGGCACCTTGTTTCCGAAAAGTCCCGCGTCGAGAGATGATTTGTATCCCCTTGCGCGTGCGACGAAAACATCGTTGGCGACGGATCCAGCGTAGAGTGCTGCGAGCGTGTTCGCATGAGACTCATACACTGCGTAGAATTTTTCGTAGGCTTCCTTTCTCACCTCGCGGTTCTGGTTCTCCAAGAAATTGCTCCATGTCCCGTGAGTGAGTGGCAGGTCCTTTCCGTCAACCTTTACCGTGCCGAAATTCATGTCCACGTCATTGAGCAGACTGAATGCGTTGTCGGCGGTGGATGCCGTCTCGGAATGAAGGGCCATGATTCTCTCTTCCTTTTCAGAAAGCGCATGTTCCTTTCCGTGCAAAATCTTTTCTATATAAATGCGGTAGTCGGCGAAATCATCCTCCGAAATCCACGCCCTGATTTTTTCATCGGGGATTGAAAGAAGCTCGGGAACATAAAAGCTTGTCTCGGCACCGCATTTTGTGTATGCCATCATCGCACGATTCACTTTGTCCTGCGCGTCAGCATCACCCTGGTCAGCCTCGTGCAAAAGACTCGCGTAGTGATAGACATTTTCCATCAGGCGGTCCAAAGCCTCGTCAGCATGAAGTGCCTCCAGAAGAGTCTCCTTGCTTTCTCCCAGGCGTCCCTTGAACGCGACGAGTTTTTCAGTGGCGGCGGGAACAGCTTTCAAATCAGCTTCCCATTCATCATCAGACTTATAAATTGCAGACAGGTCCCACTTGTATTCAGCGGGCACGTCTTTTCTTAAAGGAATAGTTTCTTTGCTCATGTAGTAAGTGTAGCACAACTGCGGATTTTTGAAAATAGGTGGGCTTGAAAAAAAATCGAAAGTAATTCATAATGCATGGCATGGGGGATCGGTGTGGGAGCATTTAAAAATGTACCGAAGAAAAAATTAATCTCAGTATGCGCGTGGGGAATCGCGGCCGTAGTTTCTGTCGCCGTCTTTTGTTTTCTTCAAATCAAGACTGACGCAAAATCCGCGGGGGCTGTTGTTTCAAATGACAAGATTGATTCCACTGTGCTTCCTGAGCCAAGGGGTGAAAATCCTTTTGTCGGAAAAATCTATTCATCGCCGGAACGAACCATGAAATATGTCTTTGACTCAGCGGATTCCATGACCATGAATTATCTTCTGCCGCTCGACTCAAAATTCAATGTGCCGGTTTTATTCCGTGTCTCATATTCCGTGGATTCTGTTGACGGAAAAATCTATGCGAAACCAGTAGGCCTCGTCCATGAGGATTCCTTGGTTCAAAGCTCTTCCGAAATCACTTCTCTTCTTGCGGAAAAAATCCTTGATGAGATTCTTTATCGCTATCCGCTGATTCAGGAGGGAGAGAATTTTGCCGACGTGAAAAATCTGCTTGAGCGGCGTGTTGAGAAAATTGTGATGGGAAATCTGTTTGAGATTTTTACCGTGGAATTTTCGCTTATGGAAAAAGGAATCTTTGCCGAGGAACTCCATCCGGAGCATGAGCTGATCCGTAACGGGGGCCTGCGTTTTATTTCCAATGATGACTCAAAGATTTTCCGCATTACTCCGACATCTTTTTATTTTATTTTTGATGACGGAAAGGAATCTGTCTCTTACGGCTGCATTCCTGAGTTTACCGAGTCCAAGTTGGAAAATGGAACCCATGTTGAATGCAGTCTTTTTCTTTTTGATTCGGAACTTGCGACTGGACGAGCGGAGATTTCGGAGGCAGGAAAAATTGAGGCGGAGATTTTCTTTGACGAGAAAACAAGAAGTCCACAGTCCGTGGATGTGGTGATGGAGATTACGGGCGTCCCGGAGTCATTTTGCCTTTTAGCCGGAGAGAGATTTACAACAAGAATAAATTCCGCCGAGTTGCTCTGGTGGTTCAGAATGGAGGACGGCTCAGTTACAGCGTTTTCTGGGACGGGAAAAGAAGAATGAAAAACTGTGCTTCGAAAAGGATGAGCCTTATGAATAGAAAATATTTGATCACTGGATTTTCCATGCTGATTTTTTTGTTCGCAGCATGTGATGAGAAAAGCAGAAATGCCGACCGCAGTCAGACCATGATGGATGTGAAAAGGGACGCGCTGAGCGATTCCGTGTTTGCCGACGAGCTTTCAAAAATGGAATTCAGAAATGACGGAACTGTGTTTGTCTACAGTCATGATGTCGCCGTGGATCCTGATGGAGATTCCTGGGTAAAGGATTTTGAGGGAACATATTCCGCTTTCCCGGAGAAAAATCTGCTCAAGCTGAACGCCACAAAACTCTGCTTTCAAAATCAGACGATGAGCAGCTTTGAGTCTTATGTGCAGAAAAATCTGGATGCGACCGTGGCGAATATTACGGAGATGCTGCTTAACGGTTCTATGGATATGGACAGCGCTTCCCAGAAATATTTTATGGAAATAAACCGGCAGAGCATTGAGTCAATGGGGAAGGCCGCTCTTGATGATACCGTCAACTATCTCTATTATCTTTCTGAGGATGAGAATCAGCTTACGCTTGTGCAGAAAAAATCGGACAACCCGGGAAGCGAGGACATTGTTTTTTCCGAAGATGATTCCGGTGACTACGAGATTGATGTGTATGGCAGTGAGATAATCATTTATCCTCTGACAAAATTGAATTCGGACGGAGAGAGGGAAGAGGTCGGAGAAGAGTCCACGTCATATACGGCTTTCGTTGAGTGGATGGACGGACACAGAAAATTCTCAGGTGCGGTCTACAAAAATTTTGTAATTGAGAACGGTGACAAAACCTACATGAAAATTTCCAAGCCAGGAAGAATCAGCGGGACATTCTCTTTCTCAAGTTCCTACACTGATGCCGGTGAGTCCATCTCAGGAAGCTCTTACATTTTAAAATCCGAGATTGCTTTTGACGAGACTCCTGAAGAACTCTCCAATCTGAAATCCGCGTCCATGTCACAGGAGATGGTAAGCATGCCCTTCGTCTTCGAGCGAGAGTGAGGCGATGTATTCGTTTACGGCTTTTTCCAGTTCGGTGTAAATCAGCTTTGAGAAATAGATGGGGCGGAGGACTTCATCTTCCGGGAGATTTTTTGAGAGTGAGTCCAGCTGTCTCTGCGTGGGAAATACAAGGGCTGCGGCGTCCTTTCCTTTTGATGAGAGAATCTGTGAGTCAATCATTTTGAGCTCCTGAGAGACGGCGGGGATTTTCGTTCTGTCCCGGATTCCTTTTTCACAAAGTGAGCGTCCTTTTTTTGAAAGCGATTTCAACTCGCGTAGATTTCCAACGAAGGTTCTGAATACCTCCTCGAATTTCGGCGTGCCATTTTCCTCGGCTTCCTTTTTTATTCTCAGCTTGTTTTCCTCAGCTCGTTCAAAAAAGATTCTTTTAATCTCACTCAGGTCGGGGCCGGAGCAAAGTGTGTCGCAGTCGGCAATCTCAATTCCGTTTATGGCCATGCTTTCCGGTGTGAGCGTGTATGTGAGCTGTCCGTCCTGCCTTGCCTTGCCGCACGATGTTTCAAACCACCATGAGAAAAGCGACATCCGTGAGTCGGTGAGAATTTCGTTTCCGTTGTAATCCCTTGCGATTTTCGGATTTGCTCCGAGCAATGCGTTGACTCCGTCTGTCTCCGCCGTGTGAAGCCGCATGGAAGTTCTGTGCGCTCTTTCCTCAAACTGTGAGCCGCGTATGTGTGTCTGTCTTCCGGGGAATCCCAAATCCATTCCCGCGATGTAGATTTTTCCCGCGCCGCATTTTCTTGCAAAGTCCCACGCCGTTGTGGTCACGCTTCCACCCGCACCGAGCTCTCCTTTTTTGCCCATGATTTTTTCAAAGTACTGTCCGATCGGGAAAAGGGAAGAGCACAAAAGAATCTCCTTGCAGGGGAAACGGAAAACGGACGGCCATGCTGCGCTCTCGGTAATCAGTATGGATGATGGGGATGCCAAAAACTCAAGGTGCAGGGCACATGCGTATTGCGGGTCAACGAGGATCACAAAGTCTGGCTCAACTCCATACTCAAGGCAGGAGTGAAGGGCTGTGTCCACACATACAAGGACAGCTCGCTTTTTCAACTCGGGAAGTTTCGGCAGAATTTTCTCAAGGCTTGGTCCGGCGGCGATTATTATGAAGGGAAGGGTGGTCGGGAGATTCTGTGCTGCGTCAAAAAATCTGCTTACTCCTCCAAGCTCACCCATCTTCGGAAGATTCTTGCATGAGTTTGAAAGCCAGAGATGTGCGAATTTCTCAAGCGTGTTCGTATTCACCTCTTCCTTCTGGCGGTTTCTCTTGCACAAATCTGTGACTACGGAAAAATATTCCTTGGCGTGTGCAATCTGGCCGGGGACGCTGAAAAAGATGATTTTGTCCTGCTGGAATTTACGGATCAAGGAAGCTGCCGTCTCCTCGTCGGTTCCGATTGCGAAAATCACTTCGGGATGTCTGATTACGTCGCTCCAGTCCAAGACCGAGAGTGCCTGAAAAAAATGCACGGGGCTTGCCTCAACTATTACGATCGGCGTGGAAGGAGATTTTTTTGCCGCGGCAATTGGTGCATATCCGAGGCCGCATGAGAGAAATACCGCAGCCGAATTCTCGTCGCTTATTTTGGAAGCTGCCTGTTGTGCCTCTCTGTCCGGGGCGTATTTTGAGTGGAGCGTCATTCCGTTTTCGCTCGCCGTGGGAAGTCCGTTTTTTGCCTCAGTCACATCCATCGGGGAATTAATTTTGCCGGACTCAAAATCTGCAATCAGCGGGGAAAGCATTTCGTGAAGTCCGGGAAATCTTTCCTTGAAGAGAGTGATGTTTTTATTCCAGATTGAGTTCAATGGTCATTCCCTCCACGATGGGTGAGCCGGGCGCGGGTTTCTGGCTTACGACCCAGCCCTCTCCGTTTACGACGAACTTGAGTCCGGGGTTGCTCTGGAGAAGCGGAATCAAATCTCTCTTGGGACGGCCGAGGAAATCTGGCACGATGTCGTCAATTATCAGAGGTGTGTTTTCGGTGATTGAGACAAGTCCCGTGTGCTCAACAGCCGGAGCCGCGTCACGTGTCATTCCCAGGTGGTCGATTATCTCATCCGCAGCTTCCCTGATTACAGGAGCAACAATTCGTCCCGCGTATGTCTCGCCCTTCGCTTTTTCAACCACGATGTAAAGAACAATCTGCGGCTCCTCCACCGGGAAGATTGCCATACAGTTCGAGATAAAATCAGTCTCGCTGTAACCGCCGTGGATTGGATCCGCCATCTGCGCCGTACCTGTCTTTACTCCGATGGAAATGTCTCCAAGGGCTGCCCTGCTTCCGGTTCCTTTTTCCGCCGTGCTTTCCATGCAGCTCAGAAGATATTTCGCCGTGGATGCCTTCAGAATTCTGTCTCCGTATTCGGGCGTGTGGTTGTATTCCACCTGTCCGTCCTTGTCCTTGATTCTTTTCAGGAACGTGAGCTTGGGAGGAAGTCCCTTGTTCGCAATCACCTCGGCGGCCTGAACCATCTGGAGTGCCGTTACGGTAAGCTCCTGACCGATGGACATGGTTGCCTTTGTACGTGCTGACCATGATTTTGCGTCGGGAGTTTTTACATAGCCGGTTTCCTCGCGGGGAAGCTCAACTCCGGTCTTTTTGCCGAATCCGAATTTGTCTATGTATGAGAGGAATGTGTTCGTGTTCAGAAGGTCGCTCATCTGTGCGAACGCGTCGTTGCAGGAAAGCTCCAGCGCGCCCCTCACCGAAAGATAGCCGTGGTGGTCCAGACAGCTGATGCGGATTGTCTCGTTGTGGTTCGTCGTCCTTGTGTAGAGTCCGTCGCAGAAAAAGAGCGTGTCCTCGTTGATGACTCCCGAGTCAAGGTATGCCGCCGCCGAGAAGATTTTGAAGACGCTTCCGGGTTCGTAAGTGACCATGGCGGGCCGGTCGATTTTCTGCTGTGACGTGGATTTCGGATATGTGTTCAAATCCGCGGAGGGAAGGCTGATGTAGCTCAGTATCTCTCCTGATTTCGCATCCGCCGCAATGAGCATGAAGCTTTCGGCCTGTGTCGTTTCCATTGCGTTCTTGGAGATTTTCTCAAGCTTGTACTGCAGGTCGGAGTCTATTGTCAGGTAGATGTTCTTTCCATATATTGTGGGCTCCGTCTCTCCTTCCTTTACTTCGGGGGAAAGCAAATCCTCCATGGAGTATTCGATTCCGCTCAGTCCGCTTCCCATCGTTCCCATGTATCCCACGAGCTGGCTCGCAAGGTCGTTCAGGGGATAGATTCTTCCGGGGAGCTGGTCAAAGCGGCAGAAGTGTGAGAAATCGTGGTCGCGTATAACCGCCATGAGACGGTCGCACTGTTCCTGAGAGATGTGCTTTTTGATGATTGCGTACTGGGCTTGACGGCGCAGGTTGATTATGTTCTGTATGTCGATGGACCTCATGCCCACTTCCTTGCTGATTGTGTCCGCGAAATATTTGGGATCCTTAATCAGCTTGGGTGTGACGCCGAAGTGATAGAAATTCGTCTGTACCGCGAGTGGCTTTCCGTTCCTGTCCACGATGGAGCCTCTTTCCACGGACGGTGTGGGAGCGGGAGGTGCGGGCGGAGTTCTGAGCGAGAGTCTCCCGTAAGTAAAAATTATGACCAGAAGCATGAAAGCTATGGCCGCGAATAAAAGATAAAGACGCTTCTTTATTAGAAAGCCGTTCGTCTGCATAGTACTTTTCCCAAAATGTTTTTTACGGGAACAAACCCGTATTTTCTCGAATCAACCGAGTCTGAGTAATTGTCACCAAGGGCAAGAATCGTTCCTTCAGGTACCGATGTGCTGTCTTTCATCAGGTGATACTGGTCCACCGTCAGCGGAATGAGCAAATCACCGGCCCTTAGAGTATATCCTGAATCGAAGGAATAATCCAGTACGCAACCACCGACTGCGGCACATCTTTTGATTACCATGTGTCCGTCAATCATGTAGATAACCACGTCGCCCACCTCAGGATATTTCCACTGTACGAATGTAGAGTCTCCGAACGGGACGTCCAGACCGTAAGCCGCCTTGAGGACAGGGACAATATCTCCTTCTTTAAATGTCGGCTCCATGGATTTTCCCTGAATATGCAGAAAGTCCAAAATGAAAAATTTTATGAGGAGTCCGGCTGTGATTCCTGCAAAAAAAAATGCAAAAATATGTAAAATTTGCGGAATTTGTTTTGACTTCATTTCCGTTTTATTCTAATATAGAGTAAGGATTATGTCGATAGATACGTTATGGAAATTATAAATTATTCAGAAAACGCTATATATTCAGGTCAGAAAAACCGGTTCAGATTTACCGGTAACAGAATAAATCAGTCCCGCTATTCTTCTGCGGCCATTGTGATGCCCAGGAACTACGGCGCGAGGAATTTTGTCCTTACAGTAAAATCCGCTTTTTCTACATTTTTTAAGATTTTTTTAACAATTTGCAAGTTTATTTGGATCGTGCCTGCCGTTGCCGCGTGCATTTACTATCCGTGGAAATCTGTGGAGAAAATGGCGCATGAGAAAAGTTTTGCGCTTCCCGTGGAACTTGACGCTGACAACGAGAGGTCCTTCGCTTATCTGGACGAAGCCATAGCATCCTTTGCGCGTGAGACAACCACTTATCTTGATGACCAGGGAAATGTCGTTGACGAGGACGGAAATCTTCTTCTTAACGACGCTGTCTTGGGAGGATTCAAGGCCGAGATCCGCTACGGATGGCACACGATGAAGAAGGGCGAGAAGATTGCGACTGTCTGTGCCAACAACAATATCACCCTTTCAACCCTGCTTGCGGCGAACCCCACCATTATTGATGTTACCGAGGTTCCTGCTGGAATGAAAGTCAAGATTCCTTCGATGAATGGAATTATTTATACGGTTTCCTCCGGAGATTCCCTGAGCCGCATCGCCAAAAAATATAATGTGACCCAGGTTGACATTGAGGACGTGAACAATCTCGTCTCCGCGAATCTTGAGAAGGGACAGCAGCTTTTCATTCCGGGAGCCAAGCTTTCCGAGAGCGTCATTGAGAAGGCAATGGGTGAGAAGTTCATCAGCCCGCTCAAGGCAAAGTGGTACGCTACGTCCGCTTACGGATCAAGAATTGACCCGATCTCCAAGGTGCGGAAGAATCATACCGGAGTTGACATGGCCTGTCCTACGGGTACTCCGATTTATGCCGCGATGAGCGGAACCGTCTCCACATCCGGCTGGAGCAATGTCTACGGATATTACGTAATCATCAAGCACAAGGACAACTACCAGACCCTTTACGGACACATGAGCAAAATCATCGCGCAGAAGGGAGCGAAGGTCAGCCAGGGAGAGAAAATCGGACTCGTCGGAAGCACGGGATACTCCACCGGACCACACCTGCACTTCACGGTCTACAAGAACGGAGCTTTGGTAAATCCTGTTTCCGTAGTCTCTGCTCTTAAGGGTCGCTTCTAATAAGGAAAGCTTCTGAAAATCAGTCTTTCGATTATATTCTTAAATTCCATATCAGGGGGCTTGCGGCGGATATGAAGTTCTGTTTCCTTAAAAAAGCGGGGCTCGCACTGGGGCTCGTTTTCTCGTCATTGACTCTTCTTCACGCGAAGGTTGCCTTTGAGGTTCTTGATTTGAACGATGACAGCCAGCTTCTTTTTTCCGTGCGTCAGAATTTTCCCGGCACACCAGAATACAAAAGTCTTTTTATTGGCAAGTTAGGCAAAACCTCGGTCGAGAAGGAGCCGGAGTTGATTACCTGTTTCCCCGAGGAGATGGAGATTCTTGACGGAGGACGCACAATCCAGCTCAGGAACCGCTATGGAACTGCTCGTTACAGCATGGACACATCATCGCTGCGGTGGACGGAGAAAGCGAAGAAGATTCCCGTGGAGTACGCTCATACCGGAAGCGCGTGCGAAAGTCCTGACGGAAAATGGGTCTGCTATGTGGAGCAGAAAAATCATGGGTCGGGAAAGCTTGTCCTGCAGCAGGTTTCAACCGGTAAGGTTCTGGTTCTTGCGGAGAGGATTCCATTTACTTACGGAAGTCTCCCGGTAAAATGGGCTCCTGATTCCGCCTGTCTTTTGTACGAGAACTCTGGCTCTGTTTATTTTGCGACTCCTGATGCGATGTTCCGCGGCATATCCATTTCCGAGGATTTGAGAAAAATCGGGAACGGCACAATCAATTCAGTGCAGTGGACTCCCGGCGGAAATATTTTTTACATCAGCGGCGACATAGTTTACAGGATTCAGGAAAATGAGCTTTACACACGTGGTCTCTATTCGGCTCTGGTCGGTTGCGGTGTCGCTCTCTCACGCTTGCCCTCTGCGTTTAATCCCGTGCATGGAAGATTCTGGTGCAAGGACGACGGCAGGGAGATTGTGACCGTCAGCTCGGACAAGATTGCGGCTCTGTATTCGATTCCTACCGCATTTGATTTTGCGGACATGAAGGGAATGTATCCTCTTACGGGACTTTCCGGTTCCGCGCTTGATTACGATGTCTTTTGGTCGGATGAGGGTGCCGTGCTCTGGATTGACAGTCTGAGCTATGAGAAGGGAAAACGCTCCGGTGCATTCTACAGGCTGGCGGATAAAATGAGCGTCGTAAGGGATTATCAGGACGTGTCTAAGCCTGTGGTCTCTCCCGACCGAAGGAGCATTGCTTTTGTCTCTGGAAACACGCTCTTTGCCCTTGATTTGAAAAAATGGACCCTGCGCGCGAGATTGGACGGTGAGAAGGCATATTCCATAAAATGGAAGGGAAACGCCTCGTTGATTGCCGGTGGACAGCGCTCCGTCTTTGAGTGGATTCTGCCATCTGCGGGAAAAGGAAAGGTCGGGACAAAATCCGTGCTTCTGCTTTCGTCGGTGGACTCGGTTTCGTGGAGGAATGGAAAAATCACTTCCGAGATTGACGGACGAAGATTCGAGTATGATTTTTCACTCAGGTCATGGAGCTTGAGCAAGGACTTGTCATCTGGGGCGGGACTGTCTTCCATGCCGCATTCATCGGTGAAAAACTCGCGCTTCCGTGCATATACCACAGCCGCACAGAACACTCTTTATGAAAATGCAATTTTTGTACGCTCGCTCTCAGGTCCTGCCGTGACGTATCCGCTTTATCAGGAGACGCAGACTGTGAGCCCCGGTACGAAAAGGGTGTCGCTTGTTTTTGATGCGACCGAAAGCTCGGAAGGTCTCGCGCAGGTTCTTGCATGGCTTGAGAGATTCGGAATCAAGGGAACTTTCTTCATTAACGGTGAGTTTATCCGAAGGTGTCCTCAGGAGACAAGACAGATTCTTGCGAGCGGAAACGTGTGCGCATCGTCTTTTTTCAGCAATGCCGACCTTCTTACCCAGACTTTCAGGATAGACGCCGGATTTATCAAGCGGGGACTTGCGAGAAACGAGGATGAGTTTTTTGCCGCAACCGGTGGAGAACTGGCTCTGCTTTGGCATGCTCCGAACTACAACGCGAATTCAATGATGAGGCAGGCGGGCGAGGAGTCCGGATATGTTTACGTGGACGCATGGAATAAATGCAACGACAGAGTTTCACTTGAACAGGCCATGCTGAGCGGAGGAAAGACTGTCTATTTGGATGCGGGCGCAATCATCGAAAAAATGGAGGCTGACTTGCACGACGGCATGATAATCCCGGTGAACGTGGGTAACGTAAACGGAAGCCGCACCGACTATCTCTACGAAAAGCTGGACCTGCTCATCTCCACGATTTTGGACTCCGGCTACGAAATCTGCGAGCTTCGGGACCTTCTCGGGAAATGAGTCTTGATAATTGACAGTGGAGTTTTTCTCTAGGGATTCAAGCTTTTTGTGTCAGTTTCTCTATTTCGGATTTTCCCCATTCCAAGACTTTTTTCATATCGTTCAAGGCTTTTTGGGTCATGGTTTCATCCACGAAAACCTCTTTTGGATAGCGGACTTTTACACCGTATGGGGTAAGATCTGAGCATGCATTGTAAATGATGTCAGAAATTTCAATGATCTCAGAAAGAGAATCTGCCAGTAGTGCAAGGTCATGAGTTTTCTGGACATCCACATTTTCGGAGATAGCGATTTGCAATGCCTTTAAAATTTTTTCCGCAGCTTGCTGGCAATGATAACAGATGAGTTCAAGCGGTTTTGGATGCATATTTTCAAAGGTAAATGAAGCCATATTTGCATCCATGTCTGCAAATTCAATCCAATTTTTTACAAGGCTTTCATTTTTCATAAAGGATTACTCCATCGCGGAAAACTTCACGCTCAAGCGTCGGTTGGTTTTTGAGTCGCTCAAAGGAGCTTTCATGTCCGACAACAATGTCTACAGGGGTCTTGCGTATTCCACGAAGTGAACGGTAAGCCTTTTGACCAAGAAGAATCTCATTTCCTGCGTCATCTGGCATGACTATATAAAAATCATAGTCACTGTCGGCTCTCTGGGTATTTTTCGCATAGGAGCCGAAAAGATAGATTCGATTTGGATTCATTACGGTTTTTAGCCGTTCGTTTATAAGTTTTGCCTCTTCTGTAAGCATGATTCAACCTCCAGCTTGTTTCATTATACCATAGATTCAAGCTTTTTGGTCAATCTTTTAAAATCGCATCCAGCAGTATCTCATCGAGCTTGCCGAGGGTGCGGGTGAAGAATCCTCCGAGCTCCACGGTCCGGTCGGCGACCAATGGAACCACTCTCAGGACCTCGTCGTCAATCATGTAGGTGATTGTGCCGTATTGTTTTCCACACTCAATCTTTCCGTAGAGGTACCTTGGAACGTCTGCACGCACGTATACGCTCGCTGCGGCTCCTGTGGGTGAGTCACTTGTGATTCTCGGCACGGTGAAGGTCTCGTCTAGGGCAGGAACAAGCTTTACGGATTTTTCCGCTCCACCGAAGATTCCCACGGTGAACTCATGCTTGTCGTCTCCTGTCGGCGCATGGTAGTCTGCGTAATGGGAGAACGCGTAGTTGAAGAGAGTCATGTTGTCGCTCACCCTGTATGTGTTTCCGTCCACGGTGTTGTTTCCGGGGCCTCCCATCGTGACTGAAAGGAACCTGGTGCCGTTCATCTCTGCCGTTACGGAGATGTTGTAGCCGCTTTCGTAGATGAATCCGGTCTTAAGTCCGTCGCAGCCCTGGATTTTGGAAAGTAGCTTGTTCGTGTTGTTCTGTGTGTAGGAGACTGGAGTGGAACCGTCCGGCATGTTTTTTCTTGTGGGATAGCGCAGGCTCGGCTTTGCATGGAATTCCTTGAGTGCGTCGGGGAAATCAAGGATGTACTGACGGGCAAAGAGCGCGAATTCCCTCGCCGTGGTAAGGTTTTTTTCGCTGTATCCGCTTGATTCGACGAACACTGTTTTTTCAAGCCCCATGCGCTTGACGGCTGCGTTCATGCGGTCAACAAAATCTTCCATATTACCCGCAACGTAATTTGCCACTGCGATTGATGCGTCGTTTCCGCTGGCAATGGCAAGTCCCAGAAGCAGCTCCCTTAGCGTAACTATGTGTCCCTTGGCAAGATGCATCCTTGAAGCGTCCGCTGGCAGATTGACTTCCCAGCTTTCGGGAGGGAGGGGCACAACGTCGTCAAGTGAAATGTCCCCGCGCTTTACGGCCTCAAGAACCACGTACATCTCCACGATTTTGGTCATGGATGCCGGCGGAATCTGCTGGTCGGCGTTTTTCTCCCAGATTATGCTGCCGGTCTTTACGTCCACGATGATGGCGCTCTGTGCGGCAATCTCATACTCATCAAGCTCAAAGTATTCCTTGGGAAGGGGAGTGAGCTCCACGGATTTTCTCTCCGGATAAAGCGAGTCCAGAACTCCCGTAAGATTTTTCTCCTGCTCCAAAGTCCTGTCACCGAGCGGCGGAGTCTTTATGACCGACTTTGCGTTTACAGGCAGGGCGACACCGAGTGCCACAATCAGGGCAAGCGGAATCCCGATGCAGAATGCCTTCACCGCCCTTGAACCTTTCTTCCCAGATTTTTTCTCATCTCTCTTTTTATTTACCTTCTTATTTTTAGCCATTATCTTTCTCCTACTCTAACTTTCCGTTTTCCACTCTCAACTTTCAACTTTCAACTTTCCACTTTCATCTTTCCACTTTCATCTTTCCACTTTCATCTTTCCACTTTCATCTTTCCACTCGAGAGCTTCTGTTCCTGAGCATCATATCCGCAGCCGTAATCGCTGCCATGGCCTCAACCACGGGGACAATCCTCGGACAAAGGCACACGTCGTGTCTTCCCTCTATCTCAATCTCACACTCTCTCATGGATGTGTCCACGGTGGACTGCCTCTTGAAGATGCTAGGCACAGGTTTTATCGCAAGCCGGAACACAATGTCGTCGCCGCGTGTGATTCCTCCGAGTATGCCCCCCGCATGGTTCGAGACAAATGCAGGTCCCTCGCGCATGGGGTCATTGTTTTCGCTTCCGGTCAAATCAGCCGCATGAAATCCCTCGCCGAACTCAATTCCCTTTACGGCACCGATGGAAAGCATGGCTGAGGCAAGAACCGCGTCCATCTTGTCAAACACAGGCTCACCAAGACCTGCCGGAAGTCCTGAAATCCTGCATTCGATTATTCCTCCGGCGGAGTCTCCGCTTTTCCTTAGCTCCTCAATTTTTTCCATCATACGCTCAGCCGAAGCACAGTCAGGAACTCTCAGCGGATTTCTATCAATCTCCTCCAGATTGATTTTCTCGCACTGGATTCCCGCAGCCCTCACCGTATATGCCTTGATCTCAACTCCGCTCATGGAAAGGAACATCTTCGCGACCGCACCCGCAGCAACCCTTGCCGAAGTCTCACGTCCGCTTGATCTTCCTCCCCCGCGGTAGTCCCTTATGCCGTATTTTTCGTGATATGTAAAATCAGCGTGTCCCGGCCTGAATTTGTCCATGATTGATGAGTAGTCCTTGGATTTCTGGCTGGTGTTCCTTATCTCAATGGCAATCGCAGTGCCCGTGGACTTTCCCTCGAATACGCCGCTCAAAATCTCAGCCCTGTCAGCCTCGCTTCTTGACGTGACGGCCGCATTGAAAATCTCCTTGCCCTGTGAGTCTGTCTGCCTAGCTCCGGGTTTTCGTCTGTCCATCTCGGACTGTAAAAAATCAGCGTCGATCGGAACCCCCGCGGGACATCCGTCAATGATGCATCCGAGCGCGACCCCGTGACTTTCGCCGAATGTCGTTACCCTGAAAGCCTCTCCAAATGTGTTTCCAGCCATTACTAACCCCTTTTGTTCAGTATACAATATTTCTGCTTTAACCTCAAGTTGTACCACTGTACAGATTTTTGAATTATTGATAAAATGTATATGGACTGTCATGTCCCGGATTTGGGGCAAACAGATTCATTTTTGTAGGAAGAGTGAGATGGACGGACAGCTCGTATTTTTTGAGAACGGAAATATATGCTTTGACACATACATGACCCAGGGATCCTTCGCGAAATCCCGGATGGCGGACCACATGGAGGAAAACGGCTGGCTCGCGCAAAAGGACGGCGGACAGTGGAATTTTTCCGAGTGGCGTTTTACCGGCACCAGAGCCCGTATGTCTGAGTCTGGCCCTGTGACTGAGACCGTGATTCTTGAGGGAGCGGGATTTGCTGGACGCACGCTGAAAGATTTTTTTGACCTGGATTTTTCAAGGGAGCTCGGCAATGCGGAGAAGGCGTTTGTAATCTATGCTGCTGCAAAGACTTGTTCGGCTCTGGAGGCTGCCTCAAAGCAAAAGATTGACGTGGCGAACATAGGCGGCGGAGGAATCTATCTTTCGGCTGATTTTTCCAAGATTCTCTTTTTGCCTAAGACTCTTTTTGAAAATGCCGTGGAAAGCGGAGGGGAGACGAATTCCTCCGAGCAAAACGGAATTTATGTGAATCCGACCTTGCATGGAAGCGCCGCAATCAATTTCACTCAGTCCGTCATAGCGTATCGCGCGCTCACAAGGGAGTTTCCGTTCAAATCACTGAAAACCAACGAGCGTCTCACTGATTATTTCGACCGCAATTATGAGCCGCTTAGGAACAGAATCTGGGCGCTGGATGAAAAGCTCTCTTTCTTCGTAGACAATGCCTTGCAGAGAAAATCCGGATTGAGAAAACACGGTGCGGGTAAGGCCCGTGGCAGCAGTCTTACGGAAAAAATCGGAGGCATTTTGAGCGAGGATTCGGACAGAAAATCTTCCATAGACGACGGTGATTTTTCACTCACGTTCCCGATGGTCAGTCTTTACAAGGAGCTGGGACTCAACGAAAAGGGTGAGATTCCCGCCGGTGGTGTTCTTTCGCCGGTGATACGCAAGTCAAATATGTCGCAGGAGGCCTTCGAGGAAAATGCGTTCAAGGAGAAATCCCGCTTTCAGTCCCGGCTTGCATTGAAGAGATGGTTCAGGGCAAAACGCACCCCGATAACGGCTGTCTGCGCAATCTGTCTGGGACTTTTGGTTGTGGGGGCAATGTATTTTCAGGGGGATTCCACGAACCCAACGTCAAAGGGACTCACTTCGTTCGAGACCGTGGAGATGTTCTACAGCGCGGTCAACAATCTGGACGTTTCCTCCATGCAGGGATGCTCTAGCGGAAGCAAGATAAACGAGTTTGCTGACATGGTGAGCACTGTGTATGTAGCCGCCAAAAACCGGTATGCCTATAACGTGAAGGATCAGACCGTCTCTCCGGCGAAATGGATGAATTTCAACTTCGACGGCAATTACAACATGTTCGGGCTTACGGATTTCAACATAAACGACAGCAAGGGCAGCGTGTTCTTTTCCGGCCCCCTGAAGAATTCCCATCCAAAGGCGGTTTCGGAGGAAGACGGACGTGCCGTGAAGGACAAGGACACAAGGGATTATACCGTGACTTACAATCTGGTTTTCAGCGACAGCGAGGAGACTCTGAGTGTGGAGCGCAGGACTGATCTTGTGCACTTGCTTTTCCACAAGGACCGTTGGATCATTACGGCCGTACAGACCAGCGATGATTCCGTGGAGCACGTGGATTACAGGCGTTTTTATGCTGATTATCTTGGCACTTTCGAGGACAGGGAGAAAAATCCCGTAATATCGGCCAATCTTCTGCGTCCCGACTATCCCTGGATTCCTACGAACAGCGAGATACAGGAAGCCGGTGTGGTCCTTGAGCAGGAGCGGGAGAGGGTGACCTATTAGTTGGACGCGGGGCAAATCCTCCGGGACAGTAACAAAAAAAAGACTCCCGCCGTTTTTAAGCAGGAGCCTTGATTTTATGGTGCCGTTATGGCATCAGTCTTATTTCTTCTGGATCTGGAGATCACCGCCGCCCACTTTGATTGTGAGGAGGGAACCCTTTGAGTCCTCGGTGAAGTCTGAGCGGAAGCGTCCCTTGTCAACGGAACCTGCTGTCCAGAGAACCGCGTTTGAAGGAAGCTCGACCTCAGCCTTTCCTGAGCTTACGTAGATTACGGAATCCTTTTCAAACATTGTGTCAAAGGAAATCTTTGCGTCTGCCTTGTCTGTGTTGACGGAAACCTTCTTTGCCTTGAGTCCTTCCGCAGAGACCTTTCCCTTTTCAGTTTCCAGAGTAAAGTCGGCAGCTTCCAAATTCTTGAGGCTTACGGCTCCGTCCGCGCTTATGAGCTTGAAGTCCTTGTCCATCTCAATGTCGCTGAGATCCACGTCTCCCTTCTCAGATTTGAGCTCCAGGCTCTGTCCATTGATTCCGCTGAGGGTGATTGCTCCCTTGTCTCCGGTGATGACGGAAAGTTTCTGGATGTTTGCGTCGGTGAGGATGATGTCGGATGAGTCTCCTCCGATTTTTACTTCTTGAAGCTTGAGGTCTTTTGGAAGTGAGAGGGTTACTATGCAGATTCTGTTTTGCAGTTTGACGCTCTTTTTGTCCTTCTGCTCGATCTTTATGCTCTTGGAGTCAAATGAGACCTGGGGAACTGCCGTCATATAGTTTGAGTCAATCCTGATGGAGATGTTCTCCTCTTCTGTTCTGTTGATTACAAGATTTTCGGCCTTGAGCGCGATTGTTACCTTTTTGATTGAGCCTGCGGGCTGTCCCTGCTGGAATACTACCTTGGTATCTGACGATGGTACTTCGTCCGCTGCAAGAAATGATGTACCAGCCGTAAGCAAAGCTGCCAGTACCAGTGCGATTTTTTTCATTATGAAGCCTCCGTTTGGAAAAAATGTTGTGGATACCTCCGAAAAAAGCTGTTTCTGGAGATATGCCTATATCAATATAATACACCCGTTTTTTAAAAGTTACAAGTTTATTTTTTTGAATGAAAGCATAATTTTGACTGATCCCATATTGCTACGCACTTGCTTGCAATATGTCCCTTCGGCTTCAAACCCAGCAATCTTATTGTTAAAAGGTAATCGCTTTAAAAAGATAAAAACTCAATCTTGCGATTGAGCTAGAACGCCCCCTGCTGGGTTTGGTGGCCGGCCTACGGTCGCTGGATCCTCCCCCTGGTCGGCGCTCCCTACGGCTTCAAACCCAGCAATCTTATAGTAAAAGGATAATCTCTTTAAAAAAAACAAAGCTCAATCTTACGATTGAGCTAGAACGCCCCCTGCTGGGTTTGGTGGCCGGCCTACGGTCGCTTGCTCCTCCCCCTGGTCGGCGCTCCCTTCGGCTTCAAACCCAGCAATCTTATTGCTTAAAGAAAATCTCTTTAAAAAAACAAAAGTCCAATCTTGCGATTGGACTTAATCGCCCCCTGCTGGGTTTGAACCAGCGACACACGGATTAACAGTCCGTTGCTCTACCGACTGAGCTAAGGGAGCTTCTCGATTGAGAATAATCAAATGATAGTATAAAGGAGAAAAAATGTCAATAGAGCTTTCGTAAAAAAATGAAAAATAAATTTTTTTTTGTGTTTTTGCGGCGGACAGGGCTCACTTGAATCTTCGGGGGAAAAAATGTATAACATAGGAATGAATCAATTCAGGACCATTTTATTTGATTTTGACGGCACTATCATGGACACCTCCGAGGGGATTTTCAATTCCTTCGACTATGCGCTGGAGTCTTTTGGAATAGAGCTTCCGGGGCATGAGGCGTACAGAAAGATGGTGGGACCTCCGCTCATGTACAGTTTCCAGACCTTTTATGGCTTCGACGAGGAAAAGGCCAAGCTTGCAATGAAACGTTACCGTGAGTACTATACGCCGAAGGGAGTGTATCAGGCTTCGGTTTATCCGGGGGTGGCCGATATGCTTCGGGAGCTGAAAAATCGTGGGTACGCCATCTGCCTTGCGACCAGCAAACCGGAGCGTTATGCGCGTGAGCTTCTTGAAAGGGACTCGCTCGACGGATTTTTTACCCTGATTGCGGGAAGCGACATCAATGAGACGCGGGTGAAAAAATCTGAGATAGTCCGTTTTGTTTTGGACAGTCTTGAGATAAAGGAGCCCGGAACCTGCGTGATGGTGGGAGACAGGCTTTACGATGCCGAGGGAGCCGCCTTGAACGGAGTGCCGTGTGTCGGTGTGCTCTGGGGGTTCGGCTCAAAGGAGGAACTGGTGGAGGCAAAATGTATTGCCACTGCCGCGGATACGGATGAGCTTTTGGGACTTTTTCCGGATATTTCATCGCAGCAGGTACAGCCGCTTTGAGCTAGGTGCTTGAATCCGAGATTCTTTAGTTTATCTTTGAATAATTTGCGTTTTTCTGACATAATCTTTCATAATGTGGAAAAATTAACGCAGATTTTTGCACGAAATTGAGCGAAATAAGCATTTTTTCCTTGACAAATTTTGCAACAGAACATAAACTATACACATGGACTTAAGAACAGTATTAACACCTGAAACAGTAGATCTCCATTTGAAGGGATCCACCAAGGAAGAAATTATTGACGAGCTTCTGGACATTCTTGTGAAGGCAGGAAAGGTCACGGACAAGGAAGCCGCTAAGGAATGTGTGCTTGACCGCGAGAGGAAGATGTCAACCGGAATGAAGCATGGAATCGCCATTCCACATGGAAAGACAGACACCGTTTCCGATCTCGTCGCATGCATAGGAATCTCGGACAAGGCTGTTGATTTTGACAGTCTCGATCAGGAGCCGTGCCGTATATTCATAATGACACTTTCGCCCGTGAACAAGACCGGACCGCACCTGCAGTTCCTTGCAGAGGTAAGTCTCCTGTTTAAGTCAGCGGACAAGCGTGCCCAGATTCTGAATACAGCGGACAAAGCGGAAGTCATTCAGATACTTACGGACTAATGTTGAAGCATCCGGTCCTCCGCGAAATGCTCGTGGGGGATTAGGACTTCTGTTTTTTCAAATCTCCTTATTCTTTTTCTCATCTTTTTTCTCTAAAAGCATTTGTTTTTAGAGCTGGTTTTATTTTAAATAGAGCACAAAAATATATTCAGCCGGCATAAAAAAACAGACCCAAAATCCATCTGAATTCCGGGTCTGTCTCAATGTGCTTTTATCTTCGGAAAAGAGCCATTTTCTAGTCTGCGTCACTCTCCAGCATCGTTGCCCTTTCAATCTGCTGCTCTACGAAATGCGCCCTGTTGTGCGAGGGATCGAGCTTAAGCGCATACTGTATGAAGCGTGAGGCACTGTGATAGTCCCTCTGGTAGTAGCTGATTTTGCCCATGCGGTAAAGAATCTCCGCCTTTTTTTCCGCGGATGATGCCCTTCCGGATGCCTTGTTGAGGTAGTCCATGGCGATGGGGGAGCGCTTGTCCCTTGAATAGAGGTTGCCCAGGTTTATGTAAGTGTTCACGACCGACTCATTCTGCCCTGAGACATTCAGCACCGGACTGCGGTCTGCGTACACGTCAAGGATGTGGTCATAGAGTTTCTTCGCGTTCTCATAGTCCCCGTGGTAAATGCGGAACCATGCGGCTGCCTCGCACTCCCACAGGCTCAGAAGATTCATGTTGTCCTCAGGAACGAAGACCTTGGCCTTCTTTTTCTTTCCCGAAAGACTGTCGCGGTGATTTGCCATCTCGTAACGCATGAAAAGATCCTCTGCGTCCGAGAAAAGATCGTTGTTAATGAATGTGGATACGGCGTAGCGTACAATTGGCTCCGGATACAGGTTGTTGCCGGTCTCGCTCTGCTCAAGCATGGTCCAGATTCTCGCGCTCATCCTTGATTTTTCCTCACCCCTGTTTGCCCTTGAGTAGAGCTTTTCCATCATAACTTTCAGTTCGGAGTTGTCGGTCTTTGAGGACAGGGCTTTCATCTGGTCAAGGATGCCGTTCAGGTTGATTTCGGGAATCTCAGCGTCCTTTTCCATTTCCCTGGTCAGAAGTCCTGCTGCACGGATATGGGCTGTCATCGTGTCGTCCGGGGGCCTGTTCATGCGCTCAAGTGCGAACTCACCGTAGGATGCGAGCGCGGGGATGTACTCCGGGTAGTCATTTACGGCCCTGCTCAGGAACTCATACTCGGAAAAAGGGTCCTCCTGGGATTTTGCGTAGATCGCGCTGTTTACGTATACGCTCGGCAGGACTGAATCCGCGAGAGTGCCTTCCTCAATCTCCATGTCAAGGATTTCCTCACGTTTTTGTGCTGAGTCTGAATCCTGTCCCAGAATATAGTAGACATCCGCCAGCAATGCCTTTGTCTGTACCGCCGTGACGTAATCATATTCCTCGTCGTCCTCGTCCAGATCATCCTCGTGCTGGGTGAGTGCGTCCAGACTCTCCGGGAAATGTCCTGCGTCATAGAGAACCTTGCCCCAGAAAAGGGAGTCCTCGGCGTTTTCCGTCTCTCCTGAATATTTGTCCGCAGCCTGTGAGTATTTTCCGCCAAGCATGTCAAGGGTCGCCGCGTTCCAGTTCCACCTGTACTTGCCCGTTCCCAAAAATGCGTCATAGTATATAGAAGAAAATCGTCTGTCCCTGAATACTCTCTGCCTGAGGGCTATATCATCGGGGAATCTCTCGCAGGATTTTTTCCATTCCTTGTCCGCCTTTGTCTTTTTTGCCCCGAAAAGCTCGTTCGCTGATTTTCCGGTCTCCTGTGCGGTGCGGAGGAATGCCTCGGCGTAGATTGAGCCGTATTTCGTTCCCGAGAGATTTTTTGCCTGCTTGAGTGCTTTTGCCGTCTGTCCTTTCTTGAGAAGGAGATTTCCGTAAACGGCGTTCAGTTCCGGGGATTTTTTGTCCTTTTTGAGGGCTTTTTTGACCGTTTTTTCCGCGCGGTTCAAATCTCCGAGCTTCATAAAACGCTTGAACACTCCAAGCTGCTCATAAGTTCCGTCCGCCTGTGTGGCCGCCTGATCCAGAATCGCGATGGCAGATTTTGCGTCACCTGCGGCTATGTAATTGTCGGCGGAATCAAGCATACTCGGAAGCGAGCCGCCCTCAACATGGTTTGAACAGGAAATGTTGCAAACCAGACATGACAAAACCACCGGTACAAAAATCTGCACCAGTGGTCTCCTTCGGATGAGATTCAATTTACTCTTCTCCCGCATTCGTCTCAGCATTAAGTTCTTTCCGTATGTTATCAAGCACAGCATTTATGAATCGGAACGAGTCATCCGTGCCATAATCCTGCGCGATGTCTATGGCCTCGTCAATCACTATGGAGGGATGCACGTCCTTTTGGAACATCAGCGTGAATGTGCTGATTCTCAGGATGGCGAGGGAAACTTTATTTATCCTGCTAAAGTCCCAGTTTCCGGTGAGATGCTTTTGTATCATCTCATCCACTTCGTCCTTATGATTGATGGTGCCTGCAATCAGAGCGCGGGCAAAATCCACCGTCGCAACGTTTTTGTCGTCCTCAGGAAGATTTTCCCACTCCAATTTCAATACTTCTTCAAGAGACCCTCCGCCGTTGTCATAGGAGTAGAGGGCCTGAACCGCCAATATTCGTCCTTTTCTTCGTGACACTCTGGGTTCCTACCAGTTGAGGAGCGATGTGAGTGCTGATCCGGTCTTCTTGCGCTCCACGTTTGCCGGTGTGTCAAGTGATGAGGCGATGTCCTGCGCCGCCTGTGCGAAATACTGGCTCTGCTTCTGGGAAGTCAGCACGCTCTTGATGTACTCGTACACAGTCACGTTTGACTCTGGTGTGATTATGTCGCTGATTGCGAGCATCTTTGCGGAGTACTTTTCCTGGACGGCGTAGAACTGGAAGTCTGTCTTTGTCTCGGTAATCTCTCCGACATATCCCTTTGCCTTGCTGAAAAGCTCCTCGATGTTGTCGTATGACCATCCCAGGATGCGTGCCTGGTCAGTTGTCTTCTGCACAATCATGTTTCCGGCCTGATATTTCTTTCCGTTGTCGGGAGATGCCTTGATTGTGTTCTCCACGGACGGATTCTTCACGTACTGGTTGCGGAGGTCGGTGGCTGTTGCCTTTGCTGTCGCCGCGTCAGTTCCCTTGGGTACTACCACGAGGAAGAGCTTCACCATGTCGTTCCACACGTACTGTGACTTGTTCATGTCGTAAGCGCTGCGGATTTCCTTGTCTGTCGCAGTGACTTTCTGGATGTCCGCCTGTTTCTGTGTGAAAACGTATCTCTGGGCGAGAAGCTGGTTTTTCAGATATGCCTTGTAGTCAGAAAGGCTCATTCCTGAGGATTCCAGAATGTACTCGTTCAGAGTCTTTCCGGTCTGTTTCTTAATCATGTCTGAAAGCTGTGCTTCCGTTACCTGCTGTCCTATCTGCTGTGCGAATGTGCTCAGGAAAGCCGCGTCAACCTCGCTGTCCGTAACGCTTATTCCTGATTTTGCAGCCGCCTGTGCCACGAGTTTTTCCTGAATCAGGCTGTCAAGAAGCTGTGAACGCTGCTCGGGGGTGAGTTTCTGGTTTGCCCCTGCCGCCGCAAGCTGTTTTTCAAGAAATCCAGCACGGGTCTTGAGCTGTTTAAGGGTGATAGTCTCTGATTTGTTCAGTTTTACCACCGCCAAAGGCTGAAGGTCACTCTGTGCGAAGACAGATGCCGTAATTGTCAAAAAAAGTGCGATTCCAATAGCTAAGCGTTTCATATTCATCCTCTTTGTTTAAGTCTTCCGAAATAAAAGCCGGAATGAATCCCGAACTTTCTCTTTCCAGAAGGGGGTGTCTTTCGGCTTCCCCCGTACATTTAATATAACAAACCCCTGTCCCTTTCGTTACAGGGAAAAAACTTTTTCAGGCCAAATTTGCCTAATTGTCAAGCGGCAGTCCACCGGAAATAACCGCGCGGATTCGCCTTACTCCGGCTGACGACGACTGTTCCTTCGTAATCTTGAACTCGCCGATCTGTGCCGTGTGCTGGACATGAGGTCCTCCGCAGACTTCCTTGCTGAACCAGTCGTTCTTCGGGTCACGTCCGATGGTGTAGACCTTGACGCTCTCGCCGTATTTGTTGGCGAAAAGTGCCCTCGCTCCCTCAGCCTTTGCCTGCTCCAGAGTCATAATCTCCATGCTGACGGGCAAATCTTCCTTGATCTTCGCGTTAACGATGTCCTCGGCCTTCTGGATCTCTTCCTTGGTCATCGGTCGGTCGAAGGTGAAGTCGAACCTCATGCGCTCGTTGTTGATGTTGCTTCCCTTCTGCGCCACCTGGTCTCCGAGTACGTCAACCAAAGCCTGCTGCAAAAGGTGGGTAGCCGTGTGGTATTTCGTTGTGATCTCACTCTGCTCTGCAAGTCCGCCCTTTGCTTTTCCCGCGTCAAGGGACTTCGATGCTTCCTGATGCTTTTTCTCCGCTTCCTTGAATCCCTCAAGGTCAACGGTAAATCCGTGCTCGGCTCCAAGTTCCTGTGTGAGCTCCACCGGATAGCCGAATGTGTCGTAAAGTCTGAATGCGACCTTGCCCGAAATCTCCTTCTTGGGGTTCTTGAGCAGGTTGGGGAGAAGCTTCTGGAACTCCGCCTCGCCTTTTTTCAGTGTGTCGCGGAATTTGTTCTCCTCCGCCTTAAGTTCCTTTTCAATCTTCTCGCGGTTGTCGGCAAGCTCAGGATATGCTCCCTTGAAGTTTTCGACCACGACTGACGCGATGGGGCCAAGGAAATCCACGTCGATTCCAAGCTTGAGACCATGACGCACGGCCCTTCGGATGAGTCTTCTGAGGACGTAGCCCGCGCCGAGATTTGAGGGAGAGACACCCCTCTGGTCACCAAGGATGAATACTGACGCTCGCACATGATCCGCGATGATTCTTACGCTCTTGTCCTTTTCGCTGTCGTCGCCGTATTTATATGAAGCTAATTTCTCAATTTCCGCGATGATGGGCTGGAAAACCTCGGTGAGATATACGCTGGTCTTTCCCTGGAGGATGCAGTTGGTTCTCTCAAGGCCCATTCCTGTGTCCACGTTCTGCTTGGGTAGCTTTACGAGAGTCTTTTCGTCAATGCGGTTGAACTGCATGAAGACGTTGTTCCAGATTTCCATCCAGTTCGCGCTGTCGGTCTTTTTGTTGCTGCCCACGGGAGGAAATCCCTCGCCGACCCAGTAGAAAATCTCAGTGTCGGGACCACACGGACCTGTAGGACCTGCCGCCCACCAGTTGTCGCTTGCCGGAAGATACGCAATCTTGTCCTCGGGCATTCCGTTTTCCTTCCAGTATCCCGCGGCTTCGTCATCTCTGGGTGCGCTCTCGTCGCCTTCAAAAACAGTGACGGAAAGCTTTTTGGGATCCAGACCGAGCCAGTCCTTGCTTGTAAGGAATTCGTATGAGAATGCGATGGACTCTTTCTTGAAATAGTCGCCAAGGGACCAGTTTCCGAGCATCTCGAAGCATGTAAGATGGCTGGGATCTCCGACCTCATCAATGTCGCCCGTTCGGATGCACTTCTGGTAGTCAGTAAGGCGTGTTCCTGCCGGATGAGGCTCGCCAAGAAGATAGGGAACCAAAGGATGCATTCCGGCCGTGGTGAAAAGTACGGATGGGTCATTTTCCGGTATCAAAGACTGTCCGGAAATCTCTGCATGATTTTTGCTTTTAAAAAACGCAATGTATTTTGAACGTAAGTCGTTAGCGGTCATAATGTTGCTAGTATATAGAAGAAAAGGGATTTAGTCAATATTTTGCGTTGAATCTGTGCCGTCAATTCTGCCGTAAAAAGGGAAGAATTTATCATGATGAATACCTGTTGAATTTTTTTTTCTTTTGGTTTAGAATCCTTGCGTTTTGTGGCTTCGTATGACGCATCGTTTTTTATGGAAGAGAGGCAGTTTCCCATGGAACGAACCCCGCTTATGTCGATACAGCCGTACTTTGTCCTTGATTCGGATGATTTTTGCCAGCGATTGCTTTTTGAGAACGGAATATCGCATTTTTACAGTTTTTCAAACAGGACGGAATCGGACATCACTGTTCCGGTTTTGACCGACGGATGCAGCAATCTGCTCTTTGAGTACAGGGACGGATCGCTCAGGACCCATTTTGTTGGGAGCACGCTTGAGAAAAGAACCTTCTCGGTGAAAAAGGACGCCCAGTATTTCGGTGTGAGGCTCACTCCCGGATGTGCGTTTTCCATTCCCGGTATGTCTGCGAAAGAGACTGTGGGCAAGGTGATCATCCTTGACGGACTTGATTTCTCCAGGGAATTCTGCTCGCACATGGGCATGCAGACGGATTTTGAGTCGCGCATGAAAGTCTTCCTTCAGGAATTTCCGGCTCTCTGCGGCAGGGGTAAAAAATCGCCTGAGAAAACGGGGCTCTTCAATCAGATTGCGGACATCATCATCAATCACAGGGGCATGGTCAAGGTGAAGGAGCTGGAGAAACTTTCCGGCTATACGTCCCGCTACATAAATAAGATTTTTGAGAGCGAGATCGGCTTCAGTGCGAAACAGCTTTGTACGGCGGTGAAATTTCAGTTCCTTCTGGGTGAGATGCACATGGGGAACATGGAGTCGCTCACGGCAATCTCCTCCGAGTATGATTTCTATGACCAGTCCCATTTTATCCATGAGTTCAAGGAGCTCAGCGGCAAGGCTCCCTCAATCTACACCGCGGAGATTTCTGACGGAAACTATTCGTCGAAGGTCAGGACCGTGTGAGTCCTCTTGGATGTTCCGAATCAGTTCCGATTTTTACAAGAAACATTTCCGGAAAAAATTTATAGTATGTCCGTAAGCAAGGCAAAGACGCTGGATTTTCGTTTGAAGGTCCGGCGTCTTTTTTTTGTTTGTGTCGGAGATGAGAAAAAAACTGTAAGCTTTTTCAGGAGGCGATTATGGCAGGAGCAAAGGAAATGTATCCGAGGGTTGATTTTTTGTATCTCAGCGAGGAAGACATGATTAAGGCCGGTGTAAAGGACATGGCCGGCTGCATTGACGCGATGGAAGAGATGTTCAAGTTGATGAAAATTGGAAATTACAGGATGGGCGGCGCAAACGGAAACAGCCACGGAACCATGGTGACTTTCCCCGAAAAATCTCCTTTCCCGGAGATGCCTGTTGACGGTCCGGACAGACGTTTTATGGCAATGCCCGCATATCTCGGCGGAAAATTCGACATGGCCGGCTGCAAGTGGTACGGCTCCAACGCGGACAACAGGGGCAAGGGACTTCCACGCTCCATTCTTATGCTCGTGCTGAATGACAAGGACACTGGATGCCCGGTTGCCTTTATGAGCGCGAACATTCTTTCTGCATACAGGACAGGCGCGGTTCCCGGTGTAGGATTCAAATATTTTTCACGGGAGGACTCTTCCACCGTCGGAATTGTTGGCCCAGGAGTTATGAGCAAGACTGCCCTCGCTGCGATCATGGCGGTAAGGAGCGGAATCAAGACCGTGAAGGTGAAGGGTCGCGGTGCTGCGTCTCTGGAAAGCTTCATCGGCATGGCGAAGGAGGACTATCCCGGAGTTGATTTCGTGAAGGTGGAGTCCATTGAGGAGGCCGTGCGTGACAGCGACATCGTTTATGTGTCCACGTCCGTACCGACCGGAAGTGTGGATAACTATCCATATATAAAGGAAGAATGGATTAAAAAGGGTGCGATGATCTGCACGACAGCTGCCCTGAGGTTCGACGAGGATTTCGTGGTGAACCGTGCCAGAAACGTTGCGGACAATGTGAAGCTGTACGAGGCCTGGGAGGATGAGTATTCCCCGGATGCGTTCAACACCATCCCGATTCCTGCGGTCTACGTCGAAGATTTGATTTCTTCCGGCAAGATGACAAGGGATCAGCTGGATGATTTGGGCGACGTGCTTACTGGAAAGGCTCCGGTGCACAGAAAGGACGACGAGATTGTAATCTACTCCGTGGGCGGAATGCCTGTCGAGGATGTGGCGTGGGGAACAATCGTTTACCGCAATGCCTTGGAGAAGGGAATCGGTACCAAGCTCAATCTCTGGGAGACACCCAAGATGGTGGTGTAAAAATAAAAGGAGGCAAAAAATGAAGTTTTCAAGAGTTGAAGTAATAACAGGAATATCAAAGATTGCGGCGCTGCAGAAGGCGTTGGGAAAGTTCCACATAACCGGAATGACGGTCTATCAGGTGCTCGGATGCGGAGTGCAGCATGGAACCCAGGAATTTGAGGTGGAGGAAAAAAAGGACATACAGCTTTTGCCGAAGGAAGTCGTCATGATGGTGCTTCCCAAGGAGGATGTTCCTGAGCTGATTGAATTCCTGAAAAAGGAGCTGTACACGGGACACATTGGCGACGGAAAGATTTTCGTGAGCGATGTGACGGATATTGTCCGCGTCCGTACAGGTGAGGAAGGCGAGGCTGCCCTCATCTCCGGGGAGATTTAGGAGGTCTTTTATGAATCAAAAATCTTTGGGACTTGCGAGCGTCATTGCCACCGGAGTGGGACTGATTGTTGCCACGAGCTGTCTGCTTTCGATCGGACAGGGTGCCAGCGCGATAGGTACTCCCTTCATCATCAGTATGGCGGTCGCATGTGCGTTCAACATACTGACGGCCCTGTCTATATGCGAGCTGAATGCCCTCATGCCAAACCTGACGGGCGGTATGGCTCAGTTTACGCTTGCAAGCTTAGGTCCCTTTGTAACAATCATCGTGAATGTGGGCGGTTTCCTGTGCTGCCAGATTATCCTTGGCAGTTCCGAAGCGGCTATGTTCGGAAATACGTTGAGCGAGGTGTTCAAGTCTGTTCCCATCAGCGGATCGGTCTATACTATTGCGCTCATTGTTGTTCTGTTCATACTCAATATGTTCGGCGTGGATATGTTCGCAAAAATCCAGAATATCGTGGCATACGGACTTATCGGTTCTCTGGTGATCATGGGAATCCTTGGCTGCATAAAGATAAACCCTGATTCCGTGGTGGAACAGCCGCTGGTGATTTCTTCGGACCTGAAAGATATATTCTCGCTTCTTGGTCTTTCATTCTTTCTGTTCATCGGGGTTGAGTTCATTGTTCCCATTTCACCTGAGGTAAGGAATGCAAGACGGAATATCCCGCTCGGAATGGTGCTGAGCCTGGTGATAATCCTTGTCATGCAGGTTCTTGTGACCTTCGGATTCGGACTTTATACTCCGTGGGAAGAGCTGGGTGAAAGTGTGGTTCCCCACATGCTGTACGGAAGTGCGCTTCTGGGCAAGGCGGGTACTGCATGGATGACGCTCGTCTCTCTCCTTGCCGTGATAAGCACGCTGAACACAGGAATGTTCGGCTTGAGCCAGCTTTGCTTCGGTATGGCAAAGATTGACCTTCTCCCCAAGGTTTTCATGCGGAGGAATTCAAAGGGAGTCCCGTACGTCGGACTTTTTCTGGTGATGTTTGCCCAGTCTCTGATCAATGCGACCGGTCTGGGCACAAGCGAGAAGATTATCTTCTTCATAAACACAGGCTGCGTGTTCTGGATTTTCTGCTACGTGGTGGTTCATCTTAACGTGATTGTGCTTCGCTTCAAGCTGCCGAAAGCGCCGAGGACATTTAAGCTGCCGTTCGGGATATTAATACCGGTGATCGGTGTGATCGGAAATCTCTTCATGATCTGGAACATCGCTCCCGACATGCAGAACCGTCTGATCATATTCGGAATCTTCGGTGCGGCGACCCTGGTTCTCGCTATCTACGCATTTTTCTGGATCAAGTTCAGGATAAAGAGAAAGCTTTTCGAGCCATACCCGATCAAGGAAGTCATGGCGATGGACACGGACATGTATCAGATAAGGCACTATCCCGTGCTTTCGAAGAAGCTCCATCTTGAGGCTGAGCCGGACGTGCTTCCTGTAGGCGCGGATGTGAACACGGGTACAAGACCTGAGGACTGAATGTGGAGGAGATGACTTATGGAACGAATAGATGAGCATCCGATTCTTGGAGTGCCGAAAAAAGGTGAGCTTGTTACCTTTACGTTTGACGGAAAGGAGATGCAGGGCTACGAGGGTGAGCCGATTGCTATGGCGTTGAAGGCGATGGGAATCCTCAAGCACCGTGAGACGGCGAAGCTGCACAAACCCCGCGGGATTTTCTGTGCCATCGGTCGCTGCACGGACTGCGTTATGGTTGTTGACGGAGTTCCCAATACACGGACCTGCGTCACTCCCCTGAGAAAAGGGATGATGGTTCAGACACAATACGGCTCGTCGGCTGAGAAGACATGGTGAGCGGGAGGTTTTATGGAGCGGTATAATCTGATTGTTGTCGGTGCGGGACCTGCGGGTCTGAGCGCTGCAATAGAAGCGGCGAAGTACGGCATGAAAACGGTCGTGTTTGACGAGAACGCGCGTCCAGGTGGTCAGCTCTTCAAGCAGATACACAAATTTTTTGGAAGCAAGGAGCACAAGGCGAAAATCCGTGGGTTCAACATAGGCGAGGAGCTTTTGAAGGAAGCGTCTGATGCGGGCGTGGAGGTCAGGCTGAATGCCACGGTCATAGGAATCTTCGAGAACAAGGAAGTGACGGTAAACCATGACGGTTCGGTCCATCACTACAAGGCGGACTCGGTGATTATCGCGACGGGGGCTGCCGAGAACATGGTTCCCTTCGATGGATGGACTCTGCCGGGTGTGATCGGTGCGGGTGCTGCTCAGACGATGATGAACCTTCATGGCGTGAGGCCGGGTAAGAAAATCCTCATGCTCGGAAGCGGCAACGTTGGTCTCGTGGTGAGTTTCCAGCTCATGCAGGCTGGATGCGAGGTCGTCGCTCTTGTGGACGCTGCTCCAAGGATCGGCGGTTACGGTGTCCATGCTGCGAAGATAGCCCGTACCGGCGTTCCCTTTTACCTTGGATATACAATCAAGAAGGTGGAGGGAACTGAGAAGGTCGAGGGCGTTACGATCGGAAAGGTGGACGAGCATTTCAAGATTATAGAAGGAACTGAAATCAGCTTTGACGCTGACACCGTTTGCGTGGCGGTCGGACTCAGCCCAATGAGCCAGCTGCTGAAGATGACGGGATGCAAGATGCAGGACAATCCCAGGCTTGGAGGTCAGGTTCCTCTTGTGGATGAGTATGGCGAAACGAGCATTCCCTGTCTTTTTGCGGCGGGAGATGTGAGCGGAATAGAGGAGGCAAGCTCCGCTATGATAAAGGGCCGTCTTTCCGGATTGCGTGCGGCGTACAAGCTTGGTTTTACGGACGAGGAGAGAGTAAAAGATAAGAGCACGGAGTACGCGAAGGATTTGGACAGTCTGCGGCAGGGAATGTTCGCTCCCTCCAACAGGGGCAAGAAGATTGAGACGACGGATGAGGGCATCCCGATTTCTCAGAATCTTCTTACAAAGGGCTTCGTGAGCGACGAGGAGATACTGCGTTTCCCCGGAGTCACGAGGCAGAAGGGAATCCATCCGGTCATTGAGTGCACGCAGAATATCCCATGCAATCCGTGTCAGGACGCATGTAAAAAGCACTGCATCAAGATCGGATCATGCATTACGGCCTTGCCCCAGGTGGAAGTCGGGGAGGGAGGAAGCTCGTGCACTGGATGCGGAATGTGTGTCGCAAGCTGCTCGGGACAGGCAATCTTTTTGGTGCATGAGGATTTTGAGCCGGGATTTACCGCAATCACGCTTCCTTATGAATTCCTTCCTCTGCCTGAGAGCGGGGAAAAGGGAGTGGCTTTGTCAAGGAGCGGAAAGGTCCTTTGTGACGCGGAGATTGTGGGAGTGAGAAAGAGCCCGGCGTTTGACCATACGAACCTTCTTACGATGAAAGTTCCGAATGAGTTCGCCATGTCCGCGAGGTTCTTTAAGTCTGTTGGACAGGGAGGCCGTGTATGATGAACGACAGGAGCAGGGACATAGGAGATTTTGTTCCGAGAGATGACGACGACATGCTCGTGTGCCGGTGCGAGGAAATCACGAGGGGAGAAATCCGCAGGGCCGTGCATGACGGAATGTTCACGATGCAGGAGATACGTCGCTATCTGAGGGCAGGCATGGGACTGTGCCAGGGACAGACATGTTCAAAAATCGTGAAGGGGATTGTGGCGTCCGAGCTTGGGGTAAGTCCGTCGCTTATTGAGCCGGCTACCAGCAGGGGACCGATCCGTCCGACCGAGATGGAGACTCTTTCAAAGGAAACGTGGTGACTGGAGGTCTTATGAGAACTACATCGGATGTAATAGTTATAGGCGCGGGAATCGTCGGAAACGCTACGGCATATTATCTTGCGAAGAGCGGAATGAGCGTGACGGTTCTTGAGGCGAGCGATTTTATAGGAAACGGAGGTTCATCCCGTAACGGCGGCGGAGTGCGTCAGAGCGGTCGTAATCCGAAGGAGCTTCCCTTGATGACCTGGGGAGTGAAGAACATCTGGCCGACTTTGAGCGATGAGCTTGGGTGCGACACGGAATACACTCAGGCGGGAAACCTGCGTCTCGGAAAAACTGAGCAGCACCGTGCCATATTGAAGGGACTTGCGGATGCGGCGGTGAAGTGCGGGGTTGACGTGCGCATGCTTGATTCGGCTGAGGTGAAGGAGATAAATCCCTATCTTTCCGATGAAGTGCTTTGTGCCAGCTGGTGCCCGACCGACGGACATGCCAATCCCCTTATCACGACGCTCGGATATTATAAAAAGGCTAGGGAGCTTGGAGTTCAGTTTGTTACCGGTGCTCCCGTGACGAGAATCCTGAGGTCAAAGGGAAAAATCACCGGCGTTGAGACACCCGAGCAGATTTTCAGCTCTGACAATGTGGTTGTCGCTGCGGGTTACGAGAGCAATGCGATTCTTGAGGGCGTGGGAGTCTACATCCCAATGAAAAAACATGCCCTGACCTGTCTTGTGACGGAGGCTGAGCCACAGATGTTCCGTCAGATGCTCGGTACTGCGATGGCGGATTTTTACGGACATCAGACAAAGCACGGTTCCTTCGTGATGGGAGGGACGGACGGTTTCGACGAGGTTCCCCAGCGCATTGATGACAGTTATCCGCTTGTCGGAAGCAGCATGATTAGCGCGACGAGCCGTGGCATTCTCGGATATTTCCCGATGCTCAAGAACGCGAAGGTCGTGAGGGCGTGGGGCGGATATGCGGATTTCAGCGTGGATGCGGTCGCCACAGTCAGCAAGTGCGATGAAGTTCCGGGGCTCTACATTGAATGTGGGTTCACCGGACACGGATTCGGAATCGGTCCCGCGGCGGCATACAACATCGCGAGTCTCATTTCATCCGGATCTTGTCCGGCGGATATCTCACCTTTGCGCTACGACAGGTTCAGACCTTCGAAATAATCAATCCTAATAAAATGGGGCAGGAGACTTCCATCGTTCTCTTGCCCTTTATAAATTTCACGCGTCTCCAAGTGTCTGCACAAGTGTCTCTACAGGTGTCATCAATGGAGATTTTAGACTTGTCCTAAAAAAAATTCCTCTTTTTTGAAAATATTTTTGCATTTTGATTACCGTGGCGAAGATTTGCGGAACATATATATGTGTCGGGCAAAAAAAATGTCCGGCATGAGAGGTTATATGCAAAAGTGTTTTTTGAAAAAAGTGATTGCGGGAATTCTTGTCCGCATCTGTCTTTCGTCCATGATTTCGGGTGCCTGCTTCGGAGAGAGAACCGGTGGATTTTCCTGCGGCGACGGACGTGACCTGAGCGGGATTTTTTGGAAAGCAGACCGCGTGCAGTTTTCCAGGCTCGGAGACGGATTGTATTCTCTGGATGCGAGCGACGTGAGTCCGATTGAGCTGGTTCATAAAATCAGCCGCTTTTTCAGAGTGAAAATCATATTCGACTCTTTGCCAGACATGCCTGTCACGATTCACACATCAGGAACCGGTGTAGTGGATTTCGTCGCTTCGGTCGCACGTCTTTTGGGACACGATTACGCCTCGGAGCTGGTGGACGGTTGCCTGAGAATTTTCAGACGGATTCCATCCCTTGGCGAAAGTGTGCTTCCACCGCGGAGTGAGTCCGACCTTGAGTTCAGGAGATGAGAGCCGTGGATTATCTTGAGCTGAAAAATGATGCTAAAACGCGTAACCCGGAAAAGAGTATGCGCCTGAGAAGACGGTCTCTCGCTTCAGGACGGCAATCAAGTTTCATTGCGTTGATCGAGGGACATATACATCGTGGAGGAATGGATTTTACCCGCTCGTGGAAAAAACTTCCTTTGTTTCCATATCCGGCTGTGGGAAAGGATTAAAATGGAAATGAGAAAATCTGTATGCCGCTTGATTTGCCCTGCTCTGTTTTTTGTCTTTGTCGCTTTGTCGGGATGCGTGGGCGGAAGTTTTACGGAGAAAAAATGTCTGCACGGACTTATCGTAAATGCGGGAAACATTCCTGTTGAGGGATACGAGATTTCGGTGGACTGCAAAATTGTTGGCGTGAGCAACTGCCGGGGATTGTTTGAAATCAGTCTGCAGGATTCCGATGCCGTCAGATTTATGGCGACGAAAAGCGGATGGAAAAATCTTTCGGTCGAAGAATATGATGTGGATTCGACCAAGCTTTATGTCTACCGCGTGGAAAGTCTTGGAGTTGCATTTTCGAAAATTGCGAACACGATTCTGTCCGGGGATTATCGTCTTGCCCTTGATTCAATCAATGAGCTTGAGAAAGAAAATGTGGATGAGCGGAAAATTAATTTTTTGAAAAGCGTCGTGGCTTTCAATGAGGGACGCTATGAGGATGCCGCCGATTATTTTGACGAGGCTGAAATCGATCTGGATAAAAATCCTTACCTGAGGAGCTTCGAGAAAAAAATCGGGGCGGAGTTGTGGGACGGCGATTAAGATCCGTTGTGACGCTCCCTATTCCAAAATGTGGCCCACGTGTCTCTTTTCAAAGAACATGTCGCGGTTGGTCAGGACTATGATTGTGGCGGCGACGACTACGACCAGGGTCTCAACGCATTTGGTGTTTTGCGTCATGGCGATTTTTTCCTGCATGAAGTTTATGAAAAGATGGAAGATTATGCTTGCGAGCATGCTGCGTCCGTTCTTTACGTAAACCCATGTCGTGATGAATCCCATCGGCACTACGGAAATCAGGAAGTTGAGCATGTAAAGCACGTTCATCTGCCGAATCTCGTAGTGGTAGGTTCCGGGAATCCAGAAGAGCGGAAGGTGCCACAGTGCCCATACGAAGCCGAAGATGATTGACTCCTTGAACCATGAGTGATACTGTGCGATTGAGTCCTCGCCGTAACCTCGCCAACCGACTTCCTCAAGGACGGCCGCAAGGAAGATTGTGGCGAATGCTGACATGACTCCCACGCCCGAAAAGGAGAAATCCTTGGTGAAGGAAAATTGCCCGAGCGACTCACCGAAAATTGTGGAGAGCAAAATTGAGCATGCCACGATTGCTGAAAAAAGAATTACCGCGGCGAAGATATAAAACGGCTTCAGTTTCCAGAAGTTGAAAATCTTCCGCTTGAAATCCTTTTTGAGAGCGTCGCTTTTTGAAGTGAACACCGTAATTATTGCGACCGTTGCGGGGCACAATCCTCCGAGAATCATCCCGAGCGTGTTGGTGAGTCCGTCGTTGAACAGAATCGCGAAAAGCCAGAAAGCCCATGTCGTCGCGAACACCGTAATATAGAATCTCTTTGGTCTGTAAATGTACATGGCTCACCTCCTACAAAACCTGAACTTCACTTTTCCAGCCGTTAAGTTCCACAATCAAATCCGTCTCAAGCTGAGGATTGTCCTTCTCCCTCTTTCCGGAGATAACCCTCGCATTGGAGTCAACGAAGCGTGTCAGCCGTCCCGCATTTTTAAGGTAATAGTTCTGTCCCTCGGCGAAACTGATTTTTGAGACCGCATGGAAATGATTCAGGTCGATTTTTCCCTTTGCGCCGCCTACTTCCACACTGAGGTTTGAGTTTGTGTTTAGCTCAACGTGTCCTGATGTGTTCGTCACAAAAACATTTTTCGCCTTGCCGTCAAATTCAATCGTGTCAAAGTTTATGTCACGGATTTTCAGGTTCTCAAGCTCTGCTTCCAGCTCCATGTCCGCCACAAATTTTGCCGGGATTCGGACGAGGATGAAAAGATTTTCCAGTGCCGCTATGTCAGACAAATCCGCCGTATGCTTTACGATTACGTCCATGCGTCTTTTGTCCTCCACGATTTTCACCTTCACCTGCTGGCTTAAATAGGAAAGCTTGTTGGATGCGGCAATCACCTGGATTTTCTCATCGCCCGTCTTTTCGATGATCAGCTCGTGCGCCGTCCCAATCTTGAGGTCGATTTTCTTCGGACTGTCCAGATCGTATTCGGTGCGGCTGTTGTAAAGAAATTCATTTTTTGAGATGAGGCTTTTTTCTTCGCTTAGGAGTGAGTCAAGGGACTCGTTAAATAGGGAAGAAATGGCAAGCAGGTTCTCAATGTCTGGAATCCCGTTGCCACTTTCCCATTTTGTAATGGCCTGCCGGCTCACGTAGATTTTTTCCGCGAGCTGTTCCTGTGAAATGCCTTTCTGCTTTCTTAGCGTCTTGAGTTTTTCCGCAAAATTCATCTTGCACCTCTCTTATGCAGTTTGGTTCCCGGAAGCTGGTCTCCCGGGCTTTTCACAAACATTTTACGGCGGCCCGTCCGATTTTACTAGAAATTGCAGTTTGCAAACGCAGAATTTCCTGCTACTTATCGTAGCATTAATTACAGGACGTTTATTTCGTCAGAAAGCTCGGCGAAAGGTCCCGGCACAACATGGGTTCCGCGGTGGTTTCCGAAGAAATCCGTGTTGAAAATAATGTCGCTTCCGTCGCGGCTCTCAAATCTCTGCTCGGGCTCAAAGGCGCATCCAAGGATCTCGGTTGTCACCACACCGGTCTTGAAATCCCCAATCAGAGCGGAAAGATTTGTCTTCAGGATTCCGTCCTTCAGGGTGATCTTTGCCTTTCCCTTTCCCACAAGATTTTCCTTGTCGTGCTTTGAGACCGTCGCTCCGTTCAAGTAAGCGTTTCCGCTCACCCACACGGGAAGATGTCCGAAATGTGCCTTGGCAAGATTTCCCATGTCCGGTTCCTTTCCGAAATTGAACAGGGAAACCCATTCGTCGTAGCTCGGGAAAATGTCGAAGGGCTCCGTTCCGACAACCTCGTAATCAGCGTCGGTCGGTTTTTTGTCCTTGTTTTTCACGGCCTTGTTCTGCACGAAAATATTGTTGTAGATTCTGTCGTCCCCGTGCAAAATCGTCATGAATCCCGCCACCTCGGTTCTGTGCCTTATGTGGTACGGAGTATATCTCGGCTCCCTCTGGTCATTCACAATGCTGTCAACGCCGGAGTTAATCAGGCTGAACGCGCCCAGAACAAGATTGTGCACCACGCCGATTCCCTCGCTCGGAATTGTGATTGAGGTTTTTGAAAGCAAAAGATTGTTGTCAATCAGAGTCGGTCCGTGTCCCACCTCAATGAAAACATCGGTGGAGAACATCGCTCCCTTCGCCTGCTCCAGACCTTCAGGACGCTCGTTGTTGTACATGAGGTTCTGAGTAATCCGCGCGCCCTGAGCCTCCCAGTCCAGCCATACGCCCATAATCGTGTCGTGGATGTGGTTCCTCTGAATCAGCACGTCGATCGCCGCATGAAGTTTGATTCCCGCCGTCTCAGCTCCCCCAAGCTGCTGTGAGTTGCAGATATGGTGGATGTGACAGTCTTCTATAGTAGAGAACACAGCTCCCATGCGTCCGACAATTCCGGTCTGCTCGCAATGATGTACATGGCACCTTCTCACGATATGCGATCCCACGGTCTCCTTCTTCCATCCATGGAACTGACCACGGCAAACGGCATCGCGCTCCATCTGTGTGGGGCTCTTCAATCTCTTCGTGTAGAAGTACATGTCGTTCTCTTCGTCGCGGTATTTACCCAGGGAGATTCCGCAGCACCGTGCGTTGCACACTTCAAGATCCTCAAGAATCCATCCCTTGCTCCAGTGCGGGCCAATCAGTCCGTCCTGATATGAGGCCGGGGGAGCCCATGTAGTAGCTCCGTTGCAGATTTTGAATCCGCTCACAGTAATATAGTTAAGTCCGTTTTTCTCCGGCATGAAACAGTTTCGTCTCACAAGAATCTCCACGTCCTGCTTGTTCGGATCCAGTCCCTTGAAGTTGCAGTAGAAAACCGTGTAGCGACCTTCCTTCGTGTCCTTGTCCCATGCGTTTACGACATATTCCGTTTTTTCACCCTTGGGCTCAGGCGCATCCCCCTCCTGCTCGCAGAACCACTTGAACTCGCTTTCCTTCTGATTCCATGCATACGGATCCGCTTTTCCCTCAAGACATTCATCCAGGGTCGTGGTCTCGTACATCATCAGGCCGTTAAGTACCACCGAGCCTGTGTGCCTGACCGTGGGAGCAAAATACCAGTCGCCGCATACATAAGTCGTGTATGGATTGTATCCGCCGAAGATTCCGTTGTCCACTTTTGCGGTCCAGACATCACCCTTGAACTTTTTCCATCCCTTGAGCACTTCCGATCCCGTAATCACAGCACCCAGAGGCTTCTCTGATTTGTAGGTGACAGGGCTTTCCTTTGTGCCGCCGAAGCGAGGAATGACTTTTTCCCGGTAGATTCCCGGAGCCACACGGACCTCATCCCCGGCCTTTGCAAGCGATGCCGCCTCATTGATTGTCTTGAACGGCAGCTCCTTTGTTCCGTTCCCGTTTTTCTTCGTCTTTGCGTTGACGTAATAAATCATACAGAGAAACCCTCCTGAGTCTTACTGTGTGTCACATGCAGAAAATCCGCGGACATTCGCACGTGGCAGAAATTTACCGGAGACATGCATGGCAACATCCCCAATTTTCTTGATTATAGCACAGTTTTATAAATATTGTGAGAAAACTTATAAAAAAATCAAACCGGCGCGAGAATCTGAAAAAGTAAACCATCTTGCACCATTTTAATTTAAATGTTATTTTAGGCTCGCAATTTTTTAATGTATATTATGGAGAAAAACATGAATCGAATCATAAAATCCGTCATGGCAGGGATGCTCTCATTGACTCTGCTCGTAGTCTGCGGCTGTCCCTTGCTTGAAAGCCTCATGGAACCGCCCGAAACCCTGAGCCACGATGGAAAAACTTATAAAACAGGATTTTACGGCGACCTGTATTTTAATGAAGAGAACATAAGCTCAGATACACCGACCTTCGACTATAAAAACTTCTCGTTCTATGATCTGGATTTTCCCGGCCACGACTGGATTGCTTGTCGCAGCGTTATCAGCAAAATCTACACCGCCGAATCCACGTTTGAAAGCGAGAGAGCCTTCTATGCCTCCAATGAAAATTTCGACTTCTACTGCACAATATCCGGCAGGGAAAATTCAGAGCAAACTGTAAAAATCAGCAATCCCGACGTAGAAAAATTCTCCCAGCTCTGGACCTTCGCCTCATCCCATGAATACGACCCCTTCCATGCCGGTGCAGACAAGGGGCAGCAAAAACATGCCATGCCCGATCCAGCATCCGAGCACTACGAGGCCCGATTCTACAAAGTCTCAAAAGACGGTTTTTTCACATCCTACAAAGGAAATCTTTTTGTCATGCAGGACGGAAAACTCCAGCTTCTTTATTACTACGATTACGCAAACGGAAACTCATCCCAGAGCGGAATGTACACCGTGGAGCTTCCCGCTGCCCTTGAGCCCTATTTTCGGGGTATCTACAATCAGATTGTTTCCCCCGCAAGCGCTTTCCAGAGGGATAAAATAAAAAAATGAAAAAAAATTCAAAAAAATCGAATTTTTTTAAATTTTGGTGTTGACAAAAAAAAGCATCGGTGATATATTAAACATCGTCGCGACAAAACGCGGCAGGCTGTTTGACAGTAAAAGGGAAGGAAAGAAGGCAAAGGATACGACGGGGTCCGTCTCAGGATCCCGGCAAGCCAAACGTTCACAAGAACTGACACACGTCGGTACGATTGAGGTACCGACCCGAGACCTGTCCGAGGGGGCAGGCAATTCCATTGGATGGAGCGGGTAGACTGGAAATGATCTTTAGCCCTTCGGGGCTTGAGAATACATCATGGAGAGTTCGATCCTGGCTC
>JAEEYO010000014.1 GCA_016288205.1 Treponema sp. | reverse complement strand
GGAGTTCATAAACCATGTCCAATTTGAGCTCAAAAATCTTCTGCGAAAGATTCAAACCGCCGCCTGTAATTTTTCCTTTTGGATTTATGTCGAAGAAATCAAAATTGTCACAGAAATCAAAAATATAGAATCCCTGTTTTTCAGAATAAGACTTTAAATCTGCATTCGTAATTTCTTCCTTGCCTTTTCCGAAAAACTCTTTTGAGGGACTGAACACATTAAAATCTTTACAGACACGAGTTCCCCGCCCTATCATCTGCCAGAATTTGATTACGGAATATACCCTCTTAAAGAAAACAAGATTTAAAACTTCCGGCACGTCAATTCCTGTATCAAGCATATCTACGGAAACAGCGATGACCGGCTCTTTTTCAGGCATTTTAAAATCATCAATGATTGTTCCGGCTTTGCTCACGCTGTAGTCAACAAGCTGGCAGTAATCATCACCTTTATCAGGATAAACGTCCTTAAAAGTTTTTACGATTTTTTCCGCATGATCATGGTCCACTGCAAAGACAATGGATTTTCCGAGCCTTTCGCCATTGTCCACACGGAGCCCTTCATTCATTAAAGTTTCAAGAACAAGTTTTATTGTCGGGATATTGATAATATTTTTGTAGAACTCGTTTCCCTGTTTTTCTTTTTGAGCATCTGGCAATGGTTGTTCATCAGAAAAAACTTCGTCATATTCTTTCTTTTCAGCATCCGTTAAATCAGAATACTTTGCACCATTTTTTAAGCGGGCTGTTGTTTTATCAATGGCGGCATAATCCACAAGGAAGCCTTCTTGAACGGCGGTAGGATAATCATAACTGAATGTCGGCTGCCCTACTTCAAGACCAAACAAAGAGTATGTGTCCTCCTGCCCTTCCTGATCCTTTGGTGTTGCGGTAAGGCCCAGGACAAGAGAATCAAAATAATGAAAGATTGCCTGATATTTGTTGTAACATGAACGGTGACATTCGTCGATGATGATTAAATCAAACCTTCCGATTCCGAATTTCTTTTCATCCGTATCAAGAAGATTTAGCATTGTCGGGTAAGTGCTCAAAATGACATTCGCATTAAAATCACGCTGCGTCCCGCTCAGTTCTGAAATTGCGCAAAGAGTTGCGTTAGGGAGATATTTTGCAAAAGCCTTTTTTGCCTGATCAACGAGTTCCGTTCTGTCCGCAAGAAACAAAACATTTTTTACCCAGTCATTGCGCATCAAAATATCAACAAGAGAAATTGCAAATCGAGTTTTCCCAGTTCCGGTTGCCATAACATTCAATGCTTTTCTTTTAAATCCAGAGTATGCCGTACAAACCGCAGTACATGCATTTTGAATAAAATAGCGGTCGGAGATTGACTGATTTACGCGGGTATCTTTGATTGCTCCAAGTTTACGGCGGACAATGAGTGAATGGAGTTCTTTTAGTGAATAATAACCAAATACACGGCGGGCAGGACCACCCACACCATCAATCATATAAATCTGATAACCGTTTGTATAGAAAATAACAGGCATAATGCCAAACTTGTCTTTCAATGCCTGCGCGTAGACTTTCGCCTGTTTTGCTCCGGCATCTACATCTTTGCAAGTACGTTTTGCTTCAATAACAGCAAGAGGTTTACCATCCCTATCATAAAGAACATAATCTGCATATCCGACACCAGTAGGAAAATCACTTGAAACAGGTATATTGGTAAGTTTAGTTTCGATGCAGGCTGTCTCAGGCTTTACCGCTTCCTTTATATCACAAACAGTCCAGCCGGCTTCACGAAGATCCATGTCGATGAGGGCGGCACGGGTCTCTGCTTCCGTATAATCGATGCTGCTCGTCATCTTTGTGTCGACAGCTATTTTTGATTTCTGTGCTGTAGTAAAAGCTGATTTTTTTACTCTGATGATAATTTTCTTTTTTGCCTTTTCTGCTTCGGCTGCTTTTGGAACAGCGGCTGTAACTGCTTCTTTATTGAATGGAAGATAAGACGAAATGATTCCAAGGAACTTTAATATTTCACAGACAGAGTCATAAAGGGAATGCAGGCAGAGCATGGCCATACGATTGTTGATAGGCTCTGCATGACTTGCCATGTTTCCAAGTTTTCGGACATTATGAACGGCGCTTAACTGAGGTTCTTCAAGATATGCCTTGAACTTATAATCTTCAATAAGACCAAAAAGATCCGACGACTCTGAATACCGACCGTACTTTGTGATGTAAAAAAGTTTGATTGCACATTCCAGTCCATTGCGGGCAGAGCGCACGGAAGCGTCAGGGAACTGAGAGACAAAGACTTCCGCCTGATTGCAGTAATTATACAAATCGCCTAGTTCAGAGTATTGTTTCAGAAAATCAAAGTTCATGGCTCTTGCTCCTTTTATCTCATCTTATGCAAAATATTGCTGCATTTTGCTGTCCAAGAGTTCCTGCAAGTCCGCAATCTGCTGTTTTGCCAGCGATTTTGATTTGTCGATTTGCTGGACGAAGGCGGCGAATTGGGTTTGGAGTGAGAGTGGGGGAACGGGAAGATGTAAATTTGCTAATATCTGTTGATTCAGATTTTGAATATTTGCACCTTTTCCTTTTAGCTGTTCCCTTGTTAAGTCGGTTTTCAAAAAGTGTAAAAGAAAATCTGTATTAAGATTGTCAGTGCTTTTCCGAAACCTTATACAAAAACCGCTGAAAAGAACTTTGCAATCATTCGGATACAGCGCAACACAACGACCTACAAGTTTTTTATTCCCATTTGAGCGCACAAATACAATATCATCATTCTGTAAATAATATTCGCTCGCCGGCTCTTCATTTAATGAAATCGATGACAAAGTTTTACAATCTTGAATTTTGTAATTATCTTTGAAATCGCTGACATTTAGACAAAGTATATCTACTCCATTTTCATTCGGAGAATAGTTCATCCCATTTTTGAAAGTTCCACAATCCCCTAACTTCTCAACTTTCCATTTTCCACTTTCAACGGGATTCTCTCCAAACATCTCGACAAATTCGGATTTGACAGCTTCATCAAGCAAAGCAAGCTGCTGTTTTTTGTTGTCGATGGCAGACTGGATTTTGTCCAAAGTTGCGGCAATTTGTTTTTGTTCTGCAAACGAGGGAACATTTACATTAAATTCTTTATATTCCTTAAAATAAATGTGCGGAATAGCAGCGCCTTTAAATAGATTTCCAAGATTCATTGAACGTAATGCATACATAAGAAATTGTAAATCTACATCTTCATTTGGAATTATATATTGCATAGTTCCAATTAAAGATGATTTTGCCGGATAGGAATTTACGCGTCCCACGCCAGAACCATCTTTTACAATACCAATATAAGGAACATCAGAAACAAAATAATCAATTTTTTTGATTAAACCAGATGCACCATATATTTCATAATCACCATCTATATCATCAAGTTCTTTTTGAGCAATATTCTTTGTAAATCCTGAACAAACATCCTTTAACTTCTTTTTCATTCCGCAACTCCCTGTAGCTTCATTGAATAAGTTCGTGATTTGTTAATGCCACTTGCATCCAGTATTCCCAGTTCCACAGCCTTTACAAGAAGTCTGTTTGCGGTCTTTATTTCAACATTCAGCAATTCTGCAGCTTTACTGCTGGAAATGTTTTTTGAACTTTGCAAATAGGCAAGCACTATGGACAAACGGGATTTGTCTTTATCGGACATTTTATCGGACATTTTATCAGACATTTTGGGAGATAAAGGGACATTTTCTGTTTCTTGATGTTCGTTCATAAGTGCCAGGTATTTATCAGAAGCAAAACAGCGGGCTGTAACACCACCGAGAGAAAGGTCAATTACAGGTAGTTTTGCGTTCTCTTCCTCGCAGTATCTTGTAATTTTGCTAAAGCCCCGTGCCCAGCTTTCTATCATACCGCATTTGAAAAATATGTTTGCAAGGTTCGGGTTGCAGGGCTTTGAAACATGCTCTTTATACAAATCTTCAACCGGGACTTCTTTTGGTAAGGCTCCGTCATTCCAGAGGCGGATTTTATCTTTGTAAATGCGAATCTGAATTGGAGTTGTAGAAAGATAGTCCTTATGAATTACCGCGTTCAAAAGCAGTTCGCGAAACGCCGCCCTTGGAAAAAAGAAAGTTTCCTTTCTGTAAATGTCGTCATAAGAAATCAAAGCCTTCATGTACTTTGAATAAATAAGGTCCATTGTCTTTTCTACCTGCAAAATAAGTGGTCCGTGTATTTCATCCTGATACAAAATGTCAGCATCGTTTTCAAAATATGCGACTTTAACATATGCCCCAGTTACCCATTTTTCCGGGTCGGGATGAAAGGCAAGCATACAAGCGCGAGTTAAATATTTTCCTTCTGTAATATGAAGATTCTGAATAAGAGTTTTGTTTGATACATTCAAAGCAACTTCATCAAGACGACCGGAATCCAGCGCCTTTTTCTTAAAGAGTTTAATTGCGTCATTTTCCAAATCATCAACCGAAATGTGTGGAACTGGAACAGAATCCCATGTGCGGCCTTGTACAGATAGAATCATCTTATCAAGTTCAACACCGCTTACTTCCTGCATTGTTGAACCAGTCCGTCTGTAATATTTTCCGTGATAACTTACAGGAAACGGATATTTTTCTGTGATAATTTCAAAATAATCCATTCCGTTTTTATTAAGAAGATTCACCGTACAAATTAATCCCATTGTATTGCGGATTTTGTTCGGAATGTCTTCGCTCAGCTTATGCGGATCATCTACACCGCAAACATTACCATTGTCGTCTATGCCGATATAAAGCTTGCCGCCCTCAGTATTTGCAAAGGCACAAATCCATTTGAGGTATTCATCTCGCCATGTTTTTTTATATTCTATGTTCTGATTTTCCATCTTCTAGATTTCCCCCTGCAACTCATTCATAATCTGACCAAACTGTTTTTCCAGTTCATTGATTGAAGCAAAGATTTCTTTTACAGGACGGTATTCTTTCTTTTCTACCTGCTTTTTCTGATATTTGTTAAAGCTGAAAACATAATCGTTATCAACAATTTCCTGCTTGTCTACAAGGAATGATTTTTCGTAGTGGGTACGTTCTGCTTCTGCAGCAAGATTATTCCAGCGCTTGATGATGTCTGGAATGTCGTTTGCTTCAATCGGATCACGCTTCTGGTCCAGACTGTAACCGTCGTTTTCCATGTTGTACATCCAGACTTTGTCAGTTCCGCCTGCATTTGTTTTTGTAAAAATGAGGATGCCTGTCTGAACTCCAGAATATGGATAGAAAACTCCGCCCGGCATAAAGATAACGCCTTCGAGCTTCTGGTTTTCTACAAGTTCCTTGCGAAGCTTTGTATAAGCTTTGTCATTTGTGTTGTTCAAAACGCCAACAGGAATAATGCTTACACAACGGCCGCCAGTTTTAAGAAGACGAAGAAAGAGACTCAAGAACAAAAGCTCAGTTTTCTTTGTTCCGCCGGAAATCTGGATAAGTGATTTTGCAACTGTGCTTGGGTCAAGGCTTCCGCTAAACGGTGGGTTTGCAAGAATAAGTGTGTGTGAATCTTTTTCCTCGTAATCCTCACCAAGGGAATTGTTGTATTTGATTACAGGATTTTCCACTCCGTGCAATGTCATGTTCATACAGCCGATTCGGAGCATGTCGGTGTCGGTGTCAAAACCCGTGAACATCTTATTGTGAAAATGCTGGTTGTTTGTTTTGTTCGTAAGTTCCTTTGCGTAGTGTTCCTGAATGTATTTTGCACTTTCGCTGAGGAAGCCCGCAGTTCCCATTGCAGGGTCAATAATTGTGTCTGTAAGACCTGGCTTTGCGATTTCTACCATCATGTCAATTATGTGGCGGGGTGTTCTGAACTGTCCGTTGTCACCGCTGGTTGCCATTTTTGAAAGCAGATATTCGTAGCAGTCACCCATCATGTCAGTTTTATTGAATCCAAGGTCCGGGTCGCTCAGGGCTTCAATCATTTTGCCCAAGATATATGGATTTGAAATTGCAAATTCAGCTTTTTCCATGTACTTGGCAAAGGAAGTCACTTTGTCACCGTGAAGATTTTTGATGAAAGGAAAAACATTGTTCTTGAGATTGTCAAACTTTTTGCCGTTGTCGCCCCAGGTGCTGAAAACGCTCCATCGAAGGTCAGCATAGGAACAGTTGATTTTGTCTTCCTCGTTGATGTAAAATCCGTTCTTAAAAAGAAGGTCATAATCTTCAAGATTTACATCCACGCCTGCCGCAACAAGACTGTTTATTTTCCGTTCTATTTTAATCTGGTTGTCGTCCAGCATTTTTATAAAAATGAGGTATGTTATCTGCTGAATGTCTATCCAAGGGTTGGTCATCTGATTTGACCACATCGCGTCCCAAAGGTTGTCCAGTTTGTTCTTGATTTCACCTGTTATCATTTTTTTTCCAAAAAACTAAATCTTATCCATGATAATATCACAGATTTCTCAAAATGTTAAGAGTAACTAAGTTGTAATCAGAAAGTAACACTGAAAGAACCCCCATTCCCAATCCCCCACCCCTTGCCACACAGTCAAAAAACATGCTAAAATCCTATCAGGAAACTAGGCAAACGCAATTTTATGGTGGGGAGGAAAGAATGAAAACAGAGACCTTCGAGACAAACAAAAGCATTACCGACCCGCAGATTCTCATCGACACATTTTTCAAGGAATACCCGGAATTCTCTGAGGCGGATAGCGAGAAAAAAATCCGTGACACATGGAGCTATCTCATTGAAAAAACCGGCAACCTGCAAAGAACCTGCGGACTTCCCTACTACCTGCATCCCATGAGAGTCGCAAGCATACTGGCACAGAGCCGTCTTGGAACCGACACAGTCTGCTCAGGACTCCTCCACAACATCCTCGAAGTAAGCCCGGACTGTCTTCCTGAAATAGAAGAAAAATTCGGAAAGGACGTAGCCACAATCTGCAGCGAGACCTCAAAAATCACGGGACTCAAAATCTCAAGCTCATCCATGCAGCAGTCCGACGCAATCAGGAAAATGCTTTTCGCAATGGTGGACGACATCCGCGTAATCCTCGTGAAACTTGCCGACCGCCTTGACCGAATGAGAAACCTCAGGAACATCATCCCGGAAGCGCAGAAAGCCGTCGCTTATGAGGTAATTGAAATCTGGGCACCTCTCGCAAGCCGCCTTGGTATGAACGACGTAAAAAACGAGCTTGAGGACCTAAGCCTGAAATATTCCAACCCCGACGCATTCCAGCAGATTAAGACAATCGTCGCGCAAAAAAAAGACGAGAGGCAGGAGTACCTGGAGCGGGCCGTAAAAAAAATCCATGCGTCCGCGGCGAAACAAGGGATTGAGGTCACAATCTCGTACCGGGCGAAACATTTTTATTCAATCTACCAGAAGATGAGAAAGCGCAACAAGGATGCCGGAGAGATGTTCGACCTGCTTGCCATGCGCGTAATCTGCAAGACCGAGGCCGAATGTTACACGCTGATTGGAATCGTGCACTCGCTCTGGAAACCCATGGACGGTAGGTTCAAGGACTACATCGCCATGCCGAAAGCCAACGGATATCAGTCCCTGCACACGACCGTAATCTGCGAGGGAAAGCCCCTTGAGATTCAGATACGCACGGTCGAGATGCACAATGTGGCCGAGCATGGAGTCGCGTCCCACTGGCTCTACAAAAAGGGAACCAACAAGGACATGGTTCGCGCGGAGGATTTGAGCATCTTCAATCAGCTCAGGGAACTCAGGGCGGAAAAGCTGAACGACGAGGCATTTTTCACCGAGCTTAAGAACGAGCTTCTGGGAGACTCAATCTATGTGTTCACTCCGAAAGGTGACGTGAAGGAGCTGCCGACCGGTGCGAACGCAATTGATTTTGCCTATGCAATTCACTCGGCCGTGGGTGAAAAAATCGTGGGAGCAAAGGCGGACGGAAAAATCATCCCGTTGAGCGCGGAGCTTAAGAACACTCAGATTGTGGAAATCCTCACGAATCCCCAGGCTCATCCCACGCAGGCACAGCTCAAATCCGTGAAGACCTCAAAGGCAAGGCAGAAGATTCACTCATGGCTCATTGCGAACGACCCCACATACATCGACAGGGAGGCCCTTGCAAAAAGAGATGCCGAGATTGCCGCAAACACCCTGCACTCACAGCAAGTCGCGGAACAGAGGGCCATTGAGGGACGGCACAGAAAAAAGAAAGTCGCTGAAAGTACGTTCACAGGAAGAATCAGAATCGGTGACACAACGAATTTCCTCGTGACCATAGCAAAATGCTGCGACCCCAAGCCCGGAGATCCGATCGTGGGTTACGTCTCAAGAAACCGTGGAATCACCGTGCATGCGGCGACCTGTCTCACTTTCCAGAGAATTCCCGGAATAGAGCATCGCTCGGTTGAAGTCTCATGGGACACAAGCGAAAGCAAAAAGGTTCAGAAGGAAAACGAGAAAAAAGAAATGCTGAAAGAACTCTCAAAAGAAAAGCAGATTGAAAAGACAAAGTTCAAAAAACAAAGATAGTTAACGAGTGGAGAGTTGAAAACGGAGAGTGGAAAGCTGAAATATGGATAAAAACTTTCCACTTTCATCTCTCCACTTTCCACTTAATCAGTAGCCCTTGATTTTCGCGCCGAAGAGCATGTTCTGGTAGCACCTTACGCAGCCGGGGAAAATGCGTCCCTCGCACTTGAGGATTTCCTCACGGAATTTGTTCGCCCTGTCTCCGTTGTAGATTTCCTTGAAGCTCTGCTCTTGAATGTTTCCCAAAACATATTCGTTGTAATCGGCACAGAAAGTCACGTCTCCGTTATAGCAGACATTTGCCTGGCACCACGGAACAATGCAGCTGTCACGCACATGTGTGTCAAGCTCGGCGTAATACTCGTGGGTTTTCTCAGGATTCAAAGCCGGTACCGTTATGCTCAGGTAGCCATAATCCGTGTGATGAATCTTGTTGAGGATGCTGTGTGCCTTCGCTCCGTCAATTCCCTTGTTGTAGCCGGTATTGTATCCGTCGAGCATGTAGATGTCGGTGTCAAGATGCTCCTTCATGTACTTCTTGTGGGTCTCAAGAATCTCGTCGTTGGTGTAAGTTCCCAGATTGTAGATGTGCCACGTGAGGTCGAATTCCTTGCAGGCCTCGGCCAAATCAGGAAGCACCTCGTAGTTCATGCTCGTGACCGTAGTAACGACTCCCATAATCGGAAGAGACTTACCCTGCTTCTTCTTCTCGCGGTTGATTGCCTCAAATCCCTTCACAACATTGTCGTAGCTTCCCTTACCGCGCATCGCATCGTTCACATCCCTGAATGCGTCAAGGCTCACGAAAATATTGTGCCATCCGTCGGCGACAATGCGCTCGGCATATTTTTCCAAAAGGGTTCCGTTGGTGTTGATTGCACAGAGGCTGCCGGAATCCTGAATGTATTTTACAAGCTCACACAACTGAGGATAAAGGAAAGGCTCTCCGCCCCAAACATAATAAATCGGCTTTACGGATTTGAGCTCGTCAATAAGTTTTTTATATCCCTCAAGCGGCACGATTGTCTTAGCAGCGTCCTGACCCGCCTTGCCGCGAAGAACTCCCCTGTCCCCGCGCTGACCGCACATCACGCAGTGCAGATTGCAGACCGGAGTGAGCTTCAGATAAATCAGCGCAAAATTCTTCATGTGATTATATCCGTAAGTGTGGCGTTTTTTGAACCGTCTCGCTATCTCCATTTTGCTGAACGCACGCGCAAGACCAAAAGCAAGTCTTGGATGTGAAAAAAGCAGCTTTGGAACTATGGATGTATTGTGTTTCATTTTTACCCTCTCAGTTTGATTTTGAAGTGTCTGCAACTTGCGGTTTGCTGTCCTTAGTCATGTTTCTGACGCTGTTCGCCATGACCCACGCAAGGAAATTTCTTGGAAGCATTCCGCAGAAAAATGCAATCAGTTTGTTCCTGATTCCCGCCCTGACATAAGAGCGTTTTGCCAGAACCGATTTCACAGCACACTTCGCGACCGCCCTCGCCGTCATTCCGTTATTATAGGAAAATTTCTTATATTTCTCGCTGGTGATTCCGCACTGATTGTCAAACGCTGTCCTGATATATCCCGGCTGCACCAAAGTGACGTTCACACCGTACTGACCAAGCTCATGCCGAAGCGCAAGAGAATAATTGAACACATAACTTTTTGTAGCTGCATAAGAAGCAAAATATGACGACGGCTGATTTCCCGCGATGGAGCCAATATTCAAAATGGAGCCCAATCCACGCTCCTTCATCGCTTTTCCAAAGAGTGCACACATTCGGGTCAAAGCCGTCACGTTAAGATTCAGCATCGGAATTACGGAATCGCCAAGCTCCACGCTCTCGCCGAAGAGACCACAACCGGCGTTGTTTATGAGTAAATCCACGGTCAGCGAATTTTGAGTGCAAAAGTCCATAATTTTTTCGGGACCGTCAGAGGAAGCCAAATCACAGGGACACTCGTAAACCTTGCGGTCCGGGAAATCCTGCAAAATATCTTTTTTCAGTGCGGCAAGCTTGTCAACCGATCTGGCCACGACAATCACGTCCCAGCCCTTTCCTGCAAGGATCAGCGAAATCTCTCGTCCGACACCCTGCGACGCACCAGTCACGAGCGCCGTCTTTACATTATCATTCATAGTGAAAAAGTGTAGCATAAAAAAGCAATCGTTTCAATAGAAAATCTTGCGGGGATGCAATATATGTTATATAATAGAAGAAAAGTGGATGTGACAAAAAAGGCATCCGTGAACTTTTAGGAGCATAAAATGAAAAAGACAGCCGCATTCATACAGGTTCTGCTGATTGCGCTCTCGGCGTGCTCAGGACAGATTTTCAAAAGCGGAAAAAACATCGCCGAAAGATTTCCCGTCCCCGAAAATTACGTGCGCGTAAAAGCGGATGAAAAATCCTTCGCACAATTTCTTCGCACTTACCCGCTGAAGGCATACGGCTCCCCAGTCCTGCTCTACAACGGAGAGAAAAAATGGAGCAATGTCCACGAGTCCGTTTTCGACATGCCCATCCTCACCACGGACCTCATCCAATGTGCGGATGCCGTAATCAAGCTGCGCGCGGAATATCTCTACTCGCAGAAGCGTTTTTCGGAAATCCACTTTCATCTCACCAACGGAATGGACGTTCCTTTTTCCAAATTTGTCCAGGGTGAAAGAGTCTCAGTCTCCGGGAATCAGACCAAATGGAAAAGCGGTGGAAAGAAAGGAGACGACCGGAGCGTTTTTGAAGAATATCTGAAATTCATCTACAACTATGCGGGAACCCTGTCGCTCTCACAGGAATCCAAGGCAAAGGATATAAGGGACATCGAACCGGGGGATTTTTTCATCTACGGAGGAACACCGGGACATGTCATTCTCGTTCTGGATGTCGCGGAAAACAAATCCACGGGAAAGAAAATCATGCTTTTGGGACAGAGCTACATGCCGAGCCAGGAATTCCACCTTTTAAAAAGCTTCGACAAAATCAGTCCCTGGTACTACGTTGAGGATGCCACTCTCCGCACCCCGGAATGGACCTTCCAAAAGGGAAGCCTCAAATGTTTCGCTGAGTAACCGAGAGGAGGATTTTATGACGTGGATTTCAATCGTACTGACGGCTCTTTCAACGGCATTTCTTTTTCTTTCCATCACGCTCTTGATAAGGGAGAGGGAGATAGTTTTATATAAAACAAAAATGAAATCACGGCTCGTCTCAATGATTTTTCTCGCTCTCTCACTCATTTCACTCCTGATTCTCGGACCAAAAATCGGTGTCTTTTATGTCGCGATTCCATTATCAATGTGGCTCAGCATGATGATTTTGCTCATTCTCAATATGATCACCATGAAAAAATATCTTGCGGCGGCCCCGGAAATCTCGTCGGCACTTCTGAAGGACGGAAAGCACGAAGCTCTTGCGTACACGATTGCCGAGGGATATTCCCAATACGGCTCGCAGCTTCCCCCCAGAGGAGCTTACTACCAAAAGGAAAGAAGAGCCTACATGAAATCCTTCGACGAGTTCAACAAAATAGATTTTCCCGAGAACGCCGAAAGACTTATCTCCCTGCAGAAACTTGTACGCCGCAACCGCCTTATCTGCCACATCATTTACACCTTATTCATCACCTGGTTCCTCCAGCTGCCGGTCGCCCTCCTCTACGAGGTAATAAGATAAAGGTAAGAGGTAAGGAATGAGAAACGCACAGCTTTCCACTTTCATCTTTCCACTTTCATCTTTCCACTTTCATCTTTCCACTTTCTACTTCCCTAAATCAATTTTTTTCTATATAATAGCACGCATGAGTGACTCAACAAGAAAAACAGAAGTAAACGAGGACACGCTGGAAAAGCTTTTGTACCTCTCAAGACTTTCTCCGGAAAGCACGGACATGGCGACCCTGAAAAAGCAGGTTGACGATATTGTTGGATATTTTGACATTCTCTCAAAGTATGATGACAGCGAGAATCCCTACGACGCATATCCCACCACAAAGGCCGACGCATTGCGCGAGGATGAGATTGTTGCGGGACTTGAAATGCACGACGTAAAGAAAATCAACGAGGGCAACTTCCTGGACGGATATTTCCAGGTGCCGAAAGTCCTTGGGGAGGGAGCCTGATGCAGACCATTAAAGAAGCAGTGGACGCTCTCAAGTCCGGTAAGACAACAAGCGAAAAATTGGTGCAGGATTCAATCAGCACATTCGAGGCGGACAAAAAATCAGATCTTCCCCTCAACGCATTCATTGAAATGTACGACGATGCCCTGAAACTCGCAAAGGCAGCCGACGAGGAGATTGCAAAGGCCCGTGCGGAAGGATCTCTGGACTCCCTTTTTGAAAAGAAGCCCCTTCTCGGACTTCCCTTCGCGAACAAGGACAATATCTCCGTGCGCGGAAAAAGGCTCACATGCTCGTCAAAAATTCTTGCGGGTTATGTGGCTCCATACAACGCGACCGTAATCAACAGGCTCATGGAAGCAGGCGCAATCCCACTCGGAAGATGCAATCAGGATGAGTTCGCAATGGGCTCCTCCACGGAATACTCAAGCTACGGTCCCACGAGAAATCCGATCAACCGCGCTTATGTCTCGGGTGGATCATCCGGTGGTTCAACAGCCGCAGTCGCAGCAAACCAGGCGCTCTTCGGATTGGGCACAGAGACCGGTGGATCCGTGCGTCTTCCCGCGTCATATTGCGGAATCTACGGACTCAAGCCGACTTACGGAGTCCTCAGCCGCTGGGGTGTGGTCGCTTACGGATCATCCCTTGATCAGGTAGGAATCCTCGGTCACACGCCTCAGGACATCGCGCTTCCTCTCTCGGTAATGAGCGGAGTTGATTTTTACGATGACACATCAGCAGACCTTCCTGAATCAGACAGTTTGAAAAATCTTAAGGCAATGAGCGACGAGGAAATCTCAAAGCTCAAGATTGCCATCCCCAAGCAGTTCCTTGAGAGCAAGGGATTGGCCGCCGACGTTGGAAAAGTTTTCGCCGACACACGCGCATGGTTCGAGGCAAAGGGAGCGAAGATTGAGACTGTCGATCTTCCCGTACTTGAGGCTTCCATCGCGTCATATTACGTGATTGCACTTTCCGAGGCAGCGTCAAACCTGAGCCGCTTCGACGGAATCCGCTACGGACAGAGAATTGACAACGGTGAGGGCTACGACCAACTTTATGTGGACACACGCTCTGCCGGATTCGGACCTGAGGTAAAGCGAAGAATCATCATCGGAAACTACGTGCTTTCCGAACAGTTCTCGGGCGACACATACAAAAAGGGAATGTCAGTGCGCGCAAGAATCCAGAGGGATGTGGCCAAACTTTTTGAAAGCTACGACCTGATTCTTTGTCCCACCTGCCCCACCGCATCTTTCCGTCTGGGAGAAAAAGTGGACGACCCGCTTGAAATGTACCTGAGCGACCTCTTCACGGTTTTCGTAAATCTCTCGCGCATTCCGTCAATCTCCGTACCATGCGGACACACGGAAGGAAACGACCCCATGCCGGTAGGAATACAGTTCGCGGGTCCCATGTTCAGCGAGGCAAAAATCCTCCGCGTCGCACAGTCATGGGAAAACGAGCATCCCGGTTGCGGAAGTCCCATCAAGGAAGCTTAAGGAGATAATTTTATGCCAATAGATAAATATGAAATCGTGATAGGCTGTGAGATTCATACGCAGCTGCTGACAAATACAAAGGCGTTCTGTGCGTGCGAGAACCGCTATGGTGGAATGCCCAATACCCGCGTGTGTCCGGTGTGTCTCGGTCTTCCGGGAGCCATGCCCAGAATCAGCAAGGGATACGTGGAGCTTGGAGCCGTGGCGGGACAGGCACTCAACTGCAAGATTGCGCGCTTCACAAAATTTGACCGCAAGCATTATTTCTATCCCGACCTTACCAAGGGATATCAGATTACCCAGTACGACATTCCGCTCTGTACCGACGGACACGTGGATTTACCCATCGCGAAATTTCCAAAGGACCAGCAGATTGGAGGCGAGAAATTCCGTCCGAAGAATTTCATCGGCGAGGACTGCATCATTGACGGAAAATACCGCCGCGTAAGGGTCGAAAGAATCCACCTTGAGGAAGACGTTGGTAAATCCTTGCACTTGCAGGGAGCACACTCATACATTGACTACAACCGCTCGGGAACTCCGCTGATTGAGATTGTCACAAAGCCCGACATGTCCAGCCCTGAGGAAGCGGCCCTTTTCATGGAGACCGTGCAGGAAATCCTCCGATACGTGCGTGTCACCAACGGAAACCTTGAGGAAGGAAACATGAGGTGCGACGCGAACATCAACCTGAACGTGTGGGAGGACGGAAAGCTCTGGCACACACCTATCAGCGAAATCAAGAACCTGAACTCATTCCGTGTAATCCGCGACGCTTGTACCTACGAAGCAAAGAGACAGCTTGAGGAATTCATCAACGACCGTCAGGAATTCAACCCCGGATTCAAGGTCACTATGGGCTGGGATGAGGCAAAGGGACAGACCGTTGTTCAGCGTACCAAAAACTCATTCGTGGACTACCGCTTTGTGGTTGAGCCGGACATCAAGCCGTTTTCCGTAAGCGAGGAGCTGATTCAGAGAGCCGCGTCAAAAGTCGGTGAGCTCCCCGAGGCAAAACGCAACCGTTTCAGGAAAGAATACGGACTTTCCGATTTCGACGTTGAGACACTCACATCCACACGCGATCTCTCGCTCTGGTTTGAGGAAGCCGCCAAGGGTGCGAAGGACGTGAAGAAGGTCGCCAACTGGATTCTCGCCGAGCTGCTTGCCGTACTCAACGAAAAGAACGAGACAATCAACGACGTGAAGATAAAACCCGCGCACATCACGGAGCTTGTGAACATCATCGCTGACGGAAAGATTTCATCGGCCCAGGGAAAGACCGTTTTCGCGGAGATGCTTTCCACGAACAAGATGCCGTCCGAAATCATCAAGGAAAAGGGAATGGAAGTAGTGAGCGACAACAGCGCGATCGAAGCCATCGTTGACCAGGTGATTGCGGCGAACCCCAAGGCCGTGGAAGACTTCAAGGGAGGAAAGACAAACGTAATCGGCTGGCTTACGGGCCAGGTGATGAAGGAATCCAAGGGAAAGGCAAACCCGAAGATGGCCTCCGCACTCGTGAATGAAAAGCTTTCAAAGCTCTAATCTTTAGTAAAACTAGCCCTCAGGAAAATCTCCCGGGGGCCTTTTTATTGAGAGGTATTTATGTATTCAAAAAATGATGTGGCTCCATTTCCGCCTATGGGTTGGAACAGCTACGACTATTACAATACTATGGTCAATGAGGATGAGGTCAGGGCAAACGCTGACTTCATGGCAAAAAATCTGAAAAAATACGGCTGGGAATATGTGGTCATTGACATACAGTGGTCTGATCCCGACGCAGGAAAAATGAATCCCCACGTGCAGTACATTCCGTTCAGTCACTTTTGCATAGACGAGTACTCAAGGCAGATTCCGGCTCCCAACCGATTTCCTTCGAGCAGGGACGGAAAAGGATTCAAGCCGCTTGCCGATTACATCCATTCTCTCGGCCTCAAGTTCGGAATCCACATCATGCGGGGCATTCCCAGAATCTGTGCTGCCAATCACACGAAAATCCTTGGAACAGACGTTACCGCCGACCAGATTGCGAATCCCTTCAGCATAAGCCGTTGGAACGGTGACATGTACGGAGTGGTCCACACGAAAAAGGGAGCGCAGGAATATTACGACAGCATTTTCAGCCTCTATGCCTCATGGGGCGTGGATTACGTGAAGGTGGACGACATCTGCAACACGAACATGTATCCGGCAAATCCCTACTCAGCCGAAAAAGAGATTGAGATGATTGCCGCCGCCATAGAGCACTCGGGACGCGCGATGGTTCTCTCCCTCAGCCCGGGACCCGCCGTGATTGAAAAGGCATGGCACCTTGAGAAATATGCGAACATGTGGAGAATCACCGACGATTTCTGGGACACATGGCCGCTTTTAAAAGCGATGTTCGAACGGTGCGAGGTATGGCAGAGACACGTGGGAGGTGGAAACTGGCCCGACTGCGACATGCTCCCGCTCGGTAAACTCGGCAAGGGATTCGGCAACGAATGGTACACGCGGCTCACTCCCGACGAGCAGAAAACAATGATGAGCCTTTGGTGCATTTTCCGTAGTCCACTGATGATTGGAACCGACCTTCCGCAGATTGACGACGCAACTCTCGCCCTACTCACAAACGAGGAAGTCCTTTCGCTTGAGAAAAATTCCCATGGAGCGTTCCTTGTGACAAAGGACGAGAACCAGTGCGTGTGGGCAAGTCACGGAAACGGATGCCCCGCAAAAGGCATGGCCATAAACGTGGGACTCTTCAATCTGAGCGATGAGGAAAGGGAAGTCTCGGTACGGCTGTGTGAGATTCAAGGTGTCTCAGAGTCAAAAACCTACTCGGTCAGGGATTTGTGGCAGAAAAAAGATCTCTTCCCATTACAAGGAGATGCCGAGCTCACAAGAACAATTCCTGCACACGGCTCCGAATTATTAAGACTGTTTTAAAGTCAAATTACATTTGAGAGCAAAAAAAAGAACCAAAGCGCAAACTTTGGTCCTCTGGACATGCAATCTCTCCGGCAGGCGTCTGGATGTCGAATGACCCGTCCGCCGGAATCCCTGCACATTTTTATTATCGGACAGGGAATGGGGAACTTTAGAAAAAATAAGCGGAAAGATAAAAAACGGAGGGCTGCAATCCTGAGCCAAAAGCCATCCAGAACTTGACTCAGGATCCTTTCCACTCACAACTTACTCTGCGGTACAGACTACACGGAAGCCTATTAGTTCAGACCGGGTATACGGAAAGTTAGGCCTTCGGTCAGAAACCTCATAAACATCATCTATATTTTCGTTATAAGCGCCGCCACGTACAATACGTTTTGTCTGCTCTGAGCCCGTAGTCCAGCACCATTCCCGGACATTTCCACTCATGTCATAAAGGCCAAGGGAATTCGGAGCCTTTGTCATTACCGGATGACATTTTTCATTTCCATTTTCAGTACTGTTATTCCTGTGCCATGCAACATCGTCAAGACTGTCACTGCCGGAATATGTAGATGAATTCCAGCTTCCTCCCCTTGCAAGGTATTCCCACTCAGCTTCTGTAGGCAGACGGTATCCGTTGGCGGAAAAGTCACATTCCACGGTGTTCCAGATATTATATGTCAGATTACCAGAGCTTGATGGTATGTATCCCCCTGCCCAATGGGTATAATCCGTATCTCCATTCACAGTGTAGCAGGGCGTACGTCCCTCGGCAATGCTCCTCTTGTTGCAGTAGGCAATCGCATCATACCAGTTCACATAGTACACCGGATGATTTCCTCCGACACCGAAATTTCCGTTTGGATGCAGGTTCATTCGCTGACCACCGCTGTTCGTAGCTTCGCCAAGGTAAGAACAGTAGGTCTCATACTCCTTTTGCGTCACCTCGTGGGGACAGACGTAAAGGTCGGGAATTGTCACCGTATGGCCTGATGTGAATACGCCAGAAACTGGTGTTACCGATGTCAAACCGTCATATCTGGCTCCAGAAATCTTTTCAAAACCTTCCGGCCTGTTCAAATCCTCCAGAAAATGACTGCATGAGGCAAGGACCAAAACAGACGCGATTATGCATAGAATTGCCGGGTTAAATAAAATATATTTCTTTTTCATAAAAAACTCCTGTTTTTGTTAGAGATTATGCGGAAGACTCATCAATTGAATCTGTAAGCCGCGCCAAGATTTATTCCGATGTAGTGGCAGACATTTTCTTTCTCCGGGAAAATCGCATAGTCAGCGCCGGTCTTTAGAATCAAACCGTTTTTGAAAACATCAAATAAAACCGTGGCACCCAATCTCGCTCCTAAATCCGTATATGTTCCATCCGCGCTCCGAGATTCCGATTTCACCATGTTCAGCCTCAAATCCGCGGCAAGCTCAGGCCGGATTGTAATCAGCTCGTTTATCCTCAAGTCCACGTAAGCACCGAGAGAAAAATCCATGCCCCACCAGCTGTCAATGTAATCCTTTTTTCCAAGCGGGAAAAACACACCTGCCTGAGTGCTAAATCCAACAGCATTAAAAACTGCGTCCTCGGAAAATCCCAAGGGTAAAGGCCATGCCGCATCCACATTCACGGCAAAGTCCCCAAGCTCATGCTCATTCATGCCTCCGACCGCGAACTCAAATTGAGTTTCACCGCCAAACTCCAGGCCTGAATACCATCCTTCCGCCCCTGCGTTCCCCGCAAATCCAAGAGACACAGCAAGAACGAGGGCAAAGAGTACAACTTTTTTCATTTGATTTCTCCTCATATTTAAAATATAAAACATCGCCACTGAAATTCCAAAAAGAAATCAGGACTTAGTTTTGTGCGAATTAATTATGAAGACAGTTTCGACTTAAGGCCGGCACGGTATATCCCATGCACTGAAAATCATGGCAAGCGGATGTTCAAACTTTTTTTATAAAACTTTCTCTTCATAATTTCATTCTATGTAGGATTTTGGATTTTGTCAAGGAAATACCACGGAATCAAAGTTTACAAATCCCTATTTAAATCTTATACACGGATAATTCTTTTCTTTTATGAAAAATTATGTTATATTATATATACAGGAGGATGCTTATGAGAACTATGTCACAGCAGCAAGCACTTGACCGTTTGCCGGACGACAACATGGCGAAACGCATTATTTTACACATACTGAACAGTCCCAAAGCCCCGATCGAGCAGCTGAAAAAAGAGGTGGATGAATATGAAAGGGAACGCCTTGCAGAACTATCAGAGGAAGATCAGGCAATAATGACTGCATGGAGAAGGTAAATGTTCAAGGCACCAATTGAAACAGACCTTTACGTTTATGAGCATCTTTTTGAAAGTCCCGTAAATCTTGAGGACATTAAAAACTTTGTCGTTGACAAACCGACCGGCAAAGGCCTGGAATTCTATTTGAAAAACATGGCGGAATATGAGGAACGCAAACGCTCCAACCGCACATACCTCGTCCGCGACAAGAAAACCAAGGAACTCGCAGGATATTTTTCACTGAGAACAGGACTTTTTACCCTTGACAGCGGAAGGGAAAAAGAATCTGATGACGACATAACATTTTATTCGGTTCCCTCTATTGAGCTTTCAAACTTTGCCGTAAATTCAGCCTACCGGAGACAGCACCCCGAAATTTCCAAAATCGGAAAAGACATGTTCGCCAATTTCATACTGCCGATTGCCCAATTTACAGCTCAAATCGTAGGTGTTCAGGCAATGCATATTTACGCGCTACCTCAAGATGATCTCATCGGCCACTATCAATCATTTGGCTTCCACCGTCTGCCAGATGAAATGGAAGCATTCGTTCACGAGCACGTAAAACCGATGTATGACAGAAACTGTATTTTCATGTATCTGCCTTTATAAAAAATCCTTGAAAACCCTTGAAAAAAAAAGTGATTTATTGTATTCTGTGACAATGAGTAGCAGATGTTTTGCAATGTTGAAGCCCGGTGTACTTAACCGCAGGCTTGTAGGCGAGGTCATTGGCCGCCTTGAGAAAAAGGGTCTGAAGCTTGTCGGACTCAAACTTATGAATATTTCACCTGAACTTGCATCCGAGCATTATGCCGAGCACAAGGGAAAGCCCTTCTACGATCCACTCGTGGACTACATCACAAGCGGTCCCGTTGTCGCGATGGTATGGCAGGGCGATGACTGCGTAACTTTGGTCCGCAAGATGACTGGAGCTACGAATCCCGTGGATGCGCTTCCCGGCACAATCAGAGGTGATTTCTGTTCCCACACATCACACAACATCATCCATGCAAGCGACAGCGACGAAAGTGCAGCACGTGAAATTAATCTTTTCTTCAAACCCGAAGAACTGGTGGATTGGGAAGACCAGAGCTCAATCTGGTACTAAGCACGGAAAAATCTGATTGACGATTGAAGTGTCAGTCAGCGTGTCAAAAATCTTTTTCTCAAAAAAAATATCCGGCATTCAAAAGCGAGTGCCGGATTTCTTATTTAGAGTTGTCTCTTATTTCTTCTATATTATAGCCCGATTTATGCCTTGAACGAATCCAGACCGGAGAAATCCAGAGTGGCGAAATAATCGTCAATGGTCTCCCTTCTTCGGATCTGGGTGACTGAGCCGTCGCTTCTCAAAAGCAGTTCCCCAGCCCTGAGCTTTCCGTTGTAGTTGAATCCCATCGAGCGACCGTGGGCACCGGCATCATGGATTATGAGCAGGTCTCCCTCGTCAATCTGAGGAAGCTCCCTCTGCACCGCAAATTTATCGCAGTTCTCGCAAAGACTTCCCGTAACGTCGTAAACATGATCCTTCGGAAGATTCTCCTTTCCGCTCACCTGAATCTCGTGATACGCGCCGTACATTCCGGGCCTCATCAAATCAGCCATGGAAGCATCACATCCCACGTACTCGCGGTAGATATGCTTGTGGTGAATCGCCTTTGTGACAAGATATCCGTAGGGACCCGTAATCGGACGACCGCACTCAAAGCACACGGCCATTGGATCAAGCCCCGCCGGAACAATCATCTTCTCGTAAAGCTCATGAATCTTCGCGGACACATATTCCAAATCAACCTTTTTCTGACCAGGCCTGTAGGGGATTCCGACGCCTCCTCCCAAATCAACAAACTCAATGTTCACGCCGCACTCTTTCTGAACATCAAGCACAAGCTCAAAGACAATCTTCGCGGTGTCCACAAAAAAATCAGGATTCAGCTCGTTGGAAGCGACCATAGTGTGAAGGCCAAAATGCTTTACCCCGGATTTCGCGCAGATTTTATATGCCTCGATCATCTGCTCGCGTGTCAGACCGTACTTTGCCTCCTCCGGCTTACCGATAATCGCATTTCCTCCCTGCTTCAATGGACCCGGATTATACCTGAAACAGATTGTGCAAGGCATCCGTCCTCCGAGCGCGTTCCACAGATAATCAATGTGCGTGATGTCATCCAGATTGATTATTGCGCCAAGTTTTTCGGCATACTGAAACTCTTCTGCAGGAGTGTCGTTGCTTGTGAACATGATTCTCTTTCCGGTGATTCCAGATTTCTCGCAAAGAATCAGCTCAGGAAGTGATGAGCAGTCACCGCCACAACCCTCGCTCTCAAGCACTTTCAGAATGTAGGGATTGGGAAGCGCCTTCACCGCGAAATACTCACGGAACTCCGGGAAATTGCTGAATGCCTTAGTAAAATAACGCATGTTCTCACGAATCGCCTTCTCGTCATAAATGTAAAAAGGCGTGGGATATTTTTTCGTCAGCTCCACAAGCTGCTCGTGTGTCAAAGGAAATGTATTCATGTGCTGATTATATCCCTTTGCACAATATTTGGCAAGTAAGGGAAAACTGAAAACTGAAAACTGAAAATCGAAAATTGATAACTTTCAACTCTCACCTATCAACTTTCACCTTTCAACTCTCACCTTTCACCTTCACCTCCCCCTTTACATCATGCACGGTTTTCTACTATAATATTACAACTCAATTTCATGCCGGAGGAACACATGACTTCTATTGACGTTTTAGACTCAACTTTAAGGGACGGATCACAAGGAGAGGGAATCTCCTATTCCGTTCAGGACAAAATCCACATCGTGCAGGCACTTGATGAGCTGGGCGTAAAATACATTGAAGCCGGAAATCCGGGAAGCAATCCCAAGGACATGGAATTTTTCCAGAGGGCACGGGCACTGAAACTTGAGAACTCAAGGCTGGTCGCATTCGGCTCCACACGCAGAAAGGACTCATCCTGTGCTGAGGACGCGAACCTTCAAAGCCTTCTTTCGGCAGAGACCGAGGACACCGTGATTTTCGGAAAAAGCTGGGACTTTCAGGTAACGGAAATTCTCCACGCAAGTTTGGACGAAAATCTTGAGATGATTCGCGACACTTGTGAATATCTTACCAAACGCGGACGCAACGTCATGTATGACGCCGAGCATTTTTTTACAGGCTACCAGAAAAATCCTGAGTACGCATTGAAGTCCCTCGAAGCTGCCGTAAATGGTGGAGCTACGGTTCTGTGCCTCTGTGAAACAAAGGGTGGCTGCATGATGGGAGATTTGAGGGATGCCGTTTCTGCTGTGGTTGAAAAATTCTCCAAGGCGGTAAAAATCGGAATACACACTCACAATGACTCAGGACTTGCGGTGGCGAATTCACTGATTGCGGTTGAGTCAGGAGCGACACATGTTCAGGGAGTCCTACTCGGATTCGGCGAGAGAACCGGAAACGCCAACCTCTCCACAATCATCGCGAACCTCCAGCTCAAGATGGGCTACAAATGCATCCCGGAAGAGAACATCAAGAAGCTCACACCGATCTGCCGCAGGGTCGCTGAAATCACAAACATCAAGCTGGGCGCTGGACTTCCCTACGTGGGACAGAGCGCGTTCGCACACAAAGCCGGAATGCACATTGACGCTGTTTTGAAAAATCCCTCGGCTTACGAGCACATCTCTCCGGATCTGGTCGGCAATGAGAGAACCTTCCTTATGAGCGAGGTCGCCGGACGCAGCATGATAATAGAAAAAATCAACAAGTTCGACGCCTCAATCAAAAAATCTGATCCGGTGGTCGCTGAAATCATCAAGGAAGTCAAGGAAAAGGAGCACCAGGGATATCAGTTCGAGGGAGCGGACGGAAGCTTCGAGCTTTTGGTCAGAAAGGCCATCGGAAAATATCAGCCCTTCTTCAAGCTGCATTACTACAAGACAAGCGGCGAAATTCCGCTGATTGAGGAGGGACTCTACGCATTCGCACAGGTGAAGATCGCGGTGGAGGATCACATCCAGGTGGCGGCGGGAGAAGGAAACGGACCTGTCAACGCTTTGGACAACGCGCTCCGATCAGCACTCAAGACATTCTATCCGGCGGTGGAGCAGATTCACCTTACCGACTACAAGGTTCGTGTTCTGGACAGCAAAAGCGCGACTGCAAGCCGTGTCCGCGTACTGATTGAAAGTTCCGACGGAAGTGACAGCTGGACCACAATGGGCGTGAGCTGCGACGTGGTTGAGGCCTCATGGATGGCGCTGGTAGATTCCTTTGAGTACAAGCTGATTAAGGATATCGAAAAAAAGTACCAGAAATACATCTGAGCCGTGCACAAAACGAAATTTGAAAGAGGAAGATTATGAGGGATTTTGCGGGATTCAAAAAAGGAGTGAACCTCGGCGGTTGGTTCTCACAGTGCGACTATTCAAAGGAACGGCTTGACGGATTCATAAAGGAAGATGATTTTTCTGTCATCGCATCATGGGGACTTGACCACGTGCGTCTTCCCATTGACTACAATATCCTTGAAAGCGAGGACGGGAGCTCCTATCTTGAGGAGGGATTCGCGCGCATACAGAGAGCCGTGGATCTGTGCCGGAAAAACTCGCTCAACATAATCCTTGACCTGCACAAGACCGCGGGATATTCCTTTGACACCGGGGAAAATCAGACCGGATTCTTTGACAGCCCCGACCTGCAGGAAAGATTCTACCGTCTCTGGCTGGAGATTGCAAAACGCTTCGGCAACAATGACGACATCGCCTTTGAGCTCCTGAATGAAGTGACCGACAAGGCATTTTCGGAAAGCTGGAACCGCATCGCGACGGAATGCATTAAGCGGATAAGGACAGTCTGCCCCAAGGCCTATATTCTTATCGGGGGATACTGGAACAACAGCATAGACGCCCTCCCCGACCTTCCCCTTCCACAGGATGATTTTGTAGTCTACAATTTCCACTGCTACGAGCCGTTTTTGTTCACGCATCAGGCAGCCTCTTGGCTTGAGCCGATCGGTATGCGTCCTGATTTCGCAATCTCATTCCCGGTGGACTCAAAAATCTACCATGATAACATGGAAAAAATGTTCAAGCAGTACATCGGCTCAATGAAGACCATGGACGGAATATTTGACGAAAGCGTATTCGAGACACTTTTCTCAAAGGCCGTGAGACTTGCCGAGGAAAGGAACGTCCCCCTTTATTGCGGAGAGTACGGAGTCATAAACAAAGCGGAACCGGAAGCCACTGTAAAATGGTTCGAGGCCATCCACTCTGTCTTTGAAAAATACAAAATCGGACGAGCCGCATGGACCTACCGCCAGATGGATTTCGGTCTTTCCGACGAGCATCTGCATGCTGTGGTGGGAAGGATTATTCCCCTGCTGTGATTTTCACAAAGCAAGATTCTAAGTAAATCTCACCGGCAATGAGCAAATCCGCAAGTAAAAACAAACGGATTTGTTCGTATATTTAGGTCTCATAATATATTGTGAAATTTATTTTTTTGTTTATAAAGGAAAATAAAGAAAAAAAGCAGAGTAATTAGAAAGTAAATCAATATATCAATTACATCAAATGTTCCAAGGATTTTAAATTTTCTTTGCATAAATTCTAGTATAGTTGCAATGAAAAAAGCTTCAAAAAATCCATGCCAATTCTCATGAAGGGAACTTATTATACAAAATGACGTATACCAAAGTATATCGACCAGATACCCTGTTATAAAGCGACATGAACACTTTATCCCTTCAAAAACAGGAATTAAAGGAGCGATCGAATTTATTTTAGTTACGACAAATAATTTTTCTGTACCTCTTAAAAGAATGTAGATAAAAATTGCCCCTGATAATAATACAGAGGCAAGTAAAATTTTTATCTTACACACCAAATTTGTCCTATCACCAGGAACTGTCTTTGAGCATTTCTTCATGAAAGCAAGCGGCAAGATTCTGCCATTCGTCATTAAGAGGTTTCAATACAGTATCGTTTGGAGCTACAGAAATCATCCTTCCATCCCAGGAACTACGGGTTGTAATATCGGCTATTGACATACTTATCCTATATTTTCCATCTTTTGCAGACACCTCAATTATAGAAACAACATTATAACTTCCCGTCAATCCAACATTAATTGTCGAAATGTATTTTCCCTTTATAACTCCAGCTTCCTTATCCGAATATTGAATAACAGCATCAGCATGTCTAAATACATCAACAAAAATCAAATTGGACTTTGTATAAATAGAATCTTTTGATCCTGTCATTTCCACTATTTCTTCATACCTTTCTTTATAAATTCCAGTATTTCCCGTTGTTGCACATGCCAATGATAGTAATATAAATATACAATATAATGGTAGCTTAACAAACAAAGAACTCTTTCTCTTCATAACCGACCTCCGTAGATTTTGATTTGATAAAATCCATCGGAAGATTTTCTTGTTAACAACAAGCGGTACATCTTACCATCTCCTTGATAAATTTTGAAGTCTCAGTTTCATGCATAACTCAAAGCAAAATCTACTTAACTACAAGTATAACATAATCTAGCTAATAATGCAAGTGTTATTTTACTTCACGCTATATTATAAGCTCTATGGGAAAAATAAAGACGATTTTGGGTGACAACATACGGACATTGCGAGTTTCAAAAGGATGGACACAGGTTTATCTTGCTGACAGGTTACAGATTACCGCACCATTTCTTGCGCAGATTGAATCAGGAAAACGAGGGACGTCGCTTGAACTTGTTGAATCCGTTGCAGAAGTATTTGAGATTCCCATTGCATCCTTATTTTTGGAACAAATGCCAAATCGAGCCGAAACAAAGAGCCATGTACGAAATATAGAGTTGAAAACAGCGGAAAAGCAGCTTTTGGAATCAATCTCTGAAAACATCTCAAAAACATTTGACCGACTCATGGAAAAATAAATTACATATCAGTTTTATCATTCCAATCCTAATTCATTCTTAAAATATTGCAGAGAACAATATTGAAATCTAGGATTAGCAGGGATATTTGGATTTTTTTTGTGTCGAATCACATCTTTTTTATAATCTGCAACAAATTTTGTAAATGCTATTTTTATTTCGCGTTCTTTAAATTTTATGTAATTATATTCTTTATGTTCAATTTCAGGATATTTTGTAGAATCAATATAGTCATCCCTTGAAATGACAACTGCTTTCGTATAATCAAGCCCAGAGTTTGTCTGCGGATTGCTTTCATAACAATCTCTTGTTTTATGAAGGTTTGTTCTAATAGGTATTGCAAATTTATTATTTTCCACTTCAACCACAAGAATAATATATGGTCTGGTTTCACCTTTACTCATTATTTCTGTACAATCTTTATATCTCTGATAAAATGCTTGTGACAAATATCTTAATTCCATTTTCTCATCCATAAAAAAAGCTCTGCAGTTACCTACAGAGCTTCCTCAATCGAGCTTTATTTTGTTAGCCGGGTCAGGCTCTCCGACCCCAATCATCCATCGGATCTTATTTATTTAGCCAGGACAAGCCCTATGTCCTCAATCTATTTACATAATACAAAAATATTTGTCATAAGTCAATAATATATTTTAATTTTCCACACAAAAAAAAGCCCCACCGCAATGCGATGGAGCTTCTTCAGTATTTAGGATAAAATCCCAGATTACTTGCTAAGAATCAAAGAGTTCTTTGAGTCGAGACGCAGAGTTGTATCCACGTTCTCCTGCTTTCCAGCCTTCAGAACCTTTACGGATGTTCCGTTGGACTTGGACGGCTCAAGGTGAACTACGAAGCTGAAATAAGGAAGGATGGCCTTGGGAGCCTGCTCTGAAAGCTTTGAGCCCTCAGCTGTTGCGGAAACCCAAACCTTGGTCTTTGTAGCCTTTGCATAGCTTGCCACGGCCTGAATGTCGGACTCCTTTGCCTTTGCAAAATCAACTCCGTCAATCACCACGCCCGCGACACCGATTCCACCGGCCTTCAATGCGTTGAGAGTGTTCACGACCTTCTCAAGGTTGAAGTTGTCCTGGTTGAAGTTCAGGATGGTGCGGTTGCGCATGATGACTTCCTTATCCTCGTCAGAAATCTTGTTCTTCACGATCTCCTGGACGATTGTGTCGTACCACTCGATGACATTGGAAGAAACCTGATCAAAGGACACATGCACGAGCTGCTTTCCGTTCAAGAGAGTGTCAATTCCGAACTGTACCAAAACGGCAGTCTTACCGACACCCTTCTTTGAAGTGACAAGACCCATTTCTCCTGCTTTAAGTCCACCGTTGGCGGCATTGTCGAATGCGCGGATCGGGCTCTTATTGTAAAGTTCCAGTTTTGCCATAATCTACTCCTCAGACCTTATTTCTGCTCAGCCTTGCGCTTCTCTTTGTATGCGGCAATCAGCTCGTCCGCAACATTGTTCGGCACCTTTCCATATTTCTCGAATTCCATTGTGAACTCGGCCTTTCCCTGTGTTGAAGAGCGGAGGATTGTGGAGAATCCGAACATCTCTGAAAGAGGAACCTCGGCGTTGACGGTAGATGTGTTGTTCTCGTCAGTAGAGTCGATGATAACACCGCGTCTCTGGTTGATGAGTCCGAACATATTTCCCTGGAACTCTGTCGGTCCTGCAATCTGTACCTTCATGATAGGCTCAAGGATAACCGGCTTAGCCTTCTCGTATCCCTCGCGGAATGCACCGATGGCAGCGGTCTGGAACGCGATGTCGGAAGAGTCAACCGGGTGATACTGACCGTCGTTGATTGTACAGCGGACACCAACAACCGGAGCACCGATGAGTGAACCCTTCTCCATTGCTTTCTTGAATCCCTTGTCGCAAGAAGGAATATATTCGTTGGGGATTGCTCCTCCCTTGATTGAGTCAACAAACTCGTAGTCCTTGTCTGCGATTGGCTCCATGAAACCGGCGACGCGACCGTACTGTCCGGATCCACCAGTCTGCTTTTTGTGTGTATAGTTGAAGGGTGCCTGCTGAGTGATTGACTCGCGGTATGCAACCTCAGGCTTAGAAACCTTAACCTCACACTTGTACTCACGCTTCATGCGCTCAACATAAACGTCAAGGTGCAACTCACCCATTCCCTTGATGATCGTCTGGTTAGACTCAGGATCAACGTAGGTCTGGAAAGTCGGGTCTTCCTTGGTGAAGCGGTTCAGAGCCTTTGCCATGTTGGCGGCATCCTGCTTGTTTACCGGCTCGATTGCCTGTGAGATAACGGGGTTAGGAACATACATTGATGTCATGGCGATGTTAAGTCCGCCACCGCAGAATGTGTCACCGGATGCGCAGTCAACACCGAACAGAGCGATGATGTCTCCCGGCATACCCTCGGTAATATCTTCCATTGCGGCTGAATTCATGCGGACAATGCGACCGACCTTGAACTTCTTCTGCGCGCGGACGTTGAAAAGCTCGTCTCCCTTGCAGATTTTTCCTTGGTAGATACGGACATAAGTGAGCTGACCGAACTGACCGTCATCCAGCTTGAATGCCAGAGCGACACAAGGCTTGTTCTCCACGTTGAAGAGCTCAACCTGCTCCTCTCCCTTGTCGCGGTCAAGACCATAGTTGTGAACCTCAGTCGGGTTCGGAAGATAGCGCTCAACAGCATCAAGAAGCGGCTGGATTCCCTTGTTAACGTGTGCTGAACCAAGGAACACACCGACGAACTGCTCTGCCAAAGTACCCTTGCGGATAGCGGCGATGATCTCAGCCTCTGTCGGCTCCTCACCACCGAGAACCTTCTCCATAAGAGCGTCATCGAAGTTTGCGGCTTCCTCAAGCAGCTCCTCACGATATTTCTTTGCGTCATCAACGAGATGTGCGGGAATCTCGGCATAGCGGAGATCCTCACCGTTGGGACCGTCAAAATAAATGGCCTTCATTGCAATCAGGTCAACTACACCCTCAAGCTTGTCCTCAAGACCGATCGGGAGCTCCATCATGTGTGCGTTAAGACCGAGCTTCTCACGGAGCTGGCCGCATACACGGATCGGGTTCGCACCCTGGCGGTCACACTTGTTTACGAAAGCAACACGGGGTACATGATAGCGTTTAAGCTGGCGGTCAACAGTGATTGACTGGGACTGAACACCTGCAACGGCGCAAAGAATCATGATAGCACCGTCAAGAACGCGGAGTGAGCGCTCGACTTCAACAGTAAAGTCTACGTGACCTGGGGTGTCAATCAGGTTGATTGTGATGTCCTTCCAGTGAACCTGAGTCGCAGCGGACTGAATCGTGATTCCACGCTCACGCTCCAAATCCATGTTGTCCATTACAGCACCGACTCCATCCTTTCCGCGGACTTCGTGAATCGCGTGGATCTTGTTACAATAGAACAGAATGCGTTCTGAAGTCGTTGTCTTACCAGAGTCAATGTGGGCGCTGATACCGATATTACGAACCTTGGTAATATCAAAAGCCATATTGTTTACCTCTCTAAAAAGAATTCAGCTTTAGTTTTGCGGATTGACCCCAGCCTTGATTATGCCGTGCCATTTGGCTCATTCTGCCGTAGAAACAATTCCGCATCTTCTATATTTTGAATACTATACTAGAAACTGCCAATAAATTCAATAGGTATTCTTCAATTTCGCCGAAAATTTCCCCGTTACACTGATTTTTTCCCACTTTTTGCAGAGCTCCATCCCGGCTGAGACCGAAGTTCCAGAAAGCATGCCGTTTTTTATGGAAAGTGAAAAATCCGAGGAAAGCGATTTCACGAACCCATGCGCAGGAGTGACGGATGCTGATGCCGAAAAAGTCTTGGAAGATTCCGTGCATTTCAGAGAAAGCGACGATGAGCAGGAAAAGGAGCGGAACTTGCACGATGCGTAAATCCTGGACGAAAAATCACCCGCCACGCCCCCGGATTCCGAATCAGGGACAAGGGACGAAGAAGCACTCAGGGCCGTCCTGAACCGAGCGTTTTGAATACTGCCGTCAAAGCGGAATTTCATCTCCATGTTTTTTTCATCATCAAGCTCACCCAAAGCCGAAAGCCCCGCCTGTACCTTGCTCTTGCACAATGAAAACGAAACCTGGGGATTCAGCATCAGCTCAAGCAATGTCCCCGGAACGCTCCCAGATGCCGTAATCAATCCGGGGGTGGAAGCAAAAAATGCCGTGTTCAGAGTGAATCCGTCCAAAACAAGAGAGTCCGCGCACCGGAACCAAAAGTCGAATCCTCCGTAGGGACACTGCACCGCCGATGCCGCCGCCCAATGCCGGAAAAAACTCCACACGAGCGACGACTCAATCTCAGCACAAAAATATCCGTCCTCAGGATAGGGACGCTGCTTCTGGAACCAAGACGAATTGTATTCCCGCGAGTGACGGAAGAGACCGCCGTTCAAAGAAAGCGACACGACGGGGATGTGCCACAGGGAAAAGCTCTTATATATAGAAAGAAAAAGTTCCTTTTGTTCGCTCAGACCAAAGAATACTGACGGAAGCTCAAGGGATTTGCCGGAGGACGAGAGAAGAAGCGAAAATGCAAGAGGATGCCTTGAGGACGTGAAAGTCGGAAGCGACGATGAGATTCCGCCGGACGGTCTGTACGGAGAGGAGAGCGCGGAACCGATGGAAAAATCAGGTGATTTCATCCTTGAGAGAGCCCCGGAAAAACCGAGCGTCCCTGCATTTGCCTCAATGGAAAAGGGAAGAAATACGGGCGAAAAGGAGAGACCCAGGCCGACTCTGGGGACAATCACATCAAGAGGATTTTCGCAGCCAAAGATTTCCGGCAGAGAGCTGATTTTCCCGGATGGCAAGCCCGCGGCAAGGATAAAAGTCGCATCTGAAAAACGGAACCGCACTCCGCAATCAGCCTTGACCGAGACATCGCCGTCCGTAACAAACGACAGCCCTGTATAGGAGTCGGCACCCTTGAAAAAATCCGTGGCAGATTTTCCCCTCTCGCCATGACAAAGCAAGGGAAGGAAAACGGCAAATATAAGCATAATTAATTTTCTCATGCATTATAATAGTCCTCAAATCTTCGCCACGGTAATCAAAATGCAAAAAAAATTTTAAATTTCTGAAAAAAAATCCGCCTGACAAAAACTTTGGGAAGCTCTGACAAGCGGATTCATAAGTTGATATGCGGTCAAACCGCGGATGTTCTAGAATTTGAAGGTGAGTCCTGTCTTAGCATAGACATTAGGACCGCCAACCTCCAAATTCACGCCAAAGAAATCAGAGAAGAACCAGTTAGCGCCAAGATATCCGTCGCCCTCAAAATATACTCTTGAACCGGAATAGTCAGCTAATTTGATGCCAACGCCGAGCTTTGTTCCGGTATACACATCAAGCCCCTTCGGTGGAAGCTGAACATGATATTCAACCAATCCGCCCGTATACAGAGTCATGTGGGTCCACTCATGGTCACTGTACTTATGCTCGTAATGGTAGCCGTCGAAACCTACGTATCCGCCGAAAGTAAACGGAAGCTTCCAAATGTAAGCAGCGTATGAAAGCGATGCCTCGGTGTACGGAATGAACCATGTGCCCTTGTAATCCGAGCCAAGATCCAAATAATCTCCAAAAAGGCTGCCTATACCAACATCCACATTCAGAATCAGGTCTCCGCTCTCAATGCCGCCGCCATAATTGCACCAGCACTGGGACCAGTCGAACGCAAAAGCACTGACGCTTCCGAACACAAAAAGTGATGCCAAGACGGCTAAAAACTTCTTTTTCATAATCTACCCCCTGAAAAGGAATCTTAAATTGAGTATATACCCATTGCGAGTAGCTGTCAACCGTAAATGACCATTTGGAAATTGTCACACGGATTTGGAAAAATCTAACGATTTTTCATTAGAATATAATCTGTAATCCGTGTGGAAGTCAAAAAATCAGAAGAAATCCCAAGGTCGGAAGTCATCATGACATCGATAAGGAGTTCCCAAATCAGAATTATTTCCGCTTCCACTTATGGAAACATTCTCGTCGCTGCTGCCACAATAGATGTCGCGATCAGCAAAGCCGTTAACATTCGAACTTCCGCTGAAATTGCAGTTGTTTATATCCACATAGTCAGAGCCGCCTATGTCTATGGATCCTGCATGTCCCGAGTTATTGGTGAAAGTACATCCTGTTATATGGACACCTTTTTCAGGATCATAGCTGTTGCCGAAAAGTGAAATCGCTCCTCCGCCGGGATCTCCGGTTGACTGATTGTCCTCAAAAGTACAGCCGGTAAAAGTAATCATTCCACTTCCACACCAGAATATCATGCCGAAGTTCGCGGTGTCTTCCAATGTCGAAGCTCCCTTTCCGTTTTTGAAGGTAATGTTTGCAAAACTAGATTGCTCGGAACATGCAAGCACAATACCATACTTACCGTTACCATTTATCGTAATGTTCTTAGTGATTTGAATTCTGTTTTTTATCCAAATATCCTTTCCAAGTGTCAACTCATCTCCATCATTCGCATTAGTCAGCAACTCTATAAAATCAGTTTCATCGCCAACATGATAATACTGATTCAACTTTCCAGATGGGAAGGTCGAACCGTCTCCCCCGCCTCCACCACCAGAGCCGGATACATTAACATCATACCACGGTGAGGAGAATTTTCCGAAAAACTCCTGATCACCATAAGCAGTCAGCTTGCACACAAAGAAGACATCCAGCCTTGCCCTGTTGATTTGTTTCATGAATTCTGAATCCCAGTTCATTTCACTGTAACCGTCATCAGAAAGGAAAGCGTTTATCGCTGTCTCATATTTGGTACTTCCATCCCAGTAAGTGACAGAATTCAAATCAGGACCACGCACCTCCTGTCCGCTGTCCTTAAGTTTTCCCCTGAGCTCGAAGCGGAGGGTAACGGAACTGTAATCGCTAAGACGGCTCTTGTTGCAGTAGTCCGTGGGGTCAGAGCTTAAATAGACGCGACCATTGCTCAGGTTTACCTTAACGGAAGGAGGCACGGCACTTGTGTTCAGGACACCGATATCTCCTCCGCCAGCAATGCCGCTTATGCTCTCCGTAAACCACGAGCCGGTTTCAGTAGACTCATCAAAGCAGTCATATTTCAGCTCAATGTCATAGCGACAGCCTCTTACGCAGAGAGGGAAGTCAAATGCGAGGGCGGATGTACCAGCCGCAATTTCTTTGTCAGCAAGACCAATGGTCATAACCTTGTTTCCCGCCCATACCTGAAGGTGGTTACAATTCGCGGGGAACTGCTTTATCTGGATATTCAGACCGTTAGATGTGGTAAGAACCTTCGCGTGATCATTTTCCCACTCAAATGCTTTTTTCAGGACAACGGAAACATACGAAACTTTCTCGGCAAAAACCTCGGTTTCCGCGCTTCCCTTGTAGCAAAGACCTCCGAACATGTCGTATGCCTCAAGCGTCACCGTATAGGAGCCGGGATTCACCTCAAGCTCTATCTGATCTCCACTCTTGCCATATTCCTCAACAGTGTGGGAGCCGTTCAATTTTTCAAACGTAATCCTGAATGTGTAGGAAATGGCATCCCCAGCGTCTGCGTTTCTGGAAGAATTTCCCGAACTGGAGCCGTATGGAAGGGACAGGGCTATTAAGGAATTTTTCTCATCCTGATTCAGAAGATTACCGCAGGAAGAAAGGAGAATCACAATCGCGGTCAAAAAAAGAACTGCCATTTTCTTCATATAAGCCACCTCTTCAAAAAAAATTTTCGCCGCACAGATTTTTCTGGCAACGGGGGTCACTTTATGAATAGCAGCTGAAAATATCATGCAAATCTTTTTTTATTATAGGGCATAATACGAGGATTTGTCAAGAAAAATTTAAGGGAACCTTCAAAAAAATCTTAAAGGTTCCCTAATTACGTTTTGCCTAGATTCCGAGTCTGAATCCCACCTTTGCCTGCAAGCCCCGGACTGTGAAAGACTTGAAGAAATCAGCTCCCGACACACCGACAGAGGCATCGAGCTCAAACACGCGTGTATTCAGGCTAAGACCAAGAGTATGGGCAAAGACCTGATTCATGTACTCGGTGCTAACGGAAAGTCCAAGAACGTAGAGGAAGGTCATGTCCACGGAAAGCCTGTACTCAGGATAAACCCTTTCCCATGAGAATCCCTCGGAACCAATCGGGTTTCTCATTGCCACGCCGAGCATCGGATGCAGGACGAACCAGTTTCCTATGGGTCTCCACGCGGCCTCAACACCGAAACGGAATGGCTTTGAAACCTTGTACTCAGTTTTTTCGGCAACAATGTCCGTCAAGTTCGGGCCGTCAGTCGTAAAGGGATTGTCTCCTTTGTCCTCGTCATTCGAAGTGTACCAGTCCATGATTCCATTCTCCGACTCAGCGGAAAAATCGAAGCCCGACGAAATCTTGTTGTGGAGCGTTCCCGGAATAATCTGCAAGGACGTGTATGCCCCAATGTCAAGATTCTCAAGAAGCGGATACTGTACCGACGCGGCAAGATCAATTCCCGCACCCAAGAGAAGAACCGACTTGACCTGCTCCAGAAGATCATCAGTGTTCAACGCCGTCAGGGCATCCTGGAGTTCTTCCATGGAAACGGATTTTCCGTTAAGGCTCTCGCTCAAATCAGCCAAGGTGTAGACAGAGAAAACACCGTCCGCACTGGCCTTAATCTGTCCGTCAGAATTCATCCTTACGTTCAGCGCAATATGAGGATCCGGCATATAGAGCAAGGGAAGGAAGTATGACGGAGTGATCTTTACCTTGAATCCATTCAGATTAAGTCCCACGGAAATCGACTGTGAGAGGAACGCCTGCATGTTGAACGACGTGGCAATCTTCATATCCTCGTCCAGAGAGTTTCCTTCCGCAAGAAGCTTAAAGAAATCCTTGGAAATCCCGAATCCGCCGGAGAAACTTATGTCCGTCCGTGTGCCGATTCCCCAGCCGTCTATGTAGAGATTCATGAAGTAGGAAGGCTGCACGGCCATATTGAACTTAAATCCGCCTCTGCCCATCTCACTATAGATTTTAGGCAGATCAATGACCAAATCTTTCTGCATGACTTCGGTGACTCCGAGCAGGTTCTCGCTGACGGATGCGTTAAAATCCATTCCAACCTCGAAGAAACGCTTCGGCTTGTCAATTTCGGCGGTCAATGTACTCAATGCAAGGAAACTAAGTCCCATTATTAATAGAAGCTTTTTCATTGTTCGCCTCCTTCTTTGCTCTTCTGCCACACGGAAATCGGCTCTCCGTCCATCTTTGCGGACACAATAAGGCCCACGCCAAGTCCCTTTTCATCGGAAAGTCCAGAGCGGTGAACTGTCAGATGCTCAACCTGCGAATACTTTCCGGCGCCGGTCTCGTCCTCTCGAAGATCTCTTCCAAGCTGCACGTTGATATCCGGGTGGAAAGGCCAGTTTGTCATAACCTTGCTCAGACTCTCTCCTTGGAATCCAAACAATTTGTAATCATTTGAGCTCTCAATGGCAAGATACTCATGGAAACCTGTTCCGTGGAGTTTCCTGCTGTCCTCGTCTCCTTCGGTATATCTGTCATCAATATCAAGGCCTATGGTAAGATTCGGAATCAGCGTGTTGTTCAGCTTGTACTTGAATCCCACATATTTTATGTGCTCCACGTACTTGGCATACTCATCAAAGGAAGACGCGTCCTCCCTCTGCAAAAGGTCTGAACAATAGCCGTTCTCATCCACGTCATTGTAGTGATCGTCGGTGAGTCTCATGACCTCCACCCTGATTGGCGCGAGAAGCTCAAGATCAAACGGAACAATGGCCACGATGTCCACGGCAAGCTCCTGGCATCCCTCATCCTCCTCTGAAATCTGGCTGCGCTGAATCGTGACTTGACTTCCTTCATTCAGCCCGATATCGAACTTAGCCTTAAGATCCGTCGCGTTGGTCAGTTTCATGACATCAGCCACATTGATATAGTTTGATCCCAAATAGCCCGCGACATTCGAGCTGTCTCCGTAAACCACCTGCTCAGTGTCATCCGGAAGCGGGATGGAGCTCTGCTTGAGGGCTATTTCCCCTGGAGTTGACGGCTCGTTAGTGCTTATGGTGCCGTTGTTAAGCAAATCCTTGTATTTTTGTGTTCCATTCTCCTTATATGAGAGATAGATTGTTCCACTAAAGCTTACGTTGCTAAAAGAAGATCCAAGACCTCCTGTTGGCTTCACGGCGTAGAGATACATCGGAAGATTTGAAATGCTTACGTTCGAGAACTGTTCCGTGTCGATTCCCTCAAAACCATCCTCCATGATTGAGTTAAGATCAAAGGGAAGATCCATTTCACCGCTGCAGGCCAGGCTGTTTCCAAGCTTAAGTGAGACTTCCTTCCAGTCGTAGATTACCTCCATGTCGGAAATGCCCACGGAATACGAAGATCCCAGCACAATGTTGCTCACGGGGAAATTGCCCGCATTCTCTATGGTCGCACTCATTTCAAGATAGCGTTTCTGTCCCTCAACGTAGGAGGGGAAAGTCAATTTGAACTGGTTTGTCCAAGTCTGCTCGGCGGAATTTGATCCCGCGGGAAGCTCTGCGTTTACATTATAGTAGTAGCCGGGATTGTCAGGTTTCTTGAATCCCTTCAGAACAAGCGGTATGTCATTTCCTGCGGGAAGAGTGTTAGTCACCTTGCACTTGATTCCGAAGCGGTTTCCTTCCCCATTAAAATCAATGTAGTCAACGGCTTTCAAAAGTTCACCGGAAAGCTCAATGCTGCCGGTAGAACCGTCCGTGGGAAGAGAGAATCCTTTGATGTTATGGCTCGCAAGGTTAATTTTGGCAGTAGCGATTTTCGAGATGTTTACCGCCACGTTGACCCTCACGTTGTCCGTGCAGATTATGGTCGCATTGCTGACGTTGACCTTGACCTTTCCGGTAACATGGGCTATGTTTTGTGAGGCATCGCTTTGCGGAGTAATCTTTGCACCCAGAGTGTAATCCTTGTCAATGAGTTTTCCAGCCGGTGTAGGTGCGACAGTACTTGTTTTGGTAAAATTGGAGACGCATTCACCAGTAATGCTCAGATTGTCGATGTCCAGAGTAACGCCCTGCCATCCGCTCGGTGCATTGGCATTAACGATGAGATGTCCGTCATCGATTGTGGCTTCATTAAAAAGTCCCACGAAATTCTGGAAGCTAATCTCAGAGTTGAGGTCGAATCCCGCATTTGCCATGTAGTCCTCGTCATGCACATTCAGATTCACAATCTTACTGACGGAAATATTCGCGGCTTCCCCTTTAATATCGAAAGAGTGAATCTTGCCGCTGCTTTCACCGCTGGCCGATCCAGAAAACTTGACCACAAAGGACTGGGGAATACCGTTGCTTCCGGTCAGAGGAATGGAGACCACATTGTTCTGCGTAATATCCGTAACGGCAGACTGTGCGACAAGTTCCGTACCCGCGAGGTTATAAATGGAAGCTTTGACGTTCAGATGATAGCCGGATGTATAAGCGAAGCTGTCCTTTTTCGTAAAAGTAACCTTAAGCACGCCGCTGTCATAATACATCCTGCTAAAAGTAATCTCAGTAGTGTTTCCAGCGACAGTTATATCCGGCATCTCGCTTTCAGACATCTCAGTCACACTTTCCGGAATAACAACAGCACTCGTTGACTGAACCTTCGTGTTGTCTCCGGCTGCATTCTTCGCGAAATCAGTCAGTGAGACCGTCTGGCTCAAGTCCATGCTGATTGGCTCACCGGCAGTAAATTCGTAGGACTGGTTCATGGCCTCGAATTTCTTATCGAACCCCATGTCGGAGAGATAGTCCCCCGCATTCACAGGAACCTTGAACGCAGGAAAATGCACGAGATAACGCAGCACGTCATCGCTCTGGTTCTCCGCATAAGTGTAAACGGACGCCGTGTTTCCAAGGTTTTCCTGTATCTCGGAGCGCAGTTCTTTGAGTTTGTCGGCCGTGTTATAAGATGCGGTACCGAGTGGAAGCTGAAACTCAGCATTTGTCTTTACAGAAATGGACTCCGGCAGCTCTAAATCTCCGCAAGAAAACAGCATGAACACTGAGGCCGCCGATGCAATCAAAAAAATCAATCTACGCATAATTCACCTCCTGGGACAACCATGCAAGAAAAAAGCATCAATATCACCACTATATAATAGAAGAAAGTCGTCTCCTACCAAAAACTCCCTCGCTGCGACACTTCTCCACATATAATTATAGCACATTTTTCAGAAAAATAAAGCACAATATTTAAAATCTCTATTTTTAAAAATCAGTGCCTATGCCGCATATTGAACACAAAATAAAACAAAGACAGGGCCCTGACGGTAACAAAATTCCATACAAGGCCCTGAAAGAGAAAGGATTGAAAATGATTTTTAAGTTTTCCTTAAATATAGTCTTCCAAATTGCTCGCAATAACAATCTCCCCCATTTCCTCAAGCCGCTTTATCACCTGCACAATCTTCTCCTGCGCATCAACCACCGTCGCCTTGGAAACATGTCCCATGAACTCCATATCCTCCTTGAGCATGGACGCGGCACGTTTTGACATGTTGCGGAAAATCTTGTCCTGAACCTCGGGGTCCACATTCTTCATGGCAGTGGCAAGAGTGCTTGAATCAACCTCCCGCAAAATCTTCTGTACGTCCCGGTCACCAATCATAACGATGTTGGAAATGGTAAAGCAGAACTGCTCCAAGCCGCGTACAAGCACGGGATTCTTCTCTGAAAGCTGATCCTTTTTGCTCAGAAGCTCCTCCGTTTCCCCGAAGAGGCATTTTCCAAGCACCTCATCAACCATGGTCCTGCCGAAGAAATGAGATTTTTCCAAGGCATCCTCAGCCTCAGAAATGATTTCCTCATCAGTCCGTTTCGCCCCGTTCTGAATCAGAGTAGAAAAGCTGCCAAGCACCTCGTCACGCATTTTCTCAGGAAGACTTTCAATCACCTTCCTGCCACGCTCCTCACCAAGGTAAACGGCAAGTTTCGCAAGTCTCTCTTTGTAATCCTCACGAATAAATGTCTCAATGACGGAAAAGATTTTTTCACTCGCCCCGTCAAAAATCTCCATGACCATTTCGTTCTCCACGCCGCTTTCATTTTCGCTCATAGCTATCATACTCCTTACGGAACCTCTAAAAAACCAAGTCCCTCAAGGTTCCCTTATACTAATATAATAGAAGAAAATCACACCGTCAATTTTTTTCCGACTTTTTTCTTCGAGGCGGAAAGCTGATAATTTCCACTTTAATCAATTTTAAATCTGTGCTATCATAAGGGCATGAACATCAACAACAATGCCACCAATGTAAAAAGGGAGCTTCTCGTAAGGATTGCGAAACTCCAGCTTGCGGGGGAACTTGACTCAAGGAAAATAAACAAGATTCCCGTGGAAATGAGACCAGCCGGCACACCGCCGATCGGATGCTGCACCTACCATGACCGGGAGCTTTTGCGCATGAGGATTCTGGCCCGCATGGGAATCTCCGTGGAAAACTACAACGACCTGAACGAGCTTGACGATTACGCGAAGGAGGCACTGACCCGCGAAAAACCCACGTGGCCCATGATTACGGTCCTGCACGAGGCATGCAACGGATGCGTAAAACAGAATTTCATGGTGACGAACGCCTGCCAGGGATGTTTTGCCCGCCCCTGCATGATGAACTGCCCCAAAAAAGCCATTCACATAATCCACCACGCGCACATCGACGCAAAAAAATGCATACACTGCGGAATCTGTGAGCAGAACTGCCCCTACCACGCCATCATCAAAATCACCGTGCCATGTGAGGCAGCCTGTCCGGTCGGCGCAATCTCCAAGGGTGAGGACGGACACGAGATTATTGATTTCCATAAATGCATCTACTGCGGAAAATGTATGCAGGAATGTCCCTTCGGAGCAATGATGGACAAGAGCCAGCTGGTTGACGTAATCAAGCACATAATGGAAGGACACAAGGTAAGCGTAATGTATGCCCCCGCCATCGCATCCCAGTTCAAGGCAAGTTTCTCGCAGCTTGAGATGGGACTAAAGCTCGCTGGATTCACGGCAATCTACGAGGTGGCCCAGGGTGCGGACATCTGTGCCGAAAAAGAAGCCGCAGAGTTCAGCGAAAGAATGGAGCGCGGAGACAAACTCATGACGACCTCATGCTGCTCAGCATACGTGCGTGCCGTCCACATCCATGTACCAGATTTGGATCCGTGCGTTTCCGAAACAAGAAGCCCCATGCACTACACCGCCGAGCTTGCGAAAAAAGATGATCCTGAATGCGTCACGGTATTCGTAGGTCCCTGCCTTGCAAAACGCCGCGAGGGATTTGACGATGAGATGGTGGATTATGTAATCACAGCCGAAGAACTCTCCGCATTTTTTGAGGCAAAGGGATTGGACATCTCAAAGCTGGATGAACTGAAAAAAGATTCCTGCCCCACCCCGAGCGGACGTAATTTCGCACGATCCGGTGGAGTCGCAGATGCCGTAAAGTGCAGGCTCAAGGACCCGAACATTTTGAAGCTCGACGTAATCAACGGACTGGACAAAGAGGGAATGAAAAAACTCCGCTACTACGGTGACATAAACGCCGGAAGAGTTAAGCCGAATGACAGCACCGGAAACCTCGTTGAAGTGATGAGCTGCGAGGGAGGATGCATCGCCGGTCCATGCGTAGTTCAAAAGACAAACATCGCGAACGTGCAGCTGAACAAATACGTGGGAAGTTGAAAACGGAAAGTGGAAAGTGGAGAGTGGAAAGCTGGACGGAATCGCTTTTCCAATTTGCAATCCTTTGCGAGGAAAAGGACGTCGCTTTTGGAACCTGCTTTCCGCCACTACGCTATCGCTCCGGCCCGCCTGAAGTCGGTCTGCCTTGCGGCATGGCTCCAATCAGGCGTAAGTGGGAGAACCCCTTGTTAAGTGGAAAGTTGAGAGTGGAAAGTGGAAAGCTGGGAGAGTTGAAAAAGAGGAAAGAGGGAGCAAGTTTTTTTAATTAAAAATCATAAAAGATCCTGATGCGGTGATAGTATTTATTAAAGGAAGAAAATATTGCCGCATACGGAGGAAAATGTGGAAGACAACGGAATGATTTATCAGGATGTGAAAGTCATCGTGAACGGAAAAGAATACACATATTTTATGTGCGACCGGATTGAGACAATCAACAAAAAGATTGCGGAGCTCGGGTGCCGGAAAATTATTTCAATCGACTACCGGTATAACCCACATCTTTCCGAGACTGTCCGCCAAAAGATGATTGAGCTGAAATGCATTTTTTCCATGACTCTCTCGCACGGAGTTAATATCATAAATTATTTTACAGGAAAGGGAACACCTTACATAATTTTTCTGAGCGAGCTGAAATCAAAGAGCGACAAAAGAATCGACACGCTTTACGGTGCCCTCAAAAATTTTCAGACCACGCTGAATGAAAAAAATCTCGGAAAAGAACCCAGCCTCACCCCTCTTATGAGCGCAACGGCACTAAAGGAAACCGAGCTTGCGGAAAAAATCCTTGCAGCAGGAAGCGATGTAAATGAAAAAGGCATCAGGGGATTCACAGCAATGCATGTCGCCGCAATCACCGGAAACACAGAGATGGTGCGTTTTCTTTTGGACCACGGAGCGAATCCGAATCTCACGAACGACAACGGATACTCACCTCTCATCCTTGCACTCCAGATGAATAGAACCGAGGTCTCGAAAATGCTTCTGGACGCGGGGGCAAAAATTGAGATTCCTCTTACAAACAAAGTGAATCAGGAAAAACTCACGTTCAATCAAAAACTCAACTATTACATTTCTGAATTCACCATGCACGGACAAGGAAAGGAATCCGCAATCTACAAGGCGACGGAATACTGCGGACAACCAATTCTGGACCGGAAGACCTTTTCAAAAATCCGCAACAACAAGGGAGTGAACTATCATCCGACAAAGAAAAATGTTTTCCTGCTCGCAATCGGAATGCACCTCACCATCGCCCAGACCGAGGATCTTCTTTCAAGCGCAGGATATGCCTTCGACTCCTCAAGTAAATTCGACTCGGTGGTTAAACGCTTCATCGAGGAACGAAACTTCAACATGGGAGAAATCGAGGACACCCTCTGCAAAGAATCCGATGACACATTCTGCAAGTACGGGGAATAGACACAGGGCAAAAAAACAGTTGACTTTTCCTGTCAATTAGGTTATAGTAAAGATGTTGGAGGACCCGAGACCGCGCGAGGGAGTTCCGAAAGGATTGGCTTGTCGGCGCCTTGCCTAATTCCAACTTCATGTGCCGTCTTTGGCTTCTGTCAAGGCGGCATTATTTTTTTTTTGCTTTGTTTTTCACCCAAACTGGGACCTTGTTTTTAATAAAAGTACGTCTTGTCGGCAATGCAGTTTTTACGTCATAGAATTCACCATCCGACATTTGAGTCAACTCAATATATGCCATAGCATCGCTCTTTCCATATTTATAAAGCAACAAATCTCTACCATTCTCATAGATTTCATCAAAGTCGCCACATACAGCTTCAACCAAATCTCGTGCACATTCAAAACCAGCAGACTGGATTTGCTCAAATCTTGCGGGACGCTGAATATGACTCTCTCCAAAATTTCCCTTATAGCCCTTTTTCTCAATTCCAATTCTAAGACGAATTTTACCAGCCTGCCTTTTTATAATGATAGCCATCTCAGCCGTGATTTCACCGAAATCCTTGCTTCCTCTAGAGGTCAAAACATATTCGCCATCATGCTGCACAATAGTTCCCATTTTTATCCCTTCACTTTTTTACTAAGACAAATTATAAAACATTTCATCATGCAAGACAATCCCTTAAAAAATTTGCAAAAATACAAAAATGTCGCCCGTTATGCGACAAAAATTTAACTCGAGTCATGCTAAAATAAAATAAATCAAAGATAAAAGATTCTTGCGTTTTTGCAAAATCAACATCAGGAGGACAATATGAAAGGTTTCAGAAAATTTTTGGTGGCGGTTTTCGCCTGTATCTTTGCAGCAGGAACACTACATGCGGTTCCGCTGTATCAGTTGAGCATAGTTGCTGAGGACGGAACTTTTTTGGGAAATTTCGGCAATGAATACAGCTCAAACTCCGTCTACAATCAGTACGGAAATTACGGCTCGCCTTATGGATCAAAATCCATCATGAACAAGTACAGCAATTACGGCTCAGAGTATGCCACGTACAGTCCGTTCAACGCCTACTCAAGCAAAGGACCATGGATTGTTGATAGATACGGAACCAAATACGGCCGTCTTTCCGTAAACCGATACGCAAGCGGAGTCACAGAAGAAAGCTACAGGCTCGCATTGCAGCTCAAGGCACTCAGAGATTCTTATTAAAACCTTGTCAATTATCGCTTGCAAATGTATCCTATATAAACAAACACAAGGAGTAAAACTATGACACTGAATGAAAAACTCAACTCGATCGCACGGACTACCCTTCCGTTTTGCCCCACGGGATATGCGGAGGATGTCGCAGGATTTTGGACTCAATTCGTTGAGCCGATGCTGCCCCCAAAAGAAGTCGTCCTTGCATGGCACAATCTTTTGACACGCTATGTCACTGGACCGGATGCGGTGTTTGTCATCAGGGGATTCCACAATGTTGACGTTGCGGCACGACGAGGATTTTTGACGAGGACAAACCAAGGCTACTCATTTTTCTACAGCGACAATTCGTTTGCGACATACATAGCGAAAATGGTCTACGACGGATTTGTCCCGGATTACACGGATTTCAAAAACACAATGCTCTCAAGGAAATTTCCCGCCGGTTGGTTCTGCAGCACGGAAGAGAAAAAAATTGCAGCATATCCGCTTGAAGGCAAATCAAACCCGAGGATTGCCGTATCCGGTTACAAACTTGCGCACATTGTTGACTCAGGAAATCATTTTTGCATAAACAACTCTGATTGGACGAAAGCGAAAATCTGCGAAGAATATTTTCCTGCGGGAGAACTTGACGACTGGAAGATTGCCGAGGATGCATTCGGAAGATTCTATGTCCGCAATCTTGACGTTCCACCTGAAGCAAAAGATATTTTAACCGCACATTTTCTTCGCTATGTCGATCCGCTGAATTATTTTCTCACTCCGAAAGCAAAGAACAACGGAAGCACATTCCACTACACGGAGATTCCGATTCCGAAAAATGACATAGCCGAATATGAGATGCTGCAAATTTTCGCCATGCAGAAATTCTCCGAGAGATTCGGAAACGTGTACGATGATTTTCTTGCCAAACTGAAACTCTGTCCAAAGCAAGAGTGCTTCAAGGATTTTAGCAAGGCAGGCTCTTCCGTCATAAAAATCCATTACGGAGAAAATTGTGTGTGGCATAAAACCATTGAGTATTCATTTACTCGCCTTTGTTTTAAAGCTGATTTGATTGAGCCGCTGGACATGGACGACGCTTTCATCTGCTCAACGCCGGAAGGAGAATTCCGCATGACAAAAAGACAGTTCTATGATGTCTTTGAAAATGTGGTCAAAACGGAATCTTATCTTGTCAAAAGAATCTATCACTACAAGAAAACTCCGCAAAAAGCTTACCAGTTCCTTATGGGACAAGGCAAAATGCAAAACCTCGCCTACAAATCGGATACCAACACAAGGGAGGGAAACGGAAAGACAGCCCGGATATATACCGCGAAGAATTCCGTGGACGACATTCCGAAAAAATATCAGCCGTTCATTGAAAGACTTGAATGGTACATACAAAAATATCAGAAGAAAAATCCGAAGAGCAAGCCATCTGACATTTACAAGGCAGGAGGCATTACAAGGCAGACATTCTCAAAAATCATCAGCAAAAGAAACGACGATTTTCACCCCACTAAAGACACAGTAATTAAGCTTGCCCTTGGACTGAAACTCACGCTGAACGAGACGGAGGATTTGCTTCAAAGCTCAGGCTATGCGTTCTCGGAGAAAAACAAAACCGACGTAGAAATCAAAAATCTGCTTTCCATCGGTGACTACAATATTTTAAATTGGAACGACAAGATTTTTTCAAAGACAGGAGAACTTTTTTTCAAGACCGTAATTGAAAGCGAGGAGGATTAAGCAAGAGAATTGATCATGAAAAAAAGTAGCCTGTTACGCTACCAATTTTTGCGTATAATTGATTAAACTTTTCTATATGTCTGGACTGGAAAAATTTTTTGAGCTTTCAATAATGGGAGAGCTTGTTCGCAGCACAATATTGCTCGACAAGATTCAAAAATCAGATTCCCTCACGCAATGTTCTCCACTGATGATTGCGATTGCAAGAAATGACTGTGAAATGCTGAGCACGCTTCTTGACGGAGGAGCAGACGCAAATGAAAGTGACGGAGACGGACTCACACCATTGATGGCGGCATCTGTTTTGGGAAGGAAGGAAATCATCGGCACACTTCTTTCACATGGAGCAGACGTGAACGTAAGAACGAAGGACGGACACACGGCAATAATGTACGCGTCTTTTTTCTCTGACAGCGAATGCGTGAGACTGCTGATTAAAGGAGGCGCGGACTTAAGAAGCAGAAGCCTTGCCCAAAGCACATCCGGCAGAACCTTTCCCGACGCGCTCACTTTTTACATAAAAGAATATACAAATCATCCTGGACATAAAAACTCTGATATCTACAAGAACACGAAGATTTCTGACAAAAATTATGCGCTGAGCAAAATGACGTTCGCAAAAATCATCAGGAACATAAACGGTGAGAAAAAGGAAAATTATCATCCGAAAAAAAATACCGTTCTGCTCCTCGCCCTGGGAATGAGACTGAACCTTGAGCAGACCGAGGATTTGCTTTCAAGCGCAGGATATCACTTTGACGTGCAGAGCGCATTTGACATGATTGTGAGAAAATCGATGGGGGAAGGAAATTACGATGTCGGAAAAATCAACGACGCACTCTTCAAAGAGACCGGAAAAACCCTGTGCGGCTTCTGGGAAAAAGATGATTCCCGCTCCGAAAACTGAGCTCCAATGGTAGCCTCTCGGTAAACTAAAAAGCGAACAAATATTAAAAATGTCGCCTGAAATGCGACCAATTTATTTCGGGTGAGTGATATTATTTATAGAAGAAACATGGCAATATTTTGCCTAAGGAGGATTTTTTATGAAAATGAGAAAAATTGGTTCTGTTTCTGTTATAATTGCAATGTTTACATTGATATTTGTAAGTTGCGTATCTGTCCCAGAAGGTGTTGGAGATGGATCGGAAACAGGTTACGTAATGAAAAACGCAACATTACCTGATGGAAGCAAAGCAGATATGCATCTTTTCAAAACTCAGAAAGAAGCAAGTACGTATTTCAAAGAAAACACAAGTGGAAAATGGTATATGAAACATGAAGGCAGTGCTGGAGAAACACTAAAAATGTCTGGCAAGAATTTTAAAATCTCAGAAGATGATCTTTATATCATGCCTTGTACCGTAGAAGAATTAGGAGAAATAGGAAAGGTTATGTTTGACAAAGGATTACCATTTGCAATTGTCGTGCAGAATCGTGGTACGGAGATTCGTCAAACAGGAATTTCCATATTCAATGATTGGAAATCTGCTCGATTCTTTAAAAATGATTTCATTGATGAATCTACATACACAGCAAGAGTTGAGGTTAAACGAGCAAAAGAAAAAGAAGAAAGTGAACGACGCAGTAAGGAAAGAAAAGAACTTTTAGGAAAAATGCTGCCATCGAAAATAGTTGTAGAAGATTATACATCAACAGCAAACCCAAATCAAGGATGGAATAACAGTGGATATAGACAATCCAACACAAGTGGACAAAGCAGTTCAACAGGACAACGACAAACACAACAAATAAGCAATTCAACAAATCATGCTAAAAACAAATCTGATTTAGAAATGTGGTTCAACAAGTATGCAAATGAAGAATCAGCTCGAAACGGGAATCCATTAAATCGAACAACATCATCCGTTGTAAGTAGCAAGGAACTTGAATTCTATGAAAGTCTTATTGCAAGCGGTGAGTCGTCAGGAGATGCAGCATGGATAGTTTATCTCCAATATAGGAAAAAGAAATAATTATATTCTTCTAAAAAAAATGCTAGAAGAATTTATAATATCATTGACAGCAAGGAGAATTAAATGTTTTGTAAATATTGTGGAAAAGCCTTGGCCGACAACGCCATTTTTTGCTCGCAATGCGGAAAGCAATTAATGGTTCCTGTTTCAAGCACTAATATTCCATCATCAAATGAAAAGCAAATTATATCGAATGCACAAGTCTATACACCTGTGATAGCTCCTATGCCGCAAAAGACAAAATATGTCCCGACGGAATCTTCAAAAAGCAGACTTGTTGCGGCTCTATTAGCTTTTTTCTTTGGAGAATTGGGCATTCACCGGTTTTATGCTGGAAGAGTTTTGACAGGTTTCATTCAGTTGATTCTTGGGCTCTCGTTCATCATAAGTTTAATTTGCCTTTTGATGGAGGAAATTGAATTCGCTGCACTTGCATATTTAATTGGAATTATATGGGGCCTCTGGGTGTTTATTGATTTCATTTTAATTCTATGCGGTTCATTCAAAGACAAAGATGGTTTACCCATTACTGATTGGGGATTATAAACAATCTCAACAGCCTACAAGGAGGAATAATTATGTTTTGTATAAAATGCGGTCATCAAATAAACGGAGATGCAAGTTTTTGTCCAGCCTGCGGGACATCTCAAGAAACCAACACTTCAAATCTTCCTGAAGTAATTGATGAATATGACAACAACGGATTCAGTTTTCACAGATGGATAATCGAAAACAGTCTTGAATCCTGCGAATCACTGTTAAGGGCACAAGACTTTGACACTCTTGACGTTCTTATGACGCTAGAAGAAAGCGATCTTGATAAAATCGGAATTACCAGCATTGGAACCAGAAGAAAACTTATGAATGGTATTCAAAATCTCAAGACATTTGCCGCGGCTAATACTGCAACCAAGGAATTTGCAACGAAAGATGCAATTCCCAATCGCTGTCCTCATTGTGGAGAAATTTGGGGCATGTCTAAAGAGAATACAGGCGCGGGGAACACCCTTGGCAAAGCCTTAGTCGGAGGAATTTTTCTAGGCCCACTGGGAGCCATTGGAGGTGCGGCGTTTGGAACAAAGACAGTTGTCTACATTTGCAACAAATGCGGATTTAAAAAGGAATACAAAATGTCCTTGGTAAAGAATGCGGCAAAAAGTGCTGTAAATGGCATTAAGGGGCTTTTCAAATAAAAAAAACTTCAAAACATTGGATGAAAATACAATTCATATTGTCCACATTTTGACTATTCAATGTTTCAGAGGAATCAAGGAGAAATTTATGTTCTGTAAAAACTGTGGAAATCAACTGGATGACGACGCTCTTTTTTGTACGAAATGCGGGAGCATAGTCGAAAATATAGTGGACTCAAACGATAAATGCGATTCAGTGGAAAACGAACAGACTGATAGCACAACGGATTTGCCCACCGAAGAACCGACAGAAAACACTGAAGAAGAAAATGTGGATGTACAACCTCCAGAACCTGGTGCCGAAATCAAACAAAAACTAATTGAAAACGGACTTGAAACATACATCCCGATTTTTGAAGAACAGCACTTGCTTGATGAAGACGTTCTCTCCATGATGACGTCAGAAGACTACATTCAAATAGGAGTTACAATCATCGGCGACAGAAAAAAGATGCAGCTTCTTTTTGATAAAGCTTATCAGAATATTAGGGATAAAACATCCGAGCAGAAAATAACTGAAAATTTAAATGAATCAACTGACGAAAAGAATAATGTTGAACATTTAATGAATGATCCCAAAATAAAAGAAGAAGCAGAATTGCTATATAAAATGTATGGTGAACAAGCCTATGAGCATTATTTAGAAAAGAAATCCAAAGAGCTAAGCAAGACTCAATCAGAAGAATATGTCGATATAATAAAAAATGGAAAGGCATATTGCTACAAAGCATCGGAGCCAGACAAGCTCCTTTGCAGAAAATGTCATGCGGAAGTTTCTGACGAGTCGTATTTATGTTGGAATTGTAACAACAATCTTGTAAGTCATAATTGATCTTCAAACGCTTAAAGATATGAGAATAATTATAAAAACTCAAAAAATGTCGCCTGAAATGCGACCTCCTTTCACTCGCTAAGTGTTATATTGTTAATATCAACAACCACAACGGAGGTTCTTATGAAAGGAATCAGAATTTTTTCAAATCTTATGAAGTTTGCAATTCTTATGTGCATTCTTGCGTTCACACTGGCTGTTCAGAAATTCAGTTTTTGCAGACCGCATGACAAGGCTCCGAATCCAAATAACTTTGTGTTTGGCCCGGAAAGAGTGTACGATGATTACTTAGACAGCTGCATAAGCGACACACTACGGCAAACATACAAGTTGATATATGACCTTGATGGTGACGGTAGGATTGACTGTGTTGATTATTCAGTAGCCTTCCATGTGCTGTGGTATAAAAAATATCCTAGTGTGGGGCTTTGCTACTTGACAGTAAATCAGAACAGTCCGACCGGGATGAACCACATGTTTATTACTATATGCTATGGGGGAAGGGAGTGGCATATTGAACCACAAAGGCATGAAAGTGCATACATAATGGAAAAGGTATGGGGGAGTAAATATGACAGCAGATATGACAAGTACCCATCATACCACTACTGGTATCAAGTATGCCGAATAGAATAATGAGGATATAAATATAACTCAAAAAATGTCGCCTAAAAGGCGACCAAAAATCATTCATTAGATGCTATACTGACAATATCAACCAACAACCACAACGGAGGTTTATCATGAAAGGAAAAAAACTCGCACTGATTTTCGGACTCATTTTTATGGCCGGAGCAGGACTTTTCGCACAGAACAATCCATTGCTTTTGATAAAAGGTGGATCATTTAAAATGGGCAACTCATCGGGAAACGACTCTCCGGTACACACTGTCACTGTCTCAAACTTTTACATGAGTCAGAACAAAATCACCATCGAAGAATGGATGAACTGTATCGGTGTATACCCAATGGGATACGAGGAAAGCTACAATGGAAGAAGGGTTCCTCAGATGCAATGGCGAACAACATCTGTTGCAAACATCACATGGTACGATGCTCTCATTTACTGCAACAAAAGAAGCGTATACGAAGGTCTCACACCATGCTATGCATCTAACGGCTCAAAAGATGCCATCACAAACGCGAAACAAACCAGAAAGGAATTCCCGAATGTAACCTGCGACTGGAACGCAAATGGATACAGGCTCCCGACAGAAGCCGAGTGGGAATATGCCGCAAGAAATGACAAACGAATTGAGACAAGCAAGGGATATCCTGAATGGTGCTGGGACTGGTACTCGTCCACCTATTACGAAGCAAGCAAAAATGCGACGAATCCCCGGGGTCCTGATTACGGAGAAATGTTGTTCAGCTCAGGCGGAACAAGCGGAACCGAGACAATGTGCCGAGTCCTTAGGGGCGGAAGCGACGACGTTAATTTCGACTATCCGTATGTCTACCCAGTTTACTACAGAATGAAACTCGCACCACGGGAATACGAATGCATCGCAGGTCCTGTGCCATATTCATTCAGAGTTGTGCGAAACGCGAGATAGGGGGAATGCTTTTTTAAAACATAAAACTACATTATCCAAAGGAGGATTTTTATGAAAAATTTTTTTAAGTTTGCAACTATTACAGCTACATTGATTCTGGCACTTGCTTTTATTGGATGCAGCAATCCAAACTCATCCGACAACAACGCTTTTGCAGGAACAACTTGGAAACAGGCATATAACGGGAGCGTCCTTTCCAATGGTGCTGTAATCAGCTTTGCCACATCTGGCAGCAATGTTACTATTACAACGTATGGATCAAGTGTAGTTTATAACTATGAAGTCATAGATTCCAGAACAGCCAGAATCACTGTGGCTGGATACAACGCATCATATAATGATTTTGTTATTGACAGCTCTAATGAAAACAGGGCAACATGGACAAGTTCTGAATTTATTAGGCAGTAAGGCACTCTCTAAGGCAACACTGTTCAATCATTCCCGTATTAATCAGTGTTGCCTATTTTTTTTCTGATATTGCACAGAATTCATTCACTCTGTGAAGATTCATCCTTCTTGTCCACCATAATGTGTATATACGCACATTCCCTGAATTTTGTATCGTCTGGATTTCTGCCCCTACACAAGATTGTCAGCATAAAGTGGTCTGATCCAGGAAAAGAAAAAACATATTTTATGCCCTCGGGTGTCTCCGTCTTGGTGATTGGAACATTCCCGGAAACAACTGAGGAACTCATCCCAAATTTCCAGTCGGAATCATCTCGCTTCGACTTCAGAACCAGGGAGAAATCGCCATCGCAATGGCCCATGTTCTCCACGTCGCTCATATAGGAAAATGTATCAAAAAAATCCGGAGTCAACAAAGGAAGGCTGTAGAACGTGATAGCATCGGTATACTCCGTAAGTCCGGCTCCATAAAATCCCGTGTAATGCGAGTAAAAAAATATGGCAGGGCGAACCAAGAGATATGACGTGCTGTATCCGTCCATGTCGAATGTGCAGTCAACCATCAGCTTTCTTCCGTCTATGACCACCATGTTCCAGGCATGGTTTCCTCTTAAGGATATTGGGTCGTAAATCATATTCCGATTTTTCATACTTATATCGCCCAGAATCCTAAAGCACTCAATGTGGAGTTCATCACAAAACCGTTTGAACACATTTGCGATTCCCAGGCACACCCCCGTTCCCAGACGCAGCACGGTCTTGTAGTCCTGCTCATGCTTGCTCTTAAAAATCCTGCGGTATATCTCCCTATCCTCCTCGCTCTTAAAACCCACGTATGCCTCAAATTTTTTTTCGTCGGCTGATAAATCTTTCCTATAATAAAATCTTCTGATTTCGCCATATTCCCCGGTTTCCTTATTCTTGTAAAAAAGGAGTCCCTGTGAGTCGTCGCGATGAAAAGGATACTTTGAGTTTCTGATTAATTCATATTCATTGTTGTAAATAAAACTATTCTCTTCGTCCCGCCTGTCCACCTCATCCTGATCATAGCTGACAGTTGCGAAAATAAGGTCGTGCACCATCTTCACCTTCTCATAATCATCCTTCGCGAGCATGTTTATCTTTGAAGCAGCCTCAGAGATATACGCCTCCACGTCCGTCTGCCTGAGTGAATCCGTTGTGCTGTTTTTGAGTGCAACCATCCTAGGGTCTATAAGGTCAGTCCTGTAGGAATCCGCCTTGTCATAGAACGGATCCTCCTTCGGAAACATGAGGCACTTAGGTCCGTCTTTTTTCGGCTTGTCCACTTTTGCTCCGGCTTTCATCAGATGATAGACACAATCATGGGCTCCGCTCTTCATTGCAATTGTCAGGGCACTGTCATTCTCGTCATTTCTCACGTCCAAATCCATGCCGGTCTTAATCAGCTGAACCACAGTGTCCTTCGCACCCTCCGCGCAAGCAATCATCAGGGCATTCCAACCGCTCTTCTCCCGCATGGTATAATCCGCGCCGTATTTCAAAAGCATAGCTACCATTTCCGTATCATTTCTGGCAGCCGCAATCATCAGGGCGGTAAGACCGTTCTCATTCTGCGTGTCCGGCACAGCACCGTGGGTCAAAAGAAATCTCGCGACATCCATAGCACCGAAATCACAGGCCACCATCAGCGCGCTCATCCCGAACTCATTACAAGAGTTTATGTCCACACCTGCATTAAGAAATTCAGCACATTTCTGAACGTCATTTTTCGCAGCAAAATCTATGAGGTATTCGGTTCCTTTTTTCCACTCAAAGGGTTGTGGCTCACAAGATTTTATATGTCTCTCCGTCGCAATTTTCTCAATATTCCAGCTGTGGATTTCAGGCATAGGGTCTCCTCCATCAATACAAGTATAAATCCAGTCGATAATTTTTGCAAGGAAAATCAGCCACTTGCAGAAACATGCGAAACACCATATACTGAATTTATCAATAAATTTGTCAGGGAGGAAATCATGATAAGGCAGATCAACAAAGATGATGTGGCGGAATGTGTGGAAGTCATACGCGCAAGTTTCAAGACCGTGGCCGATGCATTCGGATTTACTGAGGAGAACGCACCACGCTTCACGGCATTTGCGACGACGGAAGAAAGGATTTTGAATCAGCTTGAGAACGAGGGCCGCCCCATGTACGCATATTTCTCCAACGATGGAAAAATGCTCGGCTACTATTCGCTTTTGCTGCAGGACAACAACGAGTGCGAGCTGAACAATCTCTGCGTGCTTCCCGAATACAGACACAATAAAATCGGAGTACAGCTTTTGCAGGACGCTTACATTGAGGCGAAAAAATACAAATGTAAAAAAATCAACATCGGAATCGTGGAGGAAAACACAGTGCTCCGAAACTGGTATGAAGAAAACGGATTCGTGCACACAGGAACACAGAAATTTGATTTCTTCCCCTTCACCTGCGGATATATGGAAAAACATCTGGAGAGCTAGGATAAAAAATCCCCCGCCGAGAAAATCAGCAGGGGAAAATTTTTATAGAACCGAAGCTCTATTTTCTATTTTTCAAGAGAGCCGCAAATGGGTTGTATGACATTCCGTCATCGCTACCAAGATTTTCCCTCTCACGTCTCTGTCCACCTCTTTCGGGACGAGCAGATTTGTCAGCGGGTTTATAGCCGGCACCCTTTTTCACCACGACAATCTTTTTCTTTCCCTGAGCCGCACCCTCTCCGCTTCCGGTCGGAGATGCAAGCCTGTTTGCCGCATCACTTTTGAGCGAAAGACTGATTCTGCGTCTGTCAGTGTCAAGACCGATAATCGTAAACTCCTTGATGTCACCGACTTTCACGACGTCCATCGGGTCGGAAACGAAACTGTCGCTCAGCTCGCTCACGTGAATCAATCCGGTCTCGTGCAGTCCAATATCAACGAACGCACCGAAATCAACCACGTTGCGAATCTTTCCCGTCACCTTCATTCCGATTCTCAGATCCTCAAAGTTCACGACACCCTTCTGCATGATTGGAGCCGGATATCCATCGCGTGGATCACGGTTGGGTTTCGCAAGCTCATCGATGATGTCATTGATTGTGGTCTCACCCACGCTGTATTTTTCCTCAAGAGATTTCTTGAACTCAGCGGAAATCTTTTCCTTCTTCTGAACGAGGGGCAGAATCTCACCCGCCACAGAATAATTCTCAGGATGAACCCAAGTGTTGTCAAGCGGATTGGAGCTCTCAGGAATCTTCAAAAATCCCGCGCACTGCTCGAAGGCCTTTGGTCCCAAGCCGGAAACTTTTTTCAAATCAGCACGGCTCGTAATCTTTCCATTGGCATCCCTGTGTGCGACGATTTTTTTCGCAAGGGAGCTGTTGATTCCAGAGACATATTTCAGAAGGGACGCGGAAGCCGTGTTGAGGTTCACTCCCACCTGGTTAACGACGGAGCCGACAACCTCATCCAAAGAGTCGGAAAGTTTTTTCTGGTTCACGTCATGCTGATAAAGTCCCACGCCGATCGCCTTCGGATCAATCTTCACAAGCTCGGCCAAAGGATCCTGCAATCTTCGTCCCATGCTGATTGCACCACGGATGGTCAAATCCAAATCCGGGAATTCCTCGCGGGCAATGTCACTCGCAGAATAAACCGACGCGCCGGACTCATCCACAACGGTGTAGCTCACATCAGGATAATTGTCGCTGATTACCTTGCTCACAATCGCCTGCACTTCCTGGCTTCCGGTACCGTTACCCACGGCCACAATCTGAATGTCATATTTCTTAATCGCAATCTTGATTTTCTGATACGCATCCTCAGGCTCGGCCACCTGCTTGATAAGGAAGTAACCAAGATATTTTCCAGTCTCGTCAAGGGCTGCGCATTTTGTTCCGGTCCTGATTCCGGGGTCCACGCCAAGAACGCGGCTTCCCTTAATCGGCTGTGTCATAAGAAGATTCTTGAGGTTCTCGCTGAACACACCGATTCCATGCTCATCGGCCTCGTCAAATTCATCGCTGCGGATTTCCCTCAAAACGGCGGGACTCAAAAGACGAACCACTCCGTCCTCAATGGCAGCCTTGTGATACTTGTTGTTAACCTTCTGCTTTTTGGTAAGCTCGGCGACTGCATCCTCAACGCTCACGTCAAGAGTAACTTCCAAAGCACCCTCACGCTCACCACGGTTGATTGCAAGAATGCGGTGCGGCTTCACCTGATTCAGAGGCTCGGAATAATCCCAGTACATTTTGTATGTGGAAGTTTTCTCGGCAGTCTCCGCGTCCTGTCCCTCGGGCACGATTCCCTTAGTCACCATTGTTCCGGTTGACATATAAAGATCATGCACGTCCTTGCGGTTCTCAGGATTCTGTGAGACACGCTCGGCAATAATATCCTGCGCACCCTTGATCGCATCCTCGGCGGTCGGAACATTCAGCGCCTCATCCTTGGAATCAGTCTTAACAAACTCCGCGGCCTTTTTCTCCAGGGCAGAATCATCAAGCTCAAGCATTGCGTCGGCAAGAGGCTCAAGTCCTTTTTCCGCGGCAATCATTCCACGAGTCTTCTTCTTTTTCTTGAACGGAGCCCACAAATCCTCAAGCTCAGTAAGAGTCTTCGCGTTCATAACCGCATTGTAAAGACTTTCCGTAAGCTTGTTCTGATTGAAAATGCCCTTAACAATATCAAGACGCCTTTCTTCCAGATTCTTGTAGGAAGTAAAAAGGTGGTCGCAATCACGCACCTGCACCTCATCCAGAGAGCCGTGCTTTTCCTTGCGGTAACGGGCAATGAACGGAATGGTACAGCCTTCCTGCACCAAGCTGATAACCGCGCTGACCTGAGTGATTCGAATGTTCAGCTCCTCAGCGATCTTTTTCATAATCTCAACTTCATTAACTGTAAGCGAGTCAATTGTTTCTTGTGTAAATTCCATAAGGCATATATTATACATTTTTTTCCGATTTGTGACAAGATGATTTTTGCGAGTGGAAAGTTGAAAGTGGAAAACGGAGAGTGTTCAGTTCCCTGCGTTCATTTCACATTTCTCATTCCTCAATTTCTAGCCCACAGCTTTCAGATAAAAAACTAAACACCGTGTTCAAATACAAATTCGGGTCCATCTGATATGACTGACCGTGGCCGGCTCCCTCGACGATAAGTTTTTTCTTTGCCGTGGGACAAACATCGTAAACTTTGTGAACCATATCAGTATGCACGAAATTATCCTTTTCGCCGTGGATAAAAAGCATCGGGACCTTGGCATTCGACACAGCTTTTACGGAAGACGCCTCACCGAAAGAATATCCCGCACGCAATTTCGCAATTCCGCTCGCTACATTCAGAAGAGGGAAAGACGGAAGATGGAAAAGCACGGAAAGCTCGTCGGAAAAAATATCCCAGACCGAAGTGTAGCCGCAGTCATCAACAATTCCCTTTACGTTCGCCGGAAGATTTTCACCCGCGCACATCATAACGGTAGCCCCTCCCATGGAGATTCCATGCAGGATGATTTTCGCATCCGGGTTTTCTTCTATTATATTGTCGAGCCAAAGAAGGATGTCCTTTCTGTCAAGCCATCCCATGCCGACCCATTTTCCCTCGCTCTCACCATGCGCACGGTTGTCTGGAGCGAGAACATTGAATCCCTTTTCGTAATAGAACCTCGCGACATCAAACATGCCCTGCCGTCTGCTCGAATATCCGTGAACCGCCACAAGCCAAAGATTTGAATCAGGATGCGAGAAGATTTCACCCTTGAGCAAAAGTCCGTCCGAAGATCGTATCTCCTCAACATGATGCTCCACGCCCTCATACCAAGCCTTAGTGTCCGCGCTGATTTTATTTCTGTTTTTCTCAATGATCGCCGCATCCTCAGAGACAACCTCGCTCGCAGGAACAACATCATAAGCTGGAGCAGCTCTTCTTCCGATCGCATAATTCACAAGATAGTTTCCAGCAAAAATCAACGCTGCAATAAAAATCACAAGGACGCATATCAGCACCCTGACAAAAATTTTCTTTCCTTTTTTCCCGGCCATCTTAAACTCCTCCGTCAAAAAAATCCATGTGCAATTGTAAATGATTTCGGCATGATTTTCAAGCACAGAAAAAATATTTCATTACGTTCAATATGCTACCATCCAGCTTTCCGTTTTCCACTTTCATCTTTCCACTTTCCACTTATTTACTTCAAACAAAAAACTTGCTATACTCACATCATGGTCTACACATTAACCACAAATCCCTCGCTGGATTATGAAATGCACACGCAGAGCCTCATCACAGGAAGCGTCAACCGCTCCACAAAGGAGTCTCTTCGTGCCGGAGGAAAAGGAATCAACGTCGCTCTCGTCCTGAAAAATCTCGGAGTGGATGCGACCGCGCTTGGATTCACAGCAGGATTCACCGGGGAACAGATTGAGACGGAACTGCGGAATCTTGGAGTGAACGCGGATTTCATCAGACTGAAAAAAGGCATCTCCAGAATCAACGTGAAGATTGAGTCCAGCGAAGAAACGGAAATCAACTCGGCTGGGCCCGAAATAACTCAGGACGCGGTGGACTCCTTGATGAAAAAAATGGAATCACTTTCCGACGGAGACACACTCGTTCTTGCCGGAAGCATACCGCCGTCACTGCCAAAAGATTTTTACCGCAACATCCTGAAAAAAACAAACGGAAAAAAAATCATGACCGTGGTGGACGCATCAAAGAATCTTCTCCTTGACTCACTTGCCGAGCATCCGTTTTTAATCAAGCCGAACGACGCGGAGCTTGGGGAAATCTTTTCCGTTGAAATCTCATCCGAGGAATCCGCAATTCAACATACGAAAAAATTGCAGGAGATGGGAGCAAGAAATGTGCTCGTCTCCCTTGGTTCGAAGGGCGCGGTTCTTGTGTGTGAGAACGGACAAGTTTTTTCATGTCCGGCACCAAAAGGAAAAGTGATAAGCACGGTTGGATCCGGAGACTCGATGGTTGCAGGATTCATAGCAGGTTTTCAAAAAAGCGGAAGTTTTAAGGAAGCCCTGATTTTAGGAATCTCGGCAGGAAGCGCGTCGGCATTTTCAGAGGGACTAGCAAGTGCGGAATCCATAGAAATCATCCGGCAAAAAGTAAAGGATTCATTTGCAAATTCCTGAAAGCTGATGTATAATTTAATTACATTATAAATAAAAGCGTCAAGAAATCAGGAGGAAGAAAATGAAAAAATATATAACAATCAGCCGTGAATACGGAAGCGGCGGACATTCAATCGGAAAGCTGCTCGCGGAAAAACTCGGACTGCCATTTTACGACAAGGAAATCATCGACATGACGGCAGAGAAATCAGGTTTCCATCCGAACTTCATTCAGAACAATGAGCAGAGTCTTTCGTCAACGCTGCTCTACAATATTTTTCTTGGAAACAATTACACCACGCCAAACGCCAACGGACTTTCCGCGGGTATGAGCGGACCGGGATCACTTCCACTCGCCGACCAGGTTTTCAACACACAGAGGGAAGTAATAATCTCCCTCGCGAAACAGGGGCCTTGCGTGATTGTAGGCCGATGCTCAGATTACATTCTCCGTCACTGCGAGGAAATCAACAAGGACGAGCTCCTGAACATTTTCATCTATGCTCCCATGTCCATGAAGATTGAGCGCTCCATTAAATACAAGGGACTGAGTCCTGAAACAGCGGAAAAAGAAATCAAGCAGATTGACAAGCGGCGTGCGAACCACTACAACATGTTCACTGAGAGAACCTGGGGCAAGCGCGATCACTACGACATCTTGGTGAACAGCTCCCTTCTTGGAGTAGAAAAAACCGCCGAAATTCTAGCGGAGATAGCCAAACAAGGCTAAACGTAATCGTTAGCTTTCCGTTTTCCACTCTCCACTTTCATCTTAAAACGATTCTCACGCTCTGTATTCTTCGTGCGGACTGATCCTCCACCACAAAGATAATGGAGCCGAATCGGTAAACAGCACCCACGGGAGGAAGCTCGTCAAAACGCTCCAAAAGCCATCCTCCCAAAGTGTTGTAAACCTCGCTCTCAAGATTCAGTTTCAGAACGTCATTCACGTCATCAATCTTCATGTCGCCCGGCACAATGAACTCCTTCGTACCAAGCACTGTCACCCTTTTTTCAGGAGCCACGTCGGTAGTCCCGTACTCATCCGTAATCCGACCGAACACACCGCGGAGTATATCATCCATAGTGACAATCCCAGCTGTGCCGCCATACTCATCCACTGCCACGGCAAAATTCTCATGCTCCTTTTTGAATGTCCTGAGCAATTCCACAGCCGAAAGAGTCTCCGGTACAAAGAGCACGCTGCTCATGCAGATTCGGACAAAATCTGGACTTCGCTTGATTTCTGGAACCGCGAACAGAACCGACTTGTAATGCAGCACGCCCACAACCTTCTCAGGATTTCCGTCAATTACCGGCAGCCTTGAATAACCGGATTTCGCAAAAACATCCACAACGGAGTCCACGGAATCACTCACGTCCACGTAGCACACAAGCGATCTGTGCCGCATCATGTCATGCACCTGCAGATCCGAGTACTCGAAGATTCGGTCAAGCATCGCCTTCTCATCAGCCTCAAGAGTTCCCTCAATTCTTCCCAGCGCAAGGAGTGTCTTCAGCTCCTCCTCTGTGACAAGGGGCTTCTTCTTCTTCATTACCGTCCTGTCAAAAAAATCAAGGAATGCGGAAATCAAATCAAAAAATTTTACGAAGGGGAAGAGCACTTTCTGCATGATTGAAATCATCGATGCGGAAAAAGACGCGAACTGTTTTGACCTCACGGCTGCAAGAGTCTTCGGAATAATCTCGCAGAAAATAATCACAAGCACGGAGACAATCGCAGTACTCACGCTCACCGCAGCCCCACCGAAAATCCTCACGGTAATTGCCGTCGCAAGCGATGAAATCAAAGTCGTAACAAGGTTCGTCCCGATCAGCACGGTGGAGATCAGCCGGTCCAAATGATTCCTGAGCTGATAAATCTTCCCGGCATTTTTCTCAGAGTCCTTCATCATCTGACGCACGGTGATTCTTGAAAGCGATGTGAAAGCCGTCTCCGATCCCGCAAAAAACGCGCCGCAAAAAAGCAGCACAAGCTCAGCCAGAAGCGAGACCAAAACAAAAACAATGTCATTCATGCTCCGCCTCCTCCTCGCTGATTTTCTGAATCCTGATTTTAGCGACACGTTTGTCATCCATGCGCATCACGGCAAATTTAAATCCCTCGCGCACGACCGACTCACCCTCAGCCGGGATTCTTCCAAGCACCTCGCAGATATAGCCGCCCAGAGTCTCGCAGTATTCCGACGAAAGACGCATTCCAAGCTGCTCGTTCAAATCAACAAGACGTGCTTGTCCCTCAACCTCCGAGTGCTCCAGATTTTTTATTACGACCTCGACACGGCGGGCATAGGGCTTGTACTCATCCGCAATGGGACCGAAAATCTCACGCGCAATGTCCTCGCTGGTAAGAACTCCGTCCGTACCAGAATACTCGTCAATAACCACGGCCATGCTCTGATGGTTTTCCTCAAGCATCTGCTGAATGCCCGACATTTTTTTTGTCTCAAGAATAAAAAGCGGAGCACGCATCACATTTTCAACGCGGAAATCCTCCATGCCGCCCTTGTAAAAAAGCAGGTCCTTGATGTAAAGAATTCCCACTATGTCATCAATGTCGCTTTTGTAAACCGGAAAACGTGAGATGCGGTATTTTTCCGAAAGCTCAATAATCTCCTCGTAAGTTGATTTAGTGGAGATTGCCTTGATGTCTTTCCGTGGAGTCATAATATCACGCGCGGACAAATCGGTAAATTTAAAAACACGGTGCATCATGGTCTTCTCGTTTTTCCTGATAACCCCCTGCTCGCTTCCCACGTCAATGAAAGTCTTGATTTCTTCCTCGGTGAAACTGACCTTTTTTTCTTTCGTATTGATTTTGAAAATCCCGAGCACAAGACGCGACACGGAGGTGAAAATAAAAACAAGGGGCGAAAGAATCACCTCAAGCATCTCGACAAACCCGCTCGCAAAAAACGCGATTGGCTCAGGGTGATGGGTCGCAATCGTCTTCGGTGTAATCTCCCCGAAAATCAGGAGAAGAATAGTCGCGGAAAAAGTCGCTATTCCAATTCCAGCATTTCCGAAAATCCTCAGCGCAATGTATGCGAGAATTGAAGAAATGATTATGTTCACGATGTTGTTGCCGACAAGAAGAGTGTTTATCAGTTTTTCCTTGTCATTAAGGAGCCTTAAGACTCTTGCGGCACGACGGTTCTTTTGATTTTTTAAAACACGCACACGGAGTTTATTCACGGACAAAAATGCACTTTCCGCGGCAGAAAAAAACATGGAGAATAAAATACAGACGACGGCAATTATAATCAGAATCAGGAAGTCCGAATCCATCAATCACCGCCGTACATTTTTTTCATTTTTTGAGTCTGCTCAATCATCAATGAGATGTCGCCCGAATGTTCGTTCGAAGGATCCGACGCATAAGACTTTTCCAAAAGATCAAGCATCCTGTCAAAGTCGGTGCTTCCCACAAGCGGATAAAGATACGCCGCATAATAATACGCATGGAATTTCTGGGCCCTGTCCAGATGTCCGTTCTCAGCAAGCGACACAAATTTCTCGGCGGCCTCATCCACGGAATCCTTTGTGAGTGACATATACACGTCATCAAAAGCAAGCTGCAGCTCATATTTCCCAAGCAGCCCCGAAATGTTTCCCGGATCCAGATTCGGAATCTCCCGGCATAGAGGAAGAAGCGGTCTCCTGATTTTCTCATCCGTCGCCTCATAAAGAGCATCGATCGCGCGCACCTTGTCGGTACCCTCAGTCTTACGTACCTCTGAGACAAGCGCATCTATTTTCCGCGTCTCATTTTCCGTCTCATCAATCGCGCTCAGCAGTCCCTCGACCGAAAGACTCTCCGCATTATAAGGAACCTCGGCAAGAAAATATCCTTCGCGTGAAAGAATCAGCATGGAAATATCACCCTGAACGTCATAGTCCAGCATCATCGCGGATTTCTCTTTGCCTTCTTTTTCCAGATCCTCGGCGGATTTTTTTCCGACCTCCCCAGACGAAAGATACATGTCCGCAAGCACGTAGTTCTTACCAGCCACAGACCGGAACTTTCTTGAGGCAAGCACTTCATCTTTAAACTTAGACGCAAACTCCGTCTCCGCAGCCGTAAAAAGAAAAATGTTCTTGCCGTTTTTTTCCGCGGCGACTTTGGCATCCGAAAGACTCGTATACCATTTTCCACCGCAGGAGCACAGGACAAGAGACAATAAAATCAAGGGAATGCAAAACGCAATTTTTTTTCCTGAAAGAATCAATTCAGTCACCACTTTTTTATAAAGTAAACCGGCAGGACAAAATCATCCCGCCGGCTTCATTTTTTTTAAGCAAAATATTCCACGCCCGCACGGAACAGATTCTGGCAGGAGCTTTCGGATTTACGGTTCTCGGGATACGAGGCGATGTTCTTAATCAGATTTTCGTCTCCACCGTTCACGGCATTTCCTACGGTTCGCTCGCTGTGTCCCATCTTTCCAAGCACGTGTCCGTCGGGGCTTGTCAAACCTTCAATGGCGAACATACTTCCGTTTGGATTGTCGGGCTCTTCCATTGTCGGAACAACAAGGCCGGAATCATTCACGGAAACATACTGCGTGAACACCTGTCCGTTTTCAAAGAGCCTCTTCGCAAGGGCTTCATCCATGATGATTCTTCCCTCTCCGTGGCTCACAGGAACCAGATGGCAGGACGCTTCCAGAACAGACTCGTTCAAAGCCCAGGGACTAGTCGCGCTTACCATGCGGGTTCTTACCACACGGCTGATGTGTCTTCCCACGGTGTTGAACGTAAGGGTCGGCATGTCGGCAGAAGGCTCGCGGATTTCACCGAACGGCACGAGACCTGTCTTTATCAGAGCCTGGAATCCGTTGCAAATTCCAAGCACAAGTCCGTCCCTGTTTTTCAGGAGATTCATAATCGCATCGGAAATTCGTTTTTCGCGGATTACGTTTGCAATGTATTTACCGGAACCATCCGGCTCGTCACCTGAGCTGAATCCACCGGCGAACGCGATAATCTGGCTCTTCTCAATCTCGGACTTGAATGCGTCAAGGCTTTCCCTGAGGTCATCCGGGGTGCGGTTTTTGAAGACGAGAATCTTTGTCTCGGCACCATTCAGATTGAATGCGCGCGCCATGTCGTACTCGCAGTTTGTTCCCGGGAAAACAGGAATGATTACCCTCGGTTTCGCCGCTGATTTTACGGAGCTGTTTTTCAAAGCCGACCTTGCCTTCTCAAGAGACTCATGCTCCTTTTTCGCGAAGTCAGGCAAATCTGATTTTTTTGCATCGCTCACAGGCGGGAACACAACGCTGAGTTTTTCCTCCCAAGCCTTTTCAATCTCACAGAGACTGATTTCGGTTCCGCCGACCTTGATTGATTTTTCATTGCTCGTGCATCCAATCTGAGTAACGGTTCCAGAAACGAATCCAGCATCCTTGGAAATATCCTCCGCGCACTCCACCACGATTGAGCCGTAGCATGGCATGAACAAATCCTTGAGTCCCGGATTCAAATCAAGAGAGGTTGCAGTGCTGCCCTTGAATTCATCGGAAATCTCGGCACCGACTCTGTTACCCATCGCCATTTTGCTTACAGCCTCAGCGACTCCACCGGGTCCCACAGGATACATCGCGGAGATTTTTCCCTCTTTGTTCAGACGATAAAGGGTCTTTGCGTTCTTGGTGAATGTATAAAAATCAGGGGCAAGGTCCTTTGAGTAGGGAACACCCACAACGAAGATTTTGTCGCCGGATTTTTTGAATGAGCCACCACGGACATTTTTATCCTCGTCAGTGTCCACCGCAAAACTCACCAGCGTATGAGGCACGTTCAGATTTTCAAAAGTACCGCTCATGCTGTCCTTACCGCCAATGCTTCCGGTTCCCATTGCTTTCTGAGCGTCAAGAGCACCGAGCAATGCAGCCGCAGGATATCCCCATGTTTTTTCACTAACGGCACGACCGAAGAATTCCTGGAAGCTCAGACGGCACTTCTCCGCCTTTCCACCCATCGCCGTAATCTTTGCAAGGGATGAAAGAACAGCGACCTGCGCACCATGCCAGGGACTCCACTCCGCCACCCTCGGATCATAACCGTAGGACATAAGGCTGACTGTTGAAGTCTCTCGCGGAGAAAGAACCGGAATGCGGGCCGCCATACCTGCCTCGGGCGTACACTGATATTTTCCACCATAGGGCATGAGCACTGAGGACGCACCGATTGATCCGTCGAATCTTTCACCCAATCCTCTCTGGGAGCAACATGCCAGATCGCTCATGTTGGAAATCCATGCTTTTTTCAAATCGGAAGAAGACGCTTTTTCGCCGAGGATTTTCTCCACGCTTTCCAAGGGTCTGACCAAGGGAGAGTCTTTTTGTGTTGCGGGAGACTCAATCTCAGCGGATGCCTCATGCGGTGCTCCAGCCGTATCAATGAAAGCACGGTCAATGTCCACAATCACCTTTCCGCGCCACTTCATCACCATGCGGTTCGTATCTGTAACGACGGCGACCTGAACTGCGTTAAGATTCTCTGCGTTTGCGGCCTTGATAAATTTCTGCACGTTCTCTTTTCTGACGACAACCGCCATGCGCTCCTGACTTTCGGAAATGGCAAGCTCGGTTCCGTCAAGTCCCTCGTATTTTTTCGGCACAGCGTCAAGGTTTATGTCAAGACCCGGAGCAAGCTCACCCACGGCAACACTCACACCACCGGCACCAAAATCATTACAGCGGCGGATCATCAGACAAACGTCCTTGTTGCGGAAGAGCCTCTGGATTTTTCTTTCCTCAACGGCATTTCCCTTCTGAACCTCAGCGGCGGCAGTTGTCACGGATTTTTCAGTATGCACCTTTGATGAGCCCGTAGCACCACCGATTCCATCACGTCCGGTTCCACCACCGAGCAGGATAATCACGTCTCCAGCCTCGGGTGTCTCGCGCAGGACCAGATCAACAGGAGCCGCGGCAATCACAGCACCAAGCTCCATCCTTTTCGCAAGGAATCCCGGATGATAGACCTCAGCGACCTGTCCCGTGGTAAGACCAATCTGATTTCCATAAGAGCTGAATCCCTGGGCAGCTTCCCTCGTGAGTTTCATCTGCGGAAGTTTTCCTGGAAGAGTCGCGCTCAAAGGAACAGTCGGATCAGACGCACCAGTCACGCGGAGAGCCTGATATACCCAGCTGCGTGCGGAAAGAGGATCACGGATTGCACCACCGATACAAGTCGCCGCGCCTCCGAACGGCTCAATTTCCGTGGGATGATTGTGCGTCTCATTCTTGAACTCAAGCAGCCATCGCTCGGTAGCCTCGGGAGAAGAGGGATCAATGGGCTTACCCTCTGAGTCTGTCGTAAAATGCACGTCAATGAAAATGGAGCATGCGTTGTTCTCCTCGCTCACTTCCAAATCATCAAGTTTTCCGTGCTTGCGTAAATATTTCGCGCCGATGCAGGCCATGTCCATCAGCGTAACTTTTTTATCCGTGCGTCCCGCGTAAAGGTCCGTGCGCATCTCCGTGTAATTTTTCAATGAGGAGCGGAAAAGATCTGCGTAAGGTCCGTCCTGCACTTTCACATCCTTGAGGATTGTATTGAAAGTCGTGTGGCGGCAATGGTCGCTCCAGTAAGTGTCCAGCACGCGGATTTCGGTAATGGTCGGATCACGCTTTTCGGAAGCAAAATAATCCTGCATCCACTTCACGTCAGCGGCATCCATGGCAAGTCCAAGTTTCTCGCGGTATTTGTCAAGCTCGGCACTGCTCATCTTGATGAATCCGTTCTGCACCTCGATGTCTCCGGGCACATGGGTTTTCATCTCAAGGGTCTCAGGGACAGAATCATCAGTCAGGCGGCTGTCCACAGGATTTATAAGATAGTGCTGGATTTTCTCCACGTCGGAAGCGGACACATTTCCCTCAAGCAGGACAATCTTCGCGCACCTTACACGCGGCGGCTCCGTCCCGACTTTAACGAGCGACTTCAATCCCTCGCGCAAAAGTGTGAGGCACTGCTCGGCGGAATCTGCCCTCTGGTCGTACTGTCCAGGAAGATATTCCCAGATGATTTCCGTGACATTCTCTTTCAGCTCAAGATTTCCGTAAGTAACCTTGTCGCTCTGTGGCTCGGAAAAAATGCGTGTCGCGGCTGCCTTGGCAACATCATCGCTCACATTTTCCACATCGTACCGGTTCAGATAACGGACTCCGGTAACACCATCAATTCCTAAAAAACCGCTGATTTCAGCAAATATGCGCCTGGCCTCGTTTTCAAAGCCGGACTTTCTTTCCACGTAGATTCGAAACATACTTATATTATAGAAGAAAAATATCCTTTATTCAATGGGGGGAAGGGAGGAAGTGGAAAGATGAAAGTGGAGAGTTGGACGGCATCGCTTTTGGATCCCGCGTTTCTCGTCGCAAGCAGAGCTTGCTCTTTCTTCCGATGAGCATCAAAAGTCTCATTTCACAATCTGCTCTTTAATCTGTATGACTTGCTCCAGCGGAAGCCCTGTTGCCTGAGATATTTGCTCAACAGTACCCACTCCCATTTTCAGAAGATTCTCTGCGTCTTCGATTCTCGCACGCTCAATCCCTTGTTCGATTCCCTCTGCTTTTCCTTCCTCAAACGCAATATCTTTCTCCTCATCTATCGTCTGTTGCCATGTCATATATTGTTTCCTCCATCTCATGTTTTTCTTGGCGAAGGAGACCTTTTCTTCTATTGATTTGGTAAGCCCGCTCTCGGCTTTCTGCCCGGCTAAAAATTTGAAAAAGTGCTTTTCTTCGTCGCTTTCCATTTTAGCATATTCGCTTGCAATAAAAAAGACCTTGAAGGCCCTGTCGTTCAATTTTATTTCGTCGTCCCCACGGCAGGTGTTCTCGAAGAAATAGACCGGACGGTTTTTCTTGAAGGGGGGTATCAAACACAGAAAGATAACGTAGGAGTCTTTCAGCTTGCTGTAATTCTCCCCCTGCGAAAGATTGTCCATGTCAATCACGCTCTGATAGTACCTTGCTCTCTTCGGAAGATTTGTGTTCGCGCTTGTCTGTATCTCAATGTCG
>JAEEYO010000013.1 GCA_016288205.1 Treponema sp. | reverse complement strand
TCTTCCCGCGATTCTCATCTGCGACTTGAATTTTTACGGCGAGAACACGGGCTTTGAGTTCATGCAAAGAATCCACGAGCTTTATCCTGATGTGAAAATCATCGTGTACAGCATGTTCTTTGCGGCCGGCATGGTACAGACCGCGATGGACTGCGGCGCTAACGGATATATCTCAAAAAACGCGAGTTCCGAGGAACTGCTTGAGTGCATGGAAAAAATCTATGCGGGTGATGATTTCATTCAGGAGGAGCTTCAGACCAAACTTATCAAGTATTCGAAAATTACTGATGCCCTGACCCGTCGCGAGAAAAAAGTGATGGATCTTCTCTTGCAGCGTTATTCCAACGACGAGATTGCGGCACAGCTGAACATCAAAAAACGCGCCGTGGAAAATTATATCTCCATCATCTACGAAAAGACCGGAGTAAACGACAGGGCGGAGTTGGTTCTGAAATACGGCCAGTGAAAGCTCTTTACACTCATAACACCTTGACCATGACGGGGATTTTTATTATCTTATATGTATGTTTAAGTTTTTTTTGAAAAAGAATTTCGCGGATGTCTGGGACAATCTCTTTCATTTCGCATTCATAAACTTTTTTCTGATTGTGGTCGCTTTTCTTTCGGTGCTCGGACTTTTTGGACTGAACGCTCTTCCTCTGGATGAAATGAGAAGAAGCATGGTCATAATGGCGGGGATTTTTGTTTTCAGCGCGATCTTCCATGTGTTCGTCTTTGCCGAGGGATACAATGTTGACAAAGTTTCAAACTATGGCGTGTCCAAAATCAAATGCTTTTTTTCAAACATTTTGCCGTCCATGAAAATCGGGATTCAGTACGGTCTTCTTGTGGCCGGATTCCTTTGCGCGGGACTCGTGAGCATCCCGTATTATTGCAGGATGTGGATTCCGACGGACGGAAGCAAGGGAAGTTTTCTGGGGCTGATTTTTATGTCGCTCGTGTTCTGGCTGGAGGTCATCTCCCTGCTCGCGCTGCAATGGTTCATCCCCATAAGAAATCTCATGCACAACGGTTTTCTCAAGTGCCTGAAAAAATCCTACATCATTTTTTTTGACAATGTGTGGTTTTCCATTGCCGTTGCTTTCATAAATTTCCTGAATGTCCTGATCACTGTTTTTACGCTCGGACTTATTCCTGGAATTTCCGGTTTGCAGCTTACGGTGACAAATGCCCTCCGTCTGCGTCTTTACAAATACGACTGGTACGAGGTGAACCCCGGAATGACAAGCAAGCAGAGAAAGGATGTTCCCTGGGACGAGCTGATTGCGGCTGACGTTCAGACACTTGGACCTCGTACTTGGAAATCCTTCATCATGCCTTGGAAGGAGCAGTGAGTTTAAAAAGGGCAGGGACTTTCAAAAATCATTGTCTCGCCTGTTTCCGGGTGAGTGAAGCTCAGGTATGCCGCGTGTAAAAGGAGCCTGCTTTCATCCGCCGCTTTTTCCGGGTTGGGACCGTAGAGCGAGTCACCTATGATTGGTATGCCGAATCCGTGCGGGTCCGCGCTTGCAAGCCTCAGTTGGTGCGTGCGTCCTGTTTGCGGAATGAAGCGAACCCTTGTTGCGTTGCGTCTTTCTCCTTGCCTCGTCGTAAAGGTCTCCACGTTCAGAATCTTCCATTCGGTAATCGCTTTTTTTCCATATACTTCATCCCAAATCTGGTGGGGGCGGTTGTCTACGTCCAGCCGGAAATACAGCTCCATGCATCCCTGCTGTGCAATTCCTTTTTTCGCGAGGATTCCGTCAAGCAGAGCCTCGTATTCTTTTTTGACCTTTCCCTGTTCAAAATCCATGCTGAGCCTGCGGTGTGCGTCCTTTGTCAGAGCGAGCACCATGAGTCCGCTGGTCTCCATGTCAAGGCGGTGCACGGCGGGTTGGTCTATGCACTCCGGGAAGAGCCTTTTCAGACGCGACGTGATGCAGTCTTTTTTATCCTCCGTCCGGCCAGGAATGCTCAAAAGTCCGCTCTGTTTGTTCACCACCACGATGGAGCTGTCCCTGTAGATGATTTCGAGTCCCAGCATCTCAGGCAGAATCAGCGCGCATCTTTCGTCACAGGGCGGGTAGATTTTTCCGCACTCTTTTTTTGCCGAGGATTTTCCCCAGTACATTTCCGCCATGCTGACAGGTTGAAGTCCGTTTTCAAATGCGTAATGGAGAAGTTTGGCTTCGGCACACTCACCGGTTCCTGTTGGAGGCAGGCCGATCCCTCTTTTGCGGCAGATTTCTGTAAGCGATTTTTTAGTGCCGTCAATGCATCGGAAGGAATAAAGCGCATGGACTTTTGCAAGCGACTCATCAGTGAGTTTTTTTCTTTCGCTCAGAATCTCATTTCTTTTTTCCGCGTCAGTTTCTTCCTCAAGGACTCTCGTGAGCCGGTGGATTTCCGCGTCGTTTTTTTCAAGGGCAGCGTCAATTTTTTCAGGGGGCACTATGCAGGGTACCGGGATGAAACCCTGGATAGAATCCGGGATAGAATCCGCCGTGGGTGAGCCGGACACAAATTTTCTGCTGGTTCCTGAGAGGGATGCGAGGTTCACCTTTTTTCCGTCTTTGTCCGTGCATATCAGCGAGCCAATCATTATGCCGGCTCCTGCGCGCTCCTCGCTTATTCTTCCCGTGTGCTCAATTCGGATTTCGTTTTCTTCGAGCGACTTCGCAATCTTTTTGCAAAGCCGGTATGCCTCGTCTTCTGGAAATGGTGGAAACATGAAAATATTTTATGTGATTTTTTAAAACTTGACAAGTGGAAAAAGTGGGGTTAAAATTAATTAATGGACCTGTGCTTGGATAAGGGCAGGGTTTTTAAGGAGGCAAAATGAAAACGACAAAGAAAGTTCTCGCAATAGCGGCGGCTGCATCATTGGGTCTTTGTGTCTGGGCGCAGGAAAAACTCAGCGATTCCCTTACGAAGATTTATGACGTGAATCAGCGTATGGCGGATGTCAAGGAAGAATATGAGACGGCTTTTCAGGAGGCAAACGCAAAGCTGAATGCGGAGGTTCAGAAGGAATTCGCAAGAATCTCGCAGCTGGAGCAGGAGGGCTGGGAGAGCGCGGACGAATACAACTCACGCATTTCCGGTGAGATCGAGGCCGTGACGACAAAACGCTATGCCGACATTGAAAGAGTGAACAATGAAATCCGTGCGAATTACGACAGCAAGCTCACATTGCTTGAGGCCGAAAAGCAGAATCTGATAAATGACCTTCTGGACAAGGAGATTGTTTATTCAGGAGACAGCGTGGAGCTTTCGTTCAGCTCATTCGACAGGAGCGAGAAATACTTCCCGTTTACCGTAAAGTCCAAGGAAGATGACTTGAACTATGTCTCCAAGGGACTCAAAATCTATCTTGAGAAAGCAAAGGTCGCCGAACAGTGGCCCGTTTATAATGAATACATCAACACAAACGCTCTTACCGCGGAGATTCATTTCGTCGTAACAAAGAAACCGTCTTCCGAGCAGTACCAGAAAAAGGTGACTGTGGTTAAGCTGGTCAAAAAAGCTGACGGACTTGTTCTCGGCACATACAACGTGAACGAAATGGTTGAGGGCATTTCCATGGACGAGGCGATTGCCGCAAATCCTTCTGCAAAACCAGTCGCAAAGCCGGCTCCGAGCGCAGCACCCAAATATGATGAGGCCCCGGCGGAAGAAGCTGACGACACTGAGGCCGATGAAGAGGATGTTGACGCACCTGTAATTGAGTCAGAGTAAACGAAGCGTCTGTTCTTATGTGCAGCACGGGAGAACGTTTGTTTTACGTATTTCCTGTGCTGTTTTTTTTTCTTCGCTTTCCTTTTCAGAATTCGGTTCCGAGTCAGAGTCCCCATGAAGCAGGTCGTGCTCCAGGAAGGAAAAATATCCCTCCTTGCCCAGAATGATGTGGTCGAGCAGTGTAATTCCCAAGACGGAGGATGCTTCCTTCAGCAGCTTGGTCGTGTTCATGTCGGCTATTGAGGGTATGCAGGGACCGTAAGGATGATTGTGGCAGCAGATTATTCCGGCGGCATGTTCGGCTACCGGATCTGCAAGCACTTCCCTTGGATGCACCATGGTTCTGTTGGGCGTTCCCACCGAAATAACGCGGATGTTCAAAATTTCGTGCGCACCGTTCAGGGATGCGACTATGAAATGCTCCGTGGGTTCCATGGTGTAATGCTTCAGATACGGAATCAGTTCGCTGGGTCTGTTGATTGTGGCCTTGTAGAACGATGTGCGTCTTCTGCCCAGTTCCAATGCGGCCGCTACGGACAGAGCCTTCGTTTCCCCGATTCCGTTTATGGTCATAAGGTTCTGCACCAGATTCTCCTGGTTGGATGAATTGATGCAGCGCATGATTTTTCTCGCAAGTTTCTCAACCGGACAGTCCCGCGTTCCCTTGTTGATTATGAGCATGATCAGCTCTTCGTCGCTGGGGTAGGACATGCCGTTGAGTTTCGTTAATTCCCTGATGTCGGGTTTCGCCTTCACCTCAGGGAGTGCAAAAAGATTTACTTCCATCTCCATGTATTATAATATTCCATGAATCTTCGCGGCTGTAATCAAATTTGCAAAAAATTTTCAAGAAATGCGAATTTTTTTTATTTTCCGCAGATTTTCTTTTCGCACTCATGGTAAAGCGCGCTGGTCTTTTCCACAATCTCCGCCGGGATGGATTTGATTGTAGGATCTCCCGCAAGATTGTTTGCCTTGAGCCAGTCACGCACGAACTGCTTGTCGTAGCTCGCGGGGCTTGTTCCCACCTTGTACTCGCTCAGGTTCCAGAATCGGCTTGAGTCTGGGGTAAGAACCTCGTCGGCCAGCACCAGCTCACCGTTTTCATCAAGACCGAACTCAAATTTTGTGTCCGCGATGATGATTCCGTTTTTATATGCGTGGTCATAGCATTTTTTGTAGATGTCAAGGGCCGCCTTTTCAATCTTTCCGGCGAGATCCGCACCGATGTCCTTTTTCATGTAGTCAAGGGAAACATTGATGTCGTGTCCCTCCGCTGCCTTTGTGGAAGGTGTGACTACCGGCTCGTCAAGCTTTTCCGCCTGCTGATAGACTCTGCTGAAAGAGACTCCCTCGGGGAATTTTCCGCTTTTCTGTGCCTCGTACATGCTTCCGAACATATATCCGCGCACGATAATCTCATAAGGAATCATCTTGAGCTTTTTCACGAGGATAGTCCTTCCCTCGTACTCAGGTTTCTGGAATTCGGCGGGCATATCCTTAAGCGATGATGAAATCATGTGGCTCTTCACGATGTCCTTGGTGTAGTCGAACCAGAAATTTGAGAGCGCGTTAAGAACCTTTCCCTTGTCTGTAATCAGCGTGGGCAGAATCACGTCAAATGCCGATATGCGGTCGGTGGTGACGATGACCATCCTTCCGTCTTCCAAGTCGTAAACTTCGCGTACTTTTCCACTAATGATTTTCTTCATCTTAAAAACTCCTTGTGCCGCCGGAATTTTCCGCAGCCATGAACTGATTCTATCTTTTTTTCGATTATTTTTCAATAAGTGTGTTGATTTCGACTCTCCACTTTCAACTCGTCAAGAGACTCTGCTGTGAAGCCTCATCAGATAGATTGCGGTTCCTGATGGAAAAAGTACGGCTCCGGATATGAAGCAGGGCCATGTGTCGCATCTGGTGAGCAGGATGTAGCCTGTCATCATCAGAAGATAGCCGAGCGGTTCGAGTATGTTCCTTGAGAATTCGTCTATGAAAATATTTTTCAGCATTACGGCAAGGGTCAGAATCAGCAGGGTGGTCTTTGCCACGGAAAAGAGCCATGTGCCCGCCATGAGAGGGAAGGTGGAGAGCTGCACTATGGATTTCAGCGGAATGATGATTCCCATGCATACGGACGTAAGGAACATGAGGAGGACGTTTTGCTCAAGCCTTGTCCTGTAGATTGGTGCCGAAAAAAGCGCGGAAAAGAAGAGGCTCAAAAATACTATGGTCCTTCCGATGGACAGCATCCTCGTGAGATTTTCCATTGCGAGATAGGAGGATTCGAGCGGCATGAAAAGAAAGCAGATCCGGACGAGCTCCATCATGCAGCCGAAGAGAAAACACATGAAAAAGAGGGTCTCATCGGCCTGGGTCTTCTCAAACTGATAGCGCGTCCACAATATGATTATGGGAACCGCGAGACCGAGGAAAAAGATTGCCGCGACGCTTGCAAAATAACTCTGCGGAAATCTCTGGAAAATCCTTGTTTCCCTGACGGCGTTCTGCGGTATGTAGATTTGTGAGTACATGGTTTTGTATGCGAAAAGGGCTGCCATTAAAATGAGCGCGGCAAATGAGATGAGGAAAAAAATAAGGAAGCTTCGGTTTCTGGTTCTTAGTGTCATAACAGAATAATAACGCAAGAATTGATTTTAGTCCATACCTGAAAAAAGGGGAGTGTGATTAGATGAGCAGTGTGTACATGCCGCCGATTGCCACGGGAATTATCACGTTGTCGAAATCTTTCAGGGGAAGAAGCTCCATGAACATTCCGGTTCCTGCGAGACAAAGCGCGACTCCGGCATTTTTTGAGACTAAAAAGGACGTGATGAAAATTGCGAGAAAGCATGTGAGACTTCCGGCGGCTGTTTTTCCGCGTGTGAGGGGAACTTTGGTCTGCCCGAGGAGTTTTCCCGAGAGACTTGCTAGTCCGTCTCCGAATGCGAGCGCAAAGATACCGGCTGCTGCTGCGTCTTCCTTCCATAATAATGCGGCGAGAATTATGCCGAGGACCAGCGTTACGGGGCCGAGAACGAATCTGTCGGCGTCTCTTTGTCTTGCGGCGGCGGCTGTGACGGCTGAGATTAAGGGAATCTCGTGTCCTTTGATGCGTGCGGATTCAGAGATGCAGTATAGGATGAGCGCAAGGGCGAGTAAAATCAAGATGGGAGCGTAGGCGAATTTCAAAAGGAAGGGAATGGCGGCGGAGAACATGTGGATGGACTTTCGGAATAATTCCTTGGCCACATCCACTGAACGCTGTTTTATGGCAATGCCTGATCTGGAAAAAAGCCTGTTCCTTTTCATCTGCTACCGTTATTTTCCCAGAGCCTTTTCCTCGTAAATTGTTTTCGGGATGTCCGAGTAGATTGTCGGCTCATATCCGTACGCGGGGTTTACGACATAGGTGCTGTTCTGCTTTCCAAGGTCGTTCGTGTCGCGCCTGATCATCGTCTCCTGATTTCTGCTCAGTGCGTCCCATGCGCGTGAACTTTCGGCGAACTGCACGATTGCCTTTCCGTTTGCGTCGCTGTCACCGCTCTGACCTGAAATCCTTGACAATGCGACTCCAAGGTTGTTGCTTGCCTTCATGTATGTGTCCACAAGGTCTCCGTGATCGGCACGTGACTGTGGCATCATGATGTCATTGTGTGAGACGTCCTCTTTCAGGATGTCCAGCAGATCCTCGTAGTATCCCTGGGCGGGTCCGTACAATCCGCGGAGAACGAGGGTGTTTGCAAGGGCGAGCAGGGTGTGGATGTCCTGGCCGCTCGTCAGCTCGTTTCCAGTGTTGAATGACATCCATGCGTCGTCGTAGTTTTCGTCGGTGTACTGGATGTAGCCAATCTTGTAGCGGACCGCAAGACTGTCATTGTTGTTGTCAACGGACTTCTCGTAGTTTTCAAGGGCAGCGTCCATATCTCCGTTTATGAAGTAATTGATGTTGCCCAAATCCTCATAGAGCTTTCCGATTTTTTCGGTGCCGGTGAATCCGCCTGAGGCATTCTCATGCTCAAAGATTGCGATTCCCTCGTTGTAGGTTCTCTGAGCGTCAATGTACGCCCTTCTTTCCACCTGTTCCTCACCGAGAAGACGGTATGTGTCTATGTAAGTATAATTGTCCTTTCTCTTTCTCGGGGACTTCTTCTTGAACGCGTCTATTGTGGCCTTGAACACTGACTCAGCCTCGGAGCTTGCGCCTGTACGCACAAGATAGCGTCCCATGTTGTAGAGAGCGTCGGGGTTGGAGCTGTTTGCCTTGAGGGCACGGTCGAGCAGATCCCTTATGTCCACAACCTGGCTCCTGAGAGATTCCTCGGAGGGGCGGAGTGTGCCGTATCTCTTGTCCAAAAGATAGCCTGAAAGCTCGGTAAGATCCTGATAGTCCAGAGCCTTGATGTAGGTCGGATAGAAGTAATTCTTGTACTCAAGGACTTTTTTCAGGTCGTCCACATGGATGTAGTAGCGCATCTGGCGGGCGAGATAGGTCTTTATGTGCTTTGACTTCTGGTTGTCGCTTACGAGCAGGTCATACTGTTCTTTTGCGGCCGCATATTTTTCGGGGTATCCGTCATCGGCCCACGCGAGATACAGGTCTCCGAGCTTCATGTCCACTTCGGGATCCTGCCTGTGGTAGTCTCGTACTTCACGCAGGAGGATTCGTTCGGCTTCCTCGTAATTGTACCGCTCGTTCATCTCCATGTCCGCCCAGTCAAGTCCAGACTTTTTGTCGTGATCGAAAATCTCAAGTCCTGCTTTGTAGACGTTGGATGCCCTGTCATACTGCTTGTGTTCCCTGTAGGATTCAGCGTATTTGTAGAACCACTTTTTTACCGGACGACGGCGCACTGCACGGCTGAAACATTCCTCGGACTGCTGGTACTGGTTGGTCTGGATGTCAGCATATCCTTCCTTATAATAGCGGTTTGCCATCATCGGGTTCCAGATGAAAGTCCAGAAAAGGAATCCTATGCATGTAATCAGGATGGCGGCAAAGGCTGTCATCGCTGCGAACGGGATTATCTGGTTCTTTATCTTGTACTCAAGGGACTGCTTGTAGTTCTCGTACTCCTCGGCCGTGCGTCTCTCGTAATCACGCGGGACGTCAACATGGATTTCCATTTCCTTGTCGAGCTGGGATGCGAGCTGACGGGCAGGGACCTTTCTCTGCACTTTGTCGAGGATTTCAAAAACTTTGTCGTCGGTGAACTCATTCTTTACGACGATTTCTTCTATTGCAAGCCTAAGGTTCAGAGGATATTCGGAAAGATTCTTGCGGAATCTCTTGTACTCTGCGTCGGTGAATGTGTTCTTGGGCTTGTTCTTCTCATCACCCTCAATTGCCTCGTCGAAATTCGGTGAGGACACATTCGGTGCGGGGGCGATATTTTCTTTTTTGCCGGATCCGTTGTCGGTGAAGTTCGGAATCTCAAAATCATCCTCGGTGGAAGTGACTCCGAAGGGATCATCAGTGCTGTCCCTTACAGCTCCCGGCTCGCTGAAATCAATGTCCATTCCGGTGGTGTCGAATGTCTCAAGCGGCTCTTCGTCCTCTTCCTTGAAGTCCGGGGTTTCGGATCCGTTGAGTGTTACTCCGCCTTCATCCCATGAATTTCCAGCGTTTCCGCCTTCTGCCTCGGTGTCGCCTCCAAAATCAGGAAGATCATCGCTTGCAAAGGAATCGGGGGGCAGGGGACTTTCATCCGCTGTCTGTGTGTCCTGCATTGGCGGCAGATCGTCTCCGCCGTCCATGTTGAAGTCGGGAAGGTCGTCGCCGAAGCTTGGCATTTCGCTTGTCTCTTCCGCGCTGGGTTTTTCATTGAATTCCTCGGGGATTCCCTCGTTCATGTCCACGAAATTTCCCGAGGGTGTCGAGAAGTCGCTGTTGGCCGTGTCAATGTCAAAGCCGTCTCCGGAACTTCCGGTATCTGCGCTCGCTGTGGTGCCGCCGATGTTTCCAAGGTCAAAGTTGTCCTGTGCAAAATCTGTGCCGGCAAATGGGTCTTCCGGTGCCGCGACGGTGCTTTCCGCTTCGCTCTGGCTTGTGGGGGCCTCGGTGCTGACTGCCTGTGCCATGAGGGTGTCGTAATCAAGGTCGCTCATGGAAGGCTCGTGCTCCATCTTGTGTGGATTCAGTCTTCCTGTTCTGTATGCGGGGGCAGGGGGTGCGTCAATCTCAGTCTCTTCCTCCTGCTCGCTGTCATCGCTGTTTTCCATGAGGGACGGGTCGGAGAGGGTCAGAAGTGAGTCAAGGTCCATGTCCTCGATGGGTGTTTCCTTGGGGGCTTCCTCAACGGCCTCTTCCTTAGGTTCCTCAAATGCGCTCAGGTCCAGATCATCAAGATCCGCTGAGACTGCCGGAGCCAGCAAGTCTGAAACATCCGGTGCGGCTTGTATGGCTGAGTCTATGGAAGCAAGGGCTTCTTCGGCTTTTTCTTCACCCGTGATGTCGGAGTAGTCCATTGCATCCCTGTCGCGTTCTGCGGCAAGTGCTTCGGCCTGCTGCTCTTCTTCCTCGCTGAGTTCGGGCATTCCGAGCCTGAAATCCTCCGAGTCATCCTCAAAGTCAATTCCTTTGGGAATGGGTACGGTCAGGGCTTTTTCCCCGCGTGCTGAGCGAATCTTAACTTCATCTCCCAGATTCAATATATCTGAGTTAAACTGCTTAAGCTGGCTTAATCCTGGCATAATAAATTATATACTCCGCAATTATCTAAATTTTCAGAGGTTCCCACCTAAGTTATCATTATCCTATATCGACATAAAAAAATCAACGGTTTAGGGAAACTTGTATTAAAGATGAAAGTTGCGAGCTGGGAGTGGAAAGATGTGAAAAAATTACTATAAAAGGCTAAACAGAGGGGAATTTCTTTCCGATACTCTGAATATGAGAAAGATTTGTATTTTTAGCATGGCATTCAGCCTTTTTTTCGCCGGATTTTGTTCCGCAGCCTATGCCGATGACTATCAGCGCGCACCCGTTGTGGAAAGCGATGTTTTTGCAGATATTGCCTCATCAATCAACAAGGTGTCCGCTCCTTACATGAAGGGCGACTACGTGATTTTTACGCAGAAGAAAGATGCCCGCTACATGGGAATTGCCTTTGACTTTGAGAAATACAGGACAATCCATCAGTTCCAGATCAAGCACATGAGGGACTCCAACTACGAGATTGAGGACTCCCTTTATTTCTACATACTCAAATTGCCGAAGAACGTCCAGGTCTTGAACTACAGGCTTGTCGTTGACGGACTTTGGACAACCGATCCCATGAACTCCACGAAAAAATACAACGCGGAGGCCGGACTTGTGCTTTCCCAGCTGAATGTGAGCCGCAGGGTTCCCGAGGTGACGGAGAAAAAGGAGACCGGCAAGGTTCGCTTTGTGTACAACGGAAAATCCGGGGAGCAGGTGCGTCTTGGAGGCAGCTTCACGAACTGGGACAGCTGGATTTACGAGATGACCGAGGTTGCTCCGGGACAGTATCAGATTGACCTTGCCCTTCCTCCGGGACAGTATCAGTATGCGTATTACTGCGGCGTGAAATCATATCCTGACAAGACCAACCCCGAGAGATGCTACACTCCTGATGGAAAAGAAGCATCCCTCTTGATTGTGAAGTAATTCAGGGCATACGTCGAAATCGAAGTTAAGCCGAAATCAAATCGAAATTAGAATTTACCCTTAAATCCTTTTGGAAGCTGGGAGGCAAGCGAGCTTAAATCCATTCCTCCCATGCCGCCCATTCCACCGGCTCCACCCATGAGCTGCTGCATCATCCTTGCCTGTGCGCCACGGTTTCTGGTGAGCTTTTTCATCGTCAGCTTTGTCTTCTCAAACTGTTTCAGGAGCTTGTTCACTTCCTGCACGGAGGTTCCGCTTCCCTTTGCGATTCTCTTGCGCCTTGAGGGCCCGATAATCAGGTGGTTCATGCGCTCTTTCATGGTCATGCTCTGGATTATGGCCTCCTGATGCTTGAGTCCCGCCTTGTCAATCTGGCTTTCGTCAATCTGACCAGCGATTCCGGGCATCATGTCAAGAATCTGGCTCATGGAACCCATCTTTTTCACCGACTGGAGCTGCTCAAGCATGTCCTGCAGGGTGAACTCGTTGCGCATCATCTTTTTCTGCATCTTGAGGGCTTCTTCGGCATCCACGGTTTCTTGGGCTTTTTCAACCAGAGAAACAACGTCGCCCATGCCCAAAATGCGTCCTGCAATGCGGTCGGGATGGAATGGCTCGAAGTCATCGGTCTTTTCACCGGTACCGATGAAGAGAATCGGCTTTCCTGTTATGGTCTTGAGTGAGAGTGCGGCACCACCACGCGCGTCTGAGTCAAACTTAGTGAGGATTACGCCCGTGAGTCCAAGCTGCTCGTCGAATGCCTTTGCAATGTCCACCGCGTTCTGACCCGTCATGGAGTCGGCGACAAGGATAGTCTCCACAGGATTTACGGCTTTCTTTACGTCCACCAGCTCCTTCATCATGTCCTCGTCAATCTGGAGGCGTCCTGCGGTATCTATGATGATTGTGTCAATTCCGTTTTTCTTCGCGAAATCAATACCGTTTTTGGCAACCTTCACGGCATCCTTCGCACCCTCTTCCTTATATACGCTCACACCGATTTTTTCACCAAGCACGGAGAGCTGCTCGATGGCGGCCGGTCGCACGAGGTCACACGCAACCAAGAGAGGTTTTCTTCCTTCCTTTTTGAGACGGGCTGCAAGTTTGTGTGCGGCTGTGGTTTTTCCGGCTCCCTGTAATCCGAGGAAAAGAATTACGGATTGTGTGTCGGGTCCCTTAAGCGCGAGGTCAGTCTTTTTGTCTCCGAGCATCGCGGCAATCTTGTCGTAGATGATTTTTACGAACTGCTGTCCCGGATCCACGGATTTAAGAACCTTTTCGCCCTTTGCCTCCTCCACGGTGCTGTTGACGAAGCGTCGGACAACACGCAGGTTTACGTCGGCCTCAAGAAGGGCCATTTTTATCTGCTCAACAGTTTCCTCAATGTTCTTTTCCGTAATCTTTGACTTTCCGCTCAAAGTTTTGATGATTCCGCTGAAAGTTCCGGTGATTTTCTCAAGCATGATTTTTTCCTCTCAAAAAATTTCTTCTATATTATTGTCTTATGATGGCTTTATGATTTTTTATGGATTGGCGATCAGCTCCATGACACATTCCGTGGGACTCAGCTCCTTGTTAAGCACCCTGTAGAGCGCGCTGCATATCGGAAGTTTCAGTCCCTTGATTTCCGCTACCTGATGCACGTATTTGCATGCGATGGCGCCCTCGGGAAGATAACCGACTTTCTGTACGTTTGCTATGAGGTCGTCGAGATCCTTGAATCGGCTCAGCATGTCCGTCTTGATTACGTCCTGTCCGAATCTTCTGTTGCGTCCGAACTTTGATTTGCAAGTTACGTCCAAATCTCCCACGCCGCTGATTGATGTGAATGTCTGCGGGTGAGTTGCCCCCATCGCGAATCCGATTTTCTGAATCTCGTTGAGTCCTGCCGCCATGAGAAGGCTCTCCGTGTTGTCTCCGAAAATCTCGCTGTCCTCAGCAAGGGCATCCAAGATTCCGTAAACCACGGCGATTACGTTTTTTACCGCCGCGCACACCTGCACTCCGATCGTGTCGAAGGAAGCGTAGACCATGAGTCCCGGCACGCGAAGCACATCCCTCATCCTGATGGCGTTCCTGTGATGCTCGGATGCCGCAATCAGTCCTGTGATTTTTCCGCTCGCAACTTCCTCGGCGTGGGAAGGACCTGCGACATAGACCGTCGCGTTTTTGTATGATTCTGGGAGAGCGTCTTCCATTGTCTGAAGGACGAAGCGTGGCATACCGTCATCGGAAGGTACAAATCCCTTGGTGAGGGACGCGATGATCGATGAGCCGTCCGCAACGTTAGGAACATCCACAAAGCGTGAGATGGTGGAAGCAAGGTAGAGTGAAGGACTTGCCATGATGATGAATTCCTTTCCCGTGGCCACCTTTTTTATGTCCGTGCTCGCAGTCATGGTTTCCGCAAGCTTGTATCCCGGAAGGTATCTCTTGTTCTCGTGCTCGTTGTTGATTGAGGCTACCACATCATCTTCCAGGGCCCAGACTTCAACGGTGTGGCCTCCCTTGGCAAGGGCAGTTCCCAATGCAGTTCCCCAAGCTCCTCCTCCAATTATGCCGACAGTCTTTGCTTCCATAAATACCTTCTATATTATCATTTTTTCCGGTGCCGTCCGTTTCCGTCTTGATTCAGGCACGTACTTTTCCATTATATAATGGACTGTCCGTTTTGTAAAGGGATAGAACGAGGGGAAAGTGGAAAGATGAAAGTGGAGAGTGGAAAGATGAAAGTTCGTTATCAATTCTTCTCGTTGACATCTATCAGATTTGGACATAAAATAGAGGAAAGGTGGTAAAATATGGACAAAGATTTTGAGATTTTGGACAGGGTTGTGGGCAAGATTCCTGATTTTCCCAAGCCCGGCGTGCTTTTCTACGACATTACGGGAATCCTCCGGCATCCTGAGGCGTTCAAGTACAGCATTGACCGTATGGCTGAAATCTATGCGGGAAAGAAAATTGACGCTGTGGCGGGCATTGAGTCACGCGGATTCATCTTTGCGGCTCCCTTTGCCGAGCGTATGGGAATCCCTCTGGTTCTCATCAGGAAAAAGGGAAAGCTCCCAGGAAAGACATATTCATGCTCCTATTCGCTTGAGTACGGCAAGGCTGAGGTTGAGGTGCATTGCGCTGACATCCAGCAGGGACAGAACATCCTGCTCGTGGACGACCTGATTGCGACGGGCGGAACCCTTAGTGCGGCAAAAAATCTTGTGGAGCAGGGCGGAGGAACCGTTACGGATGTTTTCGGAGTGATCGGTCTGCCGTTTTTGAACTACAAACAGGCCCTTTCTCCCATGAATGTGACCACTTTGATGGAATACAACACTGAAAAGATGTAGGTCGGCACGAAAAATCATGCTGAATGGACTTTTTAGAGGTACTATAATTCGTGCTATTATCGGTATTTAACAAAAAAAGTTAAGTAAAATTGATTTTTTTTTGAAAAAACACTTGAAAAATAATCAATCGGTGTTATAATAAAAACATAAAATTTTTCATAGGAGAAAAAATATGAAGAAATTAGTAGCTTTGGTTGCCGTTGCAGTGATTGGTCTTGCAAGCACATTTGCAGCTTCTCTGGGTGATCTCGTTGGATCACTTTCTGGAACTTGGACAGACGCTAACTACAACGCAAACTGGACAATCGGTGGCGACACAAAAGACGGTGCGTCAATCAAGATTACTGATGCTAAGACTGGAAAGGTTTACTACACTTTCAAAGATAGCAACATGCAGGATCTTGAGGTGAATGTTGGTCTCAGCGGAATTTCTGTTTCTTGGAAGAGCAGCAAGTTCGGAAAGAGCTACAAGATCACCAAGGGTGCTTCTTTGAGCAAGGATCTTACATTGACAATCGTTCGCGATTGGGATCCGGAGCCCTATGAGGATCAGCCTCTTACATACGTTGGCTCAGCAGCTGATGTAGACGGAGACGTTGATGTTGGTGCAGCTGTTGATGCTGCCGCTGATGCAATTGAGCGCTAAGTTTATCTTGTGCGTTTAACCGCGAGAACCGTCACTTTCGGGTGGCGGTTTTTTTTTACACTTCCATTTTCTTTTCCATTGTGATATAATTATTTCCATGAAGATTGTAATTATTGGAGCCGGGTTCACTGGAGTGCAGTTGGCCAAGCGGCTCATTGACGAAGGAAATAAAGTTTCAATTATAGACAACAGCCTTGAGATTGTGTCCAACCTCCAGGATACCCTTGACTGCGACATACGCTATGCCGAGGGCAACAATTTGGAGACCCTTGAGGATGTCGGCATTGCGACCGCGGATGCTTTGGTGGCCGTAACCGAAAGCGATGAAATCAACATGATTACCTGTTCTTTGGTTGACTCAATCTACCCCGATGTTTTGAAAATTGCCCGAGTGCGGAACGAATCATATTACGTGAGCACAAAGGAGACCGAAAAAAAGATTGCTGGTCGCTTTGAGGGAGCTCGCAGACCACTTTACGGAATTGACTACATGATTAATCCCGACGTTGAGGCGGCACAGGCCATTGTCAATGCGGTGGAGCATGGAGTTTCCGACGTTATGCCCCTGGGAGAGGATGATGAGTCCGACTACGAGCTTTCAAAAATCACCGTGGCGAAGGACAGCCGGCTTGACGGATGCGCGGTAAAAAATATCCGAAACGTCACCGACATCAGCATGATTGTGGTTCTTGTGGAGGAGGACAGCGGCAACGTGTTTTTCCCCACAGGCGACACCCAGATTCTTGCGGGACAGACAATCAGCGTGCTTTCACACAAGGATGACCTTCAGGCCGTGCAGGAGCTTTGCGGAGTTAAGCTGACCACCATAAAGAAAATCGTTCTGCTCGGAATAGGAAAAGTTGGAACGATGGTTACGGAAAGACTCATGCAGCCGCGTCTTGCCCAGCAGAAAAAGAAGGAGGGATTTTTCCGCCGTCTTCTTGGAAAGAAAAGAAATGCGTCCGTGCAGGATTTTGTCATAGTTGACTCCGACCGCGAGAGATGCGATGCCGCCATTGAGAAATTCTCGGATTCCGTCAGAATCTTCCAGCAGGACATCACCGACGAGTCTTTCATTGAGCAGGAGGGACTGAGCAACTTTGACCTCTGCATCTGCGCGACCCACAATCACGAATTGAATCTGATGGTTGCGGCTTATCTTGAGGTTCTGGGACTGAAACGCACCATTGCCCTGATTACGAATTCCGCGTTCTCCCCGATCGCCATAAAGATGGGTGTTGACGTGCCCGTGCCAATCCGCGACACCGTGGTTGACAGCATAATGAGCCACCTGCGTGGAAAGAGCGTTACCGAAGTGCATACTGTTTCCAACGGTGAGTGTGAGATTATTGAGTGCGACATTCCTTCCGGCAGCTCCGTAATCGGAAAGAAACTCAAGGACATCGCTCGTCCGGGAGAGTTCCTGATGCTTCTGATCAAAAAACCCGGGGCAGCGAAAAATGAGCTTACGAACGGAGACACTTACCTGAATGTCGGAGATCATGTTACTCTGGCCGTAAAGACCGGGGATCAGAAAATTCTGGGGTACTTCAGTGGAACGAAATAATACTGCCAGCATGGCTTTCGTAATAGCAAGGATTGTTTTCCTGATTCTGGCCATAGTCGGACTCACATTTTTGCTTCCGATTATTACGGCCCTGATTTTCGGAGAGATTGGGGTTCTCCCCTCATTCCTCATTCCCATGGCGGCTTCCATAGTTTTGGGCGCGGTCTTTTTTCTTGCGGGGCGTAACAGGAAATCACGTCTGAGCACAAGGGCAAGTTTCGTCGTAGTCGCACTCGCTTGGGTTGCCGCGGCTCTTTTCGGTGCCATCCCGTATTTTGTGAGCGGTGCCATCCCGAAGTTCACCGACGCTTTTTTCGAGAGCATGTCCGGATTTACGACAACCGGAGCCACAATCCTGAGTGAGATCGAGGGACTTGCGTACACCAAATCCATGAACATCTGGAGGTGCATGACCCACTGGCTCGGCGGTATGGGAATCGTCGCTCTGACGGTAGCTCTTCTTCCAATCCTCGGCGTGGGAGGATTCCAGCTAATCCGTGCTGAGACTACGGGACCGGAGAAGGGCAAGCTCACGTCCAAAATCACCACGACGGCGAAAATCCTTTGGTTCATGTATTTCGGACTCACCGCGCTTGAGACAATTCTTTTGAAGATTGCGGGAATGTCCTTTTACGATGCGGTCTGCCATGCGCTTTCCACCCTTGGTACCGGAGGATTCTCCACCAAAAATGCGAGCATAGCGGCGTACAACTCACCCGCGATCGACTGGATAATCACAAGCTTCATGTTCCTTGCCGGAATCAACTTCTCGCTGTATTATTCGGCTTTCCGTGGGGACTTCGGCACAATCAGGAGAAATTCCGAGCTCAAGGCATATCTTGCCATAACGATTGGTGCGAGCGTTCTGATCGGCATTTTCGAGGCGGCGCGTTACGGCGGATTTTTCTCATCCCTCAGGTACTCGTCCTTCCAGTCACTCACGGTCATCTCCACGGCAGGATTTGCCACGGCGGATTTTACCGAATGGACGAACGCAAGCCAGGCAATCATACTGATTCTGTTTTTCATCGGAGGAAGCGCGGGATCCACAGGTGGAGGCGTGAAGGTCATACGCTGGGTTGTGCTTGGAAAAATTGCGCATAACGAAATCCAGAAACTCATTCATCCCAGGGGCATTTTCGCAATCACCATAGACGGACAGTCTCACCGCAAGGAAATTGCCTCCACGGTCACGTCATTTTTCTTCATTTATCTCATGCTGATTTTCTCGACCACATTCTTCGGCTGTCTCTTCAATATGGACGTGCTCACATCATTTACGGGCGCGCTCAGTATGATTGGAAACATCGGCCCCGGATTCGGCAAGCTCGGTCCCTCGTGCAATTACGGATGGCTCCCCGCTGCGGTGAAATGGTGGTACTGCTTCGCGATGGCCGCAGGACGACTTGAGTTCTTCACGATGATTATTTTCCTTTCTCCCTCGTTCTGGAAAAAATAAGGAAAAGGAGGTTCTTTTGTTTGACGGAAAACGATATAAGAAAATAGCGAAGTTGCAGCTTAAAAACCGAAGGTCCGCGACTGTGCTTGCATCGCTTGTTGTGCTTGCCCTTTTTTACATTCTGATTGTCCCGGGACGTAACGTGCTGGATGACAGCGGAGTGCTTTATAAATTCAAGTACCTCATCCTGCTGGCATGGGCCTTTGTCTGGGGTGCGACCGCCATTGCTTACTCCTATCTTTTCATCGCGCTCTCACACACGACGGAGGAGCAGCCCTTTGCCCGGTTTGTCCAGGGATTCACGAGATGGCTTGACGGAACCCTTGCGTTTCTCTGGTGCAGACTGTGGATTACGCTCTGGACCTGCCTTTTGGTTGTGCCCGGAATCGTGAAAGGCTATGCTTACTCCCAGATTTATTTTATCCTTGCCGAGCATCCGAATGTGGGCGTGCGGAAAGCGATGAACATGAGCAAAGTGATGACGAACGGACACAAGGTGGATCTTTTCATGCTGGACCTGAGCTTTTTGGGCTGGCTGATTCTCTGTCTGCTGACTGGCGGACTCCTCTTTTTGCGGGCGGGTCCTTATTATATGATGACAAAAACCAACGCTTACCATTGCCTGAAAGACGAGGCAATCAGATCCGGTAAGCTGTGTGAGGATGATTTTTTGGAGGCATGATAAATATGGAAAACAAAAAGACTGGAATGATTGTGTTTGTGGTTCTGATTGTTGTGGCGGTTTTTCTTTCCTTGATCCGGGGATGGTCGCGTCCTTCGGCGGTGGACAATCCTGTTTCAAAGGCGCTGCTGGAAAGATCGGAGAAGAAACTGGGAATTTTTTCTGGAAATGAGGATTTGAAGGAATATCATAATCCGGGGCAGGCATACATCGCCAGGCTTCACATCAAGGGAACCATACAGGAAGAAAGCGAGCATTACAACCAGAAGTGGCTGATTTCGACCATAGACGATCTTCAGTATGATGAAGACAACGTGGGCATTATCCTTGACGTGGACTCACCCGGAGGAACCGTCTTTGAGGCTGACGAGGCTTATTTGAGGTTGCTTGAGTACGCGGAGGAAAAGCCTGTTTACGCATATCTGGAGTCACTTGCGGCTAGCGGAGGATATTACATCTCTTGCGCTGCGTCCCACATAACGGCGAACAGGAACACTCTCACGGGAAGCATCGGCGTGATTGCGGGGCAGTCGGTCGATCTCACGGGCCTCATGGAAAAATACGGCGTGAAGGTGGAGACATTCCACTCAGGACGCAACAAGGTCATGGGAAACTATTCGGAGCCGCTTACGGACGAACAGCGTGAGATCATGCAGAGCATTTCGGATGAGTGCTACGAGCAGTTCGTGGGAATAGTCGCAAAATCACGCAAGATGAAGATTGATGCCGTAAAAGAGCTTGCCGACGGAAGAGTGTACACGGCGAACCAGGCCAAGAAAAACGGACTCGTGGATGCCATAGGCACATGGGACGAGGCCCTGACCTACATGGAGAATGAGTGCTTTGACGGAGAGGAAATTTTCGTTGAGGATTTTGAATATGAGCCGGAAATGAATTTCTACCGCTATTTCATGGGAACCAGAATGAAATCTGCCGTTGAGGTGCTCCCGGAGGCCGTGGAAAAGGTTGTGAATCCTAAGCTCAAATATCCGGCATTTATTTGGGAGCAATGAGAATTACAGAAGGGAGCCGAAAATCCAGCCTTCCTTGCCGAGCTTTATGTTGAACTCGCTGAAACACACGTCTTCCTTCTTCGCACGGATTACCGCGGATGTGTTGAAGATAAAACTGTATTTTCCTGCCTCAAACGGAAGGTAAACGGTCTGGCTCTCAAGGCAGTAGTCATTGAGCGTAAAGGAGAAAGTCTCTTTTTTTACCTCGCTGTCTGAGGGATCCCATGCTTCAACCGTAAGAGTTTCTATGCGGTCGGTGCTGAAATAGTTGTTCTTCGAGGATGCGTCTCCGTTAATCAGGGCTGCCTGCAGGAGCTTGAGCTTTCCGTTGCGCCGGATGTAATCGCTCGTCATGTGAAAATCAGCCTGTATGCTCATCATGTTGTCGTAGGAATTTTCCTTGCAGCATGTCGCGGCGTTTTTGTCGAATCCAGAGAGAAGGGAATATTTCAGCGGTGATCCGGGTTCTACGAGGCAGTCCGATGCCGTCATCTCAAGGTAGGACGCGGATTTGCTGAACAGATTTTTGTCCCCGGGTGCGATCAGCTGATATTTCGCGCTCTGATTTCCGTAAGCCTTTCCGCCCCTGTGTTTCAGTGCCATCCTTAGGAGTCCGTCGCTGGTCTGACCCAGTGCAAGAGGAACACGGACTTCCGCCTTTAAAAATCCGACTCTCTCACCGACCGGAACAAGCATAAAATCAGTGAAGAGGATGCGCACTCCGCTGTTGTTTTCCTCCCACTTTGAGATCCATCCTCCGCCGAGGACAGAGAATCCTGCGGTGTTTTTTTCCATTATAATCTGGTAGATTGAGTTGAATCCGTTTTTTGCCCAGTACAGGTCGTCGTCATCAAAGGTGCCCTCTGGAATGGACTCGGACTGAAGGTGCTCCAGTTTTTTGCGAGAATAGAAAATCCTGTAGAAATGCCTCGCTCCCAGATTCTGCCTGAAAACCGCCTTGAATGAGAAATCGTTGCCGACCGAATCCTTTTTCAGCTGTTCGTCGAGCATGGATTCCGTCTGTGCAAGAAGGGATTCTCCCTCCGACTGTGAGAGCTCAAAGACACGACCGTAATTCTGAGGACATATATTCCGCAACACCGGTGCCTCAGCATTTAAAATCCAGCCCCCGAGAGAGAGCATTGCGCATAGAATGATATTTTTTTTCATTTTCCCACCCATTTGTTAAATAATCCAATCATCCAAACGTAACAAATTTCCCCAAATTTTTACGCCGGACTAGAAAGCTTTCCACTTTCCACTTTCCGTTTTCCACTCGCTCACCCGTGATCTCTTACGAGGGTCGCAATCTCGTCCGCCATGTTCTCAAGGGGAACCTGCTTTTGGACTCCTCCCATCTCGAAAGCGACCTTTGGCATACCGTATACTATGGAAGATTTTTCATCCTGACCGAGCGTCCATGCTCCCTGTTTTCTCATCTCCGCAAGCTGAGCGGCTCCGTCACGTCCCATTCCGGTCATAATCACACCGAGCGCGCGGTTCTGATAGATTTTCGCCACTGACTCAAAGAGCACGTCCGCCGAGGGTCTGTGTCCGTTACGCTGAGGTTCCTGTGAAAGACGCACGACATTGCAGAGCGATGATTTTTCCACGAGAATATGGTAGTCTCCGGGTGCGATGTAAATCTGGCCCGGGTGAATCAAATCTCCGTCCTCGGCTTCTTTCACCTCAAGCGGGCAGATTCGGTTCAAACTCGCGGAGAATTCCTTGGTGAATCCTGCGGGCATGTGCTGTACGACCAGAATCGGTTTCGGAAATTTCGGAGGAATCTTTGCGAAGACTTCCCTGAGAGCGTTCGGACCTCCAGTTGAGATTCCGATTGCGACGACCTCGATTCTTCCCGGGTCCCTGAGCGGAGTTATTACGGCCGGTTCCTTTTTGGCCGGACTCCACAGCGTCGGAGAGAAGGATGTTTCCTTGATTGTTGAGGTCAGCGGCTTGATTTTGTCGGTAAGACCCTCTTTTTCGGTTGCGGCCTGAGCTTCCTTGAGTTTCGCCTGATGCATGAAATAGTCGGTGGGATTTACATCCTTTCCGTGTCTTCTTGCATAGCGTCCGCCATAGGATGAGACCAGCTCTATGATTTTATTTGAAACATTCGCGATGCTTGTTGAAATGGCTCCGTTCGGCTTTGTGATGAAGTCGCTCGCACCAAGCTCAAGACATTTCATCGTGACGGCGGCGCCCCTCGTGGCTATGGACGAAAGGATGATGACCGGAATGTCTATGCCCTGCCTTTTGCGCTCCTCAAGAAACTGGATTCCGTTCATTTCGGGCATCTCTATGTCAAGGAGGATTACGTCCGGCTTGAGATTCGGAATCTTTTGCAGGCAGAATTTGCCGTTCATTGCAGTTCCCGCAGTTTTCAGACCGTCGGTTGAGTCCACAATGCGGGAAATTAAATTTCGCATCAATGCCGAATCATCACAAACTAAAACTGATATGTCATCCATTTTCTCATCCCCTTAATTTTTTTTGCTTGTATGGAAGATTCTATTCTTCCTTGTGATAAAGGCAGGCCCAGTCGGTCTTCAGGAACTTGAATTTGGTGTCCATGCCAAAGAGGCTTTCCGAATGTCCTATGAAAAGATATGAGTCCCTGCCCATGGAATTGTAGAATCGGTCAATGGTTGCTTTTTGTGCCGGCTCGTCGAAATAAATCAGTACGTTGCGGCAGAATACTATGTCCAGATTGCGTGCCCCGCTGTCGTGCCTCAGGTTGTGGTAGTCAAAGCGGATTAGATTCATCAGCTCAGGCTTTACCTGATATCCCTTGTCGGATTTTGTGAAAAAACGCTCCAGATATGCGGGCGGGATTCCGTCTATCCTTGTGTTGGGGTAGAATCCCTGCTTTCCGACCATCAGCGACTTGAGCGAAATATCCGATGCCATGATCTCAAATGTGTATGGAGACGGAAGCTTGTCCTTCAGCAACATTGCGATGGTGTAGGGCTCCTCTCCGGTTGAGCATCCCGCGCTCCAGATTTTTATCCTTGTCTCGCCAGTTTTCTTTTTGTTTTCTATGACATGCGGAATGACATAGTTCACAAGCGCGTCAAAATGTGGCTGGTTTCTGAAAAATCTGGTCAAGTTTGTTGTAACGCTGTCCAAAAAGGCCTTGAATTCACCCTGATCTGATGTGACGAGGGCAAAATAATCGTCCGCACTGGCCATCTGCTTTTCACGCAAACGTTCCTTTAACCTGCTGTCCAGAATGGAGCGGTTGTTTTCTGAGAAAGTGATTCCGCTAGCATCATATATTAGCTTGCGATATTTATCGAACTGAAGGTCTGTGAGCAAATCTGACATACTTTCATTATACACCCAAAAAGGAAAGTTGTCCACTGTTTAAAAGGAAAGTTTTTTCTTTTGATTTTAGGAAATTACCCTGTCTTTTCCTGCTTTTTTTGCAAGATAGAGCTTTTTGTCCACTTCTTCCATGGTTTGCTCGAAGTTCATGCTTCCGCTGCATGTTATGAATCCCGCGCTGACGGTTATGCACCGGTTTTCCTCAATGTCTATTGTGGTTCTTGTCTCATGCAGAATCTGTTTTACGATCTCCAGGGCCTCATCGCGGCTTTTTTTGGGAATCAGCAGGAGAAATTCCTCTCCTCCGTAGCGGCATGCGGTCGCGCCAAGATTTTCCTTTTCCTGAAGTATGCGGGCGAATTTTTTCAGGACGGCGTCTCCGAAAGGATGTCCGTATTTGTCGTTCACGTGCTTGAAATCATCAATGTCGAACATCGCAAGGTGCAGGCTTCCGCTGTCTCCCACGGTTGCAATCGCGAGTTTCAGGAAATTGTTGAAGTAGCGGCGGTTGAAAAGACCTGTGAGCTCGTCGGTGTTCGCCTGTTTTTCGTAGAGATTCGAGAGATACTGGATTTTTTCCCTGTCATGCGCGTTCTGCTTTGAGACCGTGTAGGAAAAGAAAAAGAGCACGAGGCAGGAGATGAGCATACTGCAAACAGTGTCTATGAAGGCTTCGTTTTCTGGCATCGTGATGAATAAATCGGGGTATCTCCGGTAAATCAGGAAAAGCGCCACGTCCTCCACTATGCTGATTGCGAAGAAGATAATCCTGGTTTTTCCATGAAGCGCAAGTGCTATGGCCACTATGGTCAGCATCAGATAGAAGACCATGCCTCCGTCAAGACCTGCATTCGCGAAGAACATGATCGGAAAAAGAACCAGCGCGCAGATTCCGATGGAGAGTTTGGCAAAAAGATTTGTGTTCTCTGTTTTGAAGCCCCAGATTGAGAGGAGGAGCAGAAAAATGCAGGAAGCGAGGGGAAGGATGATTGCTACGACGGGAAGTCTGATCACCAAGGACTCAACGAAGCCGAAAAGCTCTCCCATCATTGCGCAGATAACCATGGCATAGGTGACTCGTTTTTCAAGCGGTATCTGCAGCGAGAAAATTTTTTCTTTCAAAGCCTTGATGTACGAAAAAAATCCTTCCATTAGCTTAATTATACGCTTTTTCCGTTTTATGACAAGAGGGGGGGGCGAGTGGAAAGTGGAAAGATGAAAGTGGAAAGATGAAAGTGGAAAGATAGGGGACTTGAATAAAAAACTTTTCTTTTGGTGGGATGTGCTGTATAATAGAAGTTAATTTTTGGAGGATATTATGGCGGCGAAATCAGGAAAAAAATACATTTTGGCTTTGGACCAGGGAACCACTTCATCCCGTGCCATTCTTTTTAACGCAAGGGCTTCCAAAGTTGCTTCGGAGCAGAAGGAATTCACCCAGTTTTTTCCTCAGCCGGGTTGGGTGGAGCATGACGCGGAGGAGCTTTTCTTATGTCAGCTGAACGTCGCTCAGGAGGTTTTGAAACAGGCAAAGGTAAGTCCGTCGCAAGTGGCGGCAATCGGAATCACCAACCAGAGGGAAACCGTTGTGGTGTGGGATAAAAGAAGCGGAGTGCCTGTGTGCCATGCAATCGTGTGGCAGTGCAGGAGAACGGCGGAGATGGCGGACAAGCTTATCAAGGACGGAAAATCCGGGTTGATTCAAAAAAAAACCGGGCTGATTCCCGACGCATATTTTAGCGGAACAAAAATCAAGTGGATTTTGGACAACGTTCCGGGTGCGAGAAAAAAAGCGGAGAAGGGACTTTTGCTTGCGGGTACGATTGACACATGGCTCGTCTGGAAACTTTCGGGCGGAAAAATCCATGTGACTGACAGAACTAACGCCAGCAGGACTATGCTCTATAACATCCACACGCTTGAATGGGACTCCGAAATGCTTGAGATGCTTGACATACCGGCTTCCATGCTTCCTGAGGTAAAGGACTCGTCGTGCATTTACGGCTTGACCGATCCCGACGTGTGCGGTTTTGAACTTCCCATTGCCTCTTGCATTGGTGACCAGCAGGCGGCTCTTTTCGGGCAGGGATGCTTTACGAGGGGCAGCGTCAAAACCACTTACGGAACAGGCTGCTTCATGCTGATGAACACGGGTGCCAAACCGATTGACTCCAAAAACAAGCTTCTTACGACAATTGCAGTGTCCCTTAACGGAAAGGTGCAGTACGCCCTTGAAGGCTCGGTCTTTATGGGAGGGGCCACAATCAAATGGCTTCGTGACCAGCTCGGAATCATCAGGACGGCGAAGGAGTGCGATCAGCTTGCGGAGTCGGTCGAGGACAGCGGCGGTGTTTTCCTTGTGCCTGCATTTACGGGGCTCGGAACTCCCTACTGGGATCCTTATGCGAGGGGACTTTTGGTTGGTCTTACCCGTGGTGCCGGAAAAGCCCATGTCTGCCGTGCCACAATCGAGGCAATATCCTTTCAGGTGAAGGATCTGCTTGAGTGCATGGCCGATGACGCTGGACTTGCCATAAAGGAAGTGAAAGTGGACGGAGGAGCCTGCGTGAGCAATGTGATGATGCAGTTCCAGTCTGATATTCTTAACAAACCCGTGTACCGGCCGAAAAACGTGGAGACTACGGCACTCGGGGCGGCTTTTTGTGCTGGACTTGCCGTGGAATTCTGGAAGGACACCGATCAGCTCCTGCAGTTCGGCAAGACGGAGAGGATTTTTGCCCCCGCCATGGATTCAAAAAAGCGGAAGAGCCTGTATGCGCAGTGGAAGAGGGCTGTGGATTTGAGCATGGGATGGGCGACCCCCGACTCTCTAAATCTTAAAAAAACACAAGACAAAAAAAGTAAAAAATGATATAATCCGCCGTGGAGGTTTTTTTATGGAGAAAACAAACAGGGAGCTTAATTACAAGATTGCACTGACAGGCATTTTCGGGGCTTTGAGCCTTGTCCTGGTCTTTACGCACTTGGGCTTCATTTCAATAGGCGGATTTATTTCAATTACGGTAATGCATATTCCCACCATACTTGTGACCCTGCTTGGTGGAATTATTCCCGGACTCGGAGTTGGACTGATTTTCGGAATCACGAGCTTGATCAATACGGTCATGAATCCGGTCAATCCATTTTTCCTGAATCCTATGGTGTCCATAGTGCCGCGTCTTTTGATTCCCGTGGTCACATGGATTGTCTACAGACTTTTGAATCTCATTCCAAAAATGCCCAAGATTTTTAGCGGTGCGGTGGCGGCTGCGTTCGGAACCTTTGCCAATACATTCTTCGTCATGGGAAGCATCTACATAATATATGGAAAAGATTTGATGGAAGGCATGGGAGCGGCACTTACCAAGATGGGATTTGATGTCGCGTCACTCACCGGCGTTAGGGGATACTTCGCCATACTCGCATGCACCATGGTGAGCAACGGAATCTGGGAGATTGCGGGAGCCGTGGTCATTACGGTCGCGGTTTTGAGCAGCATGTATCTCCTCAAAAAAGGAAAGTCCAAGCTCAACAAAAGCGGGGGAGAAAAATAATTATTTCAAATCAAGTCTGATTCAAATCAAGCTTGATTACATTTACAGGGAACGTGAGCTTGCAAGGAATTCCTTCATGAAATCCGAAGGCCCGTTCTCCTTGTCCCTGCACAATGCAGAGGCGAATGGACGACCGATCAGCACTGTGGTGGCTCCGCATAATGAGGCTGACATTGCGTCTGATGCCGTCCTGATTCCTCCGTCCACCCAGATTGTACCGCTGTTTTCTGAAAGCAGCTTTCTGTTGGTCCACAGGAAATCCGCGGTGCTTCCGATTCTGGTCTCAACTCTTCCGCCGTGGTTCGAGATAAAAGCTACATCGGGTTTTACTTCCTTTACCAAATCCAAATCAGCGTCCGTAAAGATTCCCTTGATGATGAAGGGGAGTCCCTTTGCGTTCACCCATTCCTTGAGTTTTTTCAGCTGTGTCGCGTTCTTTTTTTCGAGGCTGACTTTTTTCCGCATCGTGATGATATTGTACGCGTCTATGTCAATTCCAAGTCCGTCGGCAATGTGAGAAGCCATCTCGTAGCGTCCTAGGATTTTTTCATCGCTGTACGGCTTAATGAACACGGCTGCCTTTGCCTCAGGGAAAGATGTCCTCAGATTTTCCACCGCCTGAATTCCAAAATACAATTTTTCATCCGGGCATCCGTCACCAATGGAAAGTTTTGCCCCCGCTTTGTGGCACGCAGAAATCAGGTCGAAGTAAAAGGATTTCTCGTCATGGTAGCCCACGTTTTCCACCGCACCCGTCATGGGTCCGAGCCTTATCTCAGGCATTTCTCTTTTTTCCGAAAGAAGCTCTGGATGAAATTTTTCTACCATATAATATGTTTTTTTCCAAGCCTCGCAGTTGAGGATGAAATTTTTGCTTTCCATGGGACCGCCCATCCCCGGCATTTCAGAAATGCATCCGTATCCGTCGCAGAGCCTGCAAAAGTTGCATTTGAAGCCGCTCATAGTGTTACCTCCGTGGTGTCTCCGTTATTGCGTATTCTTCCTTTCCGCGAGGATTTTCCCTTTGTGCTAAGGAATGCGAAAAGACTTCCCGCGACTCCGCCAGCAAATGAAATTAAAGCCGGTATGCAATGATTGAAGAAATCCTTTATCTTTCCGGCATCCTGCTCAGCGTAAGAAGCCGGTGACTTGAGCGAGAGATAGATTTGGAATGTCAGGTAAAGGATGAGCAGAATCAGATTCGGAAGATAAACGGTTCCGTTGGCCTTGAATCCGCCGAGAGAGAGCAAAATCAACGTAAAAATCAGGGGGGAGAGCCCCAGCATGAGACAGTTGCCGAGACACGCGTTCAGGACTCCTGCGACCAGCGATGAAAATATCGCCATGATGATCAGCACGGGTTTTCCATAAAGCTCCTCGCTTTGTCGTCCCAAGGAGAGTAGGAGAGCGCAATCAGCAAAAAAAATCGGAAGTCCATTTTGTCCGAAGGGATGCAGGATAAGCCTGAAATAATTGATCGGAACAGTAAAGCGGAATATGGACTCTCCCTTTGCCGCCGGACATGAGAATATATTCTGTGTGGCTTTTCCCTTGAAGACACATTCATCTAAAATCAATATGACGAGCGTTGCTACAAAAATGAACAGTGTAACGGGCGCTCCTATGCTGAATCGTAATTTCTTTTTCATGCATTTATTTTCGGCTTTTAATTCTTTTGTTTGGAGATTTTTTTGCCGAAAATGGAGAAAAGTACCGGTCTAGGCTTTTCAGGGCTGCCGGGAATTAAGGAGCGAACTTTAAGATGGCGAAAAAAACAGAGGTCAGCAACAAAAAATCGACGAGAAGATTGTTTTTGGGATCTTTCCTGCCGCAGTTAATCATCATTTTCATTGCCTGCAATCTCCTCTATTTCATTCCAATGATGGTAATAAAGGAATCCGTGAAATCTGAGATTGCGCTTGTTCAGGAAAAGGTGACGAGCAGCGTTATGAACATGGTGCATCCTGCCATACTCAGCGTGGATAATATCGTGAAGATTATGCCGCGGATTGATAACGAGAAATCAATGCTGGGTCTCGTCGGATATCTTTCGGAAAGCAATACGAACGGCGACGTTTATTATGCGACAACGACAAAACTCAGCGAGGGCGGAATCTGGGCGGACAAAAACAAATGGGTTCCTCCTGCGGGATGGGAGCCGTCTGCAAGGGACTGGTTCAAGAACGCTGTTGCCGCTCCGATCCATGAGGGTGTTTTCAGTGCCCCATATATTGATGATCAGACTCATTCTCTTTGTGTTACATATTCTAAGGCTGCCGTGGACTCAAACGGAAAGATTGTCGGTGTCGGCGCGGCGGATATAATTCTCTCTTCTTTAAATGATATTCTTAAGGAAACAAGTTCCAATCTTGAGAGCAACCGATACATAATTGACTCCAAGGGATTTTATATGACCAACGATGATCAGTCGAAGCTCGGAAAGGCCAACTATTTCACAGACTGGAATATTGATTCGGCGACGGTTGCTGAGGTTATGAAACGCACGCCATTGATAGACTCAAACTCAAAGAATTATTACGGTGTGACCCGCATTGGGACTACTCCCTGGTATATCGTCATGGACGGTGATATGAAGTCTCTTACCGGTCAGCTTTCACGCTTCGTTCTTCTGATTGAGGCCGGAATGCTTTTGATGGGAATTATTTTCTCAATCATAAATCTTTCTTCTATTAAAAAGATGGGCGACGGACAGAGGGTGCTCGGTGAAAAACTTTATGCTGAGACACAGAATCTTGTTGTGTCCACGAAAGAGACAGCCGCTACATCTCAGGATCAAAGTGCCGCTGTAAAAGAGATTGTCGCCACCATGGAAGATTCGAATGCGCTTTCGGAAAACATATCGTCCAAAATCAAGGACGTTTCCAAGGTCGCGCAGAAAACTTCATCGGACGTTATTGAGGGTGTCGCTTCAATCGAAAAGAACGTGCAGCAGCTTCATGCAATCTACGAGGCGAACCAGCAGACAATTACAGGAATGAAGGACCTGAACGACAAGATTGAGAGCATCTGGGACATCGTTACGCTGATTAACTCCGTCGCCGACCAGACAAAAATCATCGCTTTCAATGCTGAGCTTGAGGCAACCAGTGCGGGTGAGGCAGGAAAGAAATTCAGGATCGTCGCAAATGAGATTCGTCGTCTTTCTGACGGTATCATCGACAGTATCCATGAAATCAAGGAAAAGATTACGGAGATTCAGCACTCATCCGACACGCTGATTCTTGCGAGCGAAAACGGAACAGAAAAAATCACTTCTGGATATGAGACCGCGAAGGAGCTTGGAACCAAGTTCGAGAGCATCAAGAGTTCTTCGGAAATTACCGCGACATCGGCAGAGGACATCACCGGAATCATCCAGCAGCAGACAATCGCGTCCGAGCAGATTCTTATTGCGCTCAAACAGATTTCTGCGGGCATTGAGAATTTCACGGGAGCAACAGACAGCATTTCGGCATCTGCGGAGAACCTGAGAATCATGTCCGAGGATTTGAACAATCAGGTGAAGTCCGGCTCAAAGGATTCCGGCAAAAAAGCAAAGGCCTGATACGGGCTGAGGTGAGTGATGGACAGTATGGAAATGCCCGGCGAAGTTGCGGTGGACGAGCAGATTGAGGAACAGAAGAACGAGAAGGACACCGTTTCATTTTTGATTTTCTCGGTGAACGAGCACAGGCTTGCAATTGAGATTTCTCTTGTGCAGGAAATTGTGAGGGACTACAAGGTGCATTTTCTTCCTTTTGTTCCAGAGTACATCGAGGGCGTAATCAATTATGCGGGAAAGCCGTACACAATTGTGAATCCTTGCGTGCTTGATGAAATTAAGGAAGACTCGTTTGTTGAGATTAACAATCCGACCTTCCTGCTTTTCAAAAGGGATGACGACCAGTTCGGACTCCACATTTCCATGGTGGAAATTTTCTACGAGGTTTTGAAGGAAGACCTTGAGGATGAGGACTGGGAGAATGAAATCACTTACAAGGGAAGACAGATTCCGCTTTTAAAACCTGACAAGATTGAGGAGAGGCTTCTGAGAGATCTCGGAAAAATTTAGGAAGACGCTGTATGGAAAAATTGAAATATTCAGTTGTGATCGCTGACGATTCTGCAATTATAAGGGGACTGCTCGAAAAGGCGTTCAAAGGTGAAAGCGATTTTGAAGTAATGGAAAGCGTTTCAAACGGACGCAAACTTCTTGATGCCGTAAAGCAGCATGTTCCAGATCTTGTCGTGAGTGACATCGATATGCCGGAGATGAACGGACTTGAGGCGGGTAAAATCATCACGTCTGAAATTGGCTCCACTCTGGTGATTTTCTCTGAGGAAAAGGGAAAAAAATCTTATGCCGAGGAAGCCGGTGCGATTCTCTTTGAGGTAAAGCCTGTCCTGAGCGAGCTTCGGAATGAGATGCTTAAAGCGTTTATTGGCAGAATCCGTGAGACTCTTTTGAAAAATGGAATAAAACCTCACAGAAGGGGAAGCGATACTGACCGGCATGAAACATTCGGCTCGTACAAAATTTTGTGCATCGGAGCTTCGACCGGGGGACCAACTGCGGTACAGACCGTGCTCAGCAAATTGGGAGATGATTTTTCATTGCCCATTGTTTACGTGCAGCACCTTGATGTCGGCTCAGATGTGAAGATGGTGGACTGGTTCAACTCAAGCTGTCCAAATCTTGTGGTGGAACTTGCGCAGGATGGACAGGAAGCGAAAAGAGGTCATGTATATCTTGCACCGGCTGAGCGTCATCTGATTGTGGACTCCATCTCACATTTGGGTAATCCAGTGCTGAAACTTAGCGATGAGCCTGAGGAAAGATTTTTGCGTCCTGCCGTGAACAAGCTTTTCAGGAGCGCTGCAAAACTTTATGGCTCAGCATGTCTTGCGGTCCTTATGACTGGAATGGGACGTGACGGTGCCGACGGATGTCAGATGGTCGTTGAATGTGGCGGACACACGATCGTGGAGGACAAATCAACATGCGCGGTTTTCGGAATGCCAGCCGCCGCAATTGAGCAGAACGCCGCTAACGAGATTCTTCCGCGTGACAAAATTGCGAGAAGAATTCTGGTCCTTACCGGGAACATTGGTGGGTGAAATTGAATCAAGAGGAAATTGACAAAATCATTCAGCAGCTGACATCATACTCAGGAATTGTTCCAAGGGACGCGCACAGGACAAGTCTTTCAAAATTTGTTGAGGAAAGAGAGACGAGCCTCGCGGACGGAGATACGGAATTCAGTTACAGCGAATATCTGTCTGAAAATCCTGCGGAGATGACGGAGCTTGTTGACATGGCTACCGTTAACGAGACATATTTTTTCAGGGAGGAAAAACAGTTTCTTCTTTTGAAGCAAAAAATTCTTCCTGAGATTTACAAGACCACAAAGGCTCCCATAAAAATTTGGAGTGCGGCATGCTCAAGCGGGGAGGAACTTTACTCGCTCATGCTTCTTGCCGACTCATGCAACATTCCATGCGAATGTTTTGGAAGCGACATAAATACGAAGGTTCTTAAAAAATGCAGGCTTGGAGCATATACGAAGAATTCTCTTAGGAAGGGAGACGGTGCAATGTTCCACAATCTGCTTTCGACATACAAGGATGAAAAATGCGGAGTGGAGTTGCCGCAGGAGATAAGGAACCGGGCGCAGTTTGAAAAAATCAATCTTGCGAAGCTGTCAAATCCTCAGTCAATCTTCGGTCCGTCGGCAATCAGTCTTGCTCCGAAGAATCAGGATTTGATTTTTGTTAGAAATGTTTTCATATATTTTTCGAGGGAGCTGCGTAAAAAAATTCTTGCGGCACTGACGGAAAAGTGTCTTGTACCGGGTGGGTATCTTTTTGTCTCCATGAATGAGATTGCGTCCTTGGATTCTTCTCTTATTCCAAGCGGACTCACGAAATTTATGGACGGAAAGGTTTTCTATTTTCGTAAGGATATTTAGGAGGGGGACATGGCAAAGCAACTTGATGTTGTAAGGCAGAAATGCATTTTGGAAACAAAAAATGTGGTCTCTGAAATCAAGAAGTCGCCGTCTCAGGTAAAACTGATTCTGGAGCTTATCTGCTTTACGAAAGATCTTGCAAGGATTCTTGAATTCACGAAAATCTACAAGCTGTATTGTGCTCTTGAAAAAGTTTATGTGAGCCTTTCAGAAAAAGAAATCTCGTATTCAGAAAATATAGAGACTCTTGTGCGTTATGTTTGCGATGCCATAAATATGCGGTGCACGGAGCTGGAGAATGGGGATGACGATGAGACTACGGACATTTCCTCTCTGATTCTTGACTGTGACAGAGCCGCCGCGGGTGAGATTTTTGATGCCGAGGGACTTACGAAAAAAACTGTTGTAAAAACTTCGGACATTGATTTCGAGGAAGAGGCTCCTGATAAAATTGTTTCCGTAAGCACAAGAAATGTCGCTTCAATTCTCAATGTGCACGAGGATATGATTTCCCGTACATATAAAATTTCCGGTATGCTCATGTCGATGAAAGCAAATCAAAAGCATCTGACCAGCTTCCAGATTTCAGAAATCAACAAGCAACTCATGGGCGAACTTCAGCTTTTACAGAATTCTCTTTTGATTGCGCACGATGAGGTTCTCAACATTGTAAAGGGAGACACGTTCTTTTCCGAGCGTCATCAGGATATACACGGATTTTTTGTCTATGCCAACGGACACAAGTGCATGATTCCTTCCGAATACATTGTTGACGTTACCTACGAGTCGTACATGAATTATGTGACTGAGCAGAATCAGCTTTATTTGAAAAGGGAAGAGGACGAGCAGGAAATCCTCATACCAATCTATTCGCTCTCATCACTTTTCCCGGGACAGCATGCGGTTGAAAAAAACAGCTTGGACACAATCTTCATCGCGGAGTACATGGGACAGCGTGTGGGAATCATCGTGGACAGATTGCAGACATCGGTTTCCATTGTGAAAAAACTTTTGCCCTCGTCATTCAGCAACTTCAAGATTTTGCAGGGAATATGCTTCGATGAAAAATATGACATGATTCCTGTTTTGTTTATTCCTGAGATTTTAAAACGCTTCCGTTCGCTTCGTGGATATGACGTGAAAAAATTCGAGGCTAACACAAAGCCCCACACATATAGAATTCTTGTCGTGGATGATTCTGAGACAACAAGACAGATTGAGGCTGGAATTCTTACGAGCAACGGATTCCTGGTGGATGAGGCCGTTGACGGAATCAATGCGATGGAGATGGTGAAGGGACAGCAGTACGATCTGATTGTTACCGATGATGTTATGCCGAGAATGAACGGTGAGATATTTTTGGACAACCTGCGCCACATGGAAAACTATGCCGAGGTGCCGGTGCTGGTGATGGCCGCAAATCCGATGGAAAGTGGAAATGGATTCGTGAGCAAGGCGGATTTTAAGCGCGGAGATCTGATACAGAAAATAAGGAGATTGTTGCATGAGTAAGAAAATTCTTATACTGGAGCCTTCTGCCGCTGTGCAGGGTTTGATTAGTGAAAAATTGAAGAAGAGCGATGTGGAAGTCCACGGAGAGACAGGATGCATAAAATTCCTGTGGTCGCTTTTCAGTGCCGTGCCTGATGCTGTTCTGATTAATGCGAAATTCAACAATCCTGTCAGTGCTGAGATTGTACGTTTCATAAAATCCATGGAGAAGCTAAGGAATATTCCGATTGCGCTTTATACCACCGGTGATTTCGCCTTTGAAGAATTTTACATGAAGAGTTGTGGCGCTGACGCTTTCCTGCGTTTTGATGAAAAGAATGTGGCACAAAATGTTCTCAGCGTGCTTGGAATGCAGGGCGAGAAAAAACTTGCGATTCCCGTTAAGAATGAGATGATGAAGTCCGCAATCTGTCAGCTCTTTTTGGGTATGACAAAAAATTTGGACTCCGTTGAGGAGGTCGTATCCGGTTTCCTTGATGTTGTGACTGAGTTTGCCCAGGTGCCTGCAGCGATGTTCTGTCTCGTGCAGAATGACGGACCCGGAGTATATTACGTCGTCTCTGATAATTTTACCGACGGAGAAAAAAGCGATTTCCAAAAAGTCAGTGTCTCAGATTTTGAGAAGGTGCGGTCTGACATGAACATGGGTAAGGTCGCAGCCGTGAGACTTAAATCAAAGAAGTCCCTTGAAAAATACAGGACGCGCGATGTCCCTCTTTCATCGTATCAGTTTGTCCCCATGAAGGATTCTGACGGAAATTGTTTTGCAGCGGTGAGTGTTGTAAAAGAAGGAACGTTCACGGCAAATCAACTTGACCTTTTGAACTTCTGTGCGGAGCAGGCATGTGTGGTTATGGAAAATGCTGTCATGCTGAAGAAAAAGAATTTCTTTGAAAAAAGAATCCGCAAGGCATTCGGTCGTTTTGTTCCTGAGCAGATTATTGATGAGCTAGTCGCATCTTCGGAAACAGAGCAAAATGTATCGGTCGGTGAAAAGCGTGAGGTTGCTATTTTGTTCAGCGACATCCGTTCATTTACGAGCATCAGTGAAAGAAATAAACCTGAGACCATCGTTGCGTTCTTGAACAGATATTTTACAATCATGGTGAACATCATCAAAAAGCATGGTGGTACGATTGACAAATTCATCGGGGACGCAATCATGGCTCTCTTTGGTGCGCCGGTGAGTTATGAGGATAATGCCCGTCGTGCCGCAGCCGCCGCTTATGAGATGAGACAGGCACTTTCTTCGGTGGAGCTCGGTGATTTGGTCATGCCTGAGGGAATGAAGTTTAACATTGGAATTGGAATCCATTATGGTGATGTTACCGTGGGATCAATCGGATCCAATGACAAAACTGATTACACCGTCATTGGTGACAGCGTAAACCTTGCGTCCCGACTTGAAGGACTGACAAAAGTTTATGGCTCAATGATTTTGGTCAGCGAGTCCGTGAAGAACGATTGCAAAGACAACGAATTTATTTTCCGTTATCTTGATGACGTAAAAGTGAAGGGCAAAGCGAAAGCTGTTCCGATTTATGCGATTGACCGCGGCGAGGATGATTTCAGCGTGACATACCGTGAGTGTTATGCAAAGGGACTGGAACTTTATAAGGAAGGAATCTGGAATCTTGCAAAGGAGTACTTTGAAAAAGCGATGAATGAAGCCCCGACCGATAAAGCTGTAAGTCTTATGCTCGGACGCTGCGAGGAGTTCATAAAAAATCCCCCGGAAAATTGGGACGGAGGATTTGAGTTCCACACTAAATAAGAGGAAAGCTTTCCGAGTGGAAAGTTGAAAGTGGAGAGTGGAAAGCTGTGCGAGTTGAAAGTGGAAAGTTGAAAGTGGAGAGAGTTTAGTGCCCTGTACTCATTCCTCACTCCTGAATCCTAATTCTACCATTTTCTTGCATTGATTTATTCCGTCCATTGCTGAGCTGACAATTCCGCCTGAATATCCTGAGCCTTCACCTGCGGGATAAAGATTTTTAAGAGCCGTGCATTCTCCGCTTTCTTTGTCCCGAAGTATTCTTACTGGTGTGCTCGTGCGTGTCTCGCTTGCAATCAAAAGTGCGTCATCACAGATATAGCCCCTCATGGATTTGTTCACTTCCTCGAATGCAGATTTTAGTCTGTAGGCTATTTGATTCGGAAGAACGGAGCTTAAATCCCTGCTCACAAGTCCGGGCGCGTAGCTCGATGGTGGAAGAGAGTCGCTGATTGTGCCGGAGAGAAAATCCCTCATCCTTTGTGCAGGAGCTTTTTGTCCATCGCCGTTTTGAGCCGTAATTTTTTCAAGGGCATTCTTCCACAAAAGTCCTGCCATCGCCTCACATCCCTCGCCAAGTGCAAGTGTCCTGAAATCCATGGGGATGTCCTCGGGCCTCGTCTCAACTACAACAGCCGCGTTGCTCCATGCACTGTTTCTTCCTGCGGCAGACATTCCGTTTACTACAATCTCATCGGGTCCAGATGCACTCGGAACAACGAATCCACCGGGACACATGCAGAAGCTGTAAACTCCGCGCTCATCCTGCTGGGTTGTAAATCGGTACTCGGCCGCACCAAGTTTTTCTATTTCATCTTTTCCGTGATAGCGAATCAAATCAATCACTTCTCTGGGATGCTCAACTCGCACTCCGACCGCAAAAGTTTTTGCCTCAAGTGCATCAGGAGCTTCCTTTGCAATCATCTTGTAAATGTCCGTCGCAGAATGACCGCAAGCAAGGAGAACTGCATCAGCAAAAAAATCCATAGACATGCCGCTTTCTTTTTCCGTCGCCCTTATTCCTTTGACGCATTTTTTTCCATCTTCGGTTTCTGTAATCAGAGAAATGCATCGTGTGTTAAAATGAATCTCGCCGCCAAGCTCGATGATTTTTTCACGCATCGCCATGATGATTTTTGGGAGCTTGTCAGTACCAATGTGCGGATGTGCATCGGTAAGGATTTTTTCATCGGCACCGAAATAATGAAAGATGGAAAGAATCTCCGGGATGTTTCCCCGCTTGTTGCTTCTTGTGTAGAGTTTTCCGTCGCTGAATGTTCCGGCCCCGCCTTCGCCAAAGCAGTAGTTCGTGTCGGAGTCCACAATTCCTTTTGTGCTGATTGAGGCAATCTGTCTTTTTCTTTCGCTTGCATCAGACCCGCGTTCAATTATAATCGGTTTGATTCCGTACTCAAGAAGTTTCAGCGCACCAAAAAGTCCCGCAGGTCCGGATCCTATTATGAGCACTCTTTTTGCGTCCGAAGATTTTTTCCATTTGGGTTTGAAGCACCCGTCGCTCTCTGGCTTTTCCCCGATGTATGCCCTGTAGCGGAGAACGAGCGAAACCCTTCCGTGCCGCGCATCAATTGATTTTTTTATGAACACAAATTCCGTGTCGCTTTTTGATGCCATGGTCCCTGATTTTTTCAGTGCCGCAAAAAGAAGATTTTTGATGTATCCCTCGTCCTTTTCTTTTTCAGGAGAGAGTGTTATGGAAATGTCTTGAGTCATAAAATCATTTTATACGAAAAAAGTTTTTTAAACAAGATGCGGAATGTTCAATGCACCATCATACATCTTGACGCTAAAAAAAAACTTCCATATAATAAAAACATCATGGAGGAATATATATGAAAAAAAGTCTTTTGTTTTTTGCCGCCATTTTGATTTTTACGTCAGGTGCTTTTTCGCAGGAGAAAAAAAATCGCGATTCATTTGAACTGAAAATGGCCGTTGATGACGAGCATTATTTTGCGGCGAAGATTCCGGGATCTGCATATATTTTGAAGGATGAGACCGTGCAAGTTTATCCGGGCGAGGAATTGTTTGTGGAGGCGGAAATCAGCGACGGGAATCTTGTCAATCTGAAAAATGTCGCAGTGAACGAAAATCCTGAGAAAACCTTGATCATAAAATTCGAGCAAATCAACGAAGGAAAAAAACATAAGTGCATGATGCTCAGCATATTCAATCCGTTTGAAAAAGAACTTGAGTACTCCGCGATAATTCTTTTGCCAAAATACGGCAGATGGGTTGAGACGGATGTGGTTGGAATTCAAGCGAAAGTTTCCGGTTACGAAACATGGCCCGATTTGATCAGCTCGATTGCTCTGACCGAGTGGAAACTGAAGGATAGCGGCAAGAAATAAAATCCGTGGAGAAGATTTTGATAAGAGAGGAAGAACTTGAGGCTGAGCTTTGGAAAATAGAGAACGTGGAGCTGCCTGATTTAAAAATAAAGTATCTTGAAAAACAGGCAGTCCTAAGCGAGTGTCAGGGCTTTGTCTCCCAGAAGATTCTTCTGGAAGTTGAGATGGCGAAGGAAGAATACATCCAAAAGAGAGACAGGGCAGGGGAACTTCGAAACATGCTGTCCGTCATTTCCGATTCTTTTCAATCAATCTGAGTCTCGCTTCAACTTGTCCGCGTGATGTGAGTGAATCTTCCGGTGTGTTCATGCAGTAATCCACCATGCGGTCCACAGTGCTTTCCGCCACATGCATTCTTGTGTCGCTTGAGGCATAGTAAATCAAAAGCCGTCCGTCGCCATCGACAATCGCTCCGTTTGTAAAAACCACGTTGCTCACATCTCCCACGCGCTCATCACCTTCCGGCGCAATCAGATATCCCGAGGGACGTGCAATCACCTTGAGAGGATTTTTCAAATCTGTCATAAACGCATAGATTACGTAGCGAAGTCCCGCGGCCGTGTTTCGCACTCCATGTGCGATGTGAAGCCATCCCTTTTCCGTCTTGATTGGAACCGCACCCGCACCGTTTTTCACTTCTTTTATCGTATGGTAGATTTTTTCATCGAGCATGATTTCTTCATCCACCACAGGATTTTCCATGCTCTCACAGAATCCAGCGCAGATTCCGCCTCCGCTTCCGGTCTCAATAAACCCGTCCTGGGGCCGCGTGTAGAAAAGATATTTTCCGTTGACTTTCTCTGGGTGAAGAACCACGTTTCTTTGCTGGCTGCTTTTTGTTCTCAAATCAGGAAGACGCTCCCAGTCAACAAGATTTTTCGTCCTCACGATTCCAGCCGCCGCCGTTGCAGATGATGTGTCGCTCGCAGGTACATTCGGGTCTTTTCTTTCCGAGCAGAAGATTCCGTAAATCCATCCGTCCTCATGCTTCGTGAGCCTCATGTCGTAAACATTCACATCGGGATTTTCCGTCTGTGGCATTAAAATTGGAAGTCCCTTGAATTCAAATCCGTCGATTCCGTTGTCGCTTTCCGCAACCGCAAAAAATGATTTTCTGTCCGCACCTTCCACGCGCACCACAAGACAATATTTTCCGCCAAGCTTTATTGCACCGGAATTGAACGCGGCATTGATTCCCATCCGCTCCATAAGATAGGGATTTGATTTTCTGTCCAAATCATAACGCCATTCCAAAGGTGTGTGCGCAGCCGTAATCACAGGATTTTTATACCGCAGGTAGATTCCGTTCCCCGGATAGATTGGCTCGTTCGGTTTTTTTATCAGCGTCTCATGTTCAGATTTCAGCATGGCAAGTCTGTCGTCAAAATTGTTCAGCATCATAAAATCAACTCCTAATCTCAGAATCGATTTTATATTACCGCCACCCAAAATTTTTGTCCACAAAAAAATATTTTTAAGTAAATTTAAGTTGGGTAGACTTTGGTACTCTCAACTTTCCACTTTCCACTTTCCACTCACACAGCTTTCCACTCGCCTCTCTCTCCCTTGCCTAAAATCTAGTTTTGTTCTATAATATTCACCATGACCGTATACGAAAACATCAACGCGCTTGTCGGATATGCCCTGACCACGGGGCTCATTGAAGAGGACGACATTATCTACACAAAAAATCGCTTGCTGGAGCTTTTTAATCTGAGTGGATTTGAAGATCAGGCCCAGGCGGAAAATGTGCCTTCCGTGAAAATCGAGGAGCTTGAGACAATCCTTTCCGGGCTTCTGTCCTATGGTGCGGAGAATGGTCTCTTTGTTGATTCTGGCATTGTGAGCCGGGATCTTTTCGATACAAAAATCATGGGCTGCTTGGTTCCGCCTCCGTCCGTCGTTCAGAAAAAATTCATGGAGCTTTATAAAAAATCACCGAGGGACGCGACCACATGGTATTATAAATTCAGTCAGGACACCGACTACATCCGTCGTTACAGAATCAGCAGGGACGTGAAGTGGCAGACAAAAACCGAGTACGGCGACCTTGACATTACAATCAATCTTTCAAAGCCGGAAAAAGATCCGAGGGACATCGCTGCTGCAAGAAACGCTCCTTCGTCGGATTATCCACAGTGCCTTTTGTGCAAGGAAAATGTGGGCTATGCGGGCCGTCTGAATCATGCGGCGAGACAGAACCACAGGATTATTCCCCTGCGACTTTCAGGCGGAGAATGGGGATTTCAGTATTCGCCCTATGTTTATTACAACGAGCACTGCATTGTTTTCAGCTATACTCACGAGCCGATGAAGATTACGCGCGACACTTTCGCATCCCTTTTTGATTTTCTGAAACTTTTCCCGCATTACACCGTGGGAAGCAATGCTGATTTGCCCATCGTCGGCGGTTCAATTCTCTCTCACAATCACTATCAGGGCGGCAACTACGAATTTCCTATGGCACGTGCTCCCATTGAAACAAGATTTGAGGTACGCGGATTTGATGATGTGACGGCGGGAATCGTGAAGTGGCCCATGAGCGTCATCCGTATCTCATCAACGTCTTCTGGAAGGCTTGTGGAACTGGCGGATAGAATCCTGCGTAACTGGAGAATCTACACCGACGAAAAGTCTTTCATTTACTCACAGACAGAGGGCATGGATCACAACACAATCACGCCGATTGTCCGAATGAAAAACGGATGCTTCGAGATGGACCTTGTGCTCCGAAACAACATAACGACGAACGAACATCCGCTGGGTGTATTCCATCCACATGCCGAGCTGCACCACATCAAAAAGGAGAACATCGGGCTGATTGAGGTGATGGGTCTTGCGGTTCTTCCGTCCCGTCTGAAAAAGGAGCTCTCTGATTTGGGAAATGCGATAATCAGGCACAAGGATCTCAGCAAGGATGAGACTCTTGCAAAACACGCTTCCTGGGTAAAGGAATTTTCCAAGAAGTATCCGAAGATTGACTCATCCAATGTGGACCACATTCTGAAGGACGAGGTGGGCCTTGTTTTTGCCCGTGTGCTTGAGGATGCCGGGGTTTACAAAAGGACTCCCGAGGGCAAGGAAGCCTTCACGCGTTTTATCCGCACGTTCTGTTGAAACGCATATTATATAGAAGATAATTTATGGCAATAGGAGAAAAATATGTCAGAGCTATACATACCTGAAAATTACAAGCCGCTTCTTAGCGTGAAGGAAACCGAGGCGGCCATCGTTCTGGTGAAGAAATTCTTCCAGCTTTCACTTTCCACCGAGCTGAATCTTACCCGCGTTACCGCACCTCTTTTCGTAAAGTCCGGGACCGGAATCAATGATGATTTGAACGGAGTCGAGCGCCCAGTGCATTTCCCGGTGAAGGACATGGGTGAGTGCCAGCTTGAGATTGTTCATTCCCTTGCGAAGTGGAAGAGACTCAAGGTTACGGAGATGAATTTGAATCCGGGATTCGGAATCTACACTGACATGAACGCAATCCGTGCCGATGAGGAGCTTGACAATCTTCATTCGCTTTATGTTGACCAGTGGGACTGGGAGATGGCCATTGATCCTAAAAACAGGAGCGTCGCATATCTTAAATCTGTGGTGCAGAAAATCTACCGCACTTTGAAGAGAACCGAGTTTTACATTTACGACCGCTACGAGCAGATTAAGCCGGAGCTGCCTGAGGACATCACATTTGTTTATGCCGAGGACCTGCAGCGTGAGTTCCCGGATATGTCACCGAAAGAGCGTGAGACTGAGGTTTGCAAAAAATACGGCGCGGTATTCATAATCGGAATCGGAGGAAAGCTTGGTGACGGCAGCATCCACGACGGACGTGCCCCTGACTACGATGACTGGATTACGATGGACGGAAGCCACCGTGGACTTAACGGCGACCTCATGGTTTGGAACAGCGTGCTTGGAATTGCGATGGAGCTTTCATCAATGGGCGTGCGTGTTTCACCGGAATCTCTCAAGGCTCAGCTTGCGGAGAGGGGATGCCCTGAGCGAGCGAACCTTCCTTTCCACAAGAAACTTCTTACCGGTGAGCTGAAACAGACTCTTGGCGGTGGAATCGGTCAGTCCCGCCTTTGCATGTACTTCCTCAGAAAGTGCCACATCGGTGAGGTTCAGGTGAGCACATGGCCGGATTCCATGATTGATGAGTGCCGCAAAAAGGGAGTTGCAATCCTTTAGCCTATGAGCACGGAATACGATTTCAGCATGGACTCAATCCTGCGTGAGCTTCCGACTTTTCGTGAGCGCGGGATTACCGAGCTTGCCCTGCATGACAAAAAAATCGCCTCAGATAAAAATGCCATCGCGACGATTTGCCGTGCGGTGCAGAAAATTTACCCGGATTTGTTCCTGCTGATTTCGGTTCAGCCCCAGGTGATTGACCGCTCCCTTGTTGAAATCTTCCAGTCCGTCTGCTGCTCGCTTGAGATTCCGATGCGAGGTACGGAGAAGGGCGGTGCGTTGCTTTTTGACCGTAAATTGTATTCCTCGCGTGCTGATTTGCTCAACCGTGAGTCCCTTGTTTTCGGCTTTGACCTTGAGTACGGGCTTCAGGGCGGGGACAGTTTCAAGTCTTTCCGCGACCGTCTTGATTTTGCCATGAAGCTTTATCCGAATCACATTGATTTTGCCCAGCTTGAGGGAAAGATGGAGCTTCCCAAGTCCACCGGAACATATTCGTCAAAGGATTTGGAATATTCCCGCGAGATGGCCTTTGCCTGCCAGACTTTTTATTCCGAGGGACGTGCGGTGCCCTGGTTCAATTCCGCGATCCGTGAGCTCCATATTTCGCCGTCAGCATTTTTCTCCGATTTTTCCGAGTGGCAGAGATGCAACAACTGTTCCCTTGACTCAGATTTCCGACCTTCCGCCGCTTCCCACGCTGAGATTGAAAAGATGCAGCTCAATTTCCTGAAGCAAAAGTACGCCGAAAAACACAAGCCCATGCTCTTTGATGCCGTCTCTGACTTGGTTAGGCTCAACGGTGCGTTCAGTCGTGCCGCCGCCGAGGGTGAAGAGACAATCCTTGAGCTTTCCTACAATCCAGACGACCTTCTTTCCCCGGATTCAGAGAATCTTGCCCGATTTGCCGATTCCGTCCCGATGGAGTCCAGCCGCGTAAGGGTTTTTGTCACGGATGATGGGCCGGACTATAGAATCCTGTAAACCTCCAAAATATTTCTTAACTAATTTTTTCAAATGCCGATTCTCAAAGTATGGGTATGAACAATTTTGTTAATTCAGTAGATTTATTGCACCGTGCTCTTGATGTACAGAGCCTTCGTTATCAGGTGACTGCCAACAACATCGCCAATAGCGAGGTTCCGAATTACAAAAAGCAGTACGTGAACTTTGAAAGCGAGTTGGCCCGTGCATTTCAGTCAAGGGACAATGATCACAATTCGTTCCACATGATTACTACGGATGAAAGGCATGTGCAGAGCGAGAGTCCGCGTGACTGGCACGATGTTGAGCCGAGAAGAGTTACTGATTATCTGACAACCGCAAAGGCCAACGGAAACAACGTGGATGCCGAGCAGGAGGCCATGAACCTGGTTCAGATTCAGATGCAGTATCAGCTTTTGTCAAGACTGGAAAACTTTGAGTTCTCCCAGGTCAACATTGCGATGAAGAAGATCTGATGCTTCCTGATTCAGCGTATTATATAGAAGATTTTGGAACGGAATAGAGGAGATACAATATGGGACTTTTTACCAGCATTAACATAGCGGCTACCGGAATGAGCGCGGAAAGACTCAGGTCTGACGTAATCAGCAACAACATTGCAAACGCTACCACAACCCGCACACAGGAAGGCGGAGCATACCGCAAACAGACTGTGATTTTTGAGCCTGTGGCATCCGAGCATCCCGTGATGAGGAGTCCTTTTGTTTCCTCTGATATGGATAACGGTCCTGGAAGGGGAGTGCGCGTTCGTGAGATTGTCAAGGACACCACACAGGGACGCATGGTTTACGATCCAACCCATCCCGACGCAATCCAGTCCGGTCCGAACAAGGGATATGTTGAGTATCCGAACGTGAACATCGTGAATGAGATGGTGGACATGATTTCAGCCAACCGTGCTTACGAGGCAAACAGCAGCGTAATCCAGGGAAGCAAGGAAATGTTCGCCGCGGCATTGGAAATTGGAAGCTGATTTTAGCATATTTTAGTTAAAACTAGTTAAAATAAGTTAGGAGTTTAGGAGAATCTTTATGGATATGACGATTGGAAGCCTTGAGCTGAACAGAACACATCCGGCGCATGTAGGAACGGGTCGCATGACAGACCTTTCCAAAGACCTGCACATGGATGGATTTGGAAATCTTTCGAACTCTCCTGTGGAAGGTGAGAAGGTAAAGGGATCTTTTGAGTCCTATCTGCTTGATGCCGTTTCCTCAATGAACGCACAGCAAGTCAATGTTTCCGCAATCCAGGAAAAGGTGATCACCGACCCTGACAGCGTGGATATACATGACGTGACGACAGCGATGGCAAAGGCTCAGATGTCCTTGAATCTCGCTCAGACTGTAATTGATAGATTAATCTCTGGTTGGAACGATCTTTCTCAGAACAGATAGTAAAAAAATTCCGGCAAAAGGGAAAAAAGCCCTTTTCAATAATTGAAAGCTGTGCTATACTAATTTTATTAGCGGCATAGTGAGTGGGAAAATGCTATGAAGTTAAGAGAAAGTTCGTTCAGGGAGGGGAAAAATGAACGAATGGTTTAAAAAAACGTTTGGAACCATAAAAGAAAAGTGGGGAAAGTGGACAATCGTCCAGAAAGTAATCCTGATCGGCATCATCGTACTGGTCATTGCGGCGGTAGTTGTTCTGCTCGCAGTTTCCGGCAACAAGGCTGCTGTCAGGCTCTTTAACTCACCTGTGGACGCATCACAGCGTCATCAAATCGTGAACAGACTCCAGAAGGACGGCATCAAGGCTGATGTGGACGGCGAGGGCTACATTACTGTAGATAATGATACCATCGCTACCAGATACCGCAGCATCCTTGTTTCGGAAGGTTATGAGCCTACCGAGAAGGATCCGTATTCTCTATTTGACACTCAGCGTTGGTCAAGGACAAAATTTGACGACACTGTGAACTGGCAGAGAGCACAGGAAGCGGCGGTCCAGCAGCATTTGGAGCAGCTTGATGGAATCAGGGCGGCGCATGTTACCCTGTCACTTCCTGAGGAATCCGTGTTTGCCGATGATCAGAATCCGACCCAGGCATCCGTAATCCTTTTTGCAAAGCAGGGCAGCGATGTTCTTGCAAGCCGCGCGAAGGTAAAGGGAATCCAGCATCTGGTTATGCGCAGCGTCGAGGGACTTCTTGAAGAGAACATCACGATTGTAAACGGCGACACAAATGAAGAAATTAACGACTTCGAGGGACTTGATGAGCTTGAGAAGACCAGCATCACCGACAAGCAGCAGAAGCTTATCCGCAAGCTTGAGTCTGAGTATTCAGCTTCCGTATTGAAGTCATTGCAGAATACATACGGCGTGAAGCGTGTGAAGATTGCCAACATGAAGATTGACATGGACATGGCTGAAAAATCTTCCACAGCCGAAGAGCATTACGGAATCAAACTCAAGGATGACAATCCGACCACACCTTATGACGACAGTGAGGTTGTTCAGAGCCTTGTCATTTCGGAAGAGACCGTGGACAAAAAGGCTACCGGAACAGGATTCAATCCTGAGGGACCCGCTGGAGTCGAGGGACAGAATCCCCCGGTGTACAGCGATATGTCCAATGTCATTACAGAGACCACCGAGAATGGTGTTAAGAGAAATTATGTTGTCAACACGAAGCATACTCAGGCTAAAGAGGCTCCGAGCATTGACCGTGTGACAGTTTCAGTGAACATTGACGGAAGATGGCAGTATCCGCTCTATGACGAGAATGGAAAAATCAGGCTTTCCGACAGCGGTGGATATGAGAGAACTTATGTTCCTATCAGCGACGAGGAGCTTGCCCAGGTAACTAAGCTTGTTCAGAATGCGGTAGGTTACAATGCGGTTCGTGGTGACTCGGTTGTTGTAACGAACGTGCCCTTCGATCATTACGAGGAGTTCCGTGCTGAGGACGAGAAATTCATCAAGGCACAGAACACGAAGAAGGTTATCTTCTATTCACTTATCGCACTAGCAATCATCTTGGTACTGTTCATCGTGATCCGCCTTATTTCCAAGGAGCTGGAGAGACGCAGAAGACTCCGCGAGGAAGAGATGCTCAGACGCCAGCAGCAGGAAAGAGAACAGGCACTCTGGGATGCAAAGGAACAGGGTATGGAAGTTACGCTCTCTGTCGAAGAGAGAAAACGTGCGGAACTGCAGGAAAATGCCATCGCAATGGCAAAGAACCATCCGGAGGATGTTGCAATGCTCCTCCGCACTTGGCTTATGGAGGAGTAGTATATGGCAGAAGAAGACAGCACATCAGCCAATGCAAAACAGGCGCTTAAGCAGCATACACAGAGTAGCGGAAAGAAGAAGGGAACAACAAAGGACTATAAGAATCTGAACGGAAGACAGAAGGCAGCAATCTTCCTGGTGGCTCTGGGAACAGAGGTTTCATCGGAAGTAATGAAGCACCTCCGTGAGGATGAGGTTGAGACACTGACCTTTGAGATTGCACGTCTTGAGACAATCGACGCGGATTTCAAGGATCAGGTTCTTGAAGAATTCCAGGAGCTCATGCAGGCTCAGAACTTTATCACCACTGGTGGTATTGATTATGCCCGCGAGCTTCTTGAAAAATCCTTGGGAAGCCAGAAAGCAATTGATATTATCAACCGCTTGACAAGCTCTCTGCAGGTTCGTCCGTTCGACTTTATCCGACGCACGGATCCTACACACTTGCTCAACTTCGTGCAGCAGGAGTATCCGCAGACCATCGCATTGATTCTTGCGTATCTTGAACCTGCGAAGGCGGCTCAGATTCTTTCAGGACTTCCTGATGAGATTCAGCCCGAGGTTTCAAAGCGTCTTGCTACAATGGACCGTACATCACCTGACGTTCTTCGTGAGGTTGAGCGTGTTCTTGAGAAGAAGCTTTCAACTCTGTCCAACGAAGATTACACTGCCGCCGGTGGTGTTGACAGCATCGTTGAGATTCTTAACAATATTGACCGTTCTTCCGAAAAGGCCATCATCGAGACTTTGGAAGAGGACGATCCGGAGCTGGCAGAGGAAATCAAGAAGCGCATGTTCGTGTTCGAAGATATTGTCATGATTGGAGACCGCGATATTCAGAAAGTGCTGCGTGAGGTTGACGCACAGCAGTTGGCCAAGGCACTTAAATCCGTGGATACCGAGGTTCAGGACAAAATCTTCCGCAACATGTCCAAGAGACAGGCGACAATGCTTAAGGAAGACATGGAGTACATGGGTCCTGTCCGCTTGAAGGATGTTGAAGAAGCCCAGCAGAAAGTCGTTAGCGTCATCCGGCGTCTTGAGGATTCCGGTGAAATCGTCATCGCACGTGGCGAAGGCGACGAGTACATCAGCTAGTTTATTTTATCGCAATGAGTGGAGAAAAATATGGCACAGACAGTATTCAGACCGAATCAGATTAAAATGCAGGACGGGCCGCTTTCTTTAAAGCTGACAAAAGAGTTTGTCATCCCGGAGGAGGAGGTCGAGGAAGAAATTCCAGAATACACAGGTCCTACTGCCGACCAGCTTCGTCTTGAGGCTGAGGAATTCAAAAAGAAATGGGAGATTGAAAAGTCCCAGATGCTTGCCAAGGCTCAGTCTGATGCTGACAGCATTATAAAGAACGCTGAGAGCGCGGCTTTTAATGAGGTTAAGAAACAGAGCGACCAGGCTTCCGTAATCAAGAACAATGCGGAGGTTGAGGCCCAGGCTGTTTTGGACAAGGCTAAGGCTGAGGCAGAGCAGATTGTTAAGACCGCCCACGATGAGGAGCAGCGTATTTTTGACAAAGCTCAGAAGGACGGTTTTGACAAGGGACACGAGGAAGGATATCAGGTTGGAAATCAGGAGGCAGAGCGCCTTGTTGAAAGACTCCACAAGATGATTGAGGGAGTGCAGGACAAGAGGCAGGAAATCCTTGACCAGACTGAGGGCCAGATTGTGGACCTGGTTCTTTTGATGACGCGTAAGGTTGTAAAAATCATGAGCGACAGTCAGAAGAGCGTAATCATGTCCAACGTGGTTCAGGCTCTCAAGAAAGTAAAGGGACGCGGAGATGTTGTGCTTCGCGTAAATCTTGCGGACGTAAAGCTGACCACAGATCACACGAGGGATTTTATCACTCAGGTGGAAAACATCAAGAACGTGCATGTGGTTGAGGACAGCTCTGTTGATCGCGGCGGATGCATTGTTGAAACTGATTTCGGCGCAATCGACGCACGTATCTCCAGCCAGCTTGCTGAACTTGAGACCAAGATCCTGGGAATTTCTCCGATTAAGTCTGTCAACAAATCTGAAGTTCCGAATCCGGATCTCTAAAAAATCCGTTGGAAAGGGTGGGGACCAATGGGAAACTTTTTTGACAAATACATACAGGCCGTAAAAGATACGGACACAATTAAATACACGGGCGCGGTGACTGCCGTTAAGGGACTGATGATTGAAAGCAACGGTCCCCGCTGTGTTATTGGCGAAATCTGCCGCATTGAGGTTCTTAGTGAAAATACTTCGGTCCTTGCTGAGGTCGTGGGTCTTGAGGGAAACACCGTAAGGCTCATGGTTTTCGGAGAGACCAAGGGAATTGAGGCGGGTGCGCAGGTGACGGCCAGCGGAAACGTTCTGGAAGTTCCCGTCGGTGAAAAGCTGCTTGGAAGAATCATCGATGCGACAGGACATCCGTTTGACGGCAGGGGAGACATTGCTACAAAGACATTCTATCCGGCTCTTGCAAGTCCTCCGAATCCGCTTGAAAGAAAACCCGTTAACAAAAGAATCGTAACCGGTGTTCGTGCCATTGACTCGCTTCTGACTGTCGGCAAGGGACAGAGAATCGGAATTTTCGCTGGCTCCGGTGTGGGTAAGTCAACTTTGATTTCTACAATCGCACGCAATACAAACGCGGACATAAATGTAATCGGACTCATTGGAGAACGTGGTCGTGAGGTTCTGGACTTTATTGAAAGGGACCTCGGAAAGGAAGGACTCAAGCGCTCAGTTGTCGTAGTGGCGACAAGCGACCAGCCTTCAATCGCCCGTCTCCGTGCAGCCTATGTTTGTACCGCAGTTGCCGAGTATTTCCGCGACCAGGGAAATGACGTAATGCTGATGATGGACAGCGTGACTCGATTTGCTCATGCACAGAGGGAAATCGGACTTGCTACCGGTGAGCCTCCAGCGCAGAGAGGATATCCGCCCTCCGTTTTCGACATGATTCCGAAACTGCTTGAAAGAACAGGAACCAATGCGAAGGGATCCATTACCGCATTTTACACAGTGCTTGTTGACGGTGATGACATGGACGAGCCGATTACGGACAAGGTGCGCGGAACTTTGGACGGACATATCGTTCTGAGCAGGGATCTCCAGATGAAGCAGCATTATCCTGCGATTGATGTGGCAAAGAGCATTTCCCGTCTTCACAGAAGGGTCTCCGGACCTCAGACTTTGAAGGCGGTTACTCAGGTAAAAAAATGGATGGCCGATTATGCCGAGCAGGAGGAAATGATTCTCGCTGGTGTTTATCAGAAGGGAAATTCTCCTGAGGTTGACGAGGCCATTGACAAGCATCCTGCGATCGAGGAATTCCTTTGTCAGGATGAATCCGAGCATCTTACGATTGATGATACGCTGGAAAAACTTTCTGCACTCACCGGAATTAATATTCCAAAGGAAGAGTACGTGGAAAGTCCTGCCAACGCTCATCCAACTTTTGATATTCTCGCAAAATAGGGCGGGGGAGTTTCAAGGATCGGACGATTTTTGAAAACTCCTTCTCATTTTGCACATTGATTTCGGAGGCGAAAAATGAAGCATTTTGTTTTTTCAATGCAGAAAATTTTGGACCTCCGGAATTTTGAGCTCGATCAGGCAGAGCTTGATTTGGGCAAAGTAAACGCCGAGATTGCACGCGTGAACAGGTCTCTTGAGCAGATTGCGCAGGAGCGTGTTAATTTCTCATCTTATTCCGACAGTTCATCTGAGTTTAATGTTTGGCATCAGACTCAGGATTATTTTATTTTCCTTGATCAAAAAAAAGAAGGTCTCCTCGCTGAGCTTGCAGAACTCCAGCTGCTCGCCGAAAAGAAAAGGGAAGTGGTTCGTCAGTGTATGCAAAAGGTGAAGGTCCTGGACAAACTCAAAAAGCACAAGTATGAGGAATGGCAGGCGGCCATGAACAAGCAGGACGAAAAGATTGTGGATGATGTCGTGACATCCCAGCAGCATGCAAAAGTGGAAAGCGGAAAACGGAAAGTTGAAAGCTGAAAACGGAGAGATTTCATTCTGAACGCAGTAAAGAATCACTTCAAAGATATTTTGCTACGTTCAATATGTCATTTCAAATCTTTCCACTCTCCACTTTCATCTTTCCACTTATCAGTAGTGGAACGCAGATCCTCCAATAAACTCCCTGATTATTGACTGACTTGGAACCGCGGTTGCCGGAATGGTGCTGAAGTTGTCAAGGAAGGTCAGAAGACGGCATGCCTCTCCATATTCTTTTTCCATTGGAGTGACGCATCTCAGAAGCGGCGCCGCATAGACTTTAAGCACGGAAAGCTCGTAGTCAAGGGCCGTGTTGAGCATGGCATCCGCATTGTTCTGGAACGGGAAGATATGGAGCCGTTCACCCTTCTGCACGGAATCCCACATGGAGATTGTACCTGCCGCGCTCTTTCCCCTGAACTGTGCGTCCCTTACGATTCGCCGGATAAGACGGTTGTCGCTCGTGGCAATTCGGTTGTGGTCGTCAAGATTCAGCTGGGTCAGTGCGGAAAGATAAATCTTGAATTTGAGTTCCGGCGGTACGAGGGGAGTGAGCTTGTCATTCAGTCCGTGGATTCCTTCCATAATGAGGATGTCGTTTGGACCGAGGTTCATGGTCTCTCCCTTGTAATAGCGCTTTCCCTCGTGGAAGTCGTAGCATGGCACGTCGATTGTCTTTCCGTCAAAAAGCGAGAGCAAATCTTCATTAATCTGCTTTACGTCCAAAGCCTCAAGACACTCGTAGTCATAATTTCCATTCTCATCCTTCGGTGTCTCGGCGCGTCCACGGTAGTATGAGTCAAGGCTGATTACCTTGGGAACATATCCGATGGCCTGCAGCTGCAATGCGAGTTTTTTGCTCGTCGTGGTTTTTCCAGAAGACGAGGGACCTGCAATCAGGACGACCCTTGCGGTTTTGCGGCTGTGAATCTGGTCGGCGATGTCGGCAATGCATTTTACCTGGAGGGTTTCGGTTATGTCGATGAAATCATTCACTTTTCTTTCGTGAATCAGCTGGTTAAGGCTTGCGGCGGATGTTACGTTGAGGCGTTTTCCCCAGTCCTTGTACCGCTTGTAGATTTCAAAGAGCTTCGGCTGGTCCTGGAATTCCGGGAGGCGGTCGGGAGTCTCGTGCTTGGGATAGCGGAGGAGGAATCCTTCCTGATACGGCATGAGGTCAAAGACATCAAGCTCGGCGGTGCTTCCAACCAAGGGACCGAAATAAAGGTCGGAGAATCCCTTCAGCGTGTTGATTTTTACGCGGGATGGCGTGCGGTAGTTCAGCTGCTTGCGTGTCTCAATCAGTCCCAGATTTTCGAACATCGAGCATGCTTCCTGATATGAGATATAGTCCGTGAGAATCGGCTCGTCGTCCTTTACGATTTTGAGCATCTCATCCTTGAGCTGTGCAATCTGTTCGGGCGAGATGGGCTTGCCTGTGTCCAGCGTGTAGTAATAGCCGTAGTCCAGGGAGTGACCCACGAGAAGTCTTGCACCCGGAAAGAGATTGTGTGCCGCGGTTGCGAGTAAAAAACAAAGCGAGCGACGGTAAATCCTTGCGCCGTCCTTGGTCTCCTCAAAAACCGGCTCCATAGTGCAGCTTATGTCCACCACGGAATCCAGCGGAAGAATCTCGTTGTTGACCTTTACGGCCATGATTTTTTTATCCTGCGGTCCCAGCCTGTTGAGCAAGGTCATGGGTCTGATTTCGTCATCAACCTGGATGGACGAGCCATCGGGGAATGTAATAGTAATCTTCTTCATATTTAACATTGTACACCATAAAACTCCGTTTGACAAATGAATTTTTTTAGATTTGCGCTTGCTTTCTATAATCTTGTGTTTATCCTATGTTCATTCTTTAGAAAAAATGATATAATTCTTCCGATATATTATAATGAGGTCTTTATTATCATGAAAAACATTCAGAATAAGTGGATACGCGGTGCAATTCCTGCGCTTCTCCTTCATTGCAGCATTGGAACTGTATACTGTTGGTCTATGTTCAGTCAGGAAATTGCGAATTATATCGGATTTTCAAAGGGTGCGGTTGAATGGGCGTTCAGCTTTGCGATTTTCTTCCTTGGCATGTCGGCGGCTTTTTTGGGCGGACTTGTGGAAAAAAACATACATAAGTCATCGCTGATTGCGTCGATTGCTTTTGCGCTTGGAATGGCTGGAACCGGTTTTTTCATCTGGTACGGCGGAAGGTGCTTGCAGGCTGGAAATCCCAGTGTTCTTGCTTTGATCGGCATTTATGTCAGCTACGGATTTATAATGGGCATTGGTCTTGGAACGGGATATCTTTCTCCGGTAAAGACTCTTATGCTGTGGTTCAAGGATAAAAAGGGACTTGCGACGGGTCTTGCCGTGGCTGGTTTCGGTGCGGCCAAGGCTATTGCATCCCCAATCATGCAGGCGATTCTTGACAAGATGGGCAGAGAGGGAATCTACAAAATGTTCTACATCCTTGCGCTCGTCTATTTTGTGATGATGATGGTGGGGCATTTTATGCTCGCAAAACCAGAGGGCTGGGTTGAGCCTCAGAAAAGGACGAAGGAAAACGGAATCCTTGCTTCCCTTAAGGTTGAGCCGCTTAGCTCATACATTGGAATCTGGCTCATGTTCTACATCAACATCACTTGCGGACTTGCGATTATCTCCCAGGAAAAGATGATTGTGAAATGCGTGGGTCTTGGCAGCATTGCGGGTTACATTTCAACAATTTCAGCTCTTTTTAACGCTGGTGGACGCCTTGGTTTTTCCGCGCTCGCAGATCAGATGAAGGACCGCAACACCGTTTACAAGATTATTTTTGCCCTTTCCATCGGCTTTACTCTGGTAGTCCTCTTTACCGGCGGAATTGCAAGGGGTGCCGGAAGCATTGTCTTGACTTTGTTCGTGCTTCTGCTCATCTTCATTGTGAACGCAGGTTATGGTGGAGGATTCTCAAACGTGCCGACTCTTCTTTCGGATCATTATGGCATGGGCAATATTTCTGCAATCCACGGAATCACTCTTTCAGCATGGGCTTTTGCAGGTCTTTCGGGAAATCAGCTCGCTTCTTTTATCGTAAATCACACTGGTCAGTTTGTTGATGTCGCAGGAGTAAAGGCAAATCCGGCGGGTTATCAGAATGTGCTGATTGTGACCACGATTTTGTATGCCGTTGCAATGTGCCTGTCCCTCTTTTTGGTGCGTCCAATGAAGTCGGAGAAAAATTAAGCTCCCTGCGATGACAAAAAATAATCTTGCGAGGGCAATTTTTTTTGCGATATTCTCATCATTTTGCTTTGCGCTCATGGGGATGTTCGTACATGCTGCCGGTGATTTGCCATTTTTTGAGAAAGCATTTTTCAGGAATCTGATTGCGGCTCTCTTTGCTTTTGTAATCGCATTGCGTGAGTGGAGAAAAAATCCTGATGCGATGAAAGTGGAGAGGCCTGCATTTAAATTTATCCTTCTGCGTGCGCTGTGCGGAACCGTGGGAATCTTCGGGAATTTTTATGCGCTGGACCATATCCCCATTTCGGATGCTTCCATGCTCAACAAGATGTCTCCGTTTTTTTCAATTCTGGGAAGCTTCATTTTCCTTGGAGAGAAACCGGGCACTGTCTCAATCCTTTCTTTGTGCGGTGCGTTTACCGGTGCGCTCCTTGTGATGAAGCCGTCATTTGATTTTACCAAGGTTCTTCCTGGCCTCGCAGGATTTCTTGGCGGTGCGGGTGCGGGATTCGCGTATTCTTTTGTAAGAAAGTGTCATGTCTATAAAGTGCACGGCAGCATAATCATTTTGTTTTTCTCCGTGTTCTCATGTTTGCTCTGTCTTCCGCTTATGATTGTGTTCTGGAGTCCCATGTCTTTGAAGCAATTTCTATTTCTTATTTTGGCTGGACTTTCAGCGAGCGGCGGTCAGTTCGGAATTACCGGGGCATACTTCAACGCACCTGCTTCCAAGGTGAGCATCTACGAATATTTCATGGTGATTTTCAGCGCCATCCTCGGTTTCATTGCTTTCCGTCAGATCCCGGATTTGCTGAGCATTTTGGGATATGCACTGATCATTGGCATTGCAGTTTTGGTATTTATTTACAATGGGCGAAAAGAGAAGAGAGAGCGATAAGTGGAAAGAATTTTTCCTTCCACCTATCATTTCTCATCCTTCAACTATCACTCGCTTGTCTTCCCCAGAATCAATTTTTCATTATAGAACACAAGGATGATTCCACCGATCGCACAGAGAACCGCCGCAGTGATTGCCGCGACTCTGTAACCGAATCCACCGCTGCCGAGTGTGGCAAGGGAAGTGAACAGGACCATCGCGAGTGCCTGACCCAACTTAAAGCAGAATGTGCGTGCCGCGAAGAACATTCCCTGTCTGCTTTCACCGGTCTGTTTCTGGTCATACTCCGCACAATCAGCGACCATTGCCTGAGGAAGGATTCCGAAGATTGCCATTGGAAGTGAGCCGCACACAATCATCAGGATGCCTTGGAAAAGCTGCATTGCCGTGGCAGGTCCGAAGGGTGTGTTAATCAGATTTCCGTCTTTTCCGAATCCTGTGAACGCCGTGAATGCAAAGACTGCTGTGAACATGGCGAATGCAAAAATCACCATTTTCTTTTTTCCGACCTTTGCCGTGACCGAGTTGATTCCGGGATAGAAGACCAAGGAAAGAACCGTCATCAGCACAAGGAACATTGACTGGAACGCCTCGGGAAGTCCGATCAGTGAAGTGACAAAATATGGGATTCCCGTCTGGAACATTGTGAGTCCGAGCCAGTAAAAAATATCGGAGCCGACAAAGACGCGGAATGATTTGTTCTTGAAAGTCATCTTGAGCGACTTGAACATTGACGTGTGGCTTGGTGCCGTGTCCACATAATCTTTTTCGTTGATTGCGAGAACCGGAACATACATGCACAGCAATGCCACCACCGCGAAGATTGCGAATGTCACGCGGATTGCAAGAACACGGTCTCCCAAAACCGGTGTGAGCGATCCCCAGATTACCGGTCCCAAATATCCAATGCCCGTACCAAGTATGAATGTCAGCGAGATGGCGGATGATGCGAGCATTCTTTCTTTTTCGCTGTGTGTGATTTCAGAATAAAGTGCCGTGTATGGAGTGCAGTACATTGTGATGAAAAAATAATACATGAGCACGGTAAGACAAACCCAGATTGAGTTGAGGACCGATCCTGATTTTGCTCCTCCGTCAAATGGTGCGCAGAAGACAAGCAGGGTAGTGAGAGCGAGAGGAAGTGCAGCCCATTTCATAAAGGGAATGCGCCGTCCTTTTTTTGATTTACATTTGTCGGAAAGAGAAGCGATGAGCGGATCCGTGATTGCGTCGAAAATGCGTCCCAGAGCAGTGATGCCACCGATTACGGTAAGGAATCCCAGAATGACCGTTCCCTGCGGAATGAAAATCTTTTGTCCCGAGCTGATTGCCTCCGCACTTGGTAAGTAAAAACTAACAAGCCAGCTTCCAATCAGTCCTGAAAGAAGCGCCCATCCGAACTGACCCACGGCGAAAAGCCAGATCTTTCCTTTGCTCAATGTCTTCATAAAATCCTCCTTAAGATTTATGGTTGCATGGTTTCCATATTAATCATTTAATTGCGTTCAGAAAAAAAGTGATTGCTAGGGACATTTGTTTTTCGGGCCTCACTTCCAGATTCATGTTCAGCATTTCCCCGGACAGAGAAAGCTTTTGTGCAAGACTGAAAAGTGAATGCATAACCGTAAAATAAATCTCGTCATCACTCGACAAGGCAAGCTCCGAATCTTTTTTTCCTCCGAACGAAATGGAGCCGTCCTTTCTTCCTTTGCTGATTGCAGCGACCACAATCTCCTTGAGTCCCGCGATGGTATTCTCATATTTTGAGAGATGATCCGCACCGACATTCTCACGCTTTATGTATGCGTCGAAATAATACACGAAGCGGAAAAAGGGACCCTGCGAAAGAAGTGCCTCAGGAAAAATCTGGAGGATTGCCTCAAGCTGGGTGTAGCCGCTCGACTCATCGCTGCCTGAGGAAAATGCCTTGCTGAAAATTTCCTTCTCCATTTCCCACGCATAGAGTGCCGCCTCAATGACCAAATCCTCCTTGCAGGAAAAATATCTGTAAAGGGATGCGACTCCGATCTCAGCCTCCTCCGCAATTTCGTTCATGCTGATTCCTTCAATCCCTTTTTCGGCAAAGAGACCGAAGGTGCACTCAACGATATGCCGGATTCTCTCCGCCTTCAGATTTTCCTGCTCGATCCTTCTTCGTTCAGCGGCCTGCATAAGCATACTCCGAGCCGTTCCCGTCCACCCCGGTAAGTCCCGCCGCAAGCTCCACAGCATGATACGCACCGTTGTAGATTCCGGCCTTTTTTGCCGCAATGATTGCATCGCACATTTGGACCACAAGCTCCGGGAACTCAATGAATTGTCGAATCATGCTCTGTGCATGCTCCAGATTCGGACACTCGGGGGTACCGTCACCGACTTCCGCAGCCCTGATTGCTCCCCATTTTTCATGTCCGCCCACGTGCTGTATCATCAGTTTTGGAACCGGGTAGAACGCAAGCTCCGAGGGTTTCGTCATCAGAATGTCGGACGCACGGATCAGGAGATTTGTCGCATAGACGGCGGCGAAAATATCCTTGTGGCAGAAGACATGGATTCCGTTTGAGACATCGCTTGTACATTCAGAATCGTTCATGGCATCGCTGCAGAATTTTTTTGTCGCGTTCCAGTCGTTGAAATGTGTCACCGAAAGATTTTCTATTCCCGGGATTTTTTCGCGGAACATTTCCCAGACCTTTTCGTAATCTCCCACGTTCAGATAGAGCACCGCTTTTTTCTCTTTGATGTACGGAATCAATGTGCGGATCAATCCTGCAAAATAGTCTCCCTGCGCTCCGGCTCCTCCTATGGAAAGAAGGAATCTCACGGGCTTTCCGTTTTTCATCCTTTTGATTCTCGCCTCGCAATCTTTTTCCGCATTCACGACCATCTCGTGATCGATGTAGTGCCCAGTGAAAACAATGTCGTCTTTTCCCATTGGATTTAAAACTTTCTTTTCATCGAATCCAGAGAGTGTCCTGTAACCGAAATATGCGTTGGGTGTCTGCACAGTGTGAAGCGCTCCCTCGGAAAGATGAAGCGCCATGGGCCAGTTGTCGGGAATTGCATTTACAACGTGAGTCATTCCTGCATGGATCGCAGCCTGGGACGGCCACACGTGAGTCGCGATGTACGGCGTGTCTTTTGGAAGGTCGGTAAAAAGAGGAACCATCAGCTCCGCGTTTTTTTGATCGCCGCAGTTGTAGGTGAGTTTTTTGAATCCCGTGTAGTTCAGCGGCTCCCACACAAATTTATTGAAGAGCTTTGATTTTTGCGAGATGCGAGATGCCTTGGAATACAAATCATTTTGCGCTCCGATTATTTTTGTGCAAGTGGTCTCCGGGAATGAGTTCAGGTCAAGCCAGAGCGGTGTGAATCCCATTGCACGTGCACAGGATGCCATGGCCATTGAGATGCGGTAGTGTCCGAATCCCATGCGGATGTTTCCGATGATGAGAGGTTTTTCGGGAAGCGATGCGAGAGCTTTGTCCGAGAGATGAAATACTTTTACGCCCATGCACGGACTGAGAACCTCGTTGTCATCCGCCGAAAGATGATAGGCTTTGTTTCTGTCGTCCCCGAATTTTTTGATGTATTTTTTCTGTGCTTTCTCCGCCTTTTTCACGACGCTTGCCGGAATGGCATTTCCAAAAATCACTGAGCTTTTGTCTTCCATAATCATTCTCCTTCCTCTGCTTGAATTTCAAAAATTGAGATTGTGTGTTTTCTTGCGGTGTACAAATCTCCTGCGACCACGCATCTGTCAACCACGGGTTTTAAAATCAGGTTGTCGCTTTCGGGTTTGCGTCCTGTTGCGGCGAAGGTCTGTGCAAGAATTTCATCCATATATTTTGTGAATGGTTTTTCGCTCAGATTTATCATTCCGCAATATTTTCCGCTGCGGCTGAAAATCAGGTAGGTCTCGCTGCTGCAATTCACAAGACCGAATTCCTCTCCTTCAAAAATAGAGTAGAGTCCGAGAACCTGCGATGTAAAATCAGCTTCGGCACTTCCTGCGTCGGCGGGACTGTCGGAGTACATAATCTGGCTTGCGAAAAGTCGGTTCACGAGCGCAATCAGTTCCTTTTCCTCGTCGTCCAAACTGATGTTGTTGAAGCGCATGAAAATTACGTCGGGGTCGTTGATGAAAATTCCCTGATCCCAGAAAGCGTGTCCGAGTGTGCTCTGGAGATTCGGCTTTGCACCGGTCCTTGCCGGGAATCGGATTCGACGCATCAGCTTTACGTCCCAGTCTTCTTTTGTGTCCGGCCCGATTCTTGAGAGCGGAAAGGTTTTGTAAGACGGCTCAAGCGGAACACCACAACCGAGGTAAGCAACCCTGTCGCCCCGCACGTTGACCCATCGCTTGGTGAGTTTTTTTATGGCCCTCTCGTACCAGATGAAGGCTGCTCCTCCGTTCGCGAATTTTCCGTGAATCATTCCGGCGTACATGAAATCCAGCTTGATGTAGCGGAATCCCCAGCGGTTGATTATCTTTTCCATTAAATCATCCAGATACTCAAGGACGTCGTCACGGCTCAGGTCAAGACAGTAAAAGGAGTAGGGATTTATCAGCTGGAATTTTCCCCAGAGCGGATTCATTCCTGCGGGAATCAGGCTTCCGTTTTCCCCTCGTAAAATCCAGTCGCGGTGTTTTTTTGCGAAGTCGCTTCTGAGGTCCACAATGAAAGGTGCAATCCAGAGTCCGGGAATATATCCTTTTTTGGAGATTGCATCCGCGAGATTTTCCATGCCGGAGGGAAAGCGGTCAAGGTTTGCCTCCCAGTCTCCGAGTCCTTTTTCCCATCCGTCGTCAACCTGGAAAACAACAGGCCTGTCTCTCCGCGAGTATTCCACGCTGATTATGTTGTCGCCTTTTCCAAGCTCGTCCAAATCTCGCATGATGGATTTTTCGTCTATGTCCGCATAATGATTGTACCAGGATTCCCATCCCGCGCTTTTGATTTCGTCCGTGCTGCTGCTGAGGAAATTCAGGTAGTCGAATCTTGCGCTGGAACTGTCGCCGAAAAGATTTTGTATTCCATTTTTGAGACCGAAAAATGAGTCCGCGCTGAACACACAGATTTGTGCAATCAATTCTCCGCCTTTCCAACGCTTTCCGTCCGAGTATGTGCTTACCGCAATCCGTCTTGATTCCCTGTCCACATAAAATTGCACCGGGGGGACGCTTCCGTTTTCGAGTTCCGTGCATGTTCCGGTTGAGGCGAGCACGAGGTAGGTGTTTTCCCATCTGAGGTAAATTACGAACTGGCCGCGGAGGATTTTTTCGGATGAGGTTTTTTTGTCAAATACAGAATCCGGAGCCTTTCCCGGAAAAGTGATGTAATGCTTCCACTGAGGAATGAGAGGGATGTATTTTTTCAGATATTTGCCCGGCTCGATTTCTCCACCGAATCCCCATGACTGCCAGCCTGAGCCGTAGAAGAAAAAATCTTCGGCCCTGCATTTGTCCTGTGCGGATTTAGGCACGGCGAGTTTTATCAGCTCGTCAATGGAAAATTCTTTGACAATGCGGTTTTCCCTGTCCTCTCTTGAAAGTCCGTCGCCCTCAGTTTTTCCACTGTAGCGAAATGAGTATTCAAAGAAATTTCCGCATCCTTCCACGCTTTCGGGTCGCGCGCTCATTGATTCCGCCGTATTTGGGATTCTCATAGGCCACCTCGTTATATTGACGTTATCAGTGTGATAGTAACACTATCATCTAGATATTCTCATTATCAGTTACTTTTGATTTTATGTCAAGAGGGGAGCCAATAATTTTTTGATAATTGACATATTGGACATACTTGATTATGATGTAATCAGATTGTGGTTAGAGAAGGTTTCAAAAGTCTGAGGGTTTTTAAACTTGCTCTTTTATAAAAAAGTGGAGGTATATATGAAGAAAATTGTGACATTTCTTTCCGTCCTGTTTGTGGCGGCGGGACTTTTTGCACAGAATGCGACGTATCAGAAAAAATTTGCGGAGGCAAAATCATTTGAGGAGCAGGGAAAGTGGGTGAACGCGCTTTCTTCCTACTATGATGCAATGGAAGCTGAGCCGAGCGAAAAGGCTGAGGGTGCTTATGAGGCTTACGAGAAACTTGCCGACACCCTTAAAAGCGGAAAGCCAGGATATGGCGAGATGGACGAGTTTGACATTTACGACGGTTGGATGGCTATTGCGGAGGAGTACGATGATTTCTGGAACCTGCACTGTCCCTACTATTTTAAGAGCAACGGTTTCGTGAAAGGAAGACTTGACATGGCTGCAAAGACGGCGAGCTATTCTGCCTCAATCACCAAGGGTCTTTCAAACAAATATGCGGAGCTGAAAAATGTCGTGTATTCAGGATGGCGTGCGGCATGGACTGAGGACTGGGCCGGCTACAGAAGCGACAGGCTTCCGCTCAAGAATAATCCCGAGGACAGAAAGTACACGGTTTCCGCCAAGCTTGTAAACGCAAAGGGAAAGCTGCTTTTCAATCTTCCAGAGACCGAGCTCAAGTGGGGCTTCGATCCAATCAGTGACGAGAGCCGCTATATGTACTCATGGTCCGTAACGAACGTGAGCCGCGAGAACATGAGACTCATCGATGCAGGTAAGTCCACCGTGGTCCTTAAAGCAATCAATCTCGTGAACGGAAGGGACGTGATTCCCGTGAGCCTTGACGGTGTGGAGCTCGTCGCTTTCGGGCAGTCACAAAAGGCTAATGCGGTGCGTGTCGTCGGAATGAAATTCAAGGCAAAGATGAAGTTCATTCTCGTTGAGGGCGGCACATTCAGGATGGGAGACGAGGACGGAGATGATGATGAGGTTCCGATCCATTCTGTCACACTGGACACGTTCTACATGGGTGCGACGGAAGTGACCCAGGAGCAGTGGGAAAGCGTTATGGGAAACAGACCCAGCGAGTATGACGGTGATTTGCGTCCTGTAGAGAATGTTAGCTGGTACGACATCCTTGTTTTCTGCAACAAGCTCAGTATTATGGAAGGTCTTGCTCCGGTTTACACCATTGACGGCGTTACGGATCCCTCTTCATGGAGCTACACACCCTGCCGTGGAAATACAATCCGCGGTGACATCCGCATGGACAGATCCGCAAACGGATATCGTCTTCCGACCGAGGCTGAATGGGAATATGCGGCACGTGGAGGAAACCGTTCAAGAGGCTACAAGTACAGCGGAAGCTCCGATATTGATTCCGTTGCTTGGTATGATGACAACGCGTACAGTACGCATGATGTTGGTGAAAAAGAGCCGAACGAGCTTGGAATCTACGACATGACAGGAAACGTCTGGGAATGGGTTTGGGACATCCATGGAGATTACTCAAGCTACGCACAGACAAATCCGACGGGAGCTTCCGGTGACTACGATGATGACAGAGTTCTCCGTGGTGGTGGACACTCAAGCTGGTCAAGAAACTGCCGCAATGCATGCCGTGGACTCAATGACCCTGACTCACGCCACGACTACAACGGATTCCGCGTTGCCAGGTCAAAGATGTAATTGACAATTGGAAGGTGAGAAGTGAGATTCTATTTTCCCGCTTCTCATCTTTCCACTTTCCACTTTCCACTTTCCGTTTTCCACTTTCCGTTTTCCACTTTCCGTTTTCCACTTTCCGTTTTCCACTTTCCGTTTTCCACTTTCATCTTTCCACTAGAATATTTTCTTTAAATTTGATATAATCCCTCCCATGAAACGATTTAATACAGCATTTTTTGCCGTCCTTGCATTTTCTTTTTTGACGGCCCTTGTCTCTTGTTCCAGCGGTGTAATCGGTTACAGCGTTGTTTTGTGGAATATCCCTGAGCGGCAGATTCCGGATGGAAAGGTCGTCCCAGTATTCATGAAGTCAAACATATCCAAGACCTACCTGATCGGAGTTCCCGACAGCGAGGACAGAGTGGAGATTCCCCTGTGGAAGATTACGGCTCCAACGTCCAAGGGAAAGGCGAAGAAACTTGCTGCCTCACGCGCGGCTTACAATCAGCAGTATGCGGTTTCCATAATTGACGGACTTCCAATCCGCAAGGAGCCTACGAACATAGCGAAACAGGTCTACCGTTTGCGTAAGGGAGAGATAATCAGGACGATTGTTACCGGGGAAGGCGACATTCCTACGGTGGGACGGCAGAAGCTTGAGGGAGACTGGTATCAGGTGCTTACGTCCACGGGTGTGTCCGGATGGTGTTTCAGCTACAATCTCCGCACGTTCCAGATGGCCGGCGACGGTTCTTATGAATTTACCGAGGAAGTGCTTGTGGACATTCAGGAAAAGGACGACCTGCTTGACATTGCCCTTGCAACGCTGTGGTACCCGGAGTATTACGCGAAGATGATCAACAACCGCGAGATTGATTTGAAATACATGCAGGATGATTACGGATTCGATCCCGGAAGCGACACCGGTATGCTTAAGCTCAAGCTCTCCAACGTTGACATTGAGGTTCCGTACGAGGGTGTGACAAAGACTGGCGACCACATCTACCGCTTCAACAACACGTCCATCCAGATGACCATACGAAATGAGAGCACCATACTGATTCGCTACACCGACGACACGGGACGGCCTTTCAGCGTTTATTTCATTACCATTGAGGATGACGTGCCCACTCTGATTGCGTCGGAAAAATCAAGGCGCGAAAAGGTGTACTCAAGCCTGGTGAAATTCGGACCGAGCTACAGCAGCTCCAACTACGGAAACATGAATTTCTCCGGAAACAATCTCTTCCGCTGGACTGGATTCGAGAACCTTCAGCCCGGAGTTATCAGCATGGACGCGAAGACATCGGGAACGGTTGAGTCCAAGTACTTTGTGCCGAAGAATCTGCGCGGAAAATGGGACGGAATCCTGAGCTTTGCGTTCAACGGAGACGCGAGGGACGTGAATTTCTTCTATAAGATGGAGGCCGGTGGACTCAGACTTGCCGTTGCGCGTGTCATTGTAACGACGGATCCTTCGACCGGACGCGATGTTGCGAATGTGACGGAGCCTTCTGGCGCGCAGGTCATGTACTTCCACAACTAAAACCACAATTAAAACCAGGGGCTGAAAATGGCATTCGTACAGTTTTCCAAGGTATCTCTCGCATTCGGCGACCGCGACATTTTGAAGGATGTTTCCGTAAATTTGCAGGCGGGAAGCAAGGCGGCTTTGACAGGTGCGAACGGTGCCGGAAAATCCACCCTCATAAAAGTCATGGCGGGGCTGATGGAGCCTGACAGCGGACAAAGAATCGCACAGAAGGACGCACGGATTGCCTATCTTCCCCAGAGCGGATTGGTCCACCAGGGATGCACGCTGATTGAGGAGGCGGACAAGGCGTTTTTGTGGGGCTACGAGATGCAGACCCGGATTGACGAGCTTGGTGCGGAGATGGAGAGCCTGACGAATCAGAATCATCACGAGCAGGCTGGAAAACTTGCCGAGGAACATGCCGCATTGCTTTCGAAACTTGAGGACTCCGGTTGGTACAGGCGTGAGATGCTTGCCGAAAGCGTCCTGATTGGTCTTGGATTTTCCCGCGAGGATTTTAACAAGCAGACCGAGCTTTTTTCCGGCGGATGGCAGATGAGAATCGCATTGGCAAAGGCCCTTATGTGCGGTCCCGACATCCTGCTTTTGGACGAGCCGACTAACTATCTTGACATTGAGGCGCGCAACTGGCTTGAGAAATTTCTTGCTGATTTTAAGGGCGGATTTCTTTTGGTCAGCCACGACCGCTATTTTCTTGACCACACAATCAACGAGGTGTACGAGCTTTTTAACGGCACACTGAAAAGATACCCCGGAAATTTCACTCATTATGAGGAGGTCCGCAAGGTTGAGCTTGAGTCTCTGATTGCGGCTTATGAGCAGCAGCAGCAGGAGATTCAGCATCTTGAGGATTTTATACGCAGGTTCGGTTATAAGGCGACAAAGGCGGCTCAGGCACAGGACAGGCAGAAGCAGCTTGACAAAATCGTGCGCATTGAGATTCCCGAGAGCCTTAAGAAAATCCACTTTACTTTCCCGGAGGCCCCGCACTCTGGTCAGCTTGTCCTTACTCTGGAGGGACTTTGCAAGAATTACGGCGGTCCCGACATAATCCACAATCTGGATTTTGTGCTTGAAAAAGGGGAGCGGCTTGTTGTCGCAGGACGGAACGGCGCTGGTAAATCGACCTTGCTCAGGATTGTTGCCGGAGTTGATTCTGACTACAGCGGCAATGTGAAGCTTGGTGCCGGAGTGAGCGTGGGGTATTTCTCCCAGGATTCAGCTGAGAAAATCACCGGCAGCGAGAGCGTGCTTGATTATATGGAAAAAAAGTGTCCTCTGCATCTGATTCCGAAAATCCGCGACATGCTGGGTGCCTTCCTTTTCCGGGGCGATGATGTCTTCAAGAGCATTGACGTGCTTTCCGGTGGTGAGAAGAGCCGCATTGCACTTCTGGAGCTTTTGCTCAGGCCCGTGAATCTGCTTGTGCTTGACGAGCCGACGAACCATCTTGACATGCACTCAAAGGACGTTCTTCTTGAGGCGCTTAAGGATTACGGCGGAACCGTTGTTTTCGTAAGCCACGACCGCGGGTTCATTGAAAGCCTTGCGACCAGGGTTCTGGAGCTGCATCCCGGCACATGGAGGAATTTCCCCGGAGATTATGCCTACTATATGCGTCGTCTTGAGGATGAGGAGAACGGAATCGTTGAGTCTCCTTTGAATGTGGTGGCACAAAATCAGGGAGCAAAGACTGAGCCACAGAAGGAAGCCCCTGCCAGCGCGACAAAGACATCGTGGGAGGAGCAGAAAAAAGCTTCTGCGGACAGACGCAAGATTGAGCGTGAGATTGAAAAGATTGAGGCTGAGATTGCGAAGAGGGAAGAGGAACTGAAATCCCTTGAGGCACAGATGGCCGACCCCGCCGTGTATTCTGACGGTGAGAAATCCCGCGCGGTTCAGGCATCCATTTCAGAAATCAACGAGATTTTGGAAAAACTCAACTCCGACTGGGAAGCCAAATCCGAGGAGCTTGTGTAGGCTGTTAGTCGCTCAGGTGGAGGTGAAAATTTTTCTGAAAAAAATTGTGATTTTTTTGTAAAAGTCCTTGACATAAAATGTGCAATGTTATATAGTACTTTCATCAACACATTCCCCGATTGTGTAATGGTAGCACTTCAGATTCTGGTTCTGACTGTGGGGGTTCGAATCCTCCTTGGGGAACTTATATTGGTCCCTTCGTCTATCGGCTAGGACGAAAGATTCTCAATCTTTAAAGATGGGTTCAACTCCCGTAGGGACCGTAATTTTCTTCTATAAATCATCTTATCCTTTTCAAGCGTAAAAATCATTGGCAACTTCATTGACAAAATCTTTTTTTTGTATTATCCTATATTGCACTGTGATTGCATCTTTGCTGTGCTCAAATTGCTTCGCAATTAATTAAAGTTTTTAGAGCCGTGTGGGAGGCCCCTATCATGTCAGACACTATCAGTTCAGGAAATCATGCCGCGTTCAATCGCTCGATTTTTATCCCTATCCTTTTTACGTTCGCCATTCCGATTATTTTTGTCGGACCCATTGGAATGTATGTCGGTGCGCTGAGCGTTCAGGAATTCGTAAGGTTGGTGGGAGACCCGCTGTACTGGGTGTTTTTGCTTGTGGTTGCCGGTTGCGTGCCTACTGCCGTGTATTATACTTACGTCGCGCAGGTCAAGAAATATGATGCGGGAAAGATTGATGTCATGGGACTGCTTCATTTCGTCAAGTACTATTTCATGTTGCTGGTCCTTGTGATCATTGGCTTTGAGCTTGGACTTGCGTATTTTATAACCGTGCGTGCGCCTCAGCGTGGATTTACGTATCAGAATTTCGGAGGGGCAAGCGGTCTTTCCTTCTGGATCTTCCTTATCAACGGAGTTACGTTTACGGTTGCGACTTTCTTCTATCTTCTTTTCATGCTGAATCTGGAGAAGTCGTTGAGCTGGCTTCCCGCGACCAAAGGCGTTTATGTCATGCACATCATGTTCCGCACCACAATCATCATCGCTTTTGCCGTAATCGGTCTTATCACGCTGATTTGTTCTCCGCTTTTTGTTCCGGCGAACCTGAAGAATATCTCCGCGACTCTTTATGGAAAACTCATCCCGCTTGCCACAATCGGTGGAATTGCGACCGTCTTCAATATTTACAACAGTCTTAACGGAATCAAGAACGGAATCGGGCAGCTCAGTGAGTTTACAGGAAAACTTGCGGACAGAAAGTATGACATGACTCCGGTTCCGCTTACGCTCAGAAATGAGATGGGTGACCTCATCAACAACGTCAACCTTTTCCGAGAGATGATGCAGGGACTTCTTATGAACATGAAGGATTCCGCATCGGCTTCAATTCGTACCGCCGGGGATTTGTCCCAGAACATGGACAGGGCTGGTGGCAGCGTGAGCAATATTACTTCCGCGGTTCAGAACGTTGAGATGGAGATGGAGAACCAGTCCGCCGTCGTCGAGGAGTCACATGCGTCAGTAAATCAGATTCTGGGACGCATCCGTGAGCTTAACGATAGCATCGAGGGACAGTCAGCATGCGTGAATCAGTCTTCCGCTGCCGTTGACGAGATGGTTGCCAACATCAATTCGGTAACTCAGGTTCTTGAGAAAAACTCCGCCGCAGTAAATGAGCTGGGAGTCGCTTCGGACGAGGGACGCAACGCCGTTAAAAAATCCGTTGTCATCGCTGAGGATGTCATCAAGCAGTCGTCCGGTCTTATGGACGCATCAAATATCATTCAGACAATCGCTAGCCAGACAAACCTTCTTGCCATGAACGCGGCCATTGAGTCAGCTCATGCGGGTGAGGCCGGTAAGGGATTTGCTGTTGTTGCCGATGAAATCCGTAAGCTTGCCGAGCAGTCCAACAAGCAGGGTAAGGCAATCAAGACGAGTCTTAAGTCGCTTTCCGGTGCCCTTACGAACATTGCGCAGAGTATTATGGAAGTTCAGGAGAAATTCGACACGATTTACAGCGTCGCACAGATTGTAAAGAATCAGGAGTCCGTCGTTATGAACGCCATGTCTGAGCAGAACGAGGGAAACAAGCAGGTCCTTGATGCGATGCGTCAGATTAGCGAGGCGACTGTTTCCGTTAAGGACGGCTCTACGGAGATGCTTAATGGTGCGGAGCAGGTCGCTCTTGAGATGGGAAATCTTTCCGACGTTACGAGAAGAATCAACGAGAGCATGACGTCCATTTCTGCGAGCGTCACGGATATTTCTTCCGCCATGGATTTGGTCTCACGCTCGTCTTCGAAGAATCAGGATGACATTAACGCGCTTGCAGCCGAGATCGCTACGTTTAAGCTGTAGGAGTTTAGGGCAGAAGTCAGGAGTGAGGAGTGAGAAATGTCCAGCTTTCCACTCTCCACTTTCCGTTTTCAACTTTCAACTTTCAACTTGCTTTCCCTCTTGACATTATTTTGCAAATTTGTATAATGCATAGTGTATGTTAGAAAGTATTACCGCTTTGGCACCCGCGAAAATCAACCTTGGACTCAGGGTTTTTCCGAAAAGGGCTGACGGTTTTCACGACATCGAAAGCATTTTTACGCTCGTCAATCTTTGTGATGAAATAAGCGTTCACAGGGACGGCGGAAATGACGGCCGGTGCGTTGTGGACTGTGAGGGTATGAATCTGCCGGAAGACAATACTTTTCAAAGGACATACAAAGCTTTCTGCGTGCTGACTGGCATAAGGGAAAATGTTCACGTAAAAGTGAAGAAGCATATTCCTGCCGGCGGTGGATTGGGGGGCGGATCCAGTGATTCATCTTCTTTTTTAAAATCCATCGATATTATTTTCGGCACACATTTGAAACATTCTGCTTTGGAAGAAATTTCGGGGCAGGTTGGAAGCGACGTTTTCTTTTTTACCAGGGCACTGGAGGAAAGGGAAGGGAAGCTTTCGGAATGGGAGAGTTTTACCGCTGTTGTAAGGGGACGCGGGGAAGTAATTGAGCCGATAGAAAGCCGGACTGATTGTTCGATTCTGTTGGTTTTTCCGGGCGTGTCAGTTTCCACTAAGGACGCGTATGCACTTGTGGATGAATGGCAGCTCCTGCATCCTGGGAACCGTGAGAGCCGCGTTGCGGAATCTCTGGAGAAAACTTACTGCAGGTCGGTACGGGAATGGTCTTTCATTAATGATTTTGCAGCTCCTGTTGCGGAACGGTATCCCAAAATTCAGCAGGCATTGGATGCTTTGAGGGCTTCCGGTGCGGATTTTGTTGATATGTCAGGGTCGGGTTCTACTATATTCGGGGTCTTTAGTGATAGACGCAGGGCTTTGCTGGCGAAAGACTTACTATCCGGTCAGTGGGAATCCGTACTTGTTTGATAAATTCATACAGGAGATGGAGAGTATGCAGGTTACTGAAATAAGGATCCGCAAGGTTGAGGGTGACAACAAGCTTAAGGCTTATGTTACGATTACGTTTGATGACTGCTTTGTTGTTCATAATGTTAAGATAATCGAGGGAAAGAGCGGGCTTTTTATAGCCATGCCCAGCAGAAAGACTGCTAACGGTGAGTACAAGGATGTTGCTCATCCGATTAGCCCTGAGTTCCGCAATTCCCTTCAGGAAAAGATTGTCTCCGAGTATCTCGCGGGACATGTTGAGGACGGGGTAGTTGGTGCAGACGAGTAATTCAGTCTCCGCCTCCTGTCAATGACTTTGCTCTTTTGGGACGTCGTCAAGTGGTAAGACAACGGCTTTTGGTGCCGTCATTCCGCTGGTTCGAATCCAGCCGTCCCAGGTTTAAACAACAATTTTAAAGGAGTTCTGAGAAATGGAACAGTTTGTAATTAATGCAAAGACTCGCAGCCTGTCTGGTAAAGTTGCTGCAAAGCGAATCCGTGCTGAGGGTAAACTTCCTGCAATCGCCTACAACGAGAAGGGTGAGTCAATCATGCTTGAAGTGGATGCCCTGGAGTTTTCAAAGGCATGGCGCTCAATCACAAAAACTACACTTGTAAACCTGAAGATTGACGGAAAGGACAATCAGGCATATATCAAGGACACTGAGTATGACATCAAGACCGACAAGAACCTCCATGCCGATTTCCACATCGTCAGCGGTAACAAGCCGATAACAGCCGTGCTCAAGATCCGCATCAGTGGAAACCCCGCCGGTGTTCTCAAGGGTGGCTTCATGGTAAAGCACGTTCCCGATGTGAAGCTCAAGGCTCTTCCTGCTGATATGCCCGCATTCGTGAGCGCAGACGTTTCTCCGCTGGACATTGGTGGAAAGTTCGCAATCAAGGACTTGAATCTCGGCGACAAGGTGACTGTTCTCTCAAATCCTGAGAGTCTGGTCGTTACAATCGCTCCTCCGAAAAAATAAGTCGGTTGGGAAGTTCCGGGCGGATATGTCTTCGGGACTTCCTTGATTTCAGCGGCCTTTAGAGGTGGAGATGAGGACAAAAAATACAGATTCGCTGGAAAATGAGCAGAATGAAGATGCGATAATGGAAATCTGTACGTTGTTGTCAGAGATTGACGACAAAGAGCTGATTTACAGTTTTTTTGGATGCCTGTTCACCACAGCTGAGCTCAAGGATTTTTCGAACAGATGGCATCTGGTAAAGGAGCTTGACGCCGGTACTACGCAGAGGGAGATCGCCCGCAAATACGGCATGTCCCTGTGCAATATTACCAGAGGTTCCCGAGAGATGAAAAAAGAAGGGTCGGCGTTTAGGATTGTGCTGGACATGTTGAAATCCAGAAATCAGTAAGGAGAATTTCCGGCTGGTTGCAAAAAAATTAAAAAAATCTTTTGCATAATCATTAAAAACGTTTGACAAATCTCAAAGTGCGAAATATAATGGATGATGTGAGACTTCAAGATTCATGCAAGGTTGTACAAGGAAACCTCGCATTAAAGATTTTGGGGAATCATGCCGAAAAGTAAATAAATAGGTTCCATGTAAAACAGGAAATCTACAATTCAAGGAGAATTGAATGAAAAAGGGCGTAGTCATTTTAGGAAGCCTTATTCTTGCGTTTGCTTTCTGCCTTCCCGCAGCAGCACAGCCAAGTGCAAAGGCCGTAGAGACAATCGTTATCGATAATTTCGATACACCGGATGAGATGGATTGGACTTGGGGTGCCCGTGCCAGCCGCTTTATAGCTGACGGATATCCTATCGTAAAGTCATTTGAGGGAATTCCTAATTCTCTCCGTCCTTATCACAAAGACACTGATCCCACCGCTTTGGTGCTCGGTGCAAAAGTTGCTTTCGACCGCAAGGGAGACAACTGGTTTGAGGTTTATCCCCAGGATTCTGAGGGAAAAGAGCACGAGATTCCTTTCGTAGGAACAGTTACACAGATTGATTTCTGGGTATGGGGTGCCAACTACAACTACAGACTGGAAGTTCTCGTTCGCGATGCAGACGGACGTGTTCATGTTCTTCCCGCCGGAAACCTTATGTTCCAGGGATGGAGAAACATCGTCATTAACGTGCCGACATATATCCGCCAGCACTCACGCCTTCGCTCTGGTCGCCCTGACATGACATTCGTCGGTTTCAGGATCCGCACAGATGTAAGCGAGGCTGTTGATAACTATGTGGTTTACTTCGACCAGCTCAAGTTCACAACAAACACATTGTCTAATGTATATGACGGTTACGACCTGAAAGACGCCGATTTCGGTGACAATAACTAATAAAGAAGGCGGTACAAGATGAAAAAGATAATCGTAGCTTTTATGGCATTGGCAGTTGCTACAGCCGGTGCTTTTGCACAGAGCCTTTCTGATCCTGATGCTTCAAACATCGGAAACGATAGCGCACGTCAGGCTCTTCGTGAGGTAAGTGTTGATCGTTTCGAGCGTGAGGGCTCATGGTCAGTTCACATCTCTTCTGATTACGGTGTAATTTCTGGTCGCCTCTTTGAGGGTGGTCCCGCTGCTAAGGATCCTCTTGATGATGCTGGTAGCCAGGAGCTTGAGGATACAAGAGTTTTCGGTGTTAAGACTGAGTTCTTCCGCCGTGGTGTAAACTCATTCTATATCAAGGCAGCTCGCCCGATTGCGATTGAGGGAATCACCAAGACTGTTTCTGTTTGGGTCTGCGGACGCAACATGGGACATGACCTGTGGCTTTTGGTCCAGGATTACAACGGACATAACTTCGAAATCTGGATGGGAGACCTTGAGTTCTCCGGTTGGAAGAAGCTTACAACAGCTATTCCTCCTTCCCCCGATGGAGTTCATGGAATCGTTCAGTCAAGCGTTTACTATGGAAACAAGCCTGGTCTTCGCATTGTCGGATTCCGTGTAGACTGCAATCCTGAGGAAGCACAGGGCTCATACTACATGTACTTCGATGATCTCCGCGCTGTTACAGACCTCTATGATCTGGAGAACAGAGATCCCGATGACATGGATGATGCTTGGTGAGATCGGTATTAGGTGAATCCTGATGATAAAATTCCCCGTGGTTTTCTGCGGGGGATTTTTTATTTTAAATTTAACTCTTCTTCTACTTGAATATTTATAATAAAAATTGTAAAATGAATGCATAAAATTTCATTTATATCGAGGTCTTTTTATGGCGAAAGATAAGGTTGTTTTGGCTTATTCAGGCGGTCTTGACACTACGGTAATCATTCCGTGGCTCAAGGAGAACTATGACTACGATGTAATCGCTGTCTGCATTGATTTGGGACAGGGCGATGACTGGGCTGCAATCAAGGCTCGTGCTCTTAAGACCGGTGCTTCCGCTTGTTATGTTGTGGATGCCCGCGAGGAATACATCTCCGAGTACTGCTGGCCCGCATTGAAAGCAAATGCCGTTTATGAGGATGAGTATCTGCTTGGAACTTCCACAGCCCGTCCTTTGATTGGAAAAATCCTTGTCGAGTATGCACGTCAGGAAAAGGCCGTCGCAATCTGCCACGGAGCTACGGGAAAGGGTAACGACCAGGTCCGCTTTGAGCTTGCTATCAAGGCTTTTGCTCCCGACATCAAGGTAATTGCAGCATGGCGCGATGACAAATGGAACATGGACAGCCGCGAGGCAGAGATTGCTTATCTTGAGGAGAGGGGACTTGAGGTTCCGATGAAGAAGGATCAGTCTTACAGCCGCGACGAGAACATCTGGCATCTTAGCCACGAGGGACTTGAGCTGGAGAAGACAGAGAACGAGCCTCACTACAAGCACATGCTCAAGAATACAACTGTGCCCGAGGAAGCTTCCAACGACGGTGAGTACGTTCAGATTGACTTCGAGAAGGGAATCCCGGTTGCAGTCAATGGAAAGAAGATGGGCGCTCTGGAGCTGCTTACGACATTGAACGAGATTGGCGGACGCAATGGTGTTGGACTTGTTGACATCTGCGAGAACCGCTGCGTTGGAATGAAGAGCCGTGGTGTTTATGAGACTCCAGGTGGAGCAATCCTTTACTTCGCGCACAGGATGATGGAGCATATCTGCCTTGACCGCGACACATATCATTACAAGCAGCAGCTTTCAATCAAGGTGGCCGAGCTGATTTACGACGGAAAGTGGTTTACGACTCTCTTTGACAGCTGCATGGCGTTCGTTGACAAGACCGAGGAGACCGTAACCGGATGGGCAAAGGTAAAACTCTGCAAGGGTGCAATCCGTGGAGCAGGCTCATACTCAAAGTACAGTCTCTACAATGAGAGCATCGCAAGTTTCAAGACAGGCGATCTGTACGACCACAAGGACGCTCAGGGATTCATCACTCTGTTCGGTCTGCCGCTTAAAGTCCGCGCTATGATGGAGCAGTCTGTAGGCGAGGGCCAGGCAATTTTGGAAAGTAAGTCTTTCAAGACTCGTCCGACTGAGTAAGGAAAAAATTAAATGCCAAGTTTTTACTCGCTGGAGTTTAAACTTGGTATTTCTCTTTAAAGATAGAGGTTATGGAAGGAGTTAAAATGAAGAAAATCTCTCTGGCAAAAGAGCTCGCTGGAACATCTTATCCGGGAAGGGGCATTGTCGTTGGAAAGTCAGCGGACGGAAAATATGCCGTGACAGCCTATTTTATCATGGGACGCAGCGTTAACAGCAGGAACCGCGTTTTCGTTGAGGACGGAGAAGGAATCCGCACACAGGCTTTCGATCCCTCCAAGCTCACGGATCCGAGCCTCATAATCTACGCGCCGGTACGTGTTCTGGGAAAGGATACGATTGTGACGAACGGAGACCAGACCGACACGATTTTTGACGGAATGAAGGAAGGAAAGACTTTTGAACTTTCACTCAGGAAGAGACGCTTTGAGCCGGACAGTCCCAATTTCACTCCCCGCATTTCCGCTGTGCTGCATGTGGACGACGGAGTTTTCGACTATGAGATGAGCATCCTGAAGAGCGAGAACGGTAACGAGCAGAACTGCCTGCGCTACACATTCGCCTATGAGAATCCGCAGAACGGCGAGGGACGCTTCATCCACACATACATCGGTGACGGAAATCCGCTTCCGAGCTTTGAGGGAGAGCCCGCGCTTGTGGACATTACCGGAGGAATCGATGAGTTCACGAAACTTGTTTGGGACAATCTGAACGAGGAGAACAAGGTTTCTCTTTTCGTGCGCTACATTGATATTGCCACCGGAAAATATGAGACCCGCATAGTGAACAAAAATGTCTGAGCCCTTGACTAGAATAGGGGATTTTGATATTATACTTTCCTATGGGTATTTCCGATGGAAAACCTTAAAATTGTTTTTGTCCTGCCTGTGTGCAGGGCATTGGAGTATGAAAAATGAGTATTATTAAGAGCATTCTGCTGGTTGTTTTTGTAATTATCGCCATTTTGCTGGTTCTTTTGGTCCTTGTGCAGAACGAGGAAGGAAACGGAATGGGCAGTGCGTTCGGTGGCGGACAGTCAGCGGCTTTCGGTTCACATTCAGCAAGTATTTTGACAAAGACTACCGGAGTTCTTGTTGCTCTGTTCTTCATCATCATTTTTGCTTTCTCGTTCCTTAACAGAAATGTCGGAGATGAGGGTGCGAAGATGAATCAAGCTGCGTCGGAAGTGCAGGGTGCTACATCATCCGGAGCTGCCGCCGAAAAGAAGGATTGGTTTGAGGAAGAGGCTCCTGCTGAGACCGCTGTTCCAGAGGCTGTGATTAATGCCGGAGAAGCGGAGATTGAGGCTGAGGCAAGCGCTGCAGAAACTGGTGCGGCTGAGTAAAATGAGACGGGCACTTTCCCACCACATTTCCGGGAGTGCCCTGATTTTTAATTAAGAGAGGTCTTTATGATTCTTGAAAAGGTTTTCTCGCCTAATACGATTATTATGAATCTTGAAAGTACGGATAAGGACGAGCTCTTTGAGGAAATGGTTGAGTCCTTAGTGGGAATTCAGCCAGAAATCAACAGGGAGGAAGCTCTTAAGGCCCTCCGTGAGCGGGAAATGAAGATGAGTACCGGAATCATGCACAACATAGCGGTTCCACACGGAAACTGTGCGTCCGCGAAAGATGTGGTCGGTGCAATTGGAATCAGTCGCAAGGGAATTGACTACGATTCTCTTGACAAGGCTCCCGTATATCTTGTCTTTTTGATTCTTTGCAATCCGTCCCAGCCTGAGATGCATCTTTCGGTTTTGAAGGAGCTTGCTTCTGTTCTTCAGAATCCTGCTTTCGTCAAGGAAGTGATGGAAAAACAAAACCCGCAGGAAGTTTATGACCTTCTGTGTGCCTATAAGGAAGCGGCCGCTGTCTGAGTCTGCCTTTGAAAAATGCTGCACCGTTTGACCAGCTTAGGAAAGGAGTTTTTGAATGAGTGATGAAATGGACATTATCCAGCATCTTCTGGATATTGAACGGGAGGCTTCCCGGACGCTCATAGACGCCCAGACGGAGGCTGATGCAAAAATTACCGCTGCAAGGACTGAAGCCGAAAAGGAATTCAAGGCACGCTATTCTGAGCTTGTGGCGGAAATTGACCGAAAGGCCAATGATGAAAAAGCAAAAATCACTGAGGGACATGACACCGAGATACGGTCCTTCAAGGATGAGCTGCATAAAATAGTGCAGGATAAGTCAGCTTTTAACGAGCTGCTGGAAAAACTACTTTACGCATAAGGACGGCGGAAATGGCGATGGACAAATCAGCCGCCGATGCTTATGTTTATGCAAAAGCCAGCGGTATACTTGCCAGGTCTTTTGTTGGAAAGCGGGCAAGGGAACTTTTTAACGTTCATTCTCTACAGGAACTCTGGTCCCTCGTTTTTAAGGGGGAAGTGCCCGTAATACCTGAGGCTCTTTTGGCAAGGGAGCTCGAAAAAACAGCGGAAAGACGCTTTGTCAGCGAGTACCGCCGTCTGATTGAAAACTACGAAAAACCTGCCGATGTCCTGATTGCCCTCCTGCATTTCTACGATTACGATAATATGAAGGAAATAGGGGCGGCCCTTTGTTTCAATGAAAAAGAAATGCCTGAGATTGCGGATATAGGTCCGTACAGTATGGTTGACTATTCCAAATGGCCTGACATAAACGCGATGACATCCGGTGGTCCCCTCTCCTGGTACAATTCCATTCCAGCCATTGAGGAGCAGCAGTCAAACGACTATAAGATGGACTGTCAGTACGTGAACGAGATTCTTTTGGCCGCCGGAAAGATTGGTGGGGCACCCGGAAAGGCTGTTCTGGATCTTTTTACCGAAAAATTCCAGATGGAAAACGTGCTCTGGGCTCTTCGTCTGAAGATTTTTTACCGCATGGACAATGACGAGGTAATTGAGCATCTTGCTCACGGATCTTCCTCAAAGTCAAAGGACGTGCTTTCCGCCGAGGCCCTTAAAATCCTGGACTGGGATGCGGACGACTGGGAAAAATGGCGCAACTGGAAATACGCCGATCTTCTTAATCCGCACGATGAGGGCTCGCTCTGGTCTTTGGACACGAGATGGCTTTCCAACGCATATAACGCTCGCTACGTCCAGAAGGCGTACAGGCTTTTCCACCAGCATCCTTTTACGGTTTGTCCGATAATCTGCTGGTACATAATCAAACGACATGAACTTGACAACATACGAACGGCATCCGAATGTCTCAGACTCAGTGCTTCTGTTGAGGACGCTATGACTGTGGCGGGTGTCCCGGAGGTGAAGAATGGCTAAAACTACAACCATGCGTCTTGTGGAGCTTATGGTCTACAAGGAGGATGTCCACCAGGTGCTAAAATATCTGGGAAAGATGGGGCAGTTTCAGTTTCAGCAGAATCTGAGCGGAACGGATGACGGAAATCTGAATCCAGACGCTGAAATCTTCAATAAATTGGAGCATACAAGGGCGGCTCTCGCAATCCCGGATCTGACATCTTACGTGGAGGAGCTGGATATTCCCACCGAGGCTGATGAGGAAGAGGCCCTTAAGCTGATTTCGGACGTGGAGGATCTTCACACAAGGGAACTCAATGCATCCGATGAGCTTAAGAAAATCAATTCCGCGCTGACCGAGGCCATCGCTTTTTCAAATCTGAACGTCTCTTATTCCGAACTGGAGAACCTTTCTTTCCTCACAATGCGAATCGGAAAGATTGATCCCGCCTCATTCGACATGCTCAAGGCTGCTGTCGGTTCAAGGGCCACCGTGGTTCAGTTGGGCGAGGACAAGAGCAGCATTTTGGTCGCATGTTCAAAGAAGGCTCGTTTTGCGGTGGACACTGAGCTTAAGCACGCGGATTTCGTGGAGATTCAGATACCGAAAGATTTCAAGGGAATTCCCGAGGACGCGTTGATTACCCTGAAAAAACAGAAGGAGACGGTGGAGGCCGAGCTGAAGGAGATTCAGGAAGAGAAAAAGAGCTTCTCCGAGACTCACAAGGACAGGCTGCTCCATCTTTTGCAGGTATATTCGGTAGAAAGCCAGATTTCGGAGATTCAGGGCAAACTTGAGTCCACCGAGTTCGTATACAGAATCAACGGATGGATGCCCGCGCGGCTCACGCATGATGTTGGCCGTGATTTGGACAAGCTCACCGAGGGAAGGACAGGAATCCGTGAGTATCTTCCAGACGAGGTTGCGACCGTAAGCTCTGGTGTGGAGCAGGTGCCGGTACAGCTAAGGCATGGAAAAGTCATTTCCGCATTCGAGAGGATGATTTTCAGCTATGGCTCGCCGCTTTACGGAACAGTCGATCCCACGCCATTTGTCGCAATCTTCTTTACCCTGCTTTTCGGAATCATGTTCGGGGACGCGGGACAGGGACTTGTATTCCTGATTCTTGGAATCCTGATGTGCGCGAAAAAAATCAAGCTTGCGGGCTGGGAGAAATTCGGTGTGATTTTCGTCTGCATCGGTGTTTCCTCCACCATAATGGGACTTTTGACCGGCGAGTTCTTTGCCAACGAAGAGATTCTGGCACCTTTCGCGAGATGGGTCACGGGCTTGTTCGGTACTCCGCGCAACCAGATTCTTCCCATGATGCCGACCGGCGGGGCTGAGTCAATCAAGAGGATGTTCATTTTCTTCGGATTCACCGTGGGAGTGGGATTCATAATCAACTCGGTTGGAATCATAATCAACATCATAAATCAGTTCTCGCTCAAAAAACCGGGTAAGGCCATTTTCGGAAAGACCGGTATTACGGGCGCGGTATTCTTCTGGTACGTCATTGCGTTTGCACTGAGGCTTGCTTTCTTCAATCACAGTCCCGCCATTTACGACTGGATTATAATCGGAGTGTCTCTTTTCTTTACGGCATTCGGTGAGCCCTTCGAGCGCATTGTGGAAAAGGAAAGGCCCGTGCTTGAGAATGGTGTGCTCAGTGCGGTAATCGGAGGCATTGTGGAGCTGATTGAGGTTGTCTCGTCCTATCTTTCAAATACGGTCAGCTTCCTTCGTGTTGGTGCGTTCGCGCTTGCACATGCGGTACTCGGATATATCATTGAGAAGATGGTCGGAATCGCTCCTCTTCCGGGCGGGATTGCAATCAGCATAATCGGAAACGCGATTGTCATTGTGCTTGAGGGAATGATCGTCGCCATTCAGGTTGTGCGTTTGCAGTACTACGAGTTTTTCAGCAAGTTCTTCAATGAGACCGGACGTGAGTTTACGCCCTTCTCGTTCAAGTACAAGTCGGTGGATTAAAACGCCGGTTAAATTGGTTCAAATCTGACGCTAAGTTTGCGGCAGTTGAAAATAGATTCTTTGGATATAAGAGGTATAATATGAAGAGTTCTACTAAGAAGTTTTTCTTTATGGCGGTTCTGATGGCGCTTGTTTCCGTTGCGGCTGTTGTTGCTCAGTCTTCGGATGCGGCTGAGAAGGCTGCTGTTGAGGCTCAGGCTGACAGCGGATTGGGTTCATCAATAAAGTACATTGCAGCTGCCCTTGCCGTCGGTATCGGATGTCTCGGTGGTGGTATGGCCGTAGGTAAGATTGGTGCCGCCGCTATGGGTGCTATGAGCGAGAACGCAGAGATTTCAGGAAAGGCTCTTCCGTTCGTAGGACTTGCCGAGGGTATTTGTCTTTGGGGATTCTTGGTCGCACTTTTCATCATCTTGATGTAGGGTCCCGGAGTGGAGTACTTTTTTATCGGCGAGCGGGAGCTGTATCTGGCCTTCAAGCTGGTCGGTGTGGGCGGTGAAGTGGCGAACAACCGTGGAGATGCCCTGGAAGCCTTCAAGCTGATGACAGGTCAGTCCTCAAAGGTCGCGGGGCCCGCAGGAAAGGACAGGCCCAAGGTTCTTATTATGACCGAGGATGTCGCGAACATGCTGGAAAAAGAAGTGATTGACTGGCAGAAGGGCGGAAAGGCTCCTTTGATTGTGGAAATTCCCGGATTGCAGGGACATCTTCAGGGAAGAAAGACTCTGACCGACTCAATCCGTGAGGCTGTGGGCATTCAGGTGTAACGGTCTCTCATTAGGCATTTTTTGGAAGATTTGATATGGAAGAAATACGTTCAACAGACGTCCTGGACAGGGAAATAGTTGCCGATGCCAAAAAAAAGGCGGACAAAATTCTCTCCAGGGCAGAGGACTCATGCAAAGAGATCCTTGGCGGAATTGACAAGCGTCTTGAGGAAAGCCGTGTTCAGACACAGCGCGCTTCGGATTCCCTTCTGGAACTGTACAGAAAAAACATCGGGGCAGCCCTGCCTCTTGAAAAGGAACGCTATGAGGTGTCTTTTGTTCACGCTGCGGTCCTTGAGGCAATAAACTCTTATTTTGAGGAAGCCGGTGAGGAAAAACGTCTCATGGTGGTTCAAAAGCTTCTTGAGCGTGCCGTTCCTTCTCTGGGCAAGGGAGCCGTCCATGCGAGCATAATCGCTTTTTCAAGGGACAAGGCGGAGAAGATGCTGCGTTCAATCCTTGGCGATTCTCTTGAGACCGTGGAGACTGTCCCCGAGACAGTTGTTGCCGATGATTTTGTGGAGGGACTCCGCTTCCATGACGGAGTGATACTGAGCGTGGAGCGTCCTGAGGGAGAGCTTGTCTGCCGTTTCACTCTGGATGAAAAAATCCAGGAGATTCTGGATGAGAGCAATTTTGAGCTCGCACATGCCCTCTTCGGCGGGAGGATAAGCGAATGATCAGCGGAAAAATCACCAGGATTTCAGGACCCATCGTTTATGCCGAGGGACTTGACGGATGCGGTCTTTATGATGTTGTTGACGTGGGAAAGGCCCGTCTTATCGGTGAAATAATCAGTCAGGAAAAGGGACACGCCACAATAGAAGTTTACGAGGATGATTCGGGAATGAAAGTGGGTGAGGATGTCGTGAGCAGCGGTCGTCCTCTGTCGCTCAAACTTGGTCCCGGACTTGTCGGCATGATTTACGACGGAATCCAGCGTCCTCTGAAACAGATGTTCGAGAGCGGGGGAGCTTTTCTTCTTCCTGGACAGAGAACCGAGCCTCTTGACGCAAAAAAAGAATGGGACTTTACGCCTGCGGAAGGAATTGACTCCGGATGCGAAATCAAACCGGGCATGGTGCTTGGTACTGTTCCCGAGACTGGCTCAATCACGCACAAAATCATGGTGCCGCCTTATATAAAAGGAAAAAAACTTGTCTCTTTCAAGGGAAAGGGAAGCTATACCGTTGACGCGGAGATTGGCGAGACTGATTTGGGTGAAAAAATCCTCATGTCGCAGTATTGGCCGCTTCGTAAGCCACGACCTTTTGCACAGAAACTTGAAGTCACCGAGCCGCTTGTCACAGGTCAGCGCGTAATTGATGTTTTCTTCCCCCTGAGCAAGGGTGGCACTGCAGCGATCCCCGGTGGATTCGGTACGGGAAAGACCATGACCCAGCACGCCATAGCGAAATGGTGCGACGCGGATCTGATTGTATACATTGGTTGCGGTGAGCGCGGAAACGAGATGACCGACGTACTTACCGAATTCCCCGAGCTGATTGACCCACGCACGGGACGCTCTCTCATGGAACGCACGATTCTCATTGCAAATACCTCAAACATGCCGGTTGCAGCACGTGAAGTTTCCCTTTACGCAGGAATTACGCTTGCGGAGTATTACAGGGACATGGGAATGCACGTCGCAATCATGGCGGACTCAACCTCACGATGGGCTGAGGCCTTGAGGGAACTTTCAGGACGCATGGAGGAAATGCCTGCCGAAGAGGGATTCCCCGCATATCTTCCGACAAGGCTTGCGGAGTTTTATGAAAGGGCTGGCCGCGTGAATTCCCTTTGTGGAAAAGAGGGCTCGGTTTCCGTAATCGGTGCCGTTTCTCCGCCGGGTGGTGACTTTTCGGAGCCTGTTACCCAGCACACAAAGCGATTCATACGCTGCTTCTGGGCCTTGGACAGGGAACTTGCAAACGCCAGACACTATCCCGCGATCGGATGGATTGACTCATATTCCGAATATGCCGAGGAAGTGAAGGGGTGGTGGGACCGTCTTGACCCGAGGTGGGCTGAAATCAGATTGAAGGCTCTGGACCTCTTGAAAAAGGAGCAGAGACTCCAGCAGATTGTACGCCTGATCGGAGCCGACGCACTTCCCGAAAGCGACCGTCTGATTTTGACCGTGGCGGAGATGATAAAGAACGGATTTTTGCAGCAGAACGCGTTTGACAACATTGATCAGTATTCCGTGCCCGAGAAACAGATTCAGCTCCTCATGCTGATTATGAATTTCTACGAGCTCGCACTCAAGGCAATCAAGGCGGGATGTCCCCTGCTCAGGATTATAGAGGTGCCGGTCAGAAGCGAGATTGTAAGGGCAAAGTCGGTGATTGCGAACGATGACATTGACGGACTCACGACGATACACAATCATCTGGAAGAGCAGATGGGAGATCTGGAGAGACTGTACAGAACTTCGTCGGAAAATCTCTGACGGCTGAAAGCGGAACGCGAGGTGGTTAAATATGAAGGGAATTGAATACACCGGCCTGGAGCTTGTGGACGGACCTATTGTGGTGGTCAAACGTACCCCGGATTCATTTTATGATGAGGTTGTCTATGTCCGCGACAAAAACGGTGAGAAAAAGACAGGGCGCATAATCGACATAAATGAGGAGACTGCTGTGGTTCAGATTTTCGGAAGCACGACCGGACTGGACCTTGACGGCACTACGGTTGAGTTCCTTGACCGACCCATGGAGCTTCGTGTGGGACGCGGGCTTCTCGGACGCATTTTCAACGGACTTGGCGAGCCGATTGACGGATATCCCGACATCATCTCAAGCAAAAAGGTGAACGTGAACGGAAATCCGATAAATCCTTATGCGCGTGTTTATCCGAGGGACTTTATCCAGACGGGCATTTCTTCCATTGACGGAATGAACACTTTGATCCGCGGACAGAAGCTTCCCATTTTCAGCGGCAACGGACTTCCCCACAACAGACTTGCGGCTCAGATAATCAGGCAGGCGAAACTCAAGGATTCGGACGAGGAATTCGTAATGGTTTTCGCGGGCATGGGAATTAAATATGACGTGGCCCAGTTCTTCCAGCACACATTCGAGGAAAGCGGTGTTTTGAGCAAGGTCGTCATGTTCCAGTCTCTTGCGGACGCTCCTTCAATCGAAAGAATCATCACTCCGAGGTGCGCCCTTACTGCGGCTGAGTATCTTGCATTTGAATGCAACATGCACGTTCTTGTCGTAATGACCGATATGACCAACTACTGCGAGGCATTGCGCGAGATTTCCACCACACGCGGAGAGGTTCCGGGAAGAAAGGGATATCCGGGATATTTGTATTCAAATCTTGCCGAGCTTTATGAGAGGGCCGGAAAAATCCAGGGATCCACGGGAAGCATCACGCAGATTCCGATTCTGACCATGCCGAACGATGACATCAGCCATCCTATTCCTGACCTGACCGGTTACATCACCGAGGGACAGATTGTTCTTGACAGGGAGATGAGCCAGAAGGGAATGTATCCGCCGGTTTCCGGTCTTCCAAGCTTGAGCCGTCTTATGAAGGACGGTATTGGCGAGGGCATGACGAGGGAGGACCACAGCGCTGTTTCATCCCAGCTTTTCGCGTCCTACTCAAAGGTAAAGAGCATCCGTAACCTTGCGGCAATCATCGGTGAGGAAGAGCTTTCGGATCTGGACAAAAAATATTTGAAATTCGGCACGGAGCTTGAGGAGAAATTTTTCTGCCAGGGTGAGTACGAGGACCGCACGATTGAGCAGACCCTTGACCTGGGATGGGAAATCCTTTCCATACTTCCGCGCGACGAGCTTTACAGGATTAAGGACGAGCTCATTGAGAAATATCTTCCGAAAAAGGAAGAGGCTGTCTTTGAGACTCAGGAGGTCTGATGGCAAACAGGCTGAACATTGCGCCGACTAAATCCAATCTTCTCACCGTAAAGGAACAGCTTGCCGTAAGCACCGAGGGATATGACCTGCTTGAGCAAAAGCGCGAGATTCTTGTCATGGAGCTCATGCATCTTGTGGAAAGGGTGAAATTGCTTGAGGGCAGCATTGACAAGTGTGTCGCCAAGGCTTATCCGGCGTTGAAACGCATGCTCATGGCAGTTGGTGGCGACAGGGTGGAGCGGATTGCACATGCCGTGAACTATAAATTTGAGCTCACTGAAAAACCGGTGGTAATCGGCGGAATCAATTTCGAGACCATAGACGTGACCCTGCCGAAGAGGGAGCTTTTTTCATCATTCCTTGGAACTTTTCCCGACAGCGATGAGGTCATGCAGGATTTTTTCGAGCTTTTGACTTTGCTGACCCAGATGGCGAGCATAAGGACCATAGTCTGGAGACTTGCCATGGAAGTTAAAAAGACGCAGAGACGGGTTAACGCCCTTGACAAAATGGTGATTCCTCAGTCGAAGGAGACCGTCGCATATATTGAGTCGGTTCTGGAAGAAAGGGAAAGGGACAATGTTTTTGTTCTTAAGTCATTGAAAAACAGGCAGGAGGCAAAATGATAAAACCTCTTTTTCAGCGGGTTTTAGTCGCTTACAACGGTTCAAAATCTTCTCTTCATGCGTTCATGTACGGCGTTATGATGGCAAAGTCCTTTAAGTGCAAGCTCAAGGTTGTCTATGTCGTGGACACTGATACAATCAAAAAGCTCACGCTTACGAAATTCCTCATGAAGGAGGAGGGCGTGGAATTCAAGGATGACCTTCAGCGCGACGGAGACCGTGGACTTGAGTATGTTGCGCGTCTTGCCAAGGCAAAGGGAGTCAAGATTGAGACTGAGATGCGAAGCGGTGCGGTCTGGGCGGAGATTGTGAAGGCGGCGGATGACTACAAGGCCGATCTGCTTCTGATCGGAGGCGGGGAGGAGTCCGGGACTTCTTCTATGCTCAGGCATGGTCTTGCGGGAATGCAGGACAGTGAGATTATCGGCTCATCGCATTGCTCGGTCATGGTGGTAAAACATCCTCACATAGAGCAGTTCTTTAAAATTCTTTAGCGATTTTCATGGAACTTCCAAAATATAACAAAAAATTATAAATTTTTAAGAATTCTTTTCTTTAACGGTGTATAATAGAAGTATGAGAATATTACTTGTTGAAGATGAGGTCCGCCTTTCACAGGCTTTGGTCGAGATTTTCCAGAAGAACCGCTATGGAATTGATGCTGTGTATACGGGACCGGAGGGTTTGCAGTACGCACAGAGCGGTATTTATGATGTCGTGATTCTGGACATAATGCTTCCCGGCATGGATGGAATTTCAATTCTCCGTGCGCTGAGGGAGGAAAAAAATCAGGTGCCGATTCTCATGCTGACTGCCAAGGATGAGGTGCAGGACAGGGTGAAGGGACTTGATTCCGGTGCGGATGATTACATGACAAAGCCGTTCAGTACGGACGAGCTTCTTGCAAGGGTGCGCGCACTCTCACGCAGAAAGGCAGACGTGAAGGAAGATATAATCACATTCGGCGACCTTACGCTGAACAAAAACAACTGCGAGCTGCAGAAAGTCGGCGGTGAGGCAATCAAGCTTTCTCTCAAGGAATTCCAGATCATCGACCTGCTTTTTGAGAATCCCCATCAGATTATCAAGAAGGAGCGCATCATCGAAAAAATCTGGGGCGGTGACTCGGACGCTGAGTACAACAATGTGGAAGTTTACATCTCGTTCATAAGGAAGAAAATCGATCAGCTCAAGGTGAAGACCCAAATCAGGACGGCCCGCGGCATCGGTTATTCCCTGGAGGAAGGAAAGTAGTTTTTTCGCCAGATGAAAAAAAAGGACGTGTTTATCCTCCTGAGGTTCAAGATAACCTTTATGGTGCTGGTGGTGCTTGCCATAATTTTCTCAATCCTTATCGGGCTTTTGAATTTGTATTTGAAGGTGATTAACCGAAGGGATTGCCGGGTGTTCATAACTGAGCTTATGGAAAATGAGGGTTATCTTACGCCAAGACCTCGTGAGGGGCAAAAAAAGGATTCTGCCTCATCCGACGACGATTCGTTTTATAAGCCGCCGCTTCCGCCCCAGGAGTCGTCCATATTTGAGTATTGGCTTTTCGGTTCCAATCACAGACGTGGATTTCAGGACTATTATGTTGCAAGGCTCGATAAGGACGGAAAGCTGGATCATGTTCTGCACACTTTTTCGGTTTATTCAGAGGCAATCGTGGATGATGATTTTATCAGCATGACTGTGACCAGATTTCCGAAGCACAATGGCGGCTTAGACAACGGGCTTGCATACGGTATTGAGAGCAGGGACTACGGGTATCTTCTTGTGATCATTGACCGTATGAACGAAATTGGTCATCAGCACAGTTTCGTGGCTTTTTCGTCTTCCATCCTTGGCATGAGTCTCGTTGTGGCGTTTTTCCTTTCGCTCATGATCTCCGCGCTTGTGATACGGCCAGTGCAGGCTGCCTTCATCAACCAAAAACAGTTCATTGCGGACGCGTCGCACGAGCTTAAGACTCCTGTGGCCGTAATATCCGCGAATATTGACGTGCTTGAGCATGAGTTTCCGGACAACAAGTGGCTCGGTTACATCAAGACTGAGAACGAGAGGATGGGAACTCTGGTAAAGGACATGCTCTATCTTGCGAAGGATGATGCCGGAAAGACCGAATTTGCCAGGCTTCCGTTTGATTTGTCCGAGGCTGCTGCGTATGCGGTTCTTCCTTTTGAAAGCGTTGCGTTTGAGCAGAAAAAGACCCTGGAGATAAATACAGGCAAAAATATGCTTCCCGTCATGGGTGATGAGGCGAAAATCAAGCAGGCAATCATCGTGCTTGTGGACAACGCTCTGAAAAACTCTGAGCCCGGCTCGCTGATTCGTGTGACCGCGGGAAAGGAAGGAAACCGCTGCTTCGTGAAAGTATACAACACCGGACACGGAATTTCTCCCGAGGACCTGAACAAGATTTTCAACCGATTTTTCCGCTCGGACTCATCCAGGGCAAGGGCAACCGGAGGATATGGTCTGGGACTCGCCATAGCACAGTCCATTGCAGTGGCTCACAAGGGCAAGATAAGCGTGGAAAGCGAGGAAAACAAATATGCGATGTTTACTTTGCAGATTCCTTCCAGCTATTAGTTCCGAATTCCATATTCCATCTTGACTTTTCGTGCCGATTGTGTTCAAATTAAAGTTGGAGATTCTTTTTGAGTCTTTGAGTTAAAAGCAATTATTTTGTTAATATAATGAAAAAAGAGAGGCGTGAAAATGGTAGAAAGAAATGCAGGATTTGCAAATTTGTCGTCAGGATATCTTTTCCCGGAAGTGGCGAAGAGAAGAAAGGCGTATCAGGCAAAGCATCCCGATGCTAAAATAATCAGCTTGGGAATTGGAAACACAACCGAACCTCTGACACCACACATTTCAGGTGCCATGGTTGATTACGCACGCGCTCTCGGTAAAAAAACGGGTTACTCAGGATACGGAGACGAGCAGGGAAATGCCGTGCTCAGACAGAAGATTGCCGATGTCCTTTACCCGAAGATGGCCAGTGCCGAAGAGATTTTTATTTCCGACGGAGCAAAGTGCGACATTGCCAGAATCCAGACTCTTTTCGGACGCAAGACTCCGATCGCCGTGCAGGACCCAGCGTATCCCGTGTATGTTGACGGAAGCGTTATTGTCGGTGCCGCAGGAAAGGCGAACAAGGACAAGTACAAGGGAGTCACCTATCTGCCCTGTACCGCCGAGAACGGATTCTTCCCGAACCTTGAGGTAATCAAGCCGAACTCACTGATTTATTTTTGCAGCCCGAACAATCCGACGGGAGCCGCAAGCACTAAGTCCCAGCTTAAAAAGCTCGTTGACTATGCGCTTAAGAACGGATGCATCATCATCTATGACGCGGCATATTACGCATTTATCCGTGACGACAAGCTGCCCAAGACAATCTTTGAAATAAGCGGTGCCAGAAAGTGCGCCATTGAAATCAACTCATTCTCAAAGCTCGCCGGATTTACCGGAGTCCGGTTGGGATGGAGCGTCGTTCCTTCAACTTTGCGCTATGCTGACGGAAGCTCAGTGCGCGATGACTGGAACAGAGTTATGACGACCCTTTTCAACGGTGCGAGCAACATAGCACAGGCGGGAGGTCTTGCTGCCCTTGACCTTGAGGGAATGAAGGAGACACGCGGACTTGTGGACTACTACCTTGACAACGCCAAGCTGATGAAGGAGACTCTTGAGCGCGACAATTTCAAGAATGCCGGCGTAAAGGTTTATTACACCGGTGACTCTCCCTATCTGTGGGTGCATTTCCCCGGATGGAGCAGCTGGGACATTTTCGACAAGATTCTTGATGAGTGTCGTGTTGTGACTACGCCAGGAAGCGGATTCGGTCCTGCCGGTGAGAGCTATCTCAGGTTCAGCTGTTTCGGTCATCGTGAGGATGTCCGTGAGGCCTGCAAGCGTCTTGCATTGTTGAAGATTTGAAAAATGGGTTCTGTGCCTGAAAATTGAATTTCTTTTTTCAGGTACATTTTTTTATATAAAAAAGAGAGTGGAATTATGTTAGGTGCCTTCGTGAAATTTATCCGTGCAATGAGTTCAAACACTGCACCGGCGGAGATTGCCCATGCCTTTGCCTGGGGAGTCTTTTTTGGTCTCATGCCAAAGAACAACGCGCTTTGGTACATACTCTTCGTGCTTGTCTTTTTCCTGCGCATACAGAGGGGAGTCCTTTCGCTCACGACGATCATCGTGGGGATTTTTGCTTATCTTGCCGACCCGTTGCTCGACACCATAGGCTGCTGGATTCTTACGAGGGACTACATGCAGGCACCGATGATAAAAGTGATGAACATTCCTTTTGTGGCGTTCACAAAAATTAACAACTCCATCGTGATGGGAAGCCTCGGTTTCCTGATTTTGTCGTATATTCCGCTCTTTCTTTTTTCCATGCTCTTTACTTTTTTGTGGAGACGCTATCTGGGCGCGAAACTAAAGAACCTGAAGATTGTGAAGATGTTTGGCAAGATTCCGCTTGTCAGAAAAATCACGGACTTGGCTCAGGAATTCTAGGGGGTAAATTATGGAAGAAAACGAAAATCTTGAACCCGATGAAAAAAAGATACCCCCCGAGGGTTTTGACGACGGCGACGACTCATATTTCAACGAGATAACTTCGGATGAAATTTCGGCTGAGACCAGTGAGGAAGAAGCCAAGGCGGATGAAGAATCTGTGCCAAGCGAAGAAACTGCACCGAGCGAAGAAACAGTGCCGGGCGATGAACCTGCGTCGGTTGAGACTAATGAGGGAGAAACACCTGCTGAGGAAGAACCTCCTGCGGAAGAAGAGACTATGGTTATTTCCCTGGAGGAAAAGGAACTTGTGTCCGCGGGCGTGCAGGATGTTGTGGCTCAGGAAAACGAAGTGCTGAAAAAGGAGGAGGATGAGTCCAAGAAGGTCATTCCGAGGGACAAGCTTCCTGCAATTTTCAAGGGCACTTATTCCCCGCGCTCGTTCCATCGGAAAATAATCAGGAAAATCTATATACCTGAGGACAGAAAATCTGTCAGCGCGCTTTTTGTGCAGGGTGGAAATCCGAAGAAGCCGACGAAACTTGCCATACCCCAGGAACTCATGTTTTCCAAAAAGGAAGTCAAGAAGTTCAAGTTCATTGCGAAGGAAATCAAAAAACAGAACAAGGCCAGAGTCCGCCTGATTCCGCTCGCAGTGCTTGTGGGGCTTTTGGTCGGTGCCGTGTCTTTTGTGCTTGCGAATAAAAACAGGATTGTGCGCAACGCAATAAAGTCGGCATGTGAGGGCATATTCAAGGCAAGGACCGACATTGACTGGGTGGACGTAAGGATTCTTGATACCTCAATTACAATAGGAAGAATTCAAGTGGGCAACAAGGATTCGGTGATGAAGAATCTGTTTGAGGTGCAGCGCATCCAGGTGGATTTCAATCTTGTGCAGCTTCTGAAAAAACGCTTTGTCGCGGAAAATCTTGAGGCCAGCGGAATTGCGTGGAACACCGACCGCACTTACAGTTGTGAGCTTCCGAATGTGCCCAAGGCTGAGTCTCCGTTCGTGAGGGAAATCAAGGCAAGGATAAACAACTCCATTGAGCAGCTCAAAAACGAGGCCTATGACTTGCTGGGTGGAAGCGACATTGACAGCATAATCAAAACTCTGCAGGACAACATCAACACGCCGGAAGTCGCTCAGGAAGCGATTGCGATGGCTCAGGAGCTTGTGGAGAAATGGAAGGCCAAGCCGGAGGAGATGAAGGCGGAAGTCATGCGCTTTGCTGATTCAGTAAAGGAGCTGCAGACAATCAACGTGAAGATGTACGACATCCGAAAGGCATCCGATGTGGCCGAGCTGAAATCCGCGCTGGAGAAAATTTCTGCGGCTGTGGAGCAGGGCAAGGTTCTTGAGGCTGCGATGAAACTTGTCGTGGAGGATGTGAAAAAAGATGCGGTCTCCGTAAATGACATGGCGAAAAAGGTTGCGGACACAGCAAAAAGCGACTACGATTATATTGTTGAGCGTCTTACCACGATTACGGGTGCGATCGCGAATCTGGACGGACTTGCCATGCATGCGGCTGACACCCTCGTGTGCAATCTGCTCGGAAAATACTATCCCTATGTGATGGACGGACTGGAGCTTGCAAGGGAACTCAAGGCAAAATCCGCGTCAAAGGAGAAAAAGGAAAAGCCGAAGAAAGTGAGCAAGCGTTCTCCCGGAACCGATTTTTATTTTACCGCGGCATATCCGAGCTTTTTGATTCAACGCGTGAAGGTTTCAGGAACTGGATTCGACGGCTCCATCACAGAGATTACGAACGACCAGAACGTGCGCAACAGACCTACCGAAGCTAAGCTTGCGCTTGACATAAAGGATGTGCGTCATGATGGAAATCTTGTGCTTGATTTCAGGCGTGCGACTACGAATCCGCTTGTCACTGCGAAATATACAGGTACCGGATACAAGGTGGATGTGGACGGAAGCCGGATTGCGACAAAGAGCGGTGTTCCTTCCGTAAAGGGTGACGCGCTGATTTCTTTTGGTGCGACGGCGGACGAGACCGGATTTACCGCTCAGGGATATGCCAAGCTTGCTCCCGTTTCTCTTTCCAGCGACGGATTCAACAACGAGCTTGTGACGAAATATTACAACATCGGTCTTGCGTCGGTGGACAATCTGGATTTCGGATATGACGTGGGGTACACGAAGGACCGCGGGCTCTATCTTGATTTGGAAGGAAACATAGGCGAGCAGTTCGTTAAGGCTCTGGTGAACATTGTGCTGGAAGCGGGAAGGGATGCGAAGAAGGCTGCCATTGCGAAAATCCAGGACATACTCAACAACTCGGAGAACGAGTATCTGGTAAAGGCGAAGGAGTTTCTTGGAATTGAGGGCGACATCGACTTGCAGAACATGAAACTTGCCGACGTACAGAAAATCCTGGAGAAGAAAAAACTTGAGATTGAGGCGAAACTTAAGGAAGAGGCGAACAAGAAGATTGACGAGGCAAAGGCAAAGGCTGAGGAAGTGATTGCGGAAAAGACCGATGCGGCGAAGGCTGCAGTTAAGGACGCTGTCTCGGATGTGGTTCCTGACAATCTGAAGGAGGGACTCGGAGGACTTACCGACAAGATTCTGGACGGAACTTCGGAAGGTGCGGGCGGTTTGCTCGACGGCATTACAAAGAAGGGCAAGGGCCTTTTAGGGCGCTGATTTTGCGAAATCATTGGACAGGACATGTTCGTTGGCTTTGTGGCTTTCGGACATGTCTTTTTTTATGTTTAGAGGAAATCTGTGAAAGAGGTTCGCTGAGAATAAAAAAAAGGACTACCCGATTTGAGCAGTCCTTAAAAGTGCGGAGAAGCCGACTTGAACGGCCACGCCTCGCAGCACCAGCACCTCAAGCTGGCGTGTCTACCAATTCCACCATCCCCGCATTACACATAAGTGCTCAGATGTTTTTCATCTGATGATGAATGTAGTATATTGTTTGTTTCGTTTTGTGTCAAGAGCAAATTTAAAAAATTATGTTTTTTTATTATTTTTTTTACGCTACTTATTAAAAAATTCATTAAAAAAGCAAAAATATCTATTATTTTTTTTAAATCCGTGCTATTATTATAATATGTAATATTCGGAGTTGATTTTATGAATGTTTTTTTGCTTCGAAAATGAGGTCGTTGATGGATTATAATAAAGGTAAAATTGCACTTAGAAATTTTCTTTTTGCATTTGGCATAATACTGGTGGCTTTTTCTGTGAGTTTCCTCATCAATATTGCTATCCTGAATCCTGAGACCGATGTTCTTGAGCAGATGCTTGAGCCGTCCAAGCCCGATTTTAAGGTGCTTTTCCTTGACTCATATTCACCGACACATTCATCTTATCCCTCGCAGGAGGAGGGGCTCAAGGAGGGGCTTTACTCGAATAACATCAGCTACGATGTCATTTACATGGACACAAAGAATTATGCGAGCGACGAGGATTTGAGCGCTTTCCATGATTATTTCAAGGAGCGTCTTTTAAGGAGCAAGAAAACATATTCAGGCGTAATCTGCGGGGACGATGCGGCTCTTAAGTTCGCGCTAGACTTTCAGGAGGAGCTTTTTCCCGGAATCCCGATTGTCTTTTACGGCATAAACAATATCAATCTGGCGAATGAGGCGGTGAAGAATCCCCTGATTACAGGATTTTCGGAAGCGACCTATCTGGATGAGACCATTGAGCAGGCTTCCAAGCTTCTTCCTCTTGCCACGAAGGTTGTCGGTATTTTTGATGAGACCGCAACGGGGCTGGGTGACAAGGCGACTTTCTTTTCCTTTGAGGATAAATTTCCTGAATTTACGTTCATCGGGCTGGACACTTCGCTTATGACTCGCGAGGAATTCGGAAATCATCTGATGAAACTGGGCAACGATGTGATTCTGATTTATTTGACCGCGTTCGAGGATTCTGAGGGAAACAAATATACCATACCGGAGAGCGTCAAGTTTATCATCGACCATACGGCCATTCCGGTCTTCCGTAACTACTCCGAGGGACACGGGCAGGGAATTGTGGGTGGAACGATGATGAATTTCCCGGAGCAGTGCCGCATGGCGGGTGAGACCATGAACCGTGTGCTTAGGGGCGAGGACATTTCCAAGATTCCCCTTTACACGGAGACGAGCGGAATCACCACTTATGACTGGGGGCAGGTGAAAAAGTTCGGGCTTGACATGTCATTGCTGCCTTCCAAGACGAATTTTGTGAACAGACCGGTGAAATATTTCCAGCAATACAAGGCCTTTGTTTTCTCCGTATGTCTTTTTCTGTTGGGAATTATACTTATCTTCATCGCGATGATGCTGAATTATTCCATGCTCAAATCTGCGGAGGTGCGGCTTCAGTACGACGTGGACCATGACCTTTCGCTCGGTACTTTCAACAGACATGCGGCAGAGCACTATCTGGAAAGCGAGCTCAATAACAAGCATCACATCGCCATGCTCAGGATAGACATTGACAATTTCAAGACCCTTAACGAGACTTACGGACATGCGGTGGGAGATCAGTATCTGCATCACGCGGCCGGTCTGCTCAAGCGATATGCCGAGGACAACAATTACTATCTTGCAAGGTACAGCGGCGATGAGTTCATCATGTTTGTTTCTGAGGCGAACGTGCTCAAGGACAGTCCCGCGGTTATGGGCGTGCATGAGATTTTCAAGACACCGATGACCGTCGGCATGGAGTCTCTGAAATCAACCGTAAGCATTGGACTTGTGAATTCGGATATAAATTCCACCGTGGACTCCATGTTCGTCAATTCAGAGATTGCGAAATCCTCCGCGAAGGAGCATGGAAAAAATACGGCGGCTGTCTTTACTTCAGAATTTGAGGAGAGCGCACGTACGGTCAACATCACAAGGACAAAGGTTATGAACGCCATAGAAAAAGGCGGGTTCTACATGGTGTATCAGCCCAAGGTGGACGTTCAGACAAGGGAGCTTGTGGGATATGAGGCCCTTGTGCGCATAAAGGACGACAATATTTCTCCTGCGGTATTCATTCCGGTGGCAGAACAGAGCGGTCTTATCAGTCAGATCGGACGAATTACGACGGAGCTTGCAATCAGGCAGCTGGCAGAGTGGAGGGAGCAGGGCATTGAGCTTCATCCCATTTCAATCAACTACTCAAGCAATCAGATTAACGACGCGGGCTACATCAAATTCCTCAAGGGTCTCCTGAAAAAATACGACATCGATCCGAAGTACGTGGAGATTGAGATTACCGAGGGTCTGTTCATGGAAAGCACATGGCAGGCGGGAAATCTTTTCGTGCAGTTCCAGGCCATGGGAATCAAGCTGCTTATGGATGATTTCGGAACCGGATATTCTTCGTTGAGTTATCTTACCTATATTCCGGTGGATATTTTGAAGCTTGACCGTTCGCTCGTGGTGAATTATCTGGTGAAGGGCAAGGATGCTTTTATCCGCGACGTGATTAATCTGACGCATGACTTGGGAAAGAAGATGGTCATTGAGGGCGTGGAGGAGGAATGGCAGTTCGAGCGTCTGAAGGAATTCGGTGCCGACGTAATCCAGGGATATTATTTCAGCAAGCCGCTTCCACCGGAGGATGCCTGCAGATGGACATGGAAGGGCAGCAAATAGCTTTCCCCCGTGGGATTTGATATGGATATTCGGACTTTGTTTGAGGATAGGGTAAGAAACTCTCTGATTTCTTTCGGGCTGGATTTTTCTTCAAGGGCAAACGTCGGTGCGGCCGTGAGCGGTGGTGCTGATTCCATTGCTATGCTGACGGCCCTTGTCCATGTGCTGCCGGAAAACATCACGCTAAAAGTCATAACCGTAAACCACAATATCCGTGAGGCTTCCGAGACCGAGGGAGACGCTCTTTTTGTCCAGGATTATTGCAGGAAACTCGGCGTTCAGTGCGCGCGGCATGACATTCCCCGTGGAAAGGTGGAGTCTCTTGCGGAGGAAAAGGATTCCGGAACCGAAGATGCTGCACGTCGGCTCAGGTACGAGTCTTTTGAGACTTTCATCCGCTGCTCGAATCTGGATTTTCTTTGTCTTGCGCACAATTACAACGACCAGCTGGAGACCGTTCTGATGCGCTTTCTTTCCGGTGGTGACTGTTCGGCTCTTTCCGGAATACCGCCTGTCCGTGACAAATTCGTGCGGCCAATCCTTTCACTCACCCGCGCCGAAGTTGAGGAATATCTCAGTGTGCAGGGCATCGCTTACAGGACCGACTCCACGAATTTCGACACATCCTATGCCAGAAACTGTATAAGAAGCCGGATTATGCCGATGTTGAATAAGGAGGTTCCCGGATGGCAGACCGCCGTTGGTGCTCTCTCCAAAAAAATGCGTGAGGATTCCCTTGCTCTTGAGGATGCCACCGATGAGGCTCTTGACCGCATTGCATGGTCTGAAAGCGAGGGGGAAGTGTCCTTTGACAGGTACTTTTTTTCCATCCTGAGCGATGCCTTGAGGCGCAGGATTCTGTACCGGGCTATTTCGGCTGTGGGCTCTGACTCACGGTTTCCCTATAGTGTCGTGGAGTCCGTGTCGCGAAAGTCGAAAAATCCCTCAAGATGGTCCGAGGAAGCCGCCGGTCTCACGATTTTTTGCCGTGACGCGAGGATTTTTGTACAAAAACAGAAAAAAACAGCGACAGAAAACGGTTTTTTTGTTATTATAGAAGAAAGCGGCGAGTATCTTGCGGGAGACTGGAAGGTAAAAGTCGCCGTGCAGGGAAACAAAACCGTGCTTCTGGCAAAAAGGGCCGATGTGAAAGCGTCGCTGGTTCTTGATGATCTGGGATTTCCGTTTGCGTTCAGGAGCAGGCAGCCGGGAGATAAAATCCGTGCGGCGGACGGTTCTTTTAAGACGGTTTCAAAGGTCTTTGAGGACTGGAAATGCGCCGAGTGCAAGGATGAGATTCCCTTGGTTCAGGAGCTGAGGTCGCCTGGGCAGCATCTTGTGTGCGTATGGGGCTCGGCATTGGGGTTCAAAGACTGGATTGTAAGGGACTGAATGTTACGGATTTCAGTCGTCCGGTGTTTGTTTAGTATGAATGAATTATACAAGGATTATATACAATTATTATAGATAAGGAATTTAGGAAAAGGATATGAAAGTAAAGATTTTTTTGACCATAGCAGCTGTTACGCTTGTTTCTTTTGCGTCACCCGTATTTTCGCAGGATTATGTGAGCCGTCCCGACCCTCTTGAGGACAGTGCGCGCATGGCGAACCGTCGGACCGCAATCCGTTGTCTGACACTTGCCAAGGATTATGCGTTGCAGGGTGAGTGGGAGTCGGTGGTTTCCCAAATCTCCATGGGACTTTCCTACGATGGAGCCGTCTCGGATTTGTGGTATATGCTCGCCGTGGCCGAAAAAAATCTGGGAAAGACCAAAGCCGTTGCGAGTGCATATCTGGAGCGCGCCCTTAAGGAAAATACATGGGTGGACTACAATCGTGACGCTGCCCGTGTGTTTTATGCCGACATCCTCTGTGACACCCAGAGATACGCCGATGTTTTCCCGGTGATTGACGGAAACGCGAAGTATGCAGGAAATCCGTGCTATGTGAACGCGCCTTACATTTACTCTGCCGACGCTGAGTACGTCAGGGCAAAGGCATATTACCGGCTCGGAGACCAGACATCATTGGAAATGGCCCGCGTGAAGATTGACACTGCGCGAAGAATGTATCCTTCCGACATCCGTTTCCCGCAGGTTTTCTTTAAGTATGAGAATCCGTCGGTGGTCAATGCCGATGTCTCAAGAATGGCACGCCTTTTTATCGCACAGATTATGGACCACAAGGGAGCCTATTACGACGAGAACAGCACGGAACTTACCACCGAGCTTGAGATACTTTGCATTCCGTTTGCCGACGCACAGAGCAGGGACTATATGTTGCGCTCTTTCAACGCAAGGGGACTCAAGCATCCTCTTTATGCGGTTCTTGCCCTTCAGTACAATCTGATTTCGGACAGGCAGGCTCTTGATTATATCTCACGTTTCGCGGACAGCCAGATTTCTTATGACGCGCTTTCCGATTTCCTTTCGCTTCTTGAGGACGAGCAGGTGAAGTCACTCACGACAAGCTATCTCAAGGCATACAACGGCCTTATTGGAAAGGATACTGACGGCGACAAGATTATAAATCTCTACGTGCAGTACAGCCGTGGAAGACCGCAGACCGTTTACTATGACAAGAATCAGGACGGTGTGTATGAGTGGAGCGTGGACTGTGATTTTGGAACCCCGGTTGGTGGAGTGCTTTACTCTGAGCGCATGGAATTCACATGGGGCCGCTATCCTGATTTGAGGACCGTGGATTTCAGGGATGAGACCGGAGCAAATGTCCAGTCATATACTCTGGTTCCAGGAGGATTGCAGTGGAGCCCCCTGAGAATGGTTGCGGACAAAAATCTGAGCGCAAAGGCCGGATTCACTTTCTATTACCCGGTTCTGAACACTGATTATGTCTCTTCGGCAGGACTTGCGGAATCCGACGTTTCAAAAAGAACTCCTCGTGACGGAATTGACACGGCGAAACTTTTCAACGCGGCATCCAGCATTACGGTACCGAGCGGAGAAAGGGAAGGAGCCTCAATCACATTCAGCATTCTCTATGGAAAAATCCAGCTCGCACGTTACTTCCAGGGAAAGAAGCAGTACGCGCAGGCAGAGTTTGAAAACGGAAATCCTGTGCTGAGGGTAGTTGACGCGAATGACGACGGTGTTTTCGAGACTACCGAGATTTACGGAATCGACAAGACCGGCGAGATGGACGTTCATACGCTCAGGGACGAGCAGGCAATCATGGAAAATCTTTTTGGACTTCCCTCTGTCGGCTCTCAGTATTATCTGAAGATGATTCAGGTGGACTCCGGTGTTCCTGATACTGTGCCGGACTTTACCGAGGAATATTTGGCCCGCGGCGGAAAAATCAGCTCATGGGATACGGACGGAGACGGAAGCTGGGACATCCGCTACTACAGACATTCCATGCCGAAAAACGAGCCGGAAGCCCCTGTTGTTGAGGAGACAATGTTCTTCGGAGCCAACTCGGATTTGATTCGCGTTGTTTCGGAAAACTCTGTTCCGGTCAGCGTAAAGACGGCGTTTGAGGAGCTTCCCATAAGCGAGGACGCAATCTACCGCTTCTACTGGATTGGAGTCAAGGGCAACAGCGCTCAGGCAAAGGCGGTCATACAGGCTCTGAACAAAAAGAACATAACCGGAGATAGCATTGTGGTCAGCGTGAATGGCGTGGATATACAGGCAATTCGTCTTGACGGCGTGAACTACGGAATCATTCTGAACGGAAATACATTTTAAGTTCCTGTAAGATGTAACTGGATCCTGCTTCGGAGGTTTATTTTATAAAAGCTTTGAGGCAGGAGTTTTTCTTGCAGGATGTGAAATCTTATGAAAAAAAAATATACCCTTGGCTTGATGCTTCAGGCCGCATTCTTTACATTTTTATTTTTATCCATTGTCATTTCATGCAGCAGCACAAAGAACAAGGCCGAGCTGTTCAGCGACATAAATTACACTGATGAGGAAGTCGTCCGCGATGAGATTTCCGCCATAAAAAAAATTGCGGAGGAGAATCCGGTAAAGGCATTGTGGCGCGCGAAAATCCTTTCGGAAAATACCCAGGGCTTTGACGCTGTTTCGGAATTGCTCGACGAATGTTATCACAAGACACAGGCCAAGTGCATTGAATTTTGGGACGAGAAAAAATACGTGGATGCACGACGCGTCTACCGTTCCCTTGTCACAGCCGCATGCACTGATTTCCGGGGCTTGAGTTTTGGAGAGGAAGCCCTTGAGTCCGTAATCAAATCCTCCATGCCGACCCTTCCTGTAAATACAGGCGGAGTTACGAAACTTTCCGACATGATCAAGGGAACCGTCACTGTTTTCGTTGACCGTGGGATAAAAGTTGAGGGCGGAGTGGGCCGCTCGGATTCCGTCCTTGGAAGCGGATTTTTTATCTCCAAAAATGGATACATAATCACGAACCATCATGTAATCTCATCCTGCGTGGACCCGAGCTACAACGGATTCGCAAAGCTTTATATACGTCTTGCCGAGGATCCCGACACGAAGATTCCCGCGAAGGTTGTGGGCTATGATGATTTGATGGACCTTGCCCTTTTGAAAACCGAAGTGGACGCTCCGTATGTGTTCCCCCTGGGCTCAAGCAAGGATCTTTCCATTGGAGATTCGGTTTATGCGATCGGTTCTCCTCTTGGACTTGACAGGACTTTGACGCGAGGAATAGTCTCGGCTCTGGACAGAAATCTTCTTGCCATGGGAAACGTCTTCCAGATTGACGCTGCCGTGAACGCAGGAAATTCAGGCGGTCCAATGATTGATGAAAAGGGATTCGTGCAGGCTATAGTTTTTGCAGGTGTCGCAAATTTCCAGGGGCTCAATTTTGCAATCCCCGTGGAATATTTAAAGGCTGAGCTTCCGTATCTTTTTAACGGCGGAAAGTGCGCTCATCCCTGGGTGCAGGCCTATGGAAAGACAAGCAAGCCCGTGGGTGCCGGTACCAAAAGCGACGGAGTTGACGTGATTTATTCCATGCCGGGTGGAAGCGCCTACAGGTCCGGACTTCTCGCGGGAAAGAAAATCATCGCTTGCAACGGTGTTGAAATCAAGGGACTTGACGACCTGCATCTCTTTATGCTCCAAACTCAGCCCGAGACAATAGTGCGGATTACTGCGGTGGACTCTGACGGAAAAAAATCCGAGCATTTTCTTTATACGGAAAAGCGACCCAAATCACCGGGACATGAAATCTACACGCATGACCTGCTTTCCTCGTCTCTGCTCCCGATTATCGGAATGGAGCTTGTCCACACATCCACATCGAATAAGAAACTCTACGGCGTGAAAAAAATCATCAAGGGATCCTCCGCGGACGAAGCCGGATTCAGTGAGGGCGATCCCGTGCAGATTTTGTCAACCGAGCTCCAGCAGGAAAACTCAATTCTCGTCGTGCAGATCTATGCGAAAAAGAGGCGCAACGGTTATCTTGACGTGGGAATGGCTCTTGGGGCTCCACTGGACAGCGAGTGCTATTTCTGATATACTGATTTCATGGTAGATTTAAAATACAAGCGGAATTTTTGCATTACCGCCCACATCGATCACGGAAAATCAACGCTGGCAGACCGTCTCATCCAAAAGGCGAAAATCATTGAGGACCGCCAGATGATGAATCAGATTCTGGACAACATGGACATTGAGCGCGAGAGGGGAATCACAATCAAGAGTCAGGCCGTCACCATTCCTTACCACGCGAAGGACGGACATGATTACGAGCTGAATTTCGTAGATACTCCCGGCCATGTGGATTTCAGTTACGAGGTGAGCCGTGCGATCGCTTCCTGTGAGGGAGCCCTTTTGCTGATTGATGCGACGCAGGGTGTTGAGAGCCAGACCGTGAGCAATATGTACATGGCGCTTGAGCATGATCTGACCATAGTTCCGGTCGTAAATAAAATTGATTTGGCGAGCGCGGACATAGAGAGCGTAAAACATCAGATTGACCATGACCTTGGACTTGACAGTTCCGACGCGCAGTTGGTCTCCGCAAAGACAGGTCAGGGAATTGATGATTTGATGGAGGCAATCGTCACGAAATTTCCGCCGCCACAGGGAGATGCTGAGGCTCCTTTGAAGGCACTGATTTTTGACTGCCATTATGATGAGTACCGCGGAGTCATTGTCCACCTGAGAGTTGTGGACGGAAGAATCAAGGCGGGAGAGCAGATCCGTCTTATGAGCAGCGGTGCGGAATACAAGGTGGAGCAGGCCGGAATCTTCAAGATTAAGTACGAGGACACCGGGGTTCTGGAAGCGGGGGATGTCGGTTACATCATTGCGGGAATCAAGACGGTTTCGGACGTGAGCGTGGGAGACACTATTACAGCCGTGACCAGACCTGCCGACGAGCCTCTTCCCGGATTCAAGGATGTTAAGCCGGTTGTGTTCTCTTCAATCTATCCCATCGACTCGAACGATTATGAGGAGCTTCGGGACAGCATGGAAAAACTCAAGCTCAACGACGCGTCCCTTGTTTACGAAAAGGATAACTCGCTCGCTCTGGGCAACGGATTCCGCTGCGGATTTTTGGGACTCCTGCATCTTGAGATCATTCAGGAGCGTCTTGAGAGGGACTTCGACCAGGTGATTATTTTTACGGCACCGAGCGTCCGTTACAAGGTGAAGACTCCGGGGCACGATGAGATTTTTGTGGACAATCCCGCTGATTTTCCCGAGGGCAAGATAGAGTCATCCCAGGAGCCTTACATCAATGCGACCATAATCACTCCGTCGGAATATCTTGGAAGCATCATGGAGCTTTGCCGCATGAAACGTGGCACGCAGAAGAACATGCAGTATCTTGATGAAAAGCGCGTGGAGCTGACCTACGACATGCCTCTTGCGGAAGTGCTCTTTGATTTTTACGACAAGCTGAAATCTTTCAGCCGAGGATACGCGAGCTTTGACTATGAGCTTACCGATTACCGTCCCACGGATTTAATCAAGATTGACATACTGATTAACGGAAAGCCGGTTGATGCTTTGGCTCAGTTGTGCTACAGACCGTCTGCTGTGGAAAGGGCGAAGGCTGTTTGCGAAAGGCTCAAGGGTGAGATTGCAAGGCAGCAGTTCAAGGTGGCCATTCAGGGTGCGATCGGAAGTCAGATTATTGCGCGCGAGACGGTGAATCCTGTGCGTAAGGATGTTCTTGCAAAATGCTATGGCGGTGACGTTACGCGAAAGAGAAAGCTGCTTGAAAAACAGAAGGCCGGTAAAAAGCGTATGCTGATGGCGGGAAACGTGGAGCTTCCACAGAGCGCGTTCCTTGCTGTCCTTAAAGAAAAGGAAGACAACTGATTCGGACGGAAAATGTGTCCCAAAAAAAGAAGCCGTGCAGCATGATGTCATACTGTACGGCCATTTTTTTACATCATCATGGATTCGGACAACTGAACTGTCAGGACCAAGATGACTGCGACGGCGGCAAGTGCTACGGCTGCTTTTATGAACAGCGGCATGAGCTTTTTCTTGTTTCCGTCTGCCGGGTTTGTCAGCGTCTGGCTCATATAATCCCCTCTGAATGATGTTTTATGATGAAAATATCGACACATTGAAGCTAAAACTTGAGATAATGGAGAATCTTCCGGCTATATTGACCATAAAAATAATTTTGCGGTAAAATGGCTCCATGGCGGCGTTCGAATGGAAGATTGAAAAATCAGTCCCAGTTATCTCATTTTTGCAGGAGAAAATTCCCCTGGTGCTTTCGGAGTCGGGTGATGCGTCTCAGGCGCAGGTCTCAAATTCAAAAATCCGTCGTCTTCTTGTGGCGGGGGCCGTGTTTGTGAACGGAAGGCAGTGCAGGGTTCCATCATTGATTTTGCGGGCCGGGGACAAGGTGCGTGCCGAAATCAGCATGGAGAAATTTTTCTATGAGAAGCAGCCCGATGACATTGATTTTACTCTTACCGAAAAGGACGTTCTTTTTGAGGATGATTTTCTGCTCGTGGTAAATAAGCCCGCTTTTTTTCCGACCGAGGAGACCATTGTGAAGGGAAGGGGCAACATGCATCAGGCGGCGGTGGACTATCTCTGGAAAAAAAATCCGTCGCTCAGGAATCCGCCTTACGTGGGAATCATGCACAGGCTTGACAGGGAGACTTCCGGGACGCTTCTTTTTACCAAGAGCCGGAGCGTGAACAATGCGGTTCATGCGATGTTCGAAAATCATACGGCGGTGAAAAAATACCGTGCCGTGTGTGCCGTGAAAAAATCAACTCCAGTCAAGGAAAGCTTTTTTGTGGAGAACTATATAGGAAGAGTCTCGCCGAAATCCGCAAGATGCAAAATCGGTGTGCTGCCTGAGAGCCGTGGCGGTCAGTTTGCGCGTACTGATTTTACGTTGGTGAAAAAATCCGGCGGCTATGTGTACATTGATTGCACTCTTTTGACCGGGCGCACCCACCAAATCCGCGTGCATCTGTCGCTTTCGGGGCTTCCGATCGTGGGGGATGAGCTTTACGGCGGTCCCGTGGGATTTCCTGAGAACAATGGAAGAATCATGCTCCATGCCTTTTCGCTTGCGTTTGACCATCCTGTGAGCGGGGAGAGACTGGAGATAGTGGCTCCCTTGCCTAAAGGGTTTTCGAGTTGAAAGTGGAAAACGGAAAGTGGAAAGATGAGAGTGGAAAGATTCGGACTTTTTTCACTCAAATTTCTGGAAATCTTGCCGAAATGACTTGACCAAGATGGGGGAAATCTGTTATTATCTATCAGATTTATTGTTTTTTTACAATAAAAAGTGGCTTGTAGGGAACCCGTTACTCCTTACGGCAAATTAGATTATCAGAGGTTATGAAATGTACGCAATCGTTGAGTATAAGGGCAATCAGTACAAGGCGGAAAAAGATGCCGTTCTTACTGTAAGCCGCATTGACGAGGAAAAGGAAGCCAAACCCGGTGACAAGATTACCATTGACACGGTTCTCTTGGTCAGCGACGGAGACAAGGTTTCTGTTGGAACCCCTTATGTGCAGGGTGCAAAAGTGACGGTAGAAGTCGGTGAGACTTTCAAGGACAAGAAAGTGCTTGTTCTGAAGTATAAGAGCAAGAAGGACTATCACCGCCTCATCGGTCATCGCGAGCAGTATACCAAGGTGACTGTAAAGGAAATCGAGGCATAAGGTTCTTCTGTGACGTCAGTTCTTTTGGTGTGTGACCGGACGGGGGCGTTCAAGCGATGTTCGGCGGAAGGTCATGCAGGTTCGGGTGTTCGGGGACGCGATATAGTCTGTGCTGCGGAGTCACATCTGCTCAGGACGGCGATGGCGGTTCTTGGAGAAACCGAGGGACTGAATCTTTTATCGGATGCTTCAAAGCGGGGAAGTCTCGCATTTTCCGTTGAGATTGAGTGTCCGTCTTCTGCTCTTGATGAGCGGTTGAAATGCGCGGCGGATTTTATCAGGACTGGCATGAGAATGCTTTCCGGTGAGTATCCAGAGTTCGTGCAGCTGCGAGAAATTACCGAATAAAACAGACTGGATTTTCCAGTGGAGGATTAAAATGGGACGTAGTAAAGGTGGTAGCGGTGCCAAGAACGGACGTGATTCCAATGCTAAAAGATTGGGCGTAAAGAAATACGGTGGAGAAAGTGTTAGCGCAGGTTCTGTCCTTGTTAGACAGCGTGGAACTCGCATTCATCCGGGTGACAATGTAAAGCGCGGCGGTGACGATACTCTGTATGCCATTGCTGACGGAAAGGTTGTCTATGGTGAGCGCAAGAACCGCAAGATCGTTTCAGTCGAGCCTGTAGCGGAAGCTAACTAATCCATAGGATCTCGATTTTTAAGGGTTTCAGGAACAATCTTTGAATCCTTAGTTTTCACGATGCCCAGCGTGATTTGTTCATGCTGGGTATTTTTTTTAGAGGCAACATTGTCTTGATGCGGAGGAGGGCGACATGATTCAATTTGCGGACGAGGCGAACATAACGGTAATCTCAGGAAAAGGCGGAAACGGCTGCATCTCATTTCGACGCGAGAAATATATTCCGAACGGAGGACCCAACGGCGGTGACGGTGGAAGGGGCGGCAGTGTCATTTTTTGTGTGAGACGCAATCTCCGTACTCTTGCCCACCTTCGTTATCATCCCATTTTCAAGGCGAAGAACGGTGGTGACGGTCAGGGCTGGAACCGCTATGGAAAGGACGGCGAGGATGTGATTATCCCTGTTCCCCCGGGAACCACAATCCGTGACGCTGAGACAGGTGAGCTTGTCCATGATTTTACGACGGAGAGCGAGGACGAGCAGTTCCTTTTTCTTGAGGGAGGAAAAGGCGGATGGGGCAACGTGCATTTTAAGTCCAGCACGAATCAGGCTCCGAGATACGCGCATCCAGGTAAACCCGGGCAGGAGAGAAACTTGAAGGTGGAGCTTTCCATCATGGCGGACGTGGGACTTGTTGGTTTCCCGAATGCCGGAAAATCAAGCCTGCTCGACCTTTTTACCAACGCCAGGCCAAAAATCGCACCGTATCCTTTTACCACAAAGGTTCCGAATCTGGGTGTGCTTCATGTGGACCAGGACACGGATTTGATTATTGCCGACATTCCCGGAATCATCGAGGGAGCCTCTGAGGGCGCGGGATTGGGAATCAGATTTTTGAAGCATATCTCACGCACGGCGGGTCTCCTTTTTATGATTGACTGCTCGGACGACTCTTGTTTTACGGCTTACGAGTCGCTTTTGAAGGAGCTTGAGGGCTTCGGTGGCGGTCTCTTGGACAAACCGAGAATTGTTCTCTGCAACAAGATTGACATTGAGGGTGCGCTGGAGCGTGCTGAGGAAGTCAGGAGAAAAATCCGCGAGTCAGAGCCGAATATCCCGGTCATTACGGTTTCGGTCGCAGCAAGGACAAACATCACTCCGGTCCGCAAGGCCATTGTTGAGATGGTTGAGAAAATGGAGGACGGACGCAAATCCATCGCTGAAAATGCCAAGGAAATGAAAAAGAACTCATTTTTGGCGGGACGCTCGGTTGACACGGACATGGAGGAGCAGTTCCCGGGGAGCGAAGCGTAAAATATGAGGATAGCGGTTCTTGGAGGCACATTCAATCCCCTGCACATAGGGCATCTGGCTCTTGCTGATGAGGTATGCACGTCGCTCGGCTATGACAGGCTGCTTTTTGTTCCCGCGTTCAGGCCACCCCACAAGGAGATGGCGGACAGTGTTTCGGCGGAGGACAGGCTGGAGATGGTGCGTCTTGCGTGCGAGGATGATCCAAGGTTTGTCGCTGAGTCCTGTGAGATTGACCGTGGCGGAGTCTCCTATACCTACGACACAATCTGCTCGCTTGAGGAAAAGTATGCGGGGCAGCTTGAGGGAAAAATCGGCCTCGTGATGGGCGACGACTTGATCCCGGGCTTCCATCTCTGGCACAGGGCGGAAGAGCTTTCCAAAAAATGCGACCTGATTTTGGCTCTGCGGCCACAGGAGCAATCTTCCGGCTCAGGACATGAGAACGCACATTCAGGCGGATACGGCTCGGTTCCCCATTCCACAAGGGACTCATCCGGGGAATTGATTTTTGACATTGCGGGCGATCCCTTGTTCAAAAACGCGCTTTCGGTAAAAAATCCGGAGCTGGTGCTTAGTTCCACGGAGATTCGCGCAAGGATTTCGGAGGGAAGGGCGTTCAAGTATCTTGTACCTTCTTCGGTTTTCGGTTATATTATAAAAAGAAGGTTGTATGGAAGCGATAAGTAAGGAGCTTTTTGACAGGGTCCGTAAATATGCCATGGGTGCCGAAAGTCCGTCTAGGTTCGAGCATTCAATCCGTGTGGCTGAGACTGCCAGGAGGATGTGCGAAATCTACGGTGAGGATGCCGAAAAGGGGTATTTTGCCGGGATGGCGCATGACATCTGCAAGGATTTTGATGACGAGACGCTGATTGGCATTGCATCCAGGGACGGGAATCCCATTTCGGATTTGGAGCGGGAAAAACCGGGGCTTTTGCATGGAAGGGCCGCTGCCGTGAAGCTCAGGGAAGATTTCGGAGTGCAGGACGCGGAGATTCTTCAGTCGGTGGAAAGGCACACGCTTGGAGGAGCTGATTTGTGTCCCCTTGCGAAAATAGTCTTCGCCGCCGATAAGATTGAGCCGGGACGACCCCAGAGCTCCCAGGAATATCTGGACAGGCTTTTTTCGCTGAGTCTTAACCAACTGGTTCTTGCCGTTGTGGATGAGAATATCAATTATCTGCTCTCACACGGAAGGACCGTCGCGGAAGAGTCGTACAATTTTAGGAAGAGTCTCATTGATTAGGGTGGTGTTTATAAAATGAAAGTTTCTACTGATAAAAAAGGCGTTGTTTTTCTGGTGCTGATTCTTGCGGTCATAGTTGCGGCGGGCGTTTTTATAGCCGTGTCACTGAATGCCGATCCTGAGTCGGACAGCCTGAGAAGCACTGATGTAATAAAGACCATGCTGGTGATTTCTGATGACGATGGAAATGCCCTTGCCACGGATGTCATATTCTATTCGCCGAAGACGCATAAGGTCGCTTTGTTCAATATTCCGGGAAATACGGGAGACATTTTTGCGAGCCTGACCGATGCATCCGGAAAACAGGGGCGTACTGACCGCATTGATGCCGTCTACCGCGAAAAGGGGATTGATGCCTATGCTCTGGAAGTGGGAAAGCTGCTTGGAAAGGACATTTCGTTCACTCTTGAGATTACTCTGGACAATTTCGGACTCCTCACTGATTTGCTCGGTGGCATGAAGCTTTTTGTCCCGAACGGTGTTGATGTAAGGGCGGATGACGGTTCGGCAAGATGGCTGCTCCCTGGTGGATCCGTGACTCTTGACGGTGATAAGATCCAGACCTACATGAGCTATAAACTGAGCGAGGAGGAGGACACCGATGTGATGGACCGGCGGCAGAACGCTGTGGTTTCGCTTCTTACCGCATTCCATGAGCAGAGGTCCGTGCTTCTTGACAAAAAGAATTTTCCCCTGTATGCGGAAAAAATCAAGACATCGTCCACGCAGAAAATCCTTTACAGACTTTTGGAGCACCTGTCCAACATCAATACGGAGAACGACCGCCTTGTTCCGAACGTCTTGCAGGGAAGTCTTCGTACTTTGCCCTCGTCCCAGCAGAAGCTCCTTTTCCCGCTTTACAACGGTGAGTTCATAAAGAACGTCGTTGATAAGTCAATAGAGGAACTTGTGAACGAGGGTGGAACCAACTACCGCTATGTGGTTGAGGTCTTGAACGGAACCATGGTTCAGGGTGCGGCCGCAAACACGGCGATTTTGCTTAAGGGACTCGGAAACTACGACATTCTTCCGCCTCAGGATGCAGACAGAAATGATTATGAGCACACCGTGATTATAAATCACATGCAGTCAGCGTCAACCGAGGCATTGAAGTCGCTTGCGAGTTTCATCAATTGTAAGAATCTGGAGCACAGACCGTCAAGTGGTGCGACGGAGGTTTCCAGCGCAGATTTTACTATCATCCTTGGAAAGGACTGGGACGGACGTTATGTTCAGGGCGGATATGAGAACCCGAACAAGGAAGAGGAGTCGGAAGTTGATTCTGTTGGCGGTTCGGTGGAGTCCGGCGAGCCTGATGTTTCCACAATGGGACATGACTAAATGGATGATTTGATACTGGAGGTAGAAAATGGAAAAAACAGATGAGCAGAAGGCACTTGAGATTGCCACACTGATGGAAGATGGAAAGGGAAATGATGTCACTGTGATTGATGTTTCCGAATTGAACAGCTGGACGGATTATTTTGTCATTGTCACCGTGAACAGTAGCGCCCACTGGCAGGGACTCTATAAGTCGGTCAAGGAATACATCGCGGAGAATGACATGGAAATCCACCGCACCATAAGAAAATCCTCACAGGGAGATGACTGGAACCTCATTGATTTGGGAACCGTCGTCGTACACTTGATGAGCGAAGAAGCGAGGAATTTCTATGAGCTGGAAAAACTCTGGCACGCGGGGAAAAAGCTGAAATAGTGTGCTGATGGTGATTATTTAAAAATCATCATCGTCATCATCATCCGAATCGTCTCCGTCGTCATAGTCATCCCGGTAGATTTCATCCTCGAAGTTGCGGCGGCGATTTGTGTATCCGTCTTCGGCTTCCTGATCATCAAACGGCTCGTCGAAATCATCGTCGTCCTCAGGAAAATCCTCGAAATCATCGTCGTTGTAATCTTCCTCAAAGTCGTCATAGTCGTCCTGATCGTCTGCAGGAAAACCATCTTCGTCGAAATCATAATCCTCGTCAGAAAATCCTGCTGCAGAGAAGTCCATAAAGCCGTCATCATCGGTCATGATTGTTCCCCTTTGTAAATCACCGTCTCAACAACGGCGGGCGTTAAAATCTCCAGAAGCAGTGCCTCTGAAAAACCACTAGTACAAGATTAAAAAATACGGCATGTTTTGTCAATCGTATTTCGACTTTTTTTTTCAATTTGCATCCGATTCAGATTGATTTTCCGTTTCGGCAGGTGAGTCTGACGGAGTTTTAACAGAAGCTTCGGCCGGTGGTTCTGTGGCTGGAGCGTCCTTCGTCTTGGATTCCTTCGGCTTTTTTAGCGCTTCCTCGTGTTTGGCGATGTTTTCCTCGGTTTTTTCCACCGCATCAAGGAGTTTTACGATTTCCGCGTTTCCTGCAGAAAATTCCCCCTGATTGTCTCCCCTGAGGATTTTGTAGCATGCCTTTCCGAGTTCTGTATAATTCTTTGCCAGCTGGGATTTTAACTGTGAAAGCTCAATCTTCAGCACGGATTTGTCCCCGAATTCGCTCAATGCGTTTCCCGCGGATTTAAGTCCCTTTTTGCTTGCCTCGACGCCTCTGTCAATGTAGTCAAGGATGGTCTTCCCGATGTTCTGCTTGTTTCCGCTTTTTTCGTCCTTTTCCATTTTTCCTCCTGAGGATTTGTTGTAAAAAATCCCTCGCTTTGATGATTCCTTCAATAAAATATACCACAAATTTTCTTGGATGGCAAATTTTTTCGGTCAGATTCGGGCGAATTGTGCATCCATTCTTCGGTAGATAAAGGAAATAAAAAATTTTTAAAAAATTTCGAAAAAAATTGGAATTTGCTGTTGACAAAAAAAAACGTTAGTGATATATTAAACATCGTCGCAACGAAATGCGACACCTGATATTAGATAGTTCAAGGGATGGAAATAAAGCAAACAAATGGTTGAAGCAATGTAGCAGAAACCAGATAAGCCAAACGTTCATAAGAACTGACACACGTCGGTACGATTGAGGTACCGACCCGAGACCTGTCCGAGGTGGCAGGCAATTCCATTGGATGGAGCGGGTAGACTGGAAATGATCTTTAGCCCTTCGGGGCTTGAGAATACATCATGGAGAGTTCGATCCTGGCTCAGAACGAACGCTGGCGGCGCGTCTTAAGCATGCAAGTCGAGCGGGA
>JAEEYO010000012.1 GCA_016288205.1 Treponema sp. | reverse complement strand
GTCTGTACCATGCCGGCCGCAAAGAACATGCTGTACACGATGATTTTCACATCAGGATAAAGCTCGTGGATTCTTTGCATGAACTCAAAGCCCGTGTTCTCGCCGTAAAAATTCAAGTCGCAGATGAGAATCGCGGGAAGATTTATCTCCTTGTCCATGATCTCAAAATCAGAGAACGCCTGCTCGTGAGTCCCGGAGTCACCGACGCAAACCCAGCTCGAATGAGTCATAATCCATGCCCTTGTTCCCACACGAAGCATCTCATGATCATCTATTATATAGAAAGTTTTCCGCATTATTTTTCCCCTGACATTCAAACCCATCACAACACCACCGTAATCTGTGTACCGCAGTCCGGCTCAGAACGGTATGTCACCGTGCCGCCCAAAAGCTGAACCCTCTCCACAATATTTCTTACTCCAAAATGTAAGTCCTTTATGTTCGTAAAAATTCCTTCGTTAATCTGTGCGACAGTTTCCAGATCCATTCCCACGCCGTCATCACTGATGATAATTTTCAACTTGCCGTCCGTCTCCTTTCTGAACAGCACCGTCACCTCGCTTGCAAGCGCATGTTTCTCAATGTTCTGGAATGCCTCCTGTATGATTCTGTAAATGCTCATCAGCTGAACGTCGCTCCAGATTGAAAAATCAACTGACTCATCAGCGACTATGCGGAGATCAAAATTGTCGTCCGAGCCGTTAAAAATCTTGCTTGCCAAAAGCTCAAGCGCACCAATCATGTCGTCACCGGAAATTGCGGGAGGCGTGAGGTTGTAGCACAGCTTTCGGATGTCCTCTATGTTCTGATTCTGAGTGCTGATGATTTTTTCCGCGGCCTCTTTGTCCGAAAGATTTTCCGCAAGCAGGGAAACATACCGCATGCTCTGTGCAACCGTGTCGTGAAGTTCCTGTGAGATGCGTCGTCGCTCGGCTTCCTGCACTTCAATGGAGTGACGCAAAAACTGCTCCGAGTTGTAGATGATTTTGTCACGCTTTCTTACTTCACGCGCGTTAAGGAAAATGAGAACCACGCTGATCAGAACAATGGTGATGAGAAGCCATACAAAATAGTCGAAAATCTTCTGGTGGGTTTCCTCAAGTACATAATTCTGATTGTAGAGATATGAGAGCATGTTCAGGTTTATTTTACGGCCCGCCTCATAAATCAGAATGGGATCAGGCTCACCCGCCTCAATCAGCGAAAGGATTTTTCTTGATTCGGTACGGCAGGTCAGAATCTGCTCCTTTGTCTGCTCACGAAGATCAGGATAAGCGTCCAAGGAGTCAGGCTCGAATTTCTCAAGCTCATCGACAAAGTCCCTGCATGAGTTCGTGTCCTTTTTGTCGTTGAAATTTTTCCATGCAAGATAGAGTTTCTTTGAGTCGTGGGCTCCAGACCTTTTTTTTTCTGGAGCAGGATACGAGGGAGAAAGTCAAAATGAGCGCAACAAGGATTAAAGATAATTTCTTCATGTTCATTTTCTATCATCACCAGCTTTTATTGCTGTACCCCCCCCCGCCTATACAAAAGTTTAGTATATAAAACCGAGATGCCGAATCCGAGGAAAGTGGTAATTATCCTGTCCAGAACCGTAATGGGAATGCGTCCCAGAATGCTTGAGGCAAGCACACCGAGCTGATCCCCGGTAAAGGCGAAGATGATTTTTTCAACATCCAGGCTTCTCGCGTTCATGTTGTAGGCGAAGTAATTAATCAGGCCGGAAACAACGCAGCTGCATAGACCAGCACAGACGCTTGCCGTTAGGATGTACAGGAAGGTGAAGTTTACGCTTTTCTTCATGTTTTCTTTCTTGCGCACAAAGAGCCAGGTCACAAGGATGATTGCGAGTGCGGAAAGCGAATAGAGGTAGACAAAATCAGTGGAGCCGTAAACTATTTTCATCTTTACGCAGACAATAGAGACATTCACGACATAGACGAGCATGGATGCGATGGGTCCGTAGACGAAGAGAACCGCCATTGCAAAAATCATGTCAAAGAAAAGCGGTACGTGCAGGACATCCTGAAAAAGCGTCTCCGCCAAAAAGTCAAGTACCCCCGCTACAATCACCACGATAGCTATTTTCCAAAACTTCTTTGTCTTTTCACTCATTTTTTTTCATCTCCATTGTTTAATTTATTTCGTATACAATATTTTTGCCGTCACCAGTCTTTTTAATTTTTCCAGATTCAAGCAATTTTTTCAAGATTCTCTGAACAGAAGTACGGCTTTTGAAACCAAGCTTTGTTTGAATTTCCCCAGATGACATGCTTCCATTATTTTCAATTTGAACAAGAACTTTCTGCTCACTGTCAGACAATTCAAGTTCATGAATCTTTTGTTTTTTTGCAGCAAGCAAAGGAATTGTCGTTTTGAAAACATCACCTTCCTCAAGAGTTGGCTCCGAATCAGAATAAATTTTTGTAAACTTATACAAATTGCGAACGCCAGAACCCAAGGAATCAGCCCTCGCAATGTTCACAAAAAATTTAGCAAGAATGGGATTCTTGGGATAAGGCGTAAAATTCTGCGGATTGAGTTTTCCGAATGTAAAGGCTCTGTTCCAATTTTCAGTATACAGTTTTTCTTTGTCTATAATCAGCTTGGCAGGAAAAGCACTTGAAAACTCGCGATGCACAAGAAGATTTGAAATAACCTCGCGTGCAATTTTATCACGAACGCTTGTAGAAAGGTTGTCCATCAAAAAGAAGCGGTCGTCAGTGTGCTTTTGCACGAATTCCATAAGCAGATCGTAGCTTTCAATCAGATTTGTTTCCACAATCAGTCTGTCGTCATACCGGTCCATATTCCGGTCACGGAAGATTGCATCCGTTTTGTATGTGGGCAAGCAGGAGGCAATGGTAGAATCCTTTCCAAAAAGCAGGACTGCCGCAAGGTTGAATCCCTTTTCGCCGGTAATTAAGTTTTCCTCGTAAAGACTCGCACTTTTGAAAAATTCCATGTCGTCCATATTTCTCCACGGATGATTTTCATTTTTTATCAAGGCAAGTTTTTTTACCACAGGAATCAAATCTAGCCTGAGATGTTTTGTGGTGACATACGGAAAAATTTGTCTTTCAAAAAAAGTCCGCGATTTCCTATTAAAAAGATTTGCCACCAAATCAACGGACTTGGTAATATTTTGATCAGAGTCTCCGTTACGGTCAAAGATTTTATTGTCGCAAAGCTCAACTTCTGAATTCACTGGGACATAAGTCCAAAGAATTACTTTGCCATCATAATTGAACTCCTCAAGATTCAAAAACAATGCGGGACTTATTTTGTTCGGATTGTTCAGCACGTTTATGAAATTTTTCTTTATGTTTTGAACTGATTTTGGATTCACGCCGACTACTTTACCCGAATCCTCTACGCCAAGAAAAAGATAGCCACCATATCTGTTTGAAAATGAACAGACGGTCTCAAATACCGAATTATTAAGCTCATTCCGGCACTGCTTGAACTCCACTGTAAAATTCTCACCATTTTTTAAGAGCAAATCCAATTTTTTTCTCGTCAAAAGCTCGGCATCCATTCTAACACATCCTAACACACATTCTAACACATCCTAACACACATCCTAACACACATTCTAACACATTCTAACACAAAAAGGCAATCCCAAAGCCCGAGCAATTTTGAGTTTCAGCATGAAAATCTAGCTGAACGATAACTTCAAAGTTTTTTTACAATAATTTACGTCGCACGGAGAAAACTCAAAATCCATACAAATGATACTTTCCAACTTAAAAGAACAAATCCGCTTGCAAAAAAGCAAACGGATTTGCTTGCACATTCATCTAGCAGTACTGCAAACAATGTACACAACTCTGCGCAAAAAATCATGTACATATATAAATGCTTTCTCTTTATTCTTCAAAAACAGAACGTACGATACGGAAACCAATGTAATTGGGTTGGCAATCAGCAGGTGTCATTTCTTTCCTACCCTTCGAACGAGCAGTAACAAGAATATCCTCATTACTCCAGAACCCATCATTTACAGTGCCACCTTTCAATACTATTCCACCAAAATTATCAGCCTCATCCCAACACCATTCCGTCATGTTTCCGGTCATGTCATAAATACCCAAAGAATTTGGCTTCTTTGTTGCCACAACATGAATTTTATGATCAGCATTTTTATTATACCATGCAACATCATTCGGTTCATCACTTCCGCTGAAAAAGAAACCATCCTTGTTGATTCCACCCTTGGCCGCATATTCCCATTCTGCCTCGGTAGGAAGTCTCCAACCGTTGGCACTTTTGTTCCATGTATATTCAAGTTTTCCTGTCCTTGGATTCTTTTTTGAAGAATAACAAGGTGTCAGACCATCTTTCTTGCTAAGTGCATTACAGAATTCCAAAGATTCCTCCCATGTCGCTGTAACCGGTAAATTTTTATCATTTGCATCAGAATCATCTGCATACCAGTTTCTAGTTTTTCCTGTGACTTTTGCATATTTTCCAACAGTAATTTCTGTTGCACTCATAACGAAAGTACCAACGGTCTCAGCATGGACATTTTTTCCTTGTCCATCAGGATCCTCTCCCATATTGAATGTTCCCCCATTTACTGTTACGTATTCCTCTTTGTTCTGAGGTTTTACTCCTCCTGAAGATCCTCCAGAACCCAATCCGAAAAAATCAAATACTCCCATTCCGAAGATACTCATTGCCGAAAACGTAGCTACAACCAACATAACGGTCTTTTTCATATAATAACTCCTTTTTCCCGCCGCCATATTTTTTTGTTTAGCAGCAGATGATTAGAATATAGCCCATCCAAAAAACAAATTCCAGTGAGTTTTACCCACTGAATTTCAGTGAGTTTTCTCACTATTTTTCCGTGAGTTTTCTCACTGATTTTTGGAAAAAAATTTGCCAATATCAAGTTCTGTTATTATATTATCCGTATGGATGAGAATAAAACTGAAAAACGAAGGAAATTGCTTCTTTCCAAAATAGAAAAATTCAGGCTTTTTGACGATGATTTCATGTCTAAGGTCTTTGAGGATGACATTGAGGCAACAGAATTCCTTTTAAAAATCATTTTGCAGCGGGATGATCTTGAGGTGATAGAATCAAAAGGTCAGGTTTCCATAAAAAACCTTCTGGGCAGGTCTATCAGGCTGGATATAAAGGCGAAAGACAAATCCGGAAAACTATACAATATAGAGGTTCAGCGGGCGGATGAAGGGGCTGAGGAAAAACGCGCAAGGTATTACAGTTCCATTTTGGACGCAAATACGCTTCTACCAGGGCAGGATTTCAATGACTTGCCAGAAACCTATGTGATTTTCATCACCGAGCATGATGTGCTAAAAGCTAAAATGCCTTTGTATCACATAAATCGAAAAATTGAAGAAAATGGCATGACATTTTGCGACGAATCGCATATAATATATGTAAACGGAGAATATCGGGCTGAAAACGACCTCGGGAAACTTATGCACGATTTTTCATGTCAGAACCCTGATGAGATGCAACTGGAGTTTCTTGCCGAAAAGACAAGATATTTTAAGAAAGATGAGAAAGGAGTGAGGCGTATGTGTAAAATAATGGAAGATTTTGCTGCGGAAGAAAGAGCAGAAGAAAGAGCTGCTCAGGCCGAAGAATTTGCAATTTCTCTGCTGGAAGACGGAACTCTCCCCATCGCGAAAATTGCCGAGGTCTCCAAGCTTTCTGAGGAAAAAATCAAGGAGCTCGCCGAAAAGATAAAAAACGCCGGGTGAGACTTGGACAAGATTTCTCACTGATTTTTACGGAACGCGCATGTTTTTGATGCAAAAAAAACGGCAGCCATGAGTCACGGCCACCGTTTGAAATTAGCTCATTAATCTAAGATTTACCAGATATTTCCAAGTTCCTCAGGGTTCCATTCAACAGGAACACTTACAGTAACAAGCTGCACCTTTTTACCGCTTCCACGTTCGACCGTAAATGTCACTGTGCACGGAGCCCGAACTTTTAGCAAATCACTTAAGCCAAGCTCAGTTTCTGTTCCAGCCCCATCGGTCATTACTATCGACTTGATTACATCCTTTGTTTTGAGTCCGTTTTTCTCCAAAGCCGATTTTTTACTCCTGAATGACTTGATTATGACCCCATTGTTGGCTTCCGCGAATTCCGCAACACACATCCATTTTTTATCAACGGCACAGGCAAGATTTGTATGCAGTTTTCCGCTGGTGAACGCCATAAGGCATTTGAAATCAACAATGTCCTTTACATTTTTCATTTCATCCATGTTCCATTCAACAGGAATCCTAACGATAAAGGTCTTTGCCTTTTTACCCTTTCCGCGTTCAACCGTGAAAGTCAATGTGCACAGAGCCGGAATCTTAAGCAAATCTTCCCGGCTTACTTCTGTCTCCGTTCCTGACGCATCGCTCATCACAATCTTCTTGAGCACATCCTTTTGTGCAAGTCCGTTGTTTTCGAACACTGATTTTTTTACTTTGAAAGATTTAACAGAGACAACTCCCTTCGACTCCTCAAACTCTACCGCACATGCCCATCCGTCTTTGAGCTTGCACGCAAGATTTGTATGGAGGCTTCCATTTTGCAATGCAAAATTATACTTAAAGTTCAGCATATCATTTGTCGTTGCATAGAGATACGGATTTCTGGACGTTGCGTACAATTTATATTCAATTCCGCCCGCTTCCTTTGCATAGTCAAGGAAATCGTTGCTGCTCACCGTATACACATTGCCGGAAGAGTCCTTCACAGAGAATGTGTCCTTGTTATAATTGTATGTTGATTCGGACAAATATATCTTGAACAGAAGATTTGAGCCATCCTTTTCAACCCTGCCTTTTTTTTCTGCGACATCCATGAAATACTTCACGGCATCTTTTCTTGGTTGGTTGTACGCTGCAATCTCCTCGGAAGTAGCATTGCGATAAAGGTATGAGCCACGCCCATACAGATTATATTCCGTTCCGCAGACTTCCTTTGCATAGACAAGAAAATCTTTGTCGCTCACTGTGTATACAGTTCCAGAGGCATCTTTCACAGTAAATGTGTCATTGTTATAACTATATGCTTCCTTGGACAAATAAATCTTAAACACATAATTCGAGCTGCCCTTCTCCACAACTGCATTTTTAACAGTCTCTTCCATGAAATACTTAACGGCGTCTTTTCTTACCTGATTATAAGCCGCAATCTCTTCATCTGTTGCATTTCTGTAGAGGTACGAACCACTATAGTATCCATGCAGCTTGTATTCCGTTCCACAGACTTCCTTTGCATAGGCAAGAAAATCCTTGTCGCTCAGTGTATACTTATTGCCTGATGAATCTATCATGTAGAACGAATCGTTTCCATAACTATATGTGTCATCCGCCAAATAAATCTTAAGCAGAGAATTT
>JAEEYO010000011.1 GCA_016288205.1 Treponema sp. | reverse complement strand
TGCTGTTCCATGATGCATTCACTTTGTAAGTTCAAAAAAGAAGCAGAGGAAGCTTCACTGGGAAATCAGACAAAAGAATTAATTGAATATTTTAATCAGGTTCATATTTTCTACGAGCAGACCTGTACTTATATTGCTCTTGGCCTTTCTGAAATTGATAAAGTTCTTTTATCTGATGTGGAAGACAAAATCGACAAAACAAAACGCGAACTTAAAAAGGCCAGCCGAAAGCGAATTGAAAACGGCAGCAATGTAAAAGCAGAACTCAATTATATGGATTTAGTCCGTAAGATTGAAAAAGCCGGCGACTGTATTTTTGGCGTGATTCAGGCTATTCAACCTAATCTTGAAGACTCTGTTCTAGCTGATGGTTCTGAAAAAAATCTGATTAGCGCGCAGAATGTAATTATTAATACAAAAAGCAGAAAGGCTTTTGTATCAGGCAAAGAGGTTCATCTTGCAGTAAAGGAATATGAACTGCTTGCCCTTCTTATGGAGAATAAAGGGCAGGTTCTTACCCGAGAGCAAATCCTCGAAAGTGTATGGAATTATGACAAAGAAATAGAAAGCCGCACTCTGGACGTCCATATCGGGCTTTTGCGTCAAAAATTAAATAACCAGAAACTGATTGAAACTGTACGCGGAGTGGGGTATAGGATTCCTTAGAAGGCAATTATATTTACTTTCTGTTTATAAAATACAGCCCCACAAGGTAGATTGCAACTCCCAGAACTTTACTCCAGCTGAGAACGATTGTGGCCCAGTTGGTGTGGGAAAATTCTTTGAGAATGTTCCCTCCTTTTGTGGTGACAAAAAAGACCAGCGCAGAAAAAAGCGTTGCAACAGCATAAGTGATTGTCATGCTGGCATAAGTGTTCATCTGCACGGGGATTCCCTTTGCACAAATCTGATAAAGTGTGTTTGCAAAAACAATGATTAAAAGCGGCCAGATGTAATTGAACATGGACGACTCCTTATAGAAAGATTGCCCATCTTCATGTCAATTTATTGGCGAACCTACTGATGTGGCTGAATGTTATGGGGAGGCAAAAATCCCGGCACGTTCCTACCCGGTGGCAGATAGGAGTATTGTAGCGGGACAAGGGGAGCGTGTCAATTGAAATCCCCGCCGCCCCCCCCACGCCCGCCGGAACGGGATTGCTCCTCCTCCCTCAGACTGGAAAGCAGGAGGCGCTTGCAAAACCTGCGGGGGCGGTTCCAGAGTTACCTCGAAAAAGCTGAGCTTTTTCGAGGTTCCCTAAATTGAAATCCACCAGCAAACACCATATTTGTCAATTATAGTAGCACAACATTTACTCCATGGGAGTTCTCCCATAGGCTCAATAATTACACCACCGTCGCTCAAAACTTGAAAAGCGTTATATACAGCTTCTTCAGTTCCCATTTCAAAAACATTAAATGTCATGGTTTCCCACTTGTTCTTATGGACTACTTCTATGTCACATGGATTTTTCGCTTCTGCCAGTGCCAGAAAACCTTCCCCATTTACGGATAACTCACAGTGTTCATAAGCTGTGTTATCCTTGTTCTTAAACTCACGGGTTATTTCTGCCCCAAAAGCTTTGCAGTATGTCTCAGCTGCTTCAAAACTGTTTTTTACATAGACCTGTGTATAATTCTTCATAGCAGGCTCCTCAAATAGAATCTTATTCAGATAGTATAAATTACAACATTACTGTCCAAAATGAATTAGGTACTGTTTAAAGTCTGTAATTCGTGATATAGTATAGTTACCGCTCTCCGACTTTGAGAGACTTCAGGCATCTTTTTCATTTACCTAAACATTTTGGACAGTAGTGGAAATAAATCAGGGTACCGCTATGGCACCCTGATATGATATAAAACTAACCGTTGCATAGTGAGATAATGCAAATGCTTTGTGTAAGTTATTATTTCTCCTTGTGCCTCTTGTCAAGCTCGTCGTAAACGTCCTGCCAGGTGACTCCCTCTTTGTACATCAGGACGCTCGCGAAATAAAGGAGGTCGGCGGCTTCCCAGATTACCTCGTCCTTTCCCTCGGCTTCGGTAAGCTCCTCCGCTTCTTCCATCACCTTCTCGCGCACTCTCTTGTCGTTCAGTGTCGCCGTGTAGCTTCCGGGGCGTGGGTTTGCGAATCTCTCGCTGATTGTTCCGTAAAGACGCTCCATGCTGCTTCTCTCGTCGGGACTTGAGCTAAAGCATGTCCAGCTTCCTGTGTGACATGTGGGGCCCGTCGGATTCACCGTGGCAAGGATTGTGTCCCTGTCGCAGTCAACGCGGAGTTTTATCACTTCAAGGAAATTGTTGCTGGTCTCACCCTTTGTCCAGAGAGTGTTTCTTGTGCGGCTGAAGAATGTGAGCTTTCCCGTCTCGAATGTTTTTTCAAGTGCGTCGCGGTTGGCGTATCCCATCATCAGGACTTCCTTGTTCGTGCTCTGTGCGATTACCGGAACCATGCCCCCGACCTTGTCCCAGTCAATGCATCCGATGAAGCTGTCCTTCAGGCTGACCTTTCCTGTGTAGAGCGCCATGCCGAGCTGAACGTCGCAACCGAGCCTCTCAAGCTCCACAATCTGCTCAAGGGAATTCACTCCACCGGCGGCGACCACACGGCACTTCACGGCTTCCCGCAAGGATTTTACCATGCCCATGTCGGTGCCCTGCATGCATCCCTCTTTTTCTACGCACGTGAAAAGAAGCTCGCTCGCATATTTCTCGGCTTCCTTGGCTCCCTCAATCAGGTCGATGTTGGCGGTCTCTGTCCATCCCTTGAGAGCGATTTTTCCGTTGATTGCGTCCACGGAGATTATGACGTGCTCCTTCCCGATTGCAGCGACAAGCTCATCCAAAAAGGCCGTGTTCAGAATGGGGTCGGAGGATGATTTTCTCTCGCTGTTCCATGCCGCAGACCCGATTATGACCTTCTCCGCACCAAGCGAAATAAGCTGCCGTGCTTTCTTGACGTCACGGATTCCGCCTCCCACACGCACGTTGCCTTTTCTGAGCAGGCTCTTGAGCAGGGATGTGTTCTTCGTTTTTCCCTTTTCGTCCGTGTTTCTCATGGCCGCATCAAGGTCGATGATTGCAACCTCGCCGTATTTATTGAAGTCTCCGATAAGGGCGTCCGCATCGTCGCGCTGGAGGACCAAATCTTTTCCGTTCTTAAGCTGGACTACGTGTCCGTCTTTCAAGTCAATAGAAGAAATTACCATAATACATTCAGCATATCAGATTTTCCGAGAATTATCAATTATCCGCATTCAATAATCAATTTTAAAAATTCCGCTTGCAAAATATTTGTGACCGTGTTAAACTTATGTTTGTAGATGAATATCTGTCTTTTCGAGCTAGATGAAATTGAAAAACCGCTGGACCTCAGGGATGAGCGGGCAGAGCATATTATAAAAATCCTTCATAAAAAAGTTAATGACACGTTTGCGGCTGGTATAGTCGGCGGACCATCTGGCAGGGCTGTGATTACGGCCATTGATGTCCATGATGAGAAATCTTCCGACGGACGCAAGACATTTACCGGGGGCAGCATTTCCTTCCGTTTTGAGCCAGACGGAGACGGTAAACCATTGCATCCCCTGGTGATGATAATCGGGTTTCCACGACCCATCCAGTTAAAAAGGTTGCTTCGGGACATGGCGGGGCTTGGAGTTTCTGAAATACATCTGACCGTGACGGATTTGGGAGAAAAGTCCTACTTGAAGTCGGGTATGGCCACAGGAGGTGAGGGCCGTAGGATGCTGATTGAAGGATGCGAGCAGGCTGCAAGCACTCATGTTCCCGAACTTTTCATGCATTCTTCTTTGGAGGAATGCTTTGAGTCTGTGGCTCCCCTTTTGCAGGAGGGGCGGAACGGTAATGGACTTTATGCTCTTGACAACGTAAATCCGTCCGGAAGCCTCCCCTGCTTTTTGAGGGAAAATCCGCCGGCGGAAGGGTCGGTTTCAGTGGCCGCGATCGGGGCTGAGCGTGGATGGACTGACCGCGAGAGAAAGCTGCTTGAGCAAAGGGGCTTCGTCAGACTGAGCATGGGAAACCGTGTGCTGAGGACCGAGACCGCATCCACCGTGGCGGCGTCTCTGATTCTGGGCGGGATGGGTGCCTTGGACTGAGCCGGGCGGCAGGAGCTGAGGACAGGGGATTTTTGCTGGAGATTTTGGAGAAGCCTATATTTTTATAGGAATTTTCTCTATTTTTTAGTGTTGTTTTGTGGGGTGGGTGTGCTATAATGCACAAATATATATAGAAGGAAACGGCTTTTTTTTCAGGCCGAGAGATTGGGGAAGTGGGAATGGATAACGAGAAAATCAAGGAGATGCTTCTTGACATAGAGGAGAGCAGGCTGGAGTTTTCGGTCGTGATGACTGGAAAGGAAAGCAAGCGCGTGAACGGACTGTACAAGCCTGAGACGCGGGAAATCCTCCTTCACAACAAGAACTTCAAGACGGACAATGAGCTTGTCTACACTGCGGTGCACGAGTATACGCATCACCTCATAAACGAGGAGATGATTGAGGCATCCGGCGGAAGGGAGCCTCCTCATTGCGGACGTGTGCACAACAACGCGTTCTGGGCAAAGTTCCACGGACTTCTTGAGATTGCCGAGCAGAAGGGCTACTACAAGATGGACATATCGGCGTCCCCGGAACTGGAGGAGCTTACCAAGGAAATCAAGGAGAAGTATATTGTCCCGAACGGACGTCTCATGCTTGAGTTCGGAAAGAAGCTGAGCCAGGCACACAATCTCTGCGACCAGTGCAACGTGCGTTACGAGGACTATCTTGACAGAATCCTGCAGATACCCCGCAGCACGGCGAAATCCGTGGTTCAGGTCGGAATGCTTCCGGACGAGGATGCCGAGATGGGGTTCGACAACATGAAGATTGTCTCCTCAATCAAAAAGCCCGACGAGAGAAACGCCGCGCAGAATGCGATCAAGAGCGGAAAAAGCCCCGACTCGGTGATCGCGATGATGAAGAAAAAGGCCAAGACGGAGGATCCCCGCACCAAGCTTGAGAAAGAGAGGGACCGTCTGACCAAAACCATAAACGAACTTACAACCAGACTTGAATATGTGGAGGAAAGCCTTGCAAATTTGTAGAAAACTAAGAGTCTTATTTTTTTCGGTTATCGCAGTCTCTGCCGGAAGCATGATTTTTGCACAGAGTGGAATTGGGGGCATAACCGCGCCGTCCATGCCGACAGTCTCCGCCCCAACCTTGAGCGACGATTTTTTTGACACGCACAGACAGAGACAGGTTCAAAAAACTAAGTCCGGCAAATCAGGATGCGAGAAGAATTCACCTTCGGAGAAAGCTGACGAGAAAACCTGCGCGGAAAAATCACAGACATCCTCGTCAACCGTGTCCACACTTACGGCCAGCGACATAAAGACACTGAATGTGAGCGGAGTGCTCGGAAACCTTCTTGACGGAAACGCGGGGCTTGCATCGAGTACTCTTTCCAATGTAGCCGCGTCATCAACGAACTCCGAGACGAACAAGCTGCTGAATAAAGTGCTGAGCGAGATGGAGGAAATCAAAAAGCAGGGCGGCGTGGAGGCTGAGACGGTCAGATCCTCAATCCAGGCGCCTGTGGTAACCTCCACCGTGGCACAGAGCAAGCAGTCCAGACTCATCAGGTTCAACGTGAACGGATATGACGTGCTCAGGACCTGCCGGACAGTATACATCTCCGACGTGCAGGCTGACGGAACCTTTCTCGTCACCGGGGACAGACGCTATCTGAGTGACGGCGTTACGAGATCCGAGACCTTCCACCTGCTTTTCAAGACGGACGCGGATTCAGCCGGACGACAGAACTACCATGCCGCCGCTGCCGTTACCCAGGACTACATGAACCAGTATTCATTCCTCTATCAGCTCGCCCAGAGAAATGATTTGAGCGCGCTCAGGACTGGAAATCTTGTCACCATGAGGACGACCGACCCCGACTGGAAGCTTGAGCTTTTGATTGACCTTGGAGAGTCGAAGTAAATGGGGACTGTTCTTGAGGAGGGCTGCGGGAAACTTGGGCTCCCTGTTGATTCTGCTAAGCTTGCCGCCCTTGACTCATACATTGACTCAGTAATGGAATTCAACCAGGGCTACAATCTGATGAAGGCGGAGAGCCGCGATGAGCTTGCCGTAAATCATGTCCTGGATTCCCTTGCCCCTTATTCCCATCTTGCACATATAATAGAAGAAATCAGCGCGAAAAAAATCGCGGCGAAAAAGGTCGCGGAGAAAGAGGACTCCTCTATTTCCATTGCCGACATCGGGAGCGGGGGAGGATGCCCCGGGATTCCTCTTGCGGTACTTTTCCCTGATCAGGATTTTACCCTTGTGGAGCGTATGGAAAAACGCTGCGTATTCCTTGAGAGCACTGTCCGCCGCATGGGACTGAAAAATGTGAAGGTCCTCTGCACCCAGGCCGTGAATGTTCCGGATGAGTCCTTTGACCTTGAGGTGTTCCGGGCTTTCCATCCCTTCGACAAGCAGACAGCCACGTTGCTCCTCCGTATGCTGAAAAAAGGCGGCGTGATGGCGGCTTACAAGGCAAGGAGCGAGAAAATACAGGCCGAGATGGACTCAATTCGCTTCCTGATTCCATCATACACGAAAATTCCCCTTTCAGTCCCCTTCCTTGAGGACCACGAGCGTAATCTGGTGGTGGTAAGAAAAAATCCCGAATAATTGAAAAAAAGCTTGATTTTTTTGTTTTTTATGATATTATAAAATATGGTGGATGGAGTCATGCACTTCACCTTGCAAATAGAGTGCAACTTTTGGCGGATTTTTGTGTCTAACTTGTGGAGATTTCGGAATCTGACGGAGGCGGAAAAATGGAAGTGACTGAGAAACAGATAGAAAAGCTACAGTCTTTTGTTGATGAGAGCTCGGATATTGTGTTTTTTGGTGGCGCGGGAGTTTCCACCGAAAGTGGCATCCCGGATTTCCGCAGCGTTGACGGACTGTACAACCAGAAGTGGGACTATCCCCCGGAGGAGATCCTGAGCGCTGGATTTTTCAGGAGCGACCCGAAGGAGTTCTACCGCTTCTACAGGGAGAAGATCCTGATTTCAGGAATCCAGCCCAACAAGGCGCACTTGAAGCTTGCCGAGATGGAGAGGGCCGGAAAACTGAAGGCTGTCATTACTCAGAACATCGACGGTCTGCATCAGGCTGCTGGAAGCAAGAATGTGCTGGAGCTTCACGGGTCGGTGCTCAGAAATCACTGCTCGTCATGCGGAAAGCCCTGCGGCCTTGAGTACGTGATGGAGAACCGTGGTGAGGACGGAATCGCGAGGTGCGGCTGCGGAGGCATAATAAAGCCGGACGTGGTTCTTTACGGCGAGGGACTGGACGATGATGTTATCAGAAGGACCCTGTGGCATCTTGAGAACGCCGACATGCTGATAATCGGTGGCACATCGCTTACGGTGTATCCTGCCGCCGGTTTCATAAGGGCCTTTTCGGGACGGCATCTCGTGCTCATAAACCGGGATCCCACTCCGAACGACTCGATGGCGGATTTGGTGATTAATGACAGCATCGGAAAGGTGCTGGATCAAATAAAAGTCTGAGTTTCGTGCGAAAGCATGTTGCTCGGGTAGAATATTTAAAAATCTTAGTCTTATTTAATGCAATGAGCGAGTTCCGGAGTCGTGAAAATGTGTTACCTGATCCGGTCTCCGAGTGTTTTATGAACGGGCTGCCTTTGGTATTGGCGGCGGTTCCATTTAAAATTGGTTGAATTAAAGGAATTGTTTGATTCTGCCGATAAGGAAGGGTAAAAGAAGATTCTAGGGTGCTTGGTATTGTCCCGGAGTCTGACATTTTATTCACGTTATTGCAGAACAATTTCGAACACCCCTCCCTTGCAAGTCCGAAATGTCTTCAAGGGTTGTTGCGTAGATTTAGACTTCTCCCTGAGAGGGAAGACCTAAAATATGATTCAATCAGGCTTCGGTGGAGCAGAACTTCACCGGGGATCCAAAATGCTTTGGAAGGACTTGGCTATGGACAGAAAAGGACTTGTTTTTTTATTCGGATTACTACTCCTCTCGAATCTCGCTTTCGCAGGCGGAAAAAAGGAGGTCTCAGAGAAATCTGTTGGCCCTGAAAACAGCTGGTCTGAAACTTTTGACATAAAGAACCGGTCCGGCAAGTATAACGTTTATGCGACCGCAACGGATAAGGCCGGAAACGAGGGAATAGCGGGCCCCTTCAACGTTTATATTGACGAGGAGTCTGACCTTCCGGTTATCGCCGTGACCAACCCGCTCCCCGGAATGACCATCCCCGGAAACCTCAACATAGTCGGTACCTGTTATGATGATGACAAGGTTGCCGCGGTCTACCTCATTCTTGACGGCGACAAGGAAAATCCTGTCCTTGTTCAGGGAACCGATTTCTGGTCATATTATCTTGATACGACTAACCTGAAGGAAGGACCTCACACGATCGAGGCTTACGGCGTGGATGACGGAAATCCGAACGCATACCTCCTTGAGGACGGCACAGTTGACGAGGCAAAGGTCAAGCCCAAGACCGGACATTCCGTGAAGGTGACATGGGAGCTTAACCGCTACGCCCCTGTCGTGGAAATTACGAACATGTCGATGGGATCCATGATTTCCGGCAAGGTGACGCTGAACGGATATGTGAAGGACGGAAACGGAATCGACTCCCTTCAGTACAGTCTTGACAACGGCGAGCATTATGAGGTTCTCAAGCTTAAAAAACACAAGCTCTCAAATCCTGACGAGGACGGCATCACCGCTTACTGGACATTCAGCCTTCCGTTTGACACAAAGAAACTCCGTGACGGCCCGACCCTGGTCTGGTTCAAGGGAATTGATACCGGCGGAGTGATGAGCATTTCATCTTTCCTCTATTATATAGATAACTCTGGCCCTGACATGAGGATCGTTACCCCTGCCACCGGAGAGTCTGTCAACGGTGTGTTCACGATTGCGGGTTACGCCAAGGACGGAAACGGAATCAAGAGCCTTATCTATAAATGGGGCGACAAGGAGGAGTCACTTCCTCTGATCGCAGGAAACCCCTACTGGGCGATCGAGCTTGACTCACGCTCCGTAAAGAGCTCCAGGGATTTCATAATCAAGGCAGTTGATACGATGGGCAACGAGGCAAGCGTCTCACGCACCTTCATGAATGCCGACAAAGCCGGAAAGAATTCCGGAAACATCGTGTGGATAAATCAGAACGGTGACAAGCCTGTCGTTGAGCTGAAATATCCTGTGGGCGAGGTTGACGGTGAGGACGGCGCGCTTTTCATCCGTGGTCTTGCGAATGATGATGACGGTGTCGCTTCCGTGTACTACAGCGTTGATGACGGCCCTGAGCACAAGCTTGAGTCCTCCGGCGTTTTCTATGCCCCTGTTCCGGGTGAGCTTTCAAACGGCGAGCACAAGGTTTCCGTTTATGCCGTGGACAAATTCGGAGTTAAGGGAGACACTGTTACCGCGAATTTCTCATCAAAGGGTGCTGCTCCGTCATTCTCAAATGAAAAATACGGCTCTGCTGATTTTGCCAACGGAATGACAATCAATCCTGAGGGCAGCGATCCTTATTCAATAGAAGTTACTTCAACCACCGGACTTAAGACCGTTTCCTATGAATGGACATGGGGCACTTCCGGCAAGATTGAGAAGAGCCTTGAGGGCGTTGACGGCAACAAGAGCGCGACCGTGAAGATTGATTTCGGCGGCGAGGACATTCCTTGGGGTGTCTCAAAGCTTACTATTAAGGCCGTGGACAAATTTGACAGGGTTTCTACTCACGGAGCGATTTTCAACGTCTCTGATTATACCCATACTTACAGCGAGACTGCGGGAGTGTTCTTCACTGACAGCGCTGTTTCTGCGGACGGAGCCTTGAAGGCTGACTCAAACGGAAATGTCACCGGTTACTTTGCTGGCGGAAAGATTGCAGGCGTTGCGATCAGCCCGAAGAACAAGTCCATCTCTGCCTCTGCCTCAGGAAATTCAATCATCCTCAGATGCACTGTGCCGACCGACAAATTTACTGTGCGCGTCACGACATCTTCCGGGGCTGTATATGAGTCCAAGCCTCTTTATTTCCCGTCTCAGGAATCTGCTCCGACCATTGCGCTTACGAATGACAACAGCTTGCAGACTGGCGTTTTCAATAATTTCAACACAAAGAATACTCTGACTCTCTCGGGATCAGTCGTGAGTCAGTCAGCCGCCACCGTGCGTTACAGGGTTCTTGCCGCAAAGGTTATTTATGATGAGAACGGAACTGTAATCGGCTCACAGGCGGTCCCTGCTCCGAAACTTGCGGAGTGTCCGACCCTGCCATTGAGAAGGGGTGCCTTTACGCTTAACCTCAGCGCGGATGATTTCGTTGACGGTATTTCTGTCGTCGAGTTCATCGCCACTAACGCAACCGGAAAATACTCATCCACTGCTGCTTTGGTCAGAAAGATCCGAAATGCGGTGAGCGCAGATCTCAGTGACGGAGTTGTTGCCGAGCCTGCTCCTCCCGCGTCTTACTGGCTCCATGGTGACGGAGACGGCATGGACTATTATGGTGTATGCGTTTATCAGGGGGACGTCGGCTCCATGTATATGTACAAGAGCTACGCAAAGCTTCCCTCGGGTAACTCCACTTTGGAATTCAACGGCACGACTCTTAACGTGACCAAGGCATCCTCCGCTGTAGACGGACGTTTCGTAAGCGTGGACGGAATGCCATATATGAGCGGTATGGAGCTCATAGCGCAGAAGGGCGGAACTCTTGACAGCGACCCGCATTCTCTTGTCGCGCAGGTCAGCTCTGACACTCCGATTCAGTCTGTGGTCTGGACGGCCAATGGAAATCCCTTGGGAGAGGGTGCCATCCGTGAGACCGGAACCGCAGGACGCTATGAGATTGAGGTTCCGCTTGTGAACCTGCCTGCCGGACTTGTGAAAATCAACGCGCTCATTAACGGAAGCTCCAATGTTTCCGGAACTCTGAGCGTACTTCGCCGTCATGCCGTTGTGGACAACTCCGAGACAATCTACTGGACCACGGCCGGAAACGTTGTTTATGACAGCTCTTCAAGGCTTTATGTTCTTAACAACGGCGCTCCTCTCGTGGGATTCGCGAACGTTCCTGGAAAACTGAACGCCTCCATGATTAAGGCGGTCAGGGGACTCAGCGTGACTACGGACGGCAAACTCGTGAAAATCGTTCCCTCCGGCGACGGTACTTTCAGCAATGTGAGCGTGCGCGTTACCAACGAGGCGGGCGGATCATGGGCATCTCCTGCTGCGAACCTTGTGGTTGACACATCATCTCCGATCCTTGACGTGACCAGCATCAAGCCGATGGACTACATCAAGGACAAGCTTGTGATCGCAGGTACGGCACGTGACGGAAACGGTGTGAAATCATTGCAGTATACAGTCGCCGAGTCTCCTACTGATGAGGACTGGAAGGATCTTCGCATGACTTCCAACGGATCCTTCAAAGAGACAGTCAGCCTTGAGGGTGTTCCGGACGGATATATGCCTGTGACAATCCGTGCTGTGGACATGACTGGAAAGGTCAGCCTCTTCAACTCCGCGCTCAGAAAGGACTCAACTCCTCCTGAGGTCACGATCATTCTTCCTGATCCGGGCTCATCCGTCAACGGAGAGACTTTGTTCGTGTTCAAGGTAAAGGATGACAGCTATGTTGACTCAATCCACTTCACGGGGCCGAAGGGCAAGATCAAGAAGGAATTCCTTTTGAGGGCTGCTGACAATCTCCCGGCTGAGGAAACAAGTGATGAAGCTGAAAGCGCTGAGGGCTCAGAGGCTCCTGCACAGGAAGGCGAGGCATCCGCAGAGTCTGAACCGGCTGAAAAGAAGGCTCCTCCGATGAGGAAGATTGACAGGTACACCAACATACTCACCGGCCCCATGCCATCAACATATCTCGGACAGGAAGGTCTTCCCATCGACAAGACTATGAAGTTCACTGTCAGCGACCTTGCCGGAAATACGACCGTAATCGACAAGTATGATTTCGACTATGATCCTGAGGGTGACCTCCCCGTGGTTGAGATCCACATGCCGTTCGAGAATTCCGTGCTTACCACGGCCTTCGAGATTACCGGCGTTATGTATGATGATGACGGCATGAAGTCTTCCGACGGAACGATGTGCAAAACCTACTATAAGATGGATGACGGTGACTTCCAGATTCTTGAGAACCCGGACGGACACTCCAGCTTTGAGATTTCCGTGAACCCGCTCTCAATGCTTACTGACAACGAGCACACCATCACAATCTATGCAGAGGACATCAACGGTGTCAAGGGTAAGGAAGTGACCCGCAACTTCAAGGTCTCTCTTGCTGAGCCTGAGGGAAGCGTCGAGCTGCCGAAGATGGATGCTGCCGTAAGCGGATTCGTGACCCTGAGCGGATGGGCAATGGACAAGAACGGAATCAGCCGCGTGCAGGTTTCCGTGGACAACGGTGCGAGCTACAATGAGGCTGTGGTTACTCCAGGCAAGACCCGCGAGGACAAGGCCACATGGAGCTATGAGTTTGACACCCGCGTAATTCAGGACGGAACCCACGTTATCTATCTGAAGATTTGGGACGGCTATGACATTACCGGTCTGTTCACCTCATTGATCAACGTGGACAACACCGCGCCTGAGCTGCATCTGGAGCTTCCTCTTGACGACAGCACGATCGTCTCCAACCTTGTGATTTCAGGACAGACGACGGACAACATCGGTCTCTCAAGCCTTATGATGCGCATCACCAGCCTGGACGGAAAGAAGGTTCCGGCTGACATTGCGGTGAACGATCTTTATCCCGACTCAATCATCTCTCAGGTGTTCGACATAAGCGAGCTTGCTGACGGAACATATAACGTTGAGATAACCGGAAAGGATGATGCCGGAAATGTGACGAGCGTAAGCCGCAACGTGCATCTCAAGAAGGACGAGCATACAACGAAGGTCGGTCTCCTCTATCCTCTGAACGGCGAGTACGTGCAGGGTGAGTTCAACATCTACGGAATGGCGGAGAGCGTCGAGGAAAAAATTACCGAAATCACGCTTCTTGTGGACGGCGAGAGAGTGCCGGGACTTACCACTGAGCTCAGGGATTCCGGATACTTCACCTTCCGCATGAAGAATCAGATTGCAGTTGACAAGGGCGCATTCTCCGAGGCTGACCTTGCAAGGGCTGAGTCCGACGCACAGAAGAGAGCGGAAAGAAATGCCGCGAAGAAACTTGCCGTGGACAATGCGAACGAGGCGAAGAAGGCTAAGATTGATGCCGCGAAGGCTGCCGCCCAGGAGGCTGGAGTTGAATACGACGGACCTGAGTTTGAGCCTGAGGTATATGAGGAAGAGGCCGCCGGTGTCTATGAGACCGGAGTGTTCTGCCTTACTCAGGGAAATCACACGTATCAGGTTATTGCGAAGACCGATGCCGGACGTGAGGTTAAGTCCAACATACAGACTGTAATTTACAATCCGTACGGACCTTGGGTAACTCTGGACAACTTCACTTACGGTGATTTTGCCATCGAGCGCCCGATGCTCCGTGGAAAGGCCGGCTACACGCTTACCGATGAGGAGAAGACAGCCCTCAAGAACAAGAAACTGCCGCTTGAGGAAAGGACTGCGCTTGAGGGAAAGAAAGTCGAGCGCGTATACCTGAGTCTTGACAACGGAAAGACATATACTCCGGTATCTAAGCTCAACAAGGGCGACTGGAAGTACCGCATTGAGAACCAGGATGTTGCCGAGGGCTATCACTTCCTGCTCGTAAAGGCGGAGATGGCGAACGGTGAGAGTGCGATTACAAGAACAATCGTGCAGGTTGACCGTACATTGCCTGAGGTCAGGCTGATTTCTCCGGGTGTCGGCGGACATTACAACCAGCAGCTCAAGTTCGAGGGACTTTCAAGCGATGACGTGGAGCTTGAGGATGTGGTGCTCTACCTGCGTAGGGGAGACCGCTCCGCTTATGAGGTTCCGAAGTTCATCCAGGGACTTTACCTTGACCTGAACCTTTGGGGTGCTACGCTCTGGAACTTCGGTGTCGGACTTACGGCATTTGACAACGCTGTGAAGATCCAGCTCTCATTCGGTCAGTTCACTCAGGGACAGCGCGATCTGGCTTCCAAGGTGCTCGGACGTGACTTCACGAACATGCGCTATGGTGGACCTTATGTAATCAGCGCGAAGATTATCGCACAGCTCGGATACCTGCCGTTCAACTACTTCTTCGGACATGACTTCGACTGGCTGAGCGGATCAATCTCGCTGGGTGCCCAGTTCTCATACTTCAGTCAGTCTGGTGCGGGCAAGCCTCAGATTCTTTCAGCGGCGATCATGCAGCTTGAGTTCCCGAGGATGACCTTCAAGGATCTGTCTTACTTCAAGACCTGGTCCTTCTACATGGAACCGCAGCTTTGGTTCATACCGTCCGACGTCAATGTTGGAAGCTCGCTGCTGTTTAACTTTGCTTTGGGTATCAGGACGAGCGTGTTCTGATGATGGATTTCCTGTGGCGGCGGAATTGTGCCGTCAGGGCATATAAAATGTACTGAACCAAGCGGGCATTCCTGAAAGCGCGTAACTTCCGGGGGTGCCATGACTTGTATTATATAGTGTTATGGAAAAAGTTCGTAAAAGACGCTTGTGTGTCTTTGGGACTGGCAGGAGACCGATTCGGATTTCTGCGTTGTCGCTTAGTTTTTGTTGTGAGAGTTCATGTGGGTTTTCCACAGAGTGAGGTGTGATTATGAAGGGAAGATTTGTTTCATTCTTTAGGGCTTTTTTGGGTCTTGGGATTTTCCTACTGATTACGACATCTTGTGAAATCGGTCTGGGAGCCGCCGTTGATACGGAAGCCCCTTCCGCCGCCATTGTAAGCCCCGCCGTTAAAGAGGCTGTGGGGCATAACATCACTGTTAGTGGAACCTGCTTCGATGATGCGAAGATGGATCATCTGGTCATAGAATCACTCAGGTACTACGAGACTGGTGAGGAAATCACCCCGCTGAGCGGACAGGAAATCTCAACGTACAGCAGGGGAACAGAATGGTCTTTCACTCTCAATCACGAGGGCGGCTCCAATTATAATTTCAACGGCTCGCACTTCACTCTGAGAGACGGAACATACACTTTGAGCATGAAGGCTTATGACGAGCAGGGACGCATCTCAGGAATTGTCTCCCGCTCATTTGACGTTGACAACACTCCCCCGATTTTCCTCCTCTCGAAGCCAAACTCCCTTAATATAGGTGAGCCGACGGCATACGGAAAATCCGTAAAAATTTTGGGAACGATTGCGGATGATCATAACATTCAGAAAATGACTGTCTACCTCTACAAAGAGGGCGAAACCACACCTGTCGTCCTTCAGAAGTCAGATTTTTCTGGATTCGATGTTTCTGACACCATCGTTGAAATTGCAAAATATTATCAGGATCCTTCGGATGTAAATGCGAATGAGCGTATAAAACATGAAAACTATATCCGTGCATACGATTGCGTTGCGAAGGGATCTCAGAAGTTTTATCTTGTCGTTGAGCTGACTGATGCTGCGGGAAACAGCACACGGAAGACATATATAGAAGAAAACCTTAGTGCCCGTTTGAAATGGTACGATGTAAACCCTGCTTCTCCTCTGAAGGGATCCGGTATTTCAAAGCTTACCGGAGCGGATATGAAGAAAATCCTCACCGGAATGTCTGAGGAGTCTCAGGAAGTGTGCGACGCAATAAAAAGCATTCTCGCGGGTGATGATGACGAAGCCTCCAGTTATATGGTATGCGCAGACAATCCGGCCTCTCTGGTTCTTTCGGGAGAGAATAGTGATACGCCCCTTGCGATCAAAATGAACGTCGCAAGTAATCCTAAATATACAATCAATAACTGTTCTCTTCCTGTGCCGACGGAGAGCGGTTCTGTCATAATCAATGCGGACTCATGGGAGGATGCTACGACAGGAAATCCGCTGACCATTCTCGTCCAGGCCGGTGACGACGGTATAGGTGTGAACCCATCTACAATCGCCGCAAAGATTTACGAGTCTCCGTCTGCTACTTTGACAAGGGAAGAACTTGATGAGTTGCTTGCCGCAGGTCCGTCATGGACAACTCCTGAAGGAGCGGCTAATACATATATCTATGAGGATAAGGGAAGCGGCAACAAAGATTACCTGTATGATAATACTTCAGGCGTGTTTACAGGCTCATACCAGTTGGATATGCCCTCAGATGAGAGCGGCTTCCACATTGTAAATGGAAGATACTATATTGTTGAGATAACTGGAGCGGATATGGATGATGTTGAGCTGGTCTCCTCCGACTCCTCTACGATGTTTGGTTTCCATGCCACAGGTAGCGGCAATGCTCCTACTCTGGATGCTGACAACGGCCAGTATATTAAATGGACGGACACCGGTACCATTAATTTTAAACTTTCTGTAAATGATTCACTTAGCGGTGCTTCCTGCCACAATGTTATGCCTGATGGACTGCAGGTAAGCTATGACCTTTACAGCGGACATATACCTTCTCTGACACAGATAAGCAGTTTTACTAAGCTTAATTCTGGAAATTTCTCCGGTCCCTCCTCACAGATTGTGACAAATCCAAACGTAACTCCCTCTGATTCGACATATCCGTATTTGATAAAGCTACCGACCTTTAGTCTGGCTGGTACTGAGAAAAATTATACTTACGTGCTTTCTGTCAAGGGAAAGAATGCCGGTGGAGAAACACCACGCAAGCAGTATCTGGCCTATGTGGATGCCGGTAATCCGTCTATCGTAATCAACGGCACTGAATTCATGTCCAACAAGACCATCCTTGATACCATGTGTGTTTATGATGCTCAAAGCTCTCAGTACAAATATAATGTTGGCGGAACATGGTCTGATCTTAATGGTTCTGGAATCAAAACTCTGAAATACTCAGTAAACGGCGGTGCTCCTGTAATTATTTCAGAGTTGTCATCACCTGTTTCTCAGACTCTTAACTGGACCGCTTCTATTCCGGTATCCGAAAGCAAGGGTACCAACTACAGCTTTACTGCAGAGGATCATGTTGGCAATTCCTATACAGTTAATATTGATGGAGTGAAAGTCAATCTGGGAGCCCCTGAGGTGTCTGTCACCAATTTGGACCGTACTATGATTAATTCTGCTACGAGCTATGATGTTACGGTAACAGATGGTTCCGGAGTGAAAACTTTCACAATTGAGGCAAGCAAAAATGGTGGAACATATACGACTTCTGCCAGTGCAGGTTTCGCTGTAAGTGAGGTTTCAAAGACATCAGATGCCACGGAATGGGTAAAACGCATAACCCTGACTCCGACTGCTGCAGACGGTGTGTGGAATCTCAGGATAAAGGCCTCTGATTCAGATAACAGAAATGTCACTCCGGTGGAATTCTCCGTCACAGTTGATGGAACTCCTCCAGTCGTACAGAATGCTTATACGGTAAACGGATATACTGGAAGCTATACTGCGGGTACTCCGGCTTACTTTACAAGTAGCACCCTCACTTTGTCTGGAACTGTCAATGAAAGTACTTCCGGTCTTAAGGAACTCCGCTGGTTAAAGCGTCGGTCCAACGTCGGATCAGATCCGTCTGCTGATGATGTAGTGTCCGGCGGAAATGAGCTTCCTGTTTCTGGCAAGGGCAATGCCGTTCCATTTACTCTTACTTCGGACGTATTTGCTTCCGCTGTGGGCGATGTTCATGACAAGCTTTATTTCGTGGCTGTAGATAATGCCGGAAATCACAGTGCTCAGCCAGTTTGTTTCGATATCTATGTGGATTCCACCGCTCCGACATTCACGGCAACTCATTATTCTGTGGGTGACGGATTCAAGCAGATTTCGGGAACAGTTTATCACAAGGGTACCGCGATGGCTCTTTATGGTGATGTTTCTGATTCTGGAACAGGATTGGGTGCAGGAGCCATTACATTTACGGGAATCTCACCGACAGTTTACTACTCCACATCTTCTGTAAATGACAGTAACTATGACGACGACTCGATTTGGTCAACAACGCTTCCGGCTGATGGAACTACGGTTCATTCTTGGAAAGCCGTGTTCACTCCTGGAAATACAGGTGTGGACGTTACTGCCACAGCAAAGGACAAGGCAGGAAAGGAAACTCAGATTTCTGTATGTACCTTGGCAAAAGACAATGCGCCGCCTACGGTAAACATCCTTAATATAGAGAGCAACGAGGAAATTTTTGCTGGAAATGAAATCGTTGAAAACAGGCTTACTTCCACCGGCCCAGGAACTTATTCGCTGACCGTAACTGGAAATTGGTCTGACGCTGTTTCCGGTACAAATAAACTTGAGTACCGCATATTCAACGGATCTGAATGGGGCGACTGGACGGAAGAACCCTCCGCTCCAAAGTCAAAAAACACTGTCGCATGGTCTTTCACCGTTCCTATAACTCAAGGTGCGGAACAGAAAATTGAGGTTCGTGGAACTGATGAGGCTGACAATCAGTCTGAGCCGGCTTCTATTACAGACCTGAAGATTGATTTCAGTAAGCCGACACTGACAGTCCCAACAATCAATCCGGTCTACAACCTCATCGCATTGGATGCCAATAAGTCCGTGGTGTTTGCTTTCACCTCTTATGACAGCTATAATCTTGAGAGCACATCAATTAAGGCTGTCAGGGGTGAAACTGAAATTTCCGAGACGACCTCATCTGCTGGCATTGAAATCAACAACAATATAACGCTCGGACAAAATCAAGAAGCGACAATTAAGTTTACCTCTCCTGCGGCTGATGGCACTTGGACCATAACGGCAACAGCGAAGGACAAGGTCGGACGTTTTACTGAATCTTCTGTGACCCTGACTGTGGACGGAACGAAGCCGGTTCTTTCTGACAGGCTGAGCATAAATGACGGAGCCGCATCGTTAAAGACCGCCTATACCGACAAGTACTATAATAATACCTCTCTGAAATTCGCAGGTTCCGTGACGGAGACCGTGGAACAGGGATCTGTGTACTACAAGCTGGTGAGGGGCGGAGACACTGCCGTTAAACCTGACAGCATTGTTTCTGATTACACTGATGTGGTTGCCATCGGCTCAGACGGTACCTTCAACACGACATCAACGGATTTCGAGTCTGACACGGATACTGCTTACAACTGGCTTTACATTCAGGCTGTGGATGCCGCCGGAAACCCGAGTGATGTTCAGGATTTCCCCATCCACGTGGATTTGAACGAAGCCGAGATTGATGTCGCTTATTATGCCAATGGGGATGTTGTCAGTGCCTTCGACGGTCATCAGATTCTTTCCAACAGGAATCAGTCCCTTACTATTTATGGACATGTAAGCGATGACATTTCCGGTTTGAACAGCATCAAGTTCATTAACGGCTCTACGAACATTACCAACAAGGCTACTGTCTCTTATTCAACTGCAGCGGCAAATACAAGTGTCTCTGATTTGACATCTTCAAGCACATGGGGAGTTTTGTCTGATACCAACCGCAAGACCGTGAAGTGGTGGAAGGCTGTCTTTGCAAGCTCCGATGTTCCTCAAGGAACGGTTTCTGTTGTGTCCGTTGATCAGGCAGGAAATGAAGGCTCCACATCGTTCTCCGTAACGGTGGATACAACACCTCCTACTCTCCATGACGTGAAACTTACCGGAACCGGTGCTTATCTTACCGGAACAACATATTATATTCCCAAGGGAAGCTTTACTCTCTCCGGTACTGTGCTGGACAATTATGCCATAGGAATAACGAATTTCTCATTGAAGAAAAATGGCGTGGAGGTTTTGACTGACGTCACAACTCCGGGCGATCCGACGTTCAGCTTCACTGTGAATACATCCGCATGGAACGACAAGGAAACTGGTTCCGTTACCGTAAAGGCTGTGGATGCCGCAGGAAATGCGTCGGTTGAAAAGAGCTTCAGTCTGATTGTGGACGACACGGCTCCTTCTCTTCTGAGCAATGTATTCAAGGCGGGCTACAAGTACAAGAATGTGGATGTAAAGAAGGACAAGGTGTTCTTCGTTGGCGGAGGAAAATACTCCGACAGCAGCTTTGCGAACAAGACATCTCTCTCCGTCTCCGGTTATTACGATGAGGCCGGCAGTGGAATCGACAGGGTCTATTATATAGTAACAAATGTTCCCTCTGGCTCTATTCCGACCAAGACGGCGGATGAAGTTATCAGCGGAATGAACGGATACTTCTCGGTCTCTGCCGATGGATATACTCTGCCTCATTATGGAACAACCGTTGTCGATAAGTACAAGACCGATGCCGAGCACAATTTGGAAATGAGCGGCGATTCTATAGTAACTGAAAATTGGCCGAGCTCTAAGTATTTCAGTTTCGGGGAAACTCTGGCAGGATTCGCGGCGACCTCCGACACTACGACGGACGTGCTCTATCTGGTGGCAGTTGACAAATGCGGCAATAAGAGTGCTGTCAAGGAAGCCAGAATCAATGTGGATCTTGATGCAGGTTCTGTTGATACAAATGAGACAGAGTCTGTTCCGACCAATGGCTCATCTCAGTTTACGCTGACAGGAACGGCGTCTGATAGTCTTGCTGGAATTGAAATCGTTAACTTCAGGGTCGGCGAGAACGACGCGAATTCAATTTATGCCTATGATGAGGACTCAAGATTGTCTTCAACGGACGATCCGATCGGTAACAGATATAAGACCCGCGGTTATGTCAGATTCTACAGGAAGACAGGTACGACAGGTTCCGGTTCAAATGTACAAAATGTTTATTCAGATGATTTCGAACTTATAGATTTCTACAGGAATGACAGCAAGCAGTGGACTGGAAACCCGGACTTCTTCCTTGCCGACGGTCCGAATGAGATTAAGTGGGAGCTGACCATCATGCCTGATCCCATATGGTTCTCAAGTGCCTTGCTTGGCTCTTCACCGAAAGTCTATGCGACCATAAAGGATTGGGCTGGAAATGTCGCGACTTATCCTGTCGCCACGCTCAAGGTTGACACCGTAAGTCCTACCGTAAGCATTTCTTCACCATCCGCATCGTCTTCTGTAAACGGACAGCTTTCCGTAAAGGGAACCGTGGATGACAACATCTCACCGAAGAAAGTGGAGATTTATACTTACTTTGGAAATTCCGTGCCTACGAACATTTCTGGCTGGACTCTGTTCAAGGGGCTGACCACAGATTCAACTGAGGCTGCTGGAAACGCTAAGCTTGACTCTGCGAACCTTTCTGAAATCTACAACTTCAGCATCCCCGGCCTGAACTTCAATCAGTGTGTGGCGGCGAATTCTCAGCAGGGAAAACTTTACGTGCTGCCTGTCTCCTATGATGTGGCAGGAAATGTCAGCATCAAGACAGACGCCATTACTTCAAGCATGTACACTCAGTACACTGTGGACCTTGATTCTGACAGACCGGAAATCTCATTCAATGAAATTACCGGTACAACAGGTTATAATGCCAAGTACAGAAGCAGTGTCGGCGGTATCATCCACGACGATGACGCAATCACTGCCGTAAAGATCTCACCTAACCCTGTTGATGACTGGGAGGCTTATACTCAGCCGGCGGGAACTTTGGAGTGTGACACAGGCTCTTCAACCGTGACGTTCACTTACACGCCTGCGGACGGCTCTGACGGTGCAAAGCCTCTCTACATTTATGTGGAAGATGAGCAGGGCGGCAAATTCTGGACGGCTCATACAACGACATGGATGAGACCCAAGGTGAAATTTGCCCAGGCAACAGACTTTGTGGGCCTTGATGGTGTCGTAACTTACAGATTCGATTCTACACCTCCGGCAGTAAAAGTCTATGTCGCTTCCTCAAGCAGTGCGGCAAGCGCAAGAACTGCGGCTCTTAATGCCACAGACGAAGCAACCGGTATTATCCGCGTTGGTGGAAGCAATACGAAGTTTGTTGGAATAAAAGTCCTTGCAAAAGACGAGAACGGAATTGACGGATCAAGTTTGACGGGCACCTTCGGTGAGGGTACGCCTGCAATGTCCTCTTTCTCAACGGCTTCGGATGTAACGATTGGTACGGACGTTTACAAGTGCTGGGTCGCAACGCAGGACATTTCAAGCTTTGGTGACGGACAGAAGGTTTGTTCTGTTACAGTGGCGGACAATTGTGGCTTTGAAAGCCAGCCGCAGGTCAACTTCCTCTTTGACAAAACAGGCCCCGTCATAACCATGACTACAAGCCAGACCGTAATATTCTCCGGCGAGGTGGATCTGCATGGAACTACAAGCGATACATTGGGAAGCGGCGTGCAGGATTTGAAGTGCTTCATACTCACTGACGATGACTTTACAGGTGGAGTGCCGAACAGTGATGCGATCCTTGGTTCTGCCCGCACAGAGTCTCCAATGGAAATGGATGACGAGCATACAGTGTATAACTGGAAATTCTCTCCCGTGCTGCCTGCTGGAAGCGCAAGTGCACTGGAGCCCTATGATTATGCGAAAGAAGCCGGAGACATTTATACTTTGAAGCTCGCTTTCTATGCTAAGGACTCTTTGGGCAACGAGACTCTGGATTTGACTAAGGTTCTCCGCTACAACCCCTACGGCGACCGCCCGATTGCGGAAATTGTTTACCCGGATGTAAAAGAGGGAGCTTATTCCGCCGATATGTCCGGTTCAGTCCGTGTCAGCGGTACGGCAGTGGACAATGTGGAAGTCAGCAAAGTCTTCCTCCAGATCGCTTTCGGTCATGGAGAGCTGAAGACAGAGTCTGGTATTACGACTGTAAAGAATGCGGCTTCCGGAGATACTTCATTCTGGAGCAAGACCGCGTTGGCTGCGGCATGTCCCTCATACTCGGGTCAAATCGTAACAACGTCAACGGAAAGTCTGTCCGGTGGTAACTTCGATGCTGATCCGAATTTCTGGGGAATTCAAGTTACTTCAACGGAAAGCTGGTACATAACTCTGAACAAGAGCCGTGAGTTCCAGAACAGCGCGTCTATTGATGATCCTGATGCGGCAGACAAAGACAAGACGTACACAATCTGGATCCGTGCGGCGGCAATGGACAATAACAAACTCCTCGGCGCATGGTCAACACCTGTGGCTCTTTCCTTGAACCCGAACGCACCTTCCATCGGTGGTACAGTTACTCCGACCGTCCGCTTCTATACCGATGCGGCGTGTACTAATGCCATAGCAGGTTCTGACATTCCGTATACACCCGATATGTGGATCAGCGGAAATGCCAAGCTGATTACATCGGCGGAGCATGTGAATGGAATTTCCGATCTCTCTTACTCTGTTGCCGAAGGAGATGCGACGGCGACACCGGTGGCGGCAGTTTCTACCAATTCTGAGGGAGCTGTAACAATTGCCAATGGTGCCTCACATCATACTGGTGACACTGATGGCAAGTGCTATGATGTCGAAATTATCCTTGGAACCGGTTCTGGCGGAGGAAGCAAACTCGTTCAGGTCTCAGCGATTGAAAAGGCAAACGGTCTTTCAAAGACTGAGTACTACACGATTAATTACGATAACACGGCTCCGACGATCGGAGACTTTGTGCTGAACGATGAGGCCTTCGCTGCTGGCGGAAAGATGCAGAACAGCAACCTGCAGCTGACTGTCGGCGGTACTGTGGATGATGATGACGCAGGATTCGAAAGACTTCTGTTCTACTTCTACAGAAGCGGTACCGGAAATATTTACGACCCGCAGCTTGACTACACTGACACAAGTGTGTCTTCCACTACTGCCTTAACTTCCTTGGTAAGCTCTGTGGAAAAGAATGGAGAAAAACTTTATTCTTCAAGAAAGACCGTAAACTGGATTAATAACACCAGCTTTACCATGAGTGAAGACGTGCATGTAAGAAAGGGCGGCGTAGCGATAATCAATGGCCACTGGTACAGGATTGGCTCCGTCTTGGGAACTGGAACCGTAACGGTCAACATTGAGGGAGGTGTTGCAGATTACACGCAGGCCGGAAATACTGTTGAATTCCCGTATGCTCAGGTTGTGGACAATCTTTCAAGCGAGACCATAAAGACATGGACCTCAAGAGGCCATTCGTTCAGAACCGGAGATGACGGAGACTTCATGCCCGAGTCCGTAAGCAAGAGCGGTACCACATGGACATGGGATGCGACCATCCACGGAAACTACATTCCTGACGGTCCTGTAACATTGGTGGTCTTTGCCGCTGATAAGGCCGGAAACGTCTCCGCGAAGTCTGTCGCAGGTACTCTGCAGAATAATCCTCCTCGTCTTGCCAAGGTGTTCCTGGGAACCGACTTGAACGCCGACAACAAGTATTCAGACTCTGAGTTTGAACCCTATGACCTCTACGGAGTGAAGGGCTCTTATTTCGAGGCTTATAACCTTGTTACGGCAGGATTCAGTCTCATGGAAGGAGATGAGGTTGTTGAAAGCACTCGTCCCGCGTTCAAGGCAAAGAACAAGCTTGCGGTTTACGCGGAGTTCATAGGCGGAAAGGATCCCATAAAGATGAAGTTCACGCGGAATGCTTCGGAAGCTGGTACCCATTATACGGTGGACGAAAACAGTGAGATAATACCTCTTGTTCAGAAGGCCGTAGGTGGAGCGGGACTCATTGGCCCCTCTGCTACAAATCTCCACGGTGAAAACGGGCTGGTGACGGGTGGAATCTATGAGGTGGACAACGAGACTTTGGCGGGCAGGGCTGGTTATGACAACAATGACGACGGCACTGTTCCTGTGCTCCTCTCATTCTGGGACAGCACGGAGGATCTTGACATCGGAGATACCACTCAATACAGCGTGCTTAGAATAGAAGATTTCACTCTTGATCTTACGGACGTAGTTAATCCTACTTCTGCAATCACTCCGTTCTACTGGAAGGGAGAGGATGACAACAGCCTCTATGAGAACTCTTCCGCAAACGGACACATTGAGCTTGAGGATGACTGGAAGGAATCTACCGGATACGTAAGCAATGGCTCTGACGCTGAGAAGGATGGGGATCCAAAGGTCTCCGGAAAGATTAAGATTGAGGGATATGCCTTTGATGAGACAAGACTTTCCAAGATTCTTATAAAGCTCGATCACTTCTCGCTGACAAGCAGTCTTGGAACTGAGTCGGGATATCTTGTTGCGGCAAACTGCACGGGAGGCGTGTGGACTTACGGTTCCAGCGATATAACTAACGGCTGGAAGTTTGAGGTGGATCCTGAGGACAAGGGCTCTTACTTCAACCAGCTCGGACACAAGGTGAAATGGACTCTTTCTCTGGATACCGAAAAGGTAGCTGACCTTGCGCAGACAGACGTGAAGGTGACGGTCATCTCAAAGGATGCCGCGAATCGCCTTGCTTCCACAACAGCCAACGCAACGGAAGGTGACGGAACATACAACAAGCCTGAGTATCAGATGGACGTAGTGCCCTACATTACGTCTTTGACGACCTTCCTTTCCTCAATGACCACCAGGGAGGATGCCTCTGAGTACAACCGTACCGCCATGGGACACTACCCGGTGCAGTACTACGGTGGAGAGGGAGAGACCGTAACAGTAAACGGCTTTAACCTGAGCTCGGGTGTAAAGACATACGAAATTACAGATACCTCAGCCTCTGGAGCGTTCAGTGTGACCGTCAACAACCTTGTCTCTCTCAACAACATTAACTACAACGACGGACATGGAAGCTATGATGGCGGCGATGACGATGACCTCAAGAATTATGTGCTTCATCCGGACACTATTCCTTTGAGCGGTGACTATGATCTTTACTCCAACTACTACAACCGCCGCCCCAACAACACGAACAACAACGTGCTTACCGATGATGTCTACATTGACGTGTGGACAATCAACAATCAGGCTGCGGTTGGAGAGACTGGCACGGGTGAACTTCGTGATCTTGTCATGAAAATCAACCAGAACAATAAGCTCCTCGGATTCGCATTTACGAATGGTAGTGGTGCGATTTCTATTCCTAGGGGAAATGCGGATACGGCTGCCAATGATCGCTCCAATGAGTTGTGGGCAAGGGACTATGACGCATGGTCCGCAGTCGGTCTTGGATTTGACAGGGCTGGCAATGCGTATGCGGTAGGAGCAGGTGGCGATATTAACGGTAATTTTTCAAATGCCAAGTGGATTTTTATGACCGGTCGTTGGGGCAAAAATCTTACTGGTCTAAAGTTGCGTGGTGCTAAGGATGAAGGTAACAGCCTTAGGCTGGAGGAAATCGGTCAGTGGGGCATTAAAGCAGATGCCTCAAGTTCTGCTAAAAGAATCGACAAGAGACGCATAAAGAGTCCGTCTATTGCGGCTAACAGTTTCAGCGGATCTGGAAGGACCGCTTCAACCAATGTCTATCTTGCCTATTACGATGGTATAAACAAGGAGATACGCTTTAAATGGGGAAAGTTTACAGCTAGTGCCAAAGAAAGTGCAGGTTATCTTAACGATTGGTGTACGGAGGCTAATCTTGGTAATAATAACAAGCATTGGTATTATGGCAAATATATACAGGTAATAGCTGACACGCTTGATGACGGCACTCATTCTAGCGGTACATTGGGCAATGCCGGTGAATATGTATGTATTGATGTTATACCGTCTTCAACAGGCACTGACGACAGGGTTGTGCTTGTCTGGTATGATGGGGAAAACACAATGTATACATACACCAAGAACATTACGGGTACCAAGGAAATTAATGATTCTACTCCAGATAACATGAGTGGAAATGCTACTTCCCGCTATACAGGAACAGGAACATTGACTGACTACTGGGCAACACCTAAGAAAATCTTCACAGGTGCAGGAGAGTTCTGTAAGGTTGCCGTAGATGGTAATGGGGGAGTGCACATTGCGGCCTGTGATATCCTGGATGGAGACTTGCGCTACGCATATCTGAGTTCCCCTGAAGCGGACTATGTTGAAGCAGATAACTCCGTTATCGTTGATTCTTATGGAATTGTCGGAACCCAGCTTACGCTGGATGTCGGACTTGTCGGTACTAAGGTTGTTCCTTACATAAGCTACTATGCTGGTTCCATGCCGAAGATGGCCTGTCTCCCGGGAGGAGCAAATCTCGGAGTTAGTGCAGGAGCTGCCTCTGAGTTGTTCACTGGAAAGTGGGAATGCACTTATGTGCCAACAAGCAGCATTATCTCTGAGGACAGAATAAACGTCGGACTTTGGAAGGATTCATCTGGTGGAATTATAGCTTCTCAGACTGGTACGAACGATTATCATCTTGGTGGTAACTTGTATAATGGACAATGTTACGGTAATGGCTCACCAAATGCTGTTGTAGGTTATATCCGAAATGAGGATGGAGCCACCTACTGGGTCGAAACCGCCCAGATGAAGTAGTTCGGTTCCCTCCGTCTTGTGCGGGGGGAATCCTGATGAAAAAAATTCCTAAATGTTTGACATTTTGGGGAATTTGGAGTAAAATATGGGTTAATGGCTGGAGAAAATTCCAACACTCCGGTCTGACCTGCAAAATTATAAAGTTGATACAGAGGTAACTCTGGTACGATTTTTAAATTGTTGTATTGTGATGATTTAAAATTCGTGGCATCTCGTGAGGAACTTTCAGTGCCGTCGTTGTGCGTAACTGTCAGAAGCCTTGTGATGTTTAAAGGATGCCTGTATCTTTTGCTGTGCGAAAGGTGTTTTTGTGCCGATTCTATATTGATGGGATGGGCGGTTTACTGAAGGGTAGCTGCGGTTATTCTTCATGTGGCTAGTACAGGAAAACACTGAAAACTTTGTTTTTGGTGAGCCCTATAGTGAGGTAGGTCTATGAAGATAGGAATCAAGACTTTTTTCAAGAATAGTGTTATTGCGGTTTTTGCTGCATCTTTCATTTTTGCTTTTTCATCCTGTGAAATAGGACTTGGTGCCGCCGTGGATACGGACGCTCCTCTCGTGGAAAGCATTGTGAGCCCGAGGGAAAATGTGGCCAGGAGAAGCAGCATTCACGTTGCAGGAACTTGTTCCGATGACACCGGAGTAGACTACCTCAAGGTCCTTCTTATAAATAATGATTATCCCGATGATTTCAGGGTTGAGTGGGATGAGCTCAAGCCCACATCCGGAACTGACTGGAGCTTCGATCTGGATTATTATCCCGACGGCGAGGGCTATAACTATAAATTCAAGACAGGAAACGGAGAGAAGAACATTTATCTTCCCGACGGAACCTATGTCCTTGAGCTGGTTGCCGTGGATACGTCCGGACGTATGTCAGGAAAGCTTTCTCGTGCGTTTGACATTGACAACACTCCTCCAATTTTCCTGCTTTCCACCCCGACTTCCATAAGCTCTGAGGATTTGGCGAATTTTACGAAATTCGGTAAGACAATCAGCCTGAAGGGAACCATCTCCGATGACCACCTGAGCACGGACAAAGATAGCGTGAAGGTGAGAATGTACCCCAGGGAAAGCGACGGCTCCAAGGGCACTAAGATAAATCTCCCTGTAAAGGACTTCATTGTGTCCGATGCGGCGAATGCTACCATTGTCATAGGTCGCTATGCGGACTCTCCTTCCACCGATATAGAGAACAACTATAAGACAGCTTATACGGATAACTATGCTAACGGTGCTAATAAGAATCAGCAGTTCTACCTTGAGGTGGATATTTATGATAACGCAATAGGTCCGAACGCCACGACAGGTCTTGATGCCCCAATAGACTGGAGTATTGTTAACTCAATGGAAGACTTGGACTCAAACAAGAATACTAAGGTGTATGTCCGCGAAAAGCTTTTGGCGTTGACTAATGAGATCGGAGTCGGCACAACCTTGGAAGGCTCTGATTTCAGACAGATTTGGAACGGCACATATAAAGGAGCTATTACCAATGCGCAGAGGAGCACGATTATCAGTGCCCTTAATGGTGATGACGCGACTCTCAATGAAGGTTCTCATAAATACCTTGGATGCGAGGAGACACCCCTTGCCTTCAACGTAAATAAGGATGTCAGTCCGACATACTACTTCCCCTCTTTCGAAATTGGCAATGACCTCAATTTCCATAACGTAAATAATGATTCGGTGCTTTCATTCACTGTAAATCAAGGGGTGGATAAGGCGAAGGTTGTGCCGAGTTCTATTCAAGCCAAAATTTACGAATATGGTGGCGATGATGTTAAGCCCTTGACAAAACCCACAAGTCGGACCCAACTTGGAACCTGTGTGTGGGAGAGTGGACTTAGTTCATCCAATCTTTTTGAGGCGGATACTAAGACACCCCTTTTCCAAAAGAATATAAATGTTGACTCTGCCACATATTCTTTCAAACTTCCCGGTATTGTGGATGACAACCATGGAGTTCATCTGCGCAGATACTACTATGTTGTTCTTGAAGGACAGGATGCGTCAGGAGATGCTCTTGAAAATTTAAACGGACAGTTTTTCGGCTTCTATACATCGACTTCTGGTGCTCCGCCAAGCATTGAGGCTAGCAACAAAACGTGGGTAAAGTATGCTGCGGGAGCAACATATCCATTTGAGGTCAGAATAACCGATTCCATGGGAATGTCGGACTACCATCATAAGGGAGCGGACGGAATAACTGGAACAGTGAAGCGCTATAACGGCTATTATGAGTCCGAGGCAAGCCTTCCGTCATCAGATAACTGGCACAGAGCTCTGAACATTAGTGAGTTCAACTCGAATACTCTTGTTTCAGGCACAAACGAGTTTAAGGAAATCATTAATCTTAACTCATTTGGTCTTGTGTCCGGTGTTACGACTTATACCTACCTGCTTGACATAACGGCGACAAATGTTAACGGTTCCTCAAGCCGGAAGAAGTATTTGATTTATGTGGACGCAGGGACTCCCTCTGTCACGTTCAATGACAGAGCGTTGAATGGCAGCACCACTCCCTTGCGCGTTGAGGAAAGCAACAACTACTATGCCAAGGTTGACGGCAAGAATACATACAAGCTCCACCTGTCACTCGCTGATACCAACGGATCTGGAATTGATTCATACACATACAATGTTACCCAGGGCGGAACCGTAATCGCAACTGGCAATGTGGATGGTGCCGGAGCTGACAATATTACTGTCATCCATGACATCCCTGATGCGACGCACAATCTTGTTGAGGGACCGGCCACCATTAACGTACAAGTGACCGACAAGGTTGGCAATGGACCTGTAACTGAGTCGAAAACTGTGTACTTTGACTTCTCTGCTCCTGAGTTCACGGCGTTCCCGTCTGCAAGCAACACAGAAAAGGATGCGTGGGACTTTACTGTATCAGCACATGACACTTATCTCATGGACGATATCGTTGTGACGGCTACTAAGGACGACGGCACTGTGTACAACGCATCCACATCCGGATTCCTGACAAATGTGACGTATTCTGATGATCAAAAGACGGCTTCCAGAACAATCCATTTCAATGGCAGCCAGATGGACGGAAGCTGGGTTGTTAACTGTGTCGCCAAAGATAAGTCTGGACGTACGACCTCCAAGTCATTTAACATGGTCTTTGACTCAACCAAGCCCGTGATCGGTGATAATTTTACTGTGCCGGGAGTATCAGGTACATTCCAGTATAATGGAGAGAACAATTACTTCTCCCTCAACAGCCCGGTGTTAAATCTGACTGTAAATGAGCCTACGTCAGGACTTGACTCCGTGTACTATATCCTCAAGAAAAATACGGATGAGCCGCCGTTGTCTGACTCGGATGACGTTACCGGTTGGACAAGGGTTGCGACTTCAGGAAAGGGCGCGGCTATTTCTGTTCCTCTTTCTGCAAGCGGATATTTGCAGACTGGAAACGGAGTGTACAACGTGCTTTATGTGCGTGCAAAGGATGTGGCTGGAAATGTTTCCGACAAAAAGGCCTTTAACGTAAATATTGACGTAACTCCGCCTCGTCTGGACTATATATGCTACTCCATTGGCAGCGGCAGCGAAACGGTTGTAAAGCCCGCTAGTTCCGTGCTCTACAGGAAGAATGTTCCCGTAACACTTTATGGAACCGCAAGCGACGGACAGACCGGACTTGACAGCATAGAGTTCAGCACCAACCCGACGTCAATATACTATTCTTCTGAGACTGTAACCGAAGCCAATGCGACTTCCATTACATGGGTTAGTAGTATTTCTGAGTCCGGCTCAGTGACTCCTCTGAACGTAAGGTCATGGAAGGCAGTGTACCCCGCGAGCACGACACCTGTTGTTCTTACCGCAACTCCAAAGGACAAGGCCGGTCTGGAAGGAAACGATGTTTCTCTTGGCACTTTGATTGAGGACACAACACCTCCAGAAATTTACGCGTCAACTCTGAGCATTCAGTCTAACACCGTAATAAAAGAGACCTCAATGACAGATAACGGGGACGGAACCTACAAGCTGACCGTAAGCGGAAAATGGTCGGACGATGCCTCTGGTACAGCCTGGCTCAAATACCGCTACAGTGAGGCCGAGGATCCGAACCATGTGCTTGTGGATTCCATCGCCACAAATATTAAGACTCCTGCCGTAGGATGGAGTTTCTCCCTTGATGTGGTGGAGGGCACTGGACAGAGCATTGAGCTGGTCTATGCCGATAATGCCGGAAATGAAAATACAGTCACTATATCTGACCTTACCATTGATACAGGCGCGCCGACGTTGGTGGTAAATAACCAGGCTTCTTATAACCTGACATCCGGTAATATTACGTCGGCTGGAAAAGCTACAATCACTATTAATGCGGCGGACAGCCTTGGAATCGCAGGCATCGAAATTTCCGCCAAAAAGGATGACGAAGCCCCTGTTACTGAAACTAACGCATCTCTGGGCATCGGCATAAATCCTGGTTCAAGCGGAACCACTGCGACCGGATCCATAACGCTGACGGCTCCGAATGCTGATGGTAAGTGGAATATTACTGTTACCGCAACGGATCTTGCCGACAGACCTGTGACAAAGAACTTTAGCCTCGTATTTGACGGCACGGCACCGGTAATAAACGATGGCTTCAAGATAAAGGATCAGTTATGGTCCGAAAGCCTCTCGTATTATAACAGCACGACCCTGAAGTTCTCCGGCACAGTGAACGAATCTGTTGCTATGGGCAAAATCCTTTACAAGATTTCCGACGACTCAACGCTTCCGACAACTCTCAGCGGTGACAGCTCCGCGAAGACCGTCTATCTGAACGGCAAGGGTAACGCCGTTGATTTCTATGCGACGGACAACGGATTCTCTGTTGACAGTACCGAACATCCTTGCAACTATCTCTATATTCAGGCATTCGACAAGGAGGACAATAGCAGCATTGTGAAGAAGTACCCTGTGCATGTGGACACCAACGCGCCTGAATTCAGCGTCACTCACTATCAGAACGGAAACCAGACTCCGGTGGAGATTCAGGGAAAGGTTCTCACTAAGGGAGACGCGGACTTTATTGTCTATGGAACTTACGAAGATACAGGCTCAGGCGTTGACGGAATAGACTTCTTCCTTGGTTCCGAGAACATAAATAGCAAAGTCTCGGTCAGCTACGCTCCTGCTGCGGTCACGGATTTCGCTACTTACACAGGATGGATAAATACTATTAACGACAGCAATAAGAATCTGATTAAGCACTGGAGGGCTGTTGTTACCAGCGGAGCCAACCTTGACTACATTGCCGGAAAGACTGTTTCCGCAAAGCCGAAGGACAAGGCGGGCAACGGTTCCGTAAAGACCGCGTTCGCTCTGACTATAGATGATAGACCCCCTGAGATTAACAGTGCCGTCATTTCTGGTGCATATAGGGAAGATGATTCTACAGGCACTTTTGACGCGATATATTATGTGAACAATTCTACATTCACATTCTCCGGTACAAGCACGGACAATTACGGGGTGACTTCAACCGTATATACGCTGAAAAAAGGTTCGGAAGAAATTGCTTCAGGCTCAGCTACCGCACCAAGTGTCTGGTCATTTACGCTTAGCTTCACTGATCTGAGCACATGGGGTAATGGCAATGAGGGCGTGCTTACTGTGGTCTCTACCGATGAGGTCGGAAGAACCGCAGAGAAGAACTATAAGATTATTATTGACTCTGTGGGCCCAAGTTTCCTTTCAAACATGTTCAAGGCCTCTTACACCTATAATGGGGCACCAGTCTATAAGGATACCGCGTTCTTCGTTGGGGGTGGAAAGTATTCTGAAAGTACGTTTACTAACAAGACTTCAATACCCGTCGCAGGATACTTTGAGGAAAAGGGCAGCGGTATGGCAAAACTCTACTACCAGATTTGTCATCCCGGTGACACGCCGATGACGCTCAGCACCTATGAAACCTCCTCTACGGGAGTAATTACTTCTCTGCCACGGTGCGCGGGTAACAAGCCCAGCAGCAGCTCCGGTGAGTTGAAAAAATACCAGCTGAATGCTCCTGCCTCGGGAGATGTTTACGGAACTCCCAAAGTAAATCCGTCAACTCAAGAGATTGAGAAGGAATCCTACACGAATTCCACATACTACAGCTTCTCAGAGGTTCTTAACGGATTCAGACCCGTCGAGGGCGGTGTTTCAGACAGACTCTACCTGATTGCGGTAGATAACTGCGGAAACACAAGCTTACGCAAGGAAGTTAAGATTAATGTTGACCAGACTGTAAGTGTCGTCGATTCTGATTCGGGCGAAACGAAGCTTACTAACGGTGAGGCAGACATTGTGCTTACCGGAACTGCGGAAGACGATCTTTCTGGACTTGAGATTATCAATTTCGTGGTGGGCCATGATCCTCTGTATATTCCTGCCTACGACAGTTATACGGCATTGAATAATAAGGCGGAGATAAACACCTATCTTTCTCAGAATCCGAACGCAGCCCCGAATTCCTACAGCAGCTACGGAAAGGTCCGCTTCTACAAGTGGGATGCTACGGCCGAGGACAATAAGGGTGATTTGGAAAAGATAGACTACAGCAAGACTGATGCCGGAGCATGGAGTTTCAATCAGGATGGCACATTGCCCCCGTTCTATATGCAGGACGGCTCCTCGAAGGTTAAGTGGGAGCTTACGATTACTCCGAAGCCCGAATGGTTCTCTGAGGGCAATCTTGGAACCACTCCTGTGGTCTACGCGAATGTCAAAGACTGGGCGGGAAATGCTTACCGCTATCCTGTGGCGACACTCAAGGTTGACACGACTCCTCCGACAACGGTTATTGACAGCCCGAACACCGACATTCACAACGGAACATTCGACGTTCTCGGTACTGTCTCGGACGGACCCAATGCACCGAAATCAGTCTATCTCTACAAGGCATCCGGAACTGCTCCCACAGACCTTGATGATTGGGATTTGGTCGGAGCTTACACCACTGACAGCACTGAGGTTGATGTTGCACGTAATATAAGTTTGCAGGAAGTCTCAAAAATCTATCACTGTACTTTCGCTGACATTGACCTGAATGAATTTGCAGGTTCTAGTGGCACTGGAACTGGATACCTCATGCTGGTTGCCTGTGATGAGGCCGGAAACTGGAACGTAGACAAGGAAAATATCACAAGCGCTAACTACACGACTTATACCGTTGACATGAATACGGACAGACCTGTCGTGAAGTTCAATGAGATTACCAACAACGGTTTGGGTGAGCCCGATGTGCCTATGTACACGTCAAAGTACTCCTCTCGCATTTACGGAACCGTTACCGACGATGACGGTGTGGCTGAAATCAAGATTGCCTCTTCGTTGCCGGGAAACTGGGAGACCTATCCTCAGCCCGCGGGAACGCTTAACTATACTCCGGGAAGCACGAGCGTTTCATTCAACTATGTGCCGCAGGGAACCTTGGACGGCGTAAAGACACTTTATATCTATATAAGGGATACTGCTGGAAATACCTTCTGGACTTCAAATTCTCCGGCATGGAAGCAGCCAAAGGCTGTATACGCCGGAACTACGGCAGAGACAGATCTTGATTCTGAGGTTAAATACCGCTCTGACAGCACTCCTCCGACAGTACGTGTAGTGTCAGGATACGGTGCAACTGCCGCAGCCGCACAGACTAAAGCTCTTGCCAATCTTGAACAGGGAAAGACAATGGGTGTCTCAGAAGTCTTCGGTGGTACTGAAAGGATGTTCATGTCCATTTTGGTCGCGCCCTATGACACAAACGGCATTTCCTCTGTGACAGGAACTGACTTTGAAAATGACTCTTCTGTCCCCTACGTAAAGATTGAAGATGTGATATACACCTACCCCGACGGCAGGGAGTGCCCTGTTTACGTATATAACTACGATGTCTCGGAGCTTACAAGCGGTCAGAGCACACTGACGGTTACTGCGAGCGACACGTCCGGTCTTGATGCGAGCAGCGTTACTCCAGTGATTTTTGACAATGACGGTCCTGTCATTACTGTCTCAACAAATCAGAATACGGTTCTCACCGGACTCGTTGAGATAGCGGGTACAACCTACGATCAGCTTGGTTCCAATGTGAGTGCGCTTTGGTGCTTCATACCTGACGATACCTACTACGATTCGGATGGTACACTGCTCTCATCTTTGACGGCGGATGATTATTCAGCACTTAAGACAAAGCTTTATACAGATTTTGCTGACGAGGTTAAGGAAGACTCGCTTTTGAGCTGGTCCGTGGAATTCGATCAGGAGGATTCTACAAAGCTGTACAGGAAGCTTCCTTCTACGGCAGCCGAGCTTGCGTCTTATACGAAGGTTTATCATACCGAGCAGGACATCTACACGCTGGACGTTTTTGTCTTGGCGAAGGACGAGCTCGGTAACGAGAGTGTTCACCAGGGCAAGATTACATACAACCCCTACGGAAACAGACCGATTGCGACGATTGTTTCACCGGCTCCTGCTTCCGGATCCACCGATTTGTTCGCAAAGGCTTCTGGAAATATCCGTGTCGCAGGAACAGCCAGAGACAATGAGGCCGTGGACAAGGTGTTCATTCAGATAGCTCTTGGTGATTCTGACAACAGAAATACGGCAGCCGGCATTAATCTCATGAAGAGTGGCTCCAAGTGGGATCGCACAAAGCTTCCCGCCACCTACACCGTCAAGACAGTCTCTGATCTTTGGACAGGTGAAAACAGCGTTTACTCTAATGATCCTTCTCTCTACGTTGCGGATCCTGAGTTCTGGGGCATTGAGGCTAGGTCAACAGGAAGCTGGTACTCAGTCCTGAACAAGCTCAATGACCTTCAGATTACGGCCGCTCTGGACACAGACAGCACTGAGACCTATACTGTGTGGGTACGTGCCGCCGCCGTGGACATCAACGGACTTTTGGGACCGTGGAGCAACCCGCTTCCGATCAGCATCAATCCTAAGTCTCCCGCCATTGGAAACCATGTGCCGAAGGTGTTCTTCTACAGCGACGAGGCAATGCAGCACAAGGTTGGTGAAAAAGAATATGTTGATGATATGTGGGTTAAGGGATATGCCGCCCTCATTACAACCGCCGAGCATGCCAACGGAATCAGTTCCATCACCAGCTCAGAAGGTGAGTATCAATCAAATGATCAGACCGTCATTAACCATGTTGTTGATGGTGTAATCGGAGACGGAACAGGAGCCGTGGCGGAGGACTTTGACGGCCTTTCAACTACCGGTACGAACGGCAAGGAAGGATACACTATTAAGGTTCCTCTTTCAACCAATACTGGTAACGGCACAAGGGAGGTCCGTGTTACCGCAATTGAGGGAAGTGAGACTGCTTTGTTCAAGGAGCAGCTTTACACCTTCAGATACGATAATACTGCTCCGAATATACAGACGCTGCTTGCGAATGGAGATGTTTTTGAAAACAACAAGAAACTGCAGAACAGCAATCTCCAGCTTACTGTTGGCGGAACTGTGACAGACGGTACAGACGAAGTGCCAGGATCTGGATTCTCCAAGCTTCTCTTCGCATTCTACCGTGGAAGCTCTTCGGTTAAAGTCATTGATTCTCAGGTTTCTGGTCAGACTGTAACTGTCGATTCTACCATAACGACCAAGGAAGTCGCCGGACAGAATATTTATGGTAAGACCTACAGCATCACTTGGGCGACGGACAGCAGCACACAGTTTAGCTACACAGGAAGTGCCGACAGCTTTGTGCGCAAGGGCGGAACTGTTATGATTGGTGATGTCTGGTACATTATAAGTGCCGTAAACGGAACAAACATCACCATAGCAGAGAGCGCGAGCACCGACGTTACGTCTGCATTCTTCCCATATATGCAGGTGGTTGACAATACATCCGCGGAGACGCTCCAGACATGGACCGAAAGCGGACATACTTTCAAGAATTCCCGCGATGACGGTGACGGCATGCCTGAATCTGTCAGCAAGTCAGGAAACACTTGGACATGGGATGCCACCCTCCACGGAAACTACATGGCGGACGGTCCTGTAACCTTCGTTGTGCTTGCAATGGATAATGCTGGAAACATCTCCGCCGCGACAAGGACAGGTTCCATTGAAAACAATCCGCCTCGTCTTGCCAAAGTCTACCTCGGTACTGACTTGAACAATAACAACAAATTTGAGGACAGCGAGTTCGAGCTTTATGACATTCACGGTGTAACGTCAATGTATCAGGACGCTTATGACCTTACTACGGCCGGATACAGCACTGTAAGCGGCAGCGGAAAGTCCTTGGTCGTTTCTGCAAGCACAAGGCCGGCATTCAAGATCACGAACAAGCTTGCCCTGTATGCTGAGCTGGTTGGCGGAAATGGGGAGAAGCTCCTTGTGTTCAACAGGGATGCCGAGGATGCTGAGGGTTCAGGAACAGATGATGATGGCGTAACATACATTTATCCGACTCCGACTCAGGGCTCTGGAACTGATCTGATTCATGCAGCCACTACGAATTTCACCGGCAATACTAAGGTAACTTCCGGTTATGTGCTCTCCAACGTGTTGCTCACGGGAAAAGAGGAGAATACTTGGACGGCTAGTGACGACGGATCCAAGGTGATGTCATTTACAATCTGGGATTCAACTGAAGAGCTTATTCAAGGTCAGACGACCCAGAGTTGTGTGCTCCGTATCATGGATCTTGAGCTTTCTCTTACTGACAAAGTTCCTCCAAGGACGGTGATTGAACCGCTTTACTGGAACAGCGGCAGCGACAACAGCCTTTATAAGAACAGCAAGGCAAACGGTCACATTGAGCTCGATTATGAGTGGAAGAAGGATGGAACCTCTTATAGTTCTGAAGCTGTTAACGGACAGTATGACGGAGATCCCAAGGTTTCTGGTAAGGTGACATTTACCGGATATGCCTATGATGAGACAATGATTAAATCTCTGCTGATGAACTTCGGCGGCATGACATTCACTAGTCATGTGACTGACGGATTCTGTTCAGGCGGAACCTATACTGTGGGTGATGTCGACTGCTTTGAGGTTGCGAACTATACAGGTACTGGAGATACCGGATGGAATGTAGCCTCACCTTCTATGGCTGATGATTTCTGGGAAATTGCCGTGGAGCCTGTCTACTTCGATCAGAGGGGACATAAAGTTCGCTGGACTTTGAGTGTAGACACTTCCAAGATTGCCGGAAGTGCAAACAAGGACGTTAAGCTGCTTGTTTATGCTATGGACGGCGGCTATACTACCTCTCCTGCCGATGACGACACGACTAAGGTTGATGGAGTTGAGAACAAGTCTAAATATCAGATGGATGTAGTGCCCTATATCCTCGGACTGAGGACTTCCCTCTCAACGACAGGACGTACTTTCTACGACAGAACCGCACTGGGCCATTTCCCGGTAAACAAGGATGAGTCGTTCTTCGTCTATGGATTTAATCTTGCGACGGGAGCAACTTTCAAGGATAATAAATCTCATTCTGTGTCGCTCGCGGCTCCTGGTGCTAATGATCCGACCAGTTACAATGGTTACTCATTGTTCAAGGTTGCGGCAAGTTCCCTGTACTCAGGAAAGTTTACCGTAACTGTTAACACCATGGTCTCTATTAACAACATGAACGACAATGATGCCAAGGGAAAGTACTCCAGCACCAAGACCTACAGCGAGTCCAAGAAGAACAAGCTCTATGACAACTACCCGAACAGATTCCCGGACGGAGCCACAAACAACCGCCTCACCGACGACATGGAAATCGATGTCTGGCAGTTTAACTCCAGAGCGGCATCAACAACAGGAAAAACAGATGATCCGCATATGGAGATAAACCCGAACAATGGCATGCTGGGATTCTCTTTCTTGGATGGAGCCATGTGGTTTGCTATGCCAGAGAGTTCCGATAATTCCTATAAGACAGGAAAGAAATCGACAACTGACTTTATGGTAAGCGGATATTTCACCTATGACACTGCTGGAAATACTTATGGATGTTCTGCCGGTCAAGATTCTGATGATAATAAAGCGGATCCTTTCTGGGTTTATGGAAAGAAAGGAGATGGTAATTACAGAATTGAACTTACCGGTCAGGTGGGCAAAAGAGTTGATGGTGAAGACCATTCTGGCAGGGATACTGAGTCCTACAATCTTAAGAATAAGATAAAGAATCCTGTAATGGCGACCTATCTAAGCGGGACGACAACAAATGTATACATCGCTTACTATGACAGCTGGAACGGTGAAATAAGGTTCAGGGGAGGAAAAGTTAGTGGTAGCACTTATTCGGGAAATATATTCAGGGATGCCTATAAGACCAAAACTATTAATGAAAATTCTGTTAATAATGTCAATGCGGGTTATTATTCTTGCAGGGATGCGCAGGTGATTGCAACATCGTTTAAGCCAACTGAGACGAGTATCTCCGCGAAGTATGATGGTACTCCACTTGGAGGTGCCGGCCCCTATGTTTCCATAGCGACGGTACCTGCTTCTGCTCCATCAGGCGCTGGGACAGTCGTGCTTGTATGGTATGACGCTGCCGCCAAATGTACTCGCTATACTTATAATACGAATCCGTTGAATGAAGATTGGCGTGATACAAGTAATCATTTCTGTGGTCTCAATCATGCTAACTGGTCAGGAGCAAAGACGATTTTTGAAGGTGCCGGTGAGTTCTGTCAGGTAAAGGTTGATGGAAAAGGTGGTGTGCACATTGCGGCTTACGATTCCATCAGGGGAGATGTGCGTTATGCAAGATTGGCTTCTTACACTGGTGAAGGCTATAGTGAGGCAACTGATTCCTGCATTGTGGATTCAAGAAGTGTCGTAGGTAAGCAGCTCACACTGGATGTTGGCTTGGTAAATGATGTCGATGATAATGGTACAATAACAGGTTCTCATGCAGTTCCATATATCGGCTATGTCTATGACAAGTATCCGAAACTTGCAAAGCTTGTTTCAACAGATTTTGCGGCTGGTGCATCAGAGGATTTCTTTACAGGAAACTGGGAGGTGACCTATGTTCCCACACCGAAGAATATCTACAAGGTAGATTCGAGCTCTCCGAACAACAGCCGAATCAATGTCGGTGTGTGGAAGAATAACTCTACAGGAGTTATTACTAGTTATACCGGAGGGCAAACCACAAACGGAAACAAGGTTTATGGAAACGGAACGGACTATCCTATTCTGGGATATCAGGTTTGGGCAACTGCACCTGATACTACTGTAGAGACCGCCCAGATGAGGTAGTTTCGACGACGGATGGATGCCGGGAGTTAATGGAAATCCGACATTTGTCTTAAAGGTTTGGGGCATCGGTTTTGAATCGGTGCCCCATTTTGTTTGTGTGTGAGTTTTTTAGAGGAATCCCTCCGCCTCCATTTTTTTGTTTTTCGGGCGAAGGCTACTTTTTCCTCTATGGCTCAAGGAGCGAATTAACCTCGGCGAGTGAAAGTCCCGTGCCGGCTGCAATCTGCTCCGGGGAGAGCCCCATCTTGAGGAAATTCCTGGCAAGCTCATAAGTCCTTTCAATTTTCCCACGTTCCAGTCCCTGTGCACGTCCCCTTTCAATTCCTTCCTGAAATGCGGATTCCCTTTCTTCCATTATAGTCTGCTGCCATGTCATGTATTGTTTCCTCCATTCCTTGTTTTTTCGGGCGAAGGCTACTTTTTCCTCTATGGCCTTGGTCAAATCGCTCCCCGCATCTTTTTGTGAAATGAATTTGAAAAAAGCCTTCTCCTCTTCGTCTCTTATTTTATCATATTCTGACACATTGAAAAAGACTTTGTATGCCCCATCCTGCAATTTTCTTTTCTTTCCGTTATGGCACAAATTTTCGAAAAAGTACACAGGGAGCTTTTCGTCAAAAGGGTCTTCCAGACAAAGAAAAATCACGTAGGATTCTTTCAGCCGGTTGTAGGGCTCGCCGCGGGATAAAAGTTCCATGTCAATGGTGCTTTGATAATACCGGGATCGTTTCGGAAGACCTTTTTTTAATGTGGTCTGCATCTCCACGTCGAAAACACGATTTTCGGATTTTAGATAAACATCGAATCTGACACTTTTGGAATCGAAACCGGGAAGCATGGTCTTTTCTGCATACGATTTTTCAATTCTCTCTATTTTTATGTGCAGAAGAATTTCCAAAATGTGTCGGCATATTTCGGGTTCAGGTTCCAAAATTTTGCAGAACATGAAGTTGTTTGAGAATGTAATCTTTTCCCATTCAACATATCCGTTGTTTTTTGAGTCATTCATTTTTGTGTCTCCATAGTTGTCATACGGATTGGCCAGTCGTCAACGCGATTCTTTTACATCCAATCCGTCCCCCACTATATATAATAGCCACGAATCTTCGTCACGGTAATCATTTTGACAAATTTTTTTTGAAAAATTGAAATTTTTAGGTTTCTTATGCTGTTTGGGTGAAAAAAAACGGACCCGCTTGCTCCGAGTCATCATCGTGGGCAGACGGATCCGTCTAGGATTGTGGTCAGAATTGAGTCAGGCCGGGACCTTATTTGATGTCAACTGTGGCTTCGTAGGCTGAGCTGAGATCTCCTCCGTCCTTGGTGAGCTTGATCATGACTGCGGATTTGACCGGGTTGTGCTTCTCGTCAAATGTGATGTGTCCGGTCACATAGTCGCTGTCTGTTTTCTCAAGTGCCTCGCGTACGGCAGCGGGATCAGCAGAACCTGCGGAGACAATTGCGTCCTTGAGCATGCACATGCTGTCGTATCCCAGTGCTGCGAATGCGTTGGGAGCCACCTTGTACTCGTCCTTGAATGACTGTACGAACTTCTGTACTGCAGGACTTGTGCTGTCAGCCGCATAGTGGTTGGAATAGTATCCGTTCACGAACTCATCGCCGCTCTCTCCTGCAAGAAGACCAACGAGACCGTCCCATCCGTCCGCACCGACAATCGGTGTGTCAATTCCCTGTGCGCGGAGCTGCTTTACGATGAGCGCAACAGTCGCGTAGTAGTCGGGAAGATATACCACGTCAGGATTCGTAGCCTTGATTTTTGTAAGCTGAGCGTTGAAGTCCTTGTCGTTTGTGCTGTAGGACTCTGTTGAGACAATGCTTCCGCCCTGTGCCGTGAATTCGCTCACGAAGTTCTCCATGAGACCCACGGAATAGTCGTTTCCAATGTCATAAAGGATAGCGGCCTTTTTCGCACCAAGGTTAACCGCGGAAAATTTTCCTCCGATTCTTCCCTGGAAAGGATCCGTAAAACATGCGCGGAAAATGTAGTTTCCTGCGTCAGTTACCGCAAGAGCCGTGGCCGCAGGTGCAATCTGTACGACGCCGTTCGCCTGTGCCTGCTGTGTGATTGCGATTGTCGCGCCAGAGGTAAGGGATCCGATGACCATGCGTACCTTGTTCTGGGTCGTGAGCTTTTTGTATGCGTTCACGGATTTCGCAGGATCTCCCTCGTCATCCTCGCAGATGAATTTGACCTTCTTTCCGTTGATTCCACCGGCCGCATTGATTTCCTTTACGGCAAGGTCAATTCCCTTCTTGCACTCAAGTCCGTACTCGGTGTACTGTCCTGAAAGGGGTGCCACACCTCCGATGACGATCTCGTTCGCACCGGATTTTCCACATGACGCAAGAAGAATTCCGCCGGCCAAAAGCGCACCGGCTAAAACCATTCCAAATGATTTCTTCATATAAACCTCCAAACATTTTAAGATTTGCTACATATTAAAGAATTTTCAAAAAATAGTAAAGGGGGCTTGCATTTTCACTGGAAGCGTACTATAATTTGCGTGTAGGTACACGCATTTTTTATGACGATAAACGAGATTGCGGAAAAAGCCGGAGTCTCCATAGGGACTGTTGACCGCGTAATCCACAAGCGGGGCAGGGTCTCAAAGGAAACGGTCGCAAGAATTGAAAAAATAATCAAGGACTCAGGGTTCAGGCCGAATCCGCTGGCAAGACAGCTCGCATTGAAAAAGCCTCTCAGGATTGCGGTGCTTCTTCCCAAGCTGAAAAGCGACTCGTCATACTGGAACCTCATCTACTCGGGAATCATGCGCGCAGTGGAGGACTTGAAGCTGCTTTCCATGGAGACGGTCCTCGTGGAGTTCTCGCGCAACAAGGACGGAGACTATCTGGAGAAGGCTCAGAGGGTGGCGGGTGAAAAATTTGACGCGCTGATCATTGCTCCGGTGGTTGCCGAGGAAGTTTGGAAATCCATAGGTCTTTTCTCGGACGTTCCCTATGTTTTCGTCGACTCGCCGCTGCCCGACGGGGATCCGATCTCGACTGTGGCACAGAACCCCTACAACGGAGGATTTTGCGCCGGACGCATGATGGACCTCCTTTCACCGGACGCGAAAAAAATCTTCTGCCTCCAGATGCACTCGGGAACCTACAACCTGAAGGAAAGGGCCAAGGGATTCACGGAGTATTTCAGCGGGAAGAAAATCATCAGCATAACGGAGAACGTCACGACGAAGGAGAAAGCCGGAAGATTCATCAAATCCGTGCTGGACGAGAATCCCGACGGAATCTTTTTGACCGACAACTCAAGCTACCGTTTCGCGGAGTATTGCAAGCAGAACGGAATCAAAAAATCTTTTACGCTCGTGGGCTATGACCTGATGAAAAAGAACATGCAGTATTTAAAGGAAGGATTCATCGACTGTCTTCTTTCTCAGCAGGCGGAGCAGCAGGGGTACGAGGCAGTGAAGACAATCTATCAGAAAGCAACTGACGGAAATGTGACGGAAAACATTTCAATGCCCATAACAATACATTTAAAGGAGAATCTTTGAGTATGGAAAATCTCGCACAATTCATCGCTGACGGAAATGCGGTGCTCGGAATTGAGTTCGGATCCACAAGAATCAAGGCGGTCCTGATTGACGACCACAACAAGCCGATCGCATCCGGTGCATTCGACTGGGAGAACTCTCTGGTCAACGGAATCTGGACTTACTCGCTGGATGAAATCCACAACGGACTTGCCACCTGCTACGCGAACATGAAAAAGGACGTGCAGGAAAAATACGGGGTCAAGCTCACCAAACTGAAGGCACTCGGAATCAGCGCGATGATGCACGGATATCTCGCTTTCGACAAAAACGACAATCTGCTCGTTCCGTTCAGGACATGGCGCAACACGATTACGGGAGAGGCATCCGAAAAACTCTCGGCTCTTTTCAACTATCCCATCCCGGAGCGTTGGAGCATTTCACATCTGTACCAGGCCATCCTCAACAAGGAGGAGCACGTAAAGGACATCGCATACATCACGACTCTTGCGGGTTACGTGCACTGGAAGCTCACGGGCAAAAAGGTTCTTGGAATCGGGGACGCGTCCGGTATGTTCCCCATCGACATGAGCACAAAGAACTACAGCAAGAAGATGGTTGAGCAGTTCGACTCTCTCATCAAGCCGTGCGGATTCTCATTTACCCTTGAGCAGATTTTGCCAGAGGTACTCACTGCAGGAACGGAAGCCGGAAAGCTCACTGATGCAGGAATCAAATTCCTTGACAAAGACGGTGATTTGGAAAGCGGCACAGTACTCGCTCCTCCTGAGGGTGATGCAGGAACCGGAATGGTCGCAACGAATTCTGTAAGGACAAGGACAGGAAACGTCTCTGCGGGAACGTCGGTCTTTGCGATGGTCGTCCTCGAGAAAGAGCTGTCAAAGGCATACAGCGGCAAGATTGATTTGGTCACAACCCCGTCAGGTGAGCTCGTCGCAATGGCACACGCCAACAACTGTACCGGCGAGTACGACAAGTGGATTCATCTTTTCGGAGAGGCGATCAAAAAATGCGGCTTCGATGTTGACAAGGGAAAGCTTTACGACAGCCTTCTCGGTGCGGCTCTTGAGGGCGACAAGGATTGCGGAGGATGCGTTCCCTACAACTACATCTCGGGCGAGTCAATCACGGGCTTGAGCGAAGGTCGTCCGCTTTTTGTAAGGACACAGAAAAATAATTTCACGCTCGCAAACTTTATGCGCGCACAGCTTTTCACGTCTCTCGGCGCACTCAGGGCGGGAATGGACATTCTCTTCAATGAGGAGAACGTGAAGATTGACAGGCTCACGGGTCACGGAGGATTCTTCAAGACTCAGGAGACAGGTCTCATGGCAATGTCGTCGGCCATGCACACACCGATCTCGCTCATGGAGACAGCAGGAGAGGGCGGCCCCTGGGGAATGGCACTTCTCGCATCCTATGTCGTGAACGGAAAGGGAAAGAGCCTCGCCGATTATCTTGACGCGGAGGTTTTCGCATCTGCAAAGTCAAAGAGCTACGAGGCAAGCGCGGAGGACAAGGAAGGATTCAACGCATTCTTCGCAAACTATACGGCCGGTCTTGCGGTGGAAAAAGCAGCCGTGGAAAATCTGAAATAGGAGAAAAATATGGGTTCAATTTATCAGAGCTTGAAGGAAGAGGCTTTCGAGGCCAACATACAGATACCGAAACGCGGACTTGCAATCTACACATGGGGCAACGTCTCCGCATTTGACAAGGACAAGGGAGTTTTCGCAATCAAACCGTCCGGGGTTCCCTACGACACGATGACTGTGGATGACATGGTAATAGTTGATCTGGACATGAAAAAGGTGGAGGGAAAACTCAATCCGTCCTCCGACACACCGACTCACGCCATACTCTACAAATATTTTGATAACATCGGCGGCATCACTCACACGCACTCACCTCACGCGGTCGCATGGGCACAGGCAGGAAAAGGAATCCCTCTCTTGGGAACGACCCACGCCGACCACAGCGCGAACGACATTCCCTGCACTCCGCTTCTGACCAAGGAAGCCGTGGAAAGCGCTTATGAAAAGGAAACCGGAGTCCTGATTGCGGACACATTCCTGCATCCAGAGAAGGTCGGTGCCGTTGACTACTGGGGAAATCCACTGAAGCCCCTCGTGCCGTCAGAGAATCCCATGGTGCTTGTCGCGGGACACGGACCTTTCACATGGGGAAGCAACGCGGACAAATCCGTCTACAATGCCGCCGTCCTTGAAGAGGTCGCTCGCATGGCATGGATGACTATGCAGATCAATCCAAACTGGAGCAGACTTGCCGACTACGTGATTGACAAGCACTATCAGAGGAAGCACGGAAAGAACGCGTATTACGGACAGAAGTAAAAAATGGCGAAGCCTCCTGACCATATATAACGAAACATACATTTAAAAACATTCGGGACTGCCGGAATCAGCGGAGCAAGGTGCATTTGTTTTTTTAGTAACACCTCCACAAATACCCCCTGCGAGCGATTTCAGGCGGTCTCTTTTTTTGAGTAATCCTCTTTAGGAAATCCGCGCATAGACTTTTATCGCGATTTGTACTATAATAGACGCAGAGAAAAAATCCCACCGCAAAGGAGACCCAATGGCAGACATCCACGTTTTCCCGGACGCACCGGAAGGAACGCCCGAAAGCAAATTCGTACATCTTCACGTGCACTCGGACTATTCGCTTTTGGACGGCGTTTCGAAATTGGACACACTGATTGCGCGGGCCAAGGAAATGAACATGAAATCCCTTGCGCTCACGGATCACGGAAATATGTTCGGCATACTCAACTTCGAGCATATCTGCCATGCGAACGGAATCAACCCGATCTGCGGCGAGGAATTCTATGTGGCCGAGGGAAGCCATCTGGAGCACAATCCCCTGCCTTTCTCAAGAAACGGAAAGCATCATTACAACTATCACCTGATTCTTCTCGCTCAGAATGAGACCGGATATAAAAATCTCTCGTGGCTCTCGTCACTTGCTTTTACCGAGGGAATGTACAACGGTGGAATCTTTGAGAAACCGAGGATCAGCTTCGATCTTTTGCAGAAATACCACGAGGGTCTGATCTGTCTTTCGGCATGTATTCAGGGAGAGATTCCCATGGCTCTTCTTTACGGTGACGAGGAGAGGGCCTATGAGACGGCGAAAAAATACAAGGAGCTTTTTGGTCCCGACCATTATTACATAGAGATTCAGGACCATGGGATTGAGGATCAGAAAAGGGTCGCCCCGAAACTGGTTAAGCTTGCCCGTGACCTTGACATACCGCTCGTGCTTACGAACGATGTGCATTACTGCAGGAAGGAGGACGCGGAGGCTCAGGACGCCCTTGTGTGCATCGGAATAAAAAAATCCATGAAGGACCCGAACCGAATCAGCATGTACGCGCAGGGACAGGAATGGTATCTGAAATCCGACGCGGAGATGGCCGAGCTTTTCCCCGAATATCCCGAGGCGATGGAGAACACCCTGAAGATTGCCTCCATGTGCGACCTCACGATCCACCAGTACAAGACCCAGGAGCTCAAGACCTGTCTTCCGCGCTTCGAGCTTCCCAAGGAATTCCAGATAAGCGACGACTACACGAAAAATCAGGACGCTTACGTGCGGCACATCGTCGAGGAAGGACTTAAAAGGCGGTACAAGGAAATCACCCCGGAAATCCGCGAGAGATGCGAGTATGAGCTGGGAATCATTTTCAGCATGGGATTCTCCGGCTACTTTTTGATTGTTTGGGAGTTCATCAACTGGTCCAAGCAGAACGGAATCCCCATCGGGCCGGGACGTGGATCGGGCGCGGGTAGTCTTGTCGCATACTGCATGACCATAACCGACATTGACCCTTTCCGATTCAAGCTGATTTTCGAGCGATTCTTGAATCCTGAGCGTGTCTCCATGCCGGACTTTGACGTGGACATGGACTTCGAATTCCGTCAGAGAATCATCGAGCACACGGTGGATCTTTACGGAGAGCCGCAGGTGGGACACATCGTTACTTTCGGTACGCTCAAGCCCAAGCAGTGCATCGCGGACGTGGGACGAATCCTTGACGTGCCTCTTTCCGAAGTCAACGCGCTCAAGGCATGCATACCCGACAACCCCAAGGCCAAGCTCAAGGACGCTTTCACGGAGCCGGATGAGAAGCACCCCGACAACGGACAGCTCATCCCCTACACGAAGATGGAGACCTTCAACAACGACAAGACCAAGTTCGACCTTTACCAGCACATGTTCTCTCTCTGCAAAAAACTTGAGAACGTGAACCGAAACACAGGTCTTCACGCGTCGGGAATGGTGATCGGCCTTACCGCTCTCCCGGATTGGGCTCCGGTGTTCAAGGATAACAAGACAGGAAGCAAGGCGGTTCAATACACGATGGACATAATCGAGCCGTGCGGACTCGTCAAATTTGACTACCTCGGACTAAAGACCCTTTCGCTGATACGCTATGCCGAGAACATAATCAACAAGCACAGAAAGGAAGGAACCCCGGAATTCAGGGCGGAGGAAGTGAGCGAGGAAGATGAGAAGACCTTCGACCTTTTCTGCCGCGGGGACACTGTCGCAATCTTCCAGTTTGAGTCGCCGGGAATGCAGAAAATCCTGAGGCAGGCGAAACCAAGGTGCATCGAAGAGCTTGTTGCTTTGAACGCGCTTTACCGCCCGGGACCTATGGACTACATCCCGAATTACATTGACGGAAAATGGAAGCCCGAGACCATCCACTATCCCGACCCATGCCTGGAAGACATCCTGAAGGAAACCTACGGAGTCATGGTCTATCAGGAGCAGGTCATGCAGGTTTCCCAGAAAATCGCGGGATTCAGTCTTGGTGGTGCGGACATGCTTCGACGTGCCATGGGAAAGAAAAAACCCGAGGTCCTGATGGGAAAGAAGAAGGAGTTCGAGGAGGGAGCCGTCAAGCAGGGATTCACCAAGGAACACGCCGATGAGATTTTCGACATCATGGTTCCATTCGCGGGATACGGATTCAACAAGTCACACGCAGCCGCATATTCGGTTGTCGCATACCGCACCGGTTGGCTCAAGGCAAACTGTCCCGCAGAGTTCATGGCAGCGAACCTTACGAACGAAATTACATCCACGGACAAAATCCCGATCTACATAGAGGAGGCCCGTAAGATGGGAATCCCGGTGGATCAGCCCGACGTGAACCGCTCCGACTCCATTTTCGACGTTGTTGACGGACGCATTGTTTTCGGTCTCATGGGAATCAAGGGCATGGGACAGGGAGCTGCCGAGGCGATTGTGAGGGAGAGGGAGAAAAACGGCCCCTACAAGTCCTTCGGTGACTTCATCGCGAGAATTGACACGCACACTGTGAACAAAAAGGCCATAGAAGTTCTGATTAAGACGGGAGGATTCGACAGGCTGGACAAGAACCGCGCGACGCTGATTCTGAACTACGAGGCCGCGATTGCCTACGAGGAAAAGAAACATTCTGGCGAGGAGAGCGGACAGGGCAGTCTGTTTGAGATGGCGGGACTCCAGGAATTCGTGGATTTCAAATATGAGGAAGTCGAGGAAATGCCGAAGATGGAGCTTCTGAACATGGAGAAGGAATTCATCGGCTGTTTTGTAAGCGGACATCCTCTTGACGACTGGCGTAAGCTGATTGAGAAATGTGCGACGGTCAACAGCGACAACATGGAGAGAATCGGCAAGGAAGAGAAAGAGACGAGGGACTCCATGATTGCTTCCGGGATGAAGCCGTGGCAGGTCAGAAACTCGGGCCGGACCTATACCGCCATCGGAATGATTCAGGGACTCAGGGAGATTATGAACAAAAAGGGCAAGCTCATGGCCTTCGCAAAACTTGCTGATTTCAAGGGAACCATCGACATTACCTTCTTCTCCGACGAGTGGGAGAAGATGAAGGATCAAATCCAGAACGAAAAAGTCTGCGCTTTCAAGGGCAAGGTTGACGCTTCCCGTGAGACCCCCTCTTTCGTGGTCAGCTCAATGGAGGATCCTGAGGAGATGGAGGCGAAATCAATCACCTCGGTGCACTTGCAGATGGAAAAGGATTTGACCCGGCAGGGGAACTGGGGCAATGGAATTGATGAAATAAAAGAATTTTTATTTGGCGTTCAGGGCAATTGTGTATTATATTTTCATATAGACTCTGAGGGAAAGCAGTACATCGTAAAGGCGGACCCCCAGCTCAGGATTCCCTCCGACGCTGCGACCATACAGACTCTAAAGGACATGAGCCTTGTTCACGACGTTTGGTGCGAATAGAATAATATAGGAGAAAAAAATGAAACTGATTCTTATGCTCGTTTCGGCAGTCATCTCAATCTACGCGGTTCTGTGCATGATCCGCATAATCATAACATGGATACGGAGCCTTTCTTACAGTCCCTTCGCGAGGTTTCTTGCGGGCGTGTGCGATCCCTATCTGAATCTGTTCCGGGGCAAAAGAATCCTGTGCATCGCCGGCCTTGATTTTGGACCCGCGCTTGGAATCTCTATCCTTGGGGCTGTGGCTGCCCTGATTTCCTCCATCGGCAGGGGAGGGCTGCATTTCGGTTTCATCCTCTCCACGATCATTAGCCTTGCATGGAGCATCGCCGCCTCAATCATCTCGTTCTTCATCCTTATTCTTGTGATCCGCCTGATTGTGTTCCTGATTGGCAAGGACAACGATCAGTTCTGGGACATGGTGGACGGACCCATAAATCAGATCTCGGGAGCAATCATCCGTCCCTTCTCAGGAGGAAAACCGGTTCCGTTCAAGACAAGGCTCATCGCTTCCATAATCATACTGGTCGTCGCGGATATAGTCGGCTCTCTCGTAATCGCCTCAATCTGCCATCTTGTGGGACTCATTCCGTTCTAAACTGATTTTCCGTAAGGAGGCTGCATGAAACTGTCGGAACTGGGCGCATCGGTGGACGGACTTCCCGGCGTGGGACCAAACACGTCCCGGCTTTTTGCGAAGCTGGGGATTTTTACCGTGGCAGATTTGCTTTCCACATACCCGCGTTCTTACGATGACCGCACGAAAAGGGTCCCGCTGAAAGATTTCGCGTCCGGGAAGGTTCATACAATCTGTACTGTGACGGCGCATGACTGGTTCGGTTACGGAAAGATGCGCACACTGAAGATTGCGATAAACGACGGTACGGCCTCCGCATGGCTCATCGCTTTTAACCGTCCCTTTCTGGAAAAATCCCTGAGCGAGGGAAGCGTCATTGCCGTGACCGGTAAATTCGAGGTAAAATACAACTCCCTCCAGTCATCCTCCTTTGAGGCTCAGAAAATAGCGGACTCAGGCGAACTTGATGATTTTGCGTCCACCCCCATTCCGAACAGCGGACTTCTCCCGGTTTATCCGCTTACCGAGGGTCTTTCCCAGAAGAACCTGCGAAAAACCATATCAGCCGCTCTGAGGCAGTACGCGCGTGGAATTGAGGATGAGATTCCCTCCAATATAATAGAAGAAAGAAAGCTCCTTCACAAAAGCGACGCGATCATGCAGATTCACTGTCCGACGGATTTGTCCCAGATGCAGGAGGCAAGACGCACGCTTATCTACGAGGAGCTCTATCACTTTGAGTACAAGATGGCGCAGAGGGCGCTGGATCACCGGGGAAAGCTTCCGTCCCTTGAGCAGAGTGCGGTCTTTGAGGCGGCGGGAAAATCCACGGATTCATCCTCGGTTCCGTCAGCGGCTCCTTTTTTTGAGACTCCCGCAATCACCAGGGAAAATTTCGAGGCCCAGCTTTCTCCGAGACAAAAGGAACTTTATTCCCGGCTTCCGTTCTCGCTCACCCAGGGGCAGATGGCTGCCATAGCGGAAATGAACATGGACGTGGACCGGAGTCAGGATGAGTGCAACTGGATGCTCAACAAGCCTGAGAAACTTACCCGCAATCCCTTTTCAATGCAGAGACTCCTTCAGGGGGACGTTGGATCCGGAAAAACTCTCGTCGCATTTTTTGTCTGCCTCAGGACAATTGACTACGGCGGACAGTGCGTTCTCATGGCACCGACCGAGCTTCTTGCGAAACAGCACGCAGAAAACGCGGCAAAACTTCTGGAGCCCATCGGCGTTAAGGTCGCATTTTTGACAGGCAACACAAAAGCCTCAGGACGCACCCCGCTGATTAACGCGCTCAAAAACGGAGTCGTGAACATTGCGGTCGGAACCCATGCACTTTTCAGCCGCAACATCCAGTACAAGAACCTCCAGATGGCGGTAATTGACGAGCAGCACAGGTTCGGCGTGGTTCAGAGGGAATCCATAGTGGAAAAGGGACGGCAGAGTCAGGGTGAGTACACGCACACTCCCGACGTGCTTATGATGAGCGCGACCCCGATTCCCCAGACCCTTGCGCTTACGGTGTTCGGAGATTTGGACGTGAGCACAATACGCACCATGCCCGAGGGAAGAAAGCCGGTTAAGACTTATCTCACGGTGATGGGACATGAGTCAAACGTATACGAGGCGGTAAGAAAGGAACTTGGGGCGGGACACCAGGCATATTTCGTCTACCCGAGGATTTCGGACGGAGCGGGAGACGGTGAGACGCAGACCGAACTGGATTTTCACGGCGGAGGATTGAAGAATGCTGAGGACATGTTCAAGCTTCTGAGCGAAAAGGTTTATCCAGAGTACAAGTGCGCGCTGATACACAGCAAGGTGGATGAGGACGAGCAGACCCGGATTCTGAGGGAGTTCCGCGACAATGAGATCCAGATTCTGGTTGCTACGACTGTGGTTGAGGTCGGTGTGGATGTTCCGAACGCGACATGCATAGTCATTGAGCACGCCGACAGATTCGGTCTTGCGGAATTGCACCAGCTCAGGGGACGCGTGGGACGAAGCTCGTTGCAGTCATTCTGTTTCCTGATTTATGGAAAAAACATCAGCGAGGACGGAAAACTCAGGATGAAGGCGCTTCATGAGAGCACCGACGGCTTTGTGATTGCGGAGGAGGATTTGAAACTCAGGGGACCGGGGCAGGTGTCGGGTACGGCACAGTCAGGCTATCTCACGCTTGGAATTGCGGATTTGGCGAGGGACAAGGATCTGCTCACCCTCGCTCGCTATGACGCAATCTGTGAGTTGAAAGCCCGGAGCTGAAAGGCTCTTATACGTTTTCCGAGAAGCTTTTTCCGTACAGAACGTCGTACAGCTCACGCAGCTTTTCCTTGCAGCTGACACATGCCTCGACCACGAGCGGATCGAAGTAAGTGCCTGAGTGTGACTGGATCATGTTTATGAGCTCATCGAAGTGATAGTTCTTTTTTTCCGCATGACGAGAGGCAAGCGTGTCGAGTACGTCGGCAACGGCAACAATGCGCGCCGCAAGGGGAATGTCCTCGTTGGAAAGTCCCTTGGGGAATCCCTGTCCGTTCCACCACTCATGATGATAGAGGGTCACTTCCTTAGAAAGCTTGTAGTAAAGGCTCTTCGGATCATTCACCACCATGCGGTCCACAATCTGTGAGCCGATGTTCACGTGGGAGCGTCGCAGCTTGAGCTCTTCCTCGGAGAGATCGGTTTTGTGCAGGATTTCGGATGAAAGCATCAGCTTTCCGATGTCGTGAAGGGGTGCGACCTGGCAGAGGGTCTCCATATATGCGTCGGTCAGTATGTCCGTGAATTTTCCCATGCGTCTCAGCTCACGAGCAATGATGAAGGTGTAGTTGCTCATGCGTCTCATGTGCTCGGCTGTCATCGGGTCCTTGTCACGCATGAACTGCAATGCTCCGGAAATGATTTTTTCCCTCTCCTCGTTGCTGCGGCTCCTGTCCGACCTGAGTGAAGTGGAGAGTTTTGATGCCAGCGCGGAAAGCTCGTTGCTCCTTGAATACTGCTCGGTGACGTCGTTCAGTGCTATGACGTATCCGTAGATGTGCTTGTCCTGACCCAGGTGATGAAGCTCCGGCTCGAAATATTGGTTTCCGATTGAGATCAGGCCGAATGGATTGTCCGACTCCGACTCATGCAGGGGCGGCGTGATTATGTCCTGAAGCTCCTTGATTGCGGGAAGACGCTTGTATGAGTTCACGGCGAGAGTCTTGTACTCGGGGAAGAGAACCTTTGCCGCATAATTCACTTTGTGCACGAAAAATTTGCTGTCCACAATAAAGAGCGGAGAGTTGAGGGAGTTCATGATCTCCTTGTAGGAAAGGTCGTAGAGGTTCGTGAATTTCTCCTTGCACACAAGAATGGTGACAACGATGGCTGCCACAGCAAGGACAAGTGGAACCAGCGGGAACGATTGGACTTCTTTCTGAAACAGGGAGAGGAAAATCAGTATCTCCGGGAAGAATGCCGCAAGGAAAAACAGCATGCTCACGCGGAAACTTCTCTTGACCGCGGATGAGACTGCCGAGAAAAACACTACCGCCGTTGCTATAAGCAAAGTGACCATGGAGACGCTCGCGACCATAGTGCCCCAGTTTCCGTTGAACAGGATGACCTGCTTTCCGTCCGTCCTCGTCAGGAACTCAATCCCCTTGCAGAACCATTTGGTGGGAGCCCATGAGGTCTTGAGGTTTCCGATTATTATTGTGCCGTTGACGAAAATAAAATCAATGCTCAGAACAATCATGACGGGCACGGAGGACGCTACGTTGTAGACCTGCTGGAATACGATGAAAAGAGTCAGAATCAGGCAGAACGCGCCTATGTATTTCAGTTTTTGTCCGAGCAGAATCATGTCGGGTGAGGTTCCTATGAAAGTTACGGCATATCCTGTCAGATAAAGCAGTACGAGCGTAAAGGCATAATATATGAATTTCTGCGCCTCGGTAGCTCTCCTTGTAGCGAGGACCACCAGACATATTCCAAGCACGGCAATTGAAATCTCACAGCAGATTTTATAAATCAAAACTAAATCCATAGCAAACAACTGTCCTTAGTCTCAGTATACCCCATTTTTGGGAATTTGTCTATAGAACGTTTTAAAAGTCCGCCTGTTTTGAGTCCTCCGCCGGATTTACGTTACAGCTTGGACGGCGTGGTCAGTGTGTAGCCAGCTTCCACAAGACTGGGATAGAGCTCCTGCAGCAGGGAGGGAAGAATCTCCACGGATTTGTCCACATGGGCTATGATTACGGCGTATCCGTCACGGTTTGCCACCTCAAGTCCCTTGCGTATCATCTCAAGCATCGTGTTCCTGTCAATCTTGTTGTCAACGAAGGGCGCGAAACGACCGATGTACTTCATCCCAAGGGACTCCGCCACATTCGGAACCGCGCTCTGGGATGTGGTCCTTGAGTCGATGAAGCGGATTTTTTTCTCCTGCGCCACGGACAGAACCGCACCCATAAGCTCCGCGTCCTCGGTAATCAGGGAGCCCTCGTGGTTGTTGAAACCTGCGACCGACGCACCAAGGGAATCCAGGTTCTCCCGTATGACCGCCGCCGCCTCGTCCATGCTCATTCCTGGAAGTATGGCTCCGGGTCCCGGATTCGGGGTCTTTCCGTCGGGATAATCGTGTGCCTGCATGGGTTGGTGCAGGATCAGCTCCTTTCCGGATGACAGCACGGTCTTTGCGCAGGCCTCGGATTCTGAGAGCTTGGGAAGAACCGCTACCGTCAGTGGGAAGGGAAGGGACGTGTATTTCTTTACGTTCTCGGCATGAAGTCCTCCGTCATCGAAAACAAAGCAGACTTTCGCTCCGGGCGTGGCCTTGGGAATGTCCAGCTTCGCTTTTTCCTCAGATTTGGGCTCCATCTGTGCCTTGGCTTTTTTCTTCAGGGATGATGCCGGAAAACTGGGTCTTTCTGTTACTGTGGTCATGGGTGGTTTTGGCGGTGTGGTGATGCGCGTCCTGCTTTCGGAAACGGTCTCACGCACATCCGGTTTTTCGCTTTCGGGTACCGGCACATGTTCGGGCTCATCCTGCGCGAGGGGTTCAGTCTTTTCATTTGCCGCCTCAGATTCAAGCGACGGTGCCTTTTCCTCTTTTTCCGCCGTCTCCAGGGTCTTTTCGCTTTCCTTTGTGTCGTCCTTTTCCGAGCTCACGAGAACCACCTCCGGACTTGGAAGCAGAATCACGCCGCCGGTATATTTTTTCTGGTCCTTGCCGTTCTCATCCTCGTAATCCGCGGGGTCGGGAGTCCGTGCCCTTCTTGTTTTCCTTGGGGTTTCCTCGGCAGCTGATTTTTCATCCTGCTCGGGAACTGGCACAAACGGATTCTCTTCCGTAGCCTCGGAATTGATTGCCCATGCGAATTCGGATGCGGATTTCTCACGCTCGGCACCCGTAAGACGGTTCGTCACAATAAGAGTGAGCGCGCAGACAGCGATTATAGCGCCAGCAAGCACCGCCGCCGCAGGAGTGTTCAGGCTGAATTTGCCGGATCTTTTCCGTCCCTTGGATTTCGGCTTGGAGCCAGAGGATTTCTTTCTGTTGTTTGATTTAGCGGAGGACTTTCCCCCTGCTTTTTTCCCACCATTTGCCATTTGTATTATTATCGAAGAAAAAGAGCGTTTATACAAGCATTTTTTAGCTCCAATATACCAGACATACTTGACATACTTGGAATTGTGGATAAAATAGAAGCATTAGGGCAACCGGTTGCTTTGAGTATGCGACGGATCCCGGCACGGGCTGTGTGCAAAAAAACATGGAGAAATCAGCCGATATTATTTTCTTCCATAGATAAACGCAGGAGTGTAAAAATGACATTCAAACAGTTGAGAGTCGCCGTTTATGCCGACGGTGCTGACAAGGATGCGATGATTGCAGAGTACAAGAAAGGCTACGTCACAGGATTTACAACCAACCCTAGCCTGATGAAGAAGGCCGGAGTCACTGATTACGTGAGCTTCGCAAAAGAGGTTGTGGCAGCCATTCCCGATCTTCCTCTCAGCTTCGAGGTTTTCGGAGATGATTTCGAGACCATGGAGAAAGAGGCAAAGATCATCAGCGCGCTCGGAAAAAATGTTTTCGTAAAAATCCCGATCATGCTCACAGACGGAACCTCAACAGCTCCTCTCATCAAGAAGCTCTCTGACCAGGGCATCCAGCTCAACGTCACGGCTATCTTCACAATCTCTCAGGTACGCGCCACGGTAAACGCATTCAAGGCCGGAACAAAGAACATCGTCTCTGTTTTCGCAGGACGTCTCGCAGACCAGGGAATTGACCCCATCCCAGTAATGAGAAAGACAGCAAAAATCTGCCGCTCAAAGCCGGGAACAATGAGTCTCTGGGCATCCACAAGAGAGCTCTACAACCTCGTCGAGGCTGACAGGTGCAAGTGCGACATCATCACGGTGCCGAACAGCATCCTCGCAAAGATTCCGGGAATGGGAAAGCCGGCAATGCAGGGATCAAAGGACACAGTCCTTACCTTCGCAAAGGACATCAAGGACTTGGGATTCAGCATCCTGAAGTAGTCCGCTGCTTTTCAGCACGATAAACTCAATATAATGGAAGAATCCGGTCGGTTTTTACAGCTGGCCGGATTTTTTTTTACGCCTGCCGTGTGCACTTTTTTAGACTGTCTACAAAATTCGAATGTCCGAGTCTAAAAATTTATACAATTATCTTTAAAAAATCAAATACCTCCAATCTATTTTTTACTTCAATTACCATAAATTTTGCACAAAATCAAGAAAAAATAAGAAATGAGTGCTTTTTCTGAACTTGGCACGGAATTTGCTAATAATAAAATGCAAACTGAAAGTAGAAAACTAAAAACCGTCAGGAGAGAAAAATGAAAGCGAACGTTTATACGGAAATTGACAGTGTTTATATCAGCCAGATAAAGAGGTTCCCGCTCCTCTCAGCAAATGAGGAATCCGAGCTGGCACACAGAATCGCGCAGGGAGACAGAGCCGCCCTGGAGAAACTGGTCAACTCAAATCTCCGTCTCGTTATTACGGTGGCACTTCGCTTTACGAAACTCTCCGCCCCGCTGATGGACCTTATTCAGGAAGGAAACATGGGCCTGATTACGGCGGCGCACAAATTCAACGGAAAATACGGCACAAGATTCTCCACATACGCTTATCCCTGGATCGTACAGTACATGATCCGCTATATGAAGACGAGGGTCGCTGCAATCGTCATACCGAACAGAAAGGATGCGATGCTCAAGGCCATGCACAAGGCGAGGGAGGATCTGACCCTTGAAAACGGCGAGGCACCGTCAAACTCTGAGCTTGCCGAATACATGGGAATCTCCGAGTCAGCCCTCAGAAGCCTGCTCAAGTATGATTTCTCTGTCTCATCGCTCGACATGGAAGTGGGGGACGGCGAGAAAGCAACAAGCCTTGGCGACATGCTCCCGGATACGACCTACTCACCGGAAGAGCAGTACATGATAAGGGAGGAAAAGGAAGAGGTCAGGAGCCTTCTCGGCACACTTTCAGCCAACGAGTCCAAGGTTCTCTGGTACCGCTTCAATTTCGCGTGCGATGAAAAGCAGAAGACTCTCCGTGATCTTTCGACCCTTTTCGGAATCAGTCCCGAGGCAATCCGCCAGACGGAAATCCGCGCCATTCGCCATCTCAGAAGAAACGTGGCCGTGTGATCGTATGGAAAGCCGGGAAATCGGAATCTCTCGGCCCATCCTTTACTCGGAGATCAGGTTTATGCAGCACATGATTCCGTACTCAGCGTGCTCTCCGATCGCATCACCCGCCGCGCTCATGTTCTCGTCAAGAAGATTTTTCCGGTGCCCACGGTTCGGCTCACCCGCGTCAATCAGAAGCTGCAGCACTATGTCCTGTGGGGTAAAAGCGCCGTAAGAGATGTTTGACGAGCATACCTTCCACTTGCAGAATTTCGCAATCCTGTCGCTCCAGTCCTTCGCATAGCCCACGACTCCCTCGGGACCGCTTTCCTTGACCCACTCGTCCGCCGCATTGTGAAGCTCAGCCTTGAAATCAAGCTTTTTCCTCGGCGACATCTTGTTCATCTCGGTAATCAGCTCAAGAAGCGCGCTCTGATATGTGCTCACCTCGTTTCTTACCAGCCCCTCAAGTCTTTCGGTGACATAGCGCTGGGGCTCCGTGCGTGCGAAGTTGATTTCGGCTATTACGTTCTGCTCCGCGAGGCTGATTCCCTTTCCGAGCCGTGAATTCGGTGATTTCAGTGCGTTCTCGTTGAACTCCAGGTAGTCCCCCACGAACTCAATCAGGCAGATTCCCTCATACTTCGCGTGTACTCCGGTTGCGGCTCCGATGTGAGTGTAGACCCGGGACAAAATGTTCTCCCGCCTTGACCTTGACGGATTCTCAGCGTCGATGAGCATTTCGCGCACCATGTTCTCGGGATTCGCGGAACCGAAATAAAGGCTCTCGCTTCCTCCGTTCCACATGCAGTACTTGCCGATCCTTGCCTCCCAGTTCTGGTCATAGGCCGTGTCCGCCGTGGATGACTGGCTCCTGACCCATTCCTTCGCCGCGTTCTCAAGTGTCCTCACGTAAATCATGGGGCTCTGCGCCGGCATTCCGAGCATCTTTCTTATGAGCTCCTTGATCGCTTTCTGAGTCTCGTCAGTCTCGTCGGTAAGCAGGGGCTCAAGTCTTGTCTTCACGTATTCAGTCGGGTTCGTCCTTGCGAAGTTGATTTCCTCAAGAATCTGTTTGGGAGCCCTGTCCGAAAGAAGGTCAAATGCCTCGGTCGGGACTGTGTTCACGTCATACCATGTGCCCAAATCCACGCAGCAGATGGAGACTCCGTCCCTCACGCCCACGCTTGCCCCCGCATGTGTGAAGACTGATGAAAGCAGGTTCCTCCGGTTCACGGACTCCTTGTTTCCCTCGTCAATCAGCAGGTCCGCGACGTATGCCTGCACGCTCCCTGATCCGAATGCGACGCTTTCCGCAACGGTTCCGAAGCTCCTGTATTTTCTGAGCCTTTCCTCCCAGCTGAGCTCCTTCTCCGCCTCCGTATTCCCGTCCCCGTCCGCAGTCTCTGCCACTGGCTCTTCCGTCACATCCGCGGTCTGGAAATCGGTCCAGTCCTTTGCCGAGGAATAAAGCTCCTCACTGAACGCAAGCTGGTTCACCGCGACCATTCCGTTCATCTCGTCAATCAGCTCGCCGAGGGCTTTCTGATATCTGCTGTTCCCGCCTGAGTAAAGGGGCATGAGACGTGTCTTCACATAATCACGTGGCTTGGTCCGCGCGAAATTGAGCTCCGAGACCAGCGACTTTGCTCCGTTTTTGGTAAGGAGAACCTTTTGGCTTGCGGCGTCAGAAGAAAAATATCCCGTGGCGAAATCCATGCAGCAGATGTATGCCTCTTCCTTGTGCGGGGCCATGCTGAGACCCACGTGCGAGTATTCCTTTGAAAGCACGTTGTTCCGGTTGACCCTTTTCGCCGAGTCACTGTCCACCAGCAGCTTTATGACGATGGACCTTGGAACCGACTGACCGCTTACAAGGGACTCCGTGCATCCCTTCCAGTTGCAGTATTTTCCGATCCGCTCTGAAATCTCCGGGTAATCCACCCCGGCGCATTTTGATTTCACGACCTCGTCCGCGCAGGATGCGAGCCCGTCCCCCCATGTCAATGCCGGAAGCGGTTCCATTGAATTCAGCTGCTTTATGCACTCGGCAAGTGCCCTCTGGTATGGAGTCTTGTCCCCGGAAAGGAGAGGTTCCAATCTTGTCGCCGCATAGTCCGACGGAGCCGTTCTCGCCATGTTCATCTCGTCCAAAACGGTACGGAGAGCCCCCGATGGAGCTGCAAAACTGAGGCATGCTGATAGCGCAAATAAAAATATAATCCCAAGTGTTTTCTTCATTCCCATACCTCCATTCTATCTTCATATCGGAGAATTTGCAATGGATTCAACACAGATTAAACATTCCCTTCATATTTAAGTTACACGGATTGAATTCCCGCCAAAATGTGCTATAATGAGCCTGTGGGGAACAATGGAGGAAACATGAAAAGACTGATTCTGCCGCTCGCGCTTATTTTTTTGCTGATTTCCTGCGCCACGACGGGAAATACCGCGGGCAACGCAAAGGAGCAGGGCCAAAAGCAGGACAAGGAAAGGGTCTCCGATGAGGGCGAGCTGCACATTGGCAACGGAGTCTGTCCTGAAATCCTCCAGATCGGGTTCACTCTCTCCATGTCGGGAAGCCCCTCCGCCACCCAGGTCAAAAAAACGTCGGAAGGAAGCCCCGTGGTTCTTTTCCTTGAGCTGAAAGACAAAAACTGGGACATCAAGTGCGTGCATGTGAAGGCCGAGTCCCCGAATTCCGCATCCGAAAGCTTCGACATAAACATGGACTATCAGTACGCGGAGCAGTTTCTTTTCGCACATCCGCTAACGGCCGGCTCATCCGGCAAATGGACATTCCGTGCGAGGGCGGAGGATCATGCAGGAAACCTGAGCGCAGTCAAACGATGCTCCATAGAAATCCTGCCGAAACAGAAATAGAGCCCGCCTAAGATCCGCCGAAAACGCTCAGGGAAATATACCGGAAAAATCCAAAGGCACTCATCTGCTATGCGGCTGCACAACACCTTGGATTCACCGACGAGAACATTCTGCAGAAAAGCATGCGATGGGAATTTTACCACCTTGTCCGCGACATCCGTTTTCCCCTCACCGAAAATGAATTACATGATCTCAGGACCTTCACAAGCGACATGCTTGAAGTGAGCGACCAGTACACCGTGTGGGATTCCATAATCCGATTGGCTGAGACATTATCCTACTGTCCGCAAAGACACATCCAACCAGGCCCCGATACGGACTATGATGACATCGTGTTTACCATGTCACACTTTCTGGACCACATGCTTGACCTTTTTGAGGGCGGAATGAAAATGTACTTGTCCTGCTCCAAATCTTTGACCGCAAGTGAGAAACTGATGATATTGAAAGAAGGCTTCAACGACCATGTATATAGTTTTCTCGAAAAAAAATGTCGTGGCACGGATTAAAAGCGCAAGAAACTTAACGGCGTTCAGAACAAGCGATTAATCTTCAAGCGGGCGTTCCCCGCCTGCCCCTCCGCTGCGCTCCGGGACAGGCGGGTCGGGCTGCTCCGGGTTCCGCATTCCCGCTCCATTCCTTCGGAACGGCTCCGCCGCCCTCCGCATCCCTAACGCGGGGGATAAAAGTCTCATTTCATAATCCGCTCTTTAATCTGCATGACTTGCTCCAGCGGAAGCCCTGTTGCCTGAGATATTTGCTCAGCAGTGACTATTCCCATTTTTAGAAAATTCTCTGCGTTTTCGATTCTCGCACGCTCTATCCCTTGTTCGATTCCGAGTTTCATTCCCTCCTCAAAGGCAATATCCTTTTCCTCATCTATCGTCTGTTGCCATGTCATATATTGTTTCCTCCACTTCATGTTTTTCTTGGCGAAGGAGACCTTTTCTTCTATTGATTTGGTAAGCCCGCTCTCGGCTTTCTGCCCGGCTAAAAATTTGAAAAAGTGCTTTTCCTCGTCGCTTTCCATTTTAGCATATTCGCTGGCAATAAAAAAGACCTTGAAGGTCCTGTCGTTCAATTTTATTTCGTCGTCCCCACGGCAGGTGTTCTCGAAGAAATAGACCGGACGGTTTTTCTTGAAGGGGGGTGTCAGGCACAGAAAGATAACGTAGGAGTCTTTCAGCTTGCTGTAATTCTCCCCCTGCGAAAGATTGTCCATGTCAATCACGCTCTGATAGTACCTTGCTCTCTTCGGAAGATTTGTGTTCGCGCTTGTCTGTATCTCAATGTCGAAAATCCGCTTGTCATCCTTTGCATACACGTCGAAACGGACGCTTTTTGAGTCCATCGTCTCCAGCATGGTTCGCTCAGCCTGGACCGGCTCCAGTCTCTCAATCTTAATGTTTAGCAACATCTCCAGAATTTGGCGGCACAGCTCCGGCTCGCTTTCCATAATCTTGCAGAAAAGAAAATTGTTCGCAAAGGTCAGGTCTTCCCACGCGGGAGACTTTTGTATTTTTCCCATAATGCAGCTCCTTTTTTTTTGACTCTGCATTATAATATTCCGCAAATCTTCACCACGGTAATCAAATTCGCAAAGTTTTTTATAAAATCTTGTTATAAGAGCTGATTTACTCCCGCGGAATATAACTCGAAAGCGGCATTTACCTTCTTTGCGTCAGCGTCAGCTAAGTTTGGGATGTTATAAGTCATATTTTGGGGCTGTCAGTGCCGTGTACTTGTACCAGTTTTTGTGATTAATGATTACCTAGTTTTAGGGAAAAATGAGATTTCACCATGAAATAAAATTTTCTTTACATAATTATAACAATTTAACTATGCTAAATTGATGGTTTTGTATAGTTAAATTGTTAAGTGTTGAATAATTCTGTATTAAAACCTATAATAATAATGTGAGGTCAATATGGATTATAAAGCAGAGTTAATAAAATTACTCGAAAACAAAAATAGTTGGGAATCTCTAAAAGAAAAACTGGAACAATTATACAATACATCTATTCAAAATAGTGGCAAGAAGAGCACTGAAGCCGGAAAACTATTTGAATATTTTGCAAAATATTTCTTTATTTGTAATCCACTATATCAGAACGAATACAAGGAAGTATGGTTGTTTGATGAAATACCAATGGATACTAAAATAGAATTAAATATTAACCATACTGACCATGGAATCGACTTATTGTTACAAGATAATAATAACAGTTTTATCGCTGTCCAATGTAAATTTAAAAATGATGAGAGTTGCAAACTTGGATGGTCAAAGGATAAGTTAGCAAATCTATTTGGTTTTGCTTCATCTAGTAAAATTCAAAAATTGATTATTTTCTCAAATGCTTCTGAAATTGATGATATTTCAAAAGACAGAACAGATAATTTGTGCTTTCTTAGCATTAAGGATCTTTTGGAACTTGATTCTGATTTCTTTGCTAATCTTCGTGAATATTTAAAAAACAGTAAAAAAGTTTCATATACTAAAAAAAGTCCACGTCCATATCAAAAAGAAATAATAAATACAGTTTCATCCTATTTTTCAGAGCTTAATCGGGGTAAATTGATATTACCTTGTGGAACAGGTAAAACACTAATTTCATTATGGATTAGAGAAACACTTGATGTAAATCTAACGCTTTTCTTAGTTCCCTCCTTAAACCTTATTAGGCAAACAAAAAATGAATGGATAAAAGAATCAAATGCTCCTTTTGATTATATAATTGTTTGTTCAGAAATGGATATCGACAAAGACGAGGATTCATCAAATATTCATTTATATGATTTGGATTCCTTTGTCATTGATAATCCAATTGAGATAAAGAGTTTTATAAAAAAAGAAACTTTCAATAAAAAAGTCATTTTTTCTACATATCAATCTTTTAATAAAATTATTGCAGCTTATGATGAGAAGCTTCCGGCAATTGATTTAGCAATATGTGATGAAGCCCATAGAACAGCGAGTATAGACTGTGGTGTGTTTCCATTGGTTCATAAAGATACAGAGAACATGCACATCGCAAAGCGTCTGTATATGACAGCAACCCCAAGAGTTTACAGTCAAACTATAAAGAAAAATATAGAAGAGACAGGAATTCTTTTTTTTGATATGTCCGATGAAACTACCTATGGAAAAGAAATATATAGAATGTCGTTTGCAGAGGCAATACAACTGGGGATTTTGGTTGATTATCAGATTGTTTGTTTAGGTATTGCCGATGACAATCTTTATTCTTTGTTAAAGAACAATTATTACATTGACAAAAGTAATTCTATAACTGATTTTGTAAATAACTATGCAGTAAAACTTGCCTTCGAAAAGTATTCTATAAAACATGCAATCACATTTCATTCAAAACTGAATCAAGCCCAATTCTTTTCCGAACGAAATAAAAAAATAAGCACTGATATAGAATCATACTTTGTGAGTGGAAAGTTGCCTTCAAGCAAGAGAAGTTTGATTTTAAATGCTTTTAGGAATTCGGAAAAAGCTGTAGTTGCAAATGCAAGATGTCTGACAGAAGGTGTAGATATCCCTTCTGTTGACGCGGTGTTTTTTTGTGACCCGAAAAAATCAAAAGTTGATATTGTGCAGGCTGTGGGAAGAACCCTTAGAAAAGATAAAAATAATCCAAATAAAATTGGGAAAATAATTATTCCAATCTATTTTAAAAAAGAAACGGATATCGAAGAAGAAATAGATACAAGTATCTTCAGTAATGTCATTAAAATAATTCGCTCTGTTGCTGATCATGATGAGCGTTTACAAGATGAGATAAACAATCTTGCATATAAGCAGACAAATAAAAACCTTGAAAATTTAAAAGTACGGTTTGTCTATGATTCGGAAAGTAAATTAAATGACTTGTTAACTTTTGAAAACATAGAGAAGAATATAGAAACTGCACTTTTTACGGAGATAATTTCAAAAAACTCTAATACATGGGAATTGTTTTATAAGGAACTAAAAGAGTATTTGGAGAACAATAATAATTCTTTTCCAACAAACTCAGATAATGAAAATCTTGCTCGATTTTGTTCTCAACAACGTACTTTCTATAAAAAAGGAATTTTATCTGCAGAAAAGATAAAAAAACTTGAATTCTTAAATTTTACATGGGATTTCCAGGCAGATAAATGGAATGACAACTTTAACTTATTGATTCATTTTCTTGAAACTCACAATGGAAAATGGCCAATCCAGAAAAGCGGAAATAAAGCAACAACAGGAGATGAACATAAGTTGGCAGTTTGGATGATGCAGATTAGGGGTGATTATAGAAATAATAACTTAAAACAAGAACGGTATGAAAGACTTTCTTCCATTGGTTTTATATTTGAGGATCCTAAATGGATGAAAAGTTTTGAAGATGCAAAAAGGGCAATTGAAGAATTAGGTCATTTTCCAGATCAAATTGAAGATAAAAAAGTTTATAACTGGTTATCAAACCAGTATAAGCAATACAACTCTAGCAAATTACAATTACCACAAAATCGAATTAAATGCTTAGAAGAAATAAGAATAAGAGATTTTAAAATAATAGATTTTAACAAAGAATCTTGGAATGATAAATTTCTTTATCTAAAGAGTTATTATGAAAAAAATGGATTCTTGCCAAACTATTACGATAAAATAGGCAGTAAAAGCAAAACTGTTTACGGTCCTTGGGCCAAAGACCAGAGAACATATTATTATGATGGTAAACTATCAAAAGACAAAATAGTTCAATTAGAATCAATCGGTTTTGAATGGATTCAAGACGGTAGAAAGAAGTCACCGGGAAAAAATTGGGATAAGAACTTTGAGTTGTTAAAACAATGGCTAGTTACTCATAATGGGAGTTTTCCCAATAATTCATCCTCAAAAGATCCTTTGGAGAAAAAATTAACTAGATTTATAAATGACAACAGAGATTGGTATAAAGAAGATTTTCCCAAAGCCAGAAAACAAAAACTTGATTCGATTGGTTTTGGAAGATTTGTAAATGATTGCAGAAAAGCATTAGATGAGGAATGAGATGAAAGACCAAAGAGCAGATCAAACTTTACGATGAGCCATGTGTACTTAGTGTTTAACCATAAAATTACTGAATAATGTTCTTTCCAGTCATCAGAATTTGTGAAAAACCTTGCTGATTTGTAACATTTACACAATCCGCTCTTTAATCTGCATGACTTGTTCCAAAGGAAGTCCTGTTGCCTGTGAAATTTGCTCAACAGTGCCCACTCCCATTTTCAGAAGATTCTCTGCGTCTTCGATTCTCGCACGCTCAATTCCTTGCTCGATTCCTTTCTCAAATCCTCTTTCAATTCCATCTTCGAATGCAATCTCTCTTTCCTCGTTTATTGTCTGCTGCCACGTCATGTACTGTCGCCTCCATTCCTTGTTTTTCCTAGCGAAGGACACTTTTTCCTCAATGGATCTTGTCAGTTCGGTCTCAGCCTTCTTTTCCGCAAGAAACCTG
>JAEEYO010000010.1 GCA_016288205.1 Treponema sp. | reverse complement strand
ACGTGCTTTCCGGCAAGAGCCACAGCCAGCGCATAGAGCGTGCGGTAGCGTCCAAGCTCGGCTATCCAAGCTGGAACGAAATGGTCCAGCACCTGCGGGAGACGGCGGCATGAAAAAAAGACGCAACAGGGAGCCGGACTTCGAGACGGCAAGGAAAATCGCGGTCTTCACGGCGATGGCGAGGACCATATCGGAGAACTGGCCGGAATGGGAGTTGGTCGCGAATGTGCCGGGATACAGCCCGGAGCCAGACGGAATGACTCCCATAAGGGACATCGGACTTGTCAAATCCGGCCGCTTGATGGGAATCAGGCTCATACTGCCGGATGACGACGCGGTGCGTCTGATGAAAAAAATCTGCGGGGCTTTCTGCCTCGCCATTGAACAGGAGGAAAAAAAACATGTTCGGAAAGAAAAGGATTGTGGAGCCGGGTCTGAGAGTCACTGACTACGGAGCCCCTTATGTCAGGAACCCGGAGGCGGTGGTCAGAAGCTGCGCCCGGATGCTCTGCCGTCTGCCGGAGGGAACGCCCCTGCGCTCCTTCTGGGAGAACGCCTACCGAAGGGCGGTGGAGGAAGTCAACATCCGGAGCGTGATGAAGGAGGTACGCATGGGACTTTGGAAGAACGGACGGAAGCCGCGCTTCATGGAAAGCGACAAAAAGGAAGCCCTCACGGCGGAGCGCATACCGCACGCTGTGGCCGCAATGAGCTACGAGGGGCTGCAGTTCGCGGCGGCGGGATTCTTCACGCTCGCCCAGCGCCTTGGTCTCTCGCCCGCCGAAGCCGTCTGGCTCATAGACGGAAGCGATGAAAACAAAAGGGGGAACGTGACCGCACTCACAGTTTCCCCCGCCAAAGAAAGTCCCGACGGCAATGATGCCGCCTAGACATAAAACATATTACCATAAGGAGAAAAAAATGGGAACACGTTACAAACCCAGCATGGCAAAATTGGAGAGCATAGAGGATGTGAACCTAGCGCTCAGGGACATCGGACTTGCAGAGAAGGAACTTGAGGCCATCGACAACGAGGCCAACAAGAAGATTGCGGAAATCAAGACAGAGGCCGCAAAGCAGGGGGAAAAGCTTCGTTCCCGCATCCAGGACCTGTCTGCAAAAATCGCGGCCTTCGCGGAATACAACAAGGCGGACCTTTTCAAGGACAACAAGACGGTCGAGCTTTCCTTCGGAAAATTCGGATGGAGGAAGACTACAAAAATCAGCGTGAAGAAGACAACGCTTGAGCTCCTCAGGAAAATGAACCTCTTCAACTGCATACGCACCAAGGAAGAGCCGGACAAAGTTGCCATGACGGAACTTACGGACGAACAGCTTCTTCAGGTCGATGCCTGCCGCAAGATAGCGGACGACTTCTTCTGCGAGGCAGACACAGAAGAAATCAACAAGGACCTTCTTAAATCTGCAAGCTGACATAAACAGGCAGGTGCAAGCTGGATGTCGGCACCTGCCGGCAAAGGAGTCTTGAAAAAAAATGAACGAACTAATACCGTCAAATACAGCACTTACACCCGATCAGGCATTTCCCTTCCAGAAGGAGATAGACGGCTGGAACATGGAGTCCGCAGTCCAGGAGCTCCGCCCCAAGGTTGAGCAGCTCCGAAAGGTTTCCCTTGACGTTGCCCGCGACCTCTGGATAGCGCATGAGGCACTTGCCCAGAGAGGCGGTGACAGGCGAAGCGAGGACGCTCAGACATTCGGTTTCTGCGACTTCCTTGAGCTTGTCGGACTTTCCAAAAAGACTGCGTACCTTTGGCTCAAGCTCTACGACCCTTCTGGCGACAGGGTGCTGACACCTGAGGAATATGCCCTCGCAAACGCCAAGAGCGCAAACCCGGGAATCGGAGAGTTAAGTCCGGAGGTACAGTCCCTGCAGTCTAAAAAAGAGCAGCTTATTGCTCATGCCATGGCAACCGGCGAGCGTCTGTATGATCAGGGCTGGAATGAGCTTGGATGCGAAAAAGAATACCGCACCAGGGTTCTGAACAAAAAGCTTTCTGATATAGCAAGGGAACTCTACGACAAGAAGGTGAAATACAACTGGAAGGATAATGACTATTTTTCCACGACGGTCCTTGCGCAGGGAAAAAATTACGCTAAATTCACGCTGCAGACAAAGGAGCAGATGATTGCCCAAAACGAGGTTCTTGAGATGATGAGCAGATACCTTGAGTCTTTCGAGGATCCCTCCGTCCGCATGGCGGCAGTCTGCAACATCGGATTGCGAATACGAAGCACAATCAACAGTATGCACGAAGCGGATTTGGAATTCAATTCAGGAGCTGAGTAATGACACCCTTCGTCCCAGTCACAGACAAAAAATATCCGCTCCGCGCCGCCGTCTATGACGCATTCAGAAAGCGCAGCCCCCTCATCTCAAAGGCAAAGGCCTACGAGCAGATCGCCCGGCAGTTCAGCATATCAGTCCCCACCGTCCAGCGGTATATCCGCAGGATGGAAAGCGGCTCCATGTTCGCGCTGCCGGAAGGTCGCCAGGGAAGACACGTCTATGCGTGGAGCGACGAGGCTCTGAGCTTCTTCACGAACTTCCTTCTTGCGGCAATCCAGCAGGTCGGTGGCTGTACCGTGAGGAACGCCTACAACTGCACCAGGGAGGAGGCGGAGCGTCAGGGATGGCAGATAGGAAGCGAGGCGAGCGCATACGTCCACGCAAGGAACATCAGCCCGGCCATGAAGCTTCTAGCCAAGGGCGGTCAGAGGGCACTGGACAACATGTTCTACATAAGCCGCGACCTGTCCAAGCTCACGCCGTTCCAGCTGATAGTAGGAGACCAGCACATCTTCGACTTCTGGTGCCTCAACCCGAACGCCACAGGCACAAAGGACATGTACATCAGGGCGGAGTGCTATCTCTGGCTTGACATGGCGACACGCCTTGTATACGGAATCAGCTTCGACATCGCGTACAACACCTACACCGTAACACGTGCCCTTCGCATGGGAATCAAACGCTTCGGCAAGTTCGAGAGCACCTACAACGACAACGGTACGAGCGAAAAGTCACAGCTCGCATCCCAGATTGTGGAGCGTCTCCAGAGCTACGGAGTGCGCTTCCTGGACGAGGCCGACCTGTACCATGCCGACAACGGACGCTACATCGTGGAGGACACCGAGGGTCTTGTCGTAGACGTGGTTCCGACAAAGGCGGAGTGGGAAAAGCAGCACCGCAGGATATTCGCCCGCGTAAAGAACGCAAAGACAAAGCCAATCGAGCGTTTCTTCAACACGCTTGAGCAGATTCTGCGCGACCAGTGCCTGCCCGGACTTGTGAAGGGACTGGCAATATCTGCCCCGGAGGAAGAACAGGCGACAAAGCGTCTTGAATGGCAGAAGCAGAGCGGCTACATCCTCACCTACGACGAGTTCATCCATCAGGTGGTAAAGGCAATCGACATCTATGAAAACCGTGTCCACTCCACGCTGGGCTGCTCACCGAAAGAAAAGCTCGAGGAGTACAAGTGCGGCGGCTGGATGCCTACAATGATTGACCCGCGTGACGAAGCCTACCTGTTCATGGAAAGCACGTACCGTCAGGTAAAGGGAGACCGCATCGAGCTCAACGGCACTGAGTACATCGGACCGGATTTGACGCAGGAGATGATCCTGCAGAACCGTGGAACCCTCGTCGCCTACAACCGACAGAAAGTGGAGATCCGCTACGACCCGGAGAACCTTGACCTCGGAGTGTTCGCGATAGAGCCGGGAACTAATCACGCAATCGCACTGCGGCCTGTCAAGAAAATCGACATGCTGAACGAGCAGGAGATGATTGAGCAGCTTAAATGGAAGAAACGCAACATGCGCACAGTCCAGGAGGCTTTCAATCTTGCGACCCAGAACAAGAACATAAGGGTTCTGTCAGAGCCGAAGAAGTTCGAGGAGCTCCACGCGGCGGAAGACCTGGCGGAAAAATCGGTACAGAATCAGCTTGAGTACACCACGCCGGAACAGGTGATTCCGACACCCGTTATAAAAAAAGCTGATGCAGAGCAAGAGGAACTGCGGGAAATTCCTCTTGCGGTGAGCAGGCGCAGGGAAGAATTCGGAGCGATGCCGGAATCATTCAACCGCCGGGAAGAGACCCTTTCCCAGGAGGATTTCCTTGAGACGCTTGCGGCAAGAATCGGAAGCGAGAACGTACTCCGCGCCCACGGAAAGCCGGTGTTCTACACCGACCGCGAGCGTTATGAATACATCTTGAACCAGCTTTACTCAGGCGAGCACCTAAGCCACGAGGAACTGGACTTCAAGTTTGACTACGAGAGCAAAATGACATCAAGCGAGGAAAACTACTTCTCGTCTTATGTCAGGGACAAATTCAACAGATAGGAGGAAAAATTATGTTGAGAAACTGGATTGAAAACAACAGGCTGTCCATGCAGGAAGCAGCCCGCATCATCGGAGTTGACAAATCCCAAATCGTCAAAATCTGCCACCAGAACTACCCGAACTGGCAGGAGAAGGAAGTTGAGTACATCGAACGCCTCAAGAATGCGGGCTACACAAAGAGTATACCACAGGGCATCGCGATTGACACCGACGTGCTGGTGCTCACTCCGAGCGTCTCACGCTTCAAGGCCCTTGCGGATGACCTTTCGGCACCGGACGGAACCATGTCGTCATCAATCGGAATGGCAATCGGAACCGCCGAGCGGGGAAAGACACACTCAGCAAAATGGTATGTCCAGGAAAACCCGAACGCGTCCTACGTACTCTTTGTGGACGGCTCTACAAAGACACAGCTTTTGCGCGACATCTGCGAGTCCGTGGCTCATACAAGGCCACACAGCTTCGGAGAATGTCTCAGCGTGCTTGAGGAGAACTGCAAATACGCAAGAAAACTCGTAATCATTGACGAGGCCGACAAGCTCCCCGTCCGCTACCTTGAGATAATCCGCGCCCTGAACGAACGATGCCAGCTTCCTTTCCTGCTCGTCGGGGAGGAAGGATTGAAGACAAAGACAGACAGAATCCCCAGGCTCAGAAGCAGAATCAGGAATCCGATCGTACTGTTCGACCGGGCCCATGCCGTGGATGTCGCAGCCTACTACCACGAGGCGGCCGGAATCGACATCACGCCGTCCACAGCCGACAGACTCGTCCGTCATGCCCAGGGAGGATTCCGCTCAATCGTAAACGACTCAATAGCAATCAGCAAGATGGCGAAAGCCTCCGGCCTTGCCACCATCACCGACAACATGCTCGACAAGCTCTGTGCGGCATAAGGAGGCAGCATGAATAAGAAGCAAAACCAGAAGTCAAACCGGGCACGTCTCATCAGCTTGATTCACGCTCAGAAAAACTCCGCCGGATTGGACGATGACACCTACCGTCTCATAATCTCCGGCGCAACAGGAAAACAAAGCTGCACCGAATGCACGATGAAGGAACTCAATACCGTCTTTGCGGACCTCAACAGCATACTATCAAGGCTCGGAAAGAGCACATACAGATTCTATCCGCGATGGGAAACCCCGTCACTATGCGATGCAGTAAGCGCACGTGCAAGGAAAATACTCGGGGATGATTGGAAGACCCGCCTTGATAATTTTGCACGTTCCAAATTCAAGAAGAACGCATACAACAAATGCGATCCCAACGAGCTCAGAAGCATAATGGCATTCCTCTCAAAAATGGAGCGCACCGCAAAATGACAGAAGGATGGCTGTTTTCCGAAGATGAGATGTCTCCGTCACCGAGTACGCAGGAAGGAAGAAGTCTTCTTATACACCACATCATACGCAATGCTGAAAATGGCACGCGCTATATGTACCGGGAAAAAGAAGTCTGCACCATGCTCCGCGTAACTTACGACGAAATTCAGACTCTCCTGAATTACTACAGGCTCGACTGCACGGTAATCCGCGATACCGTCATACGGATTCCCTGGTGGAGCCTTGCAGAATACCTCATAGATCCCGCCGAGGATTTGGAAGCAGCCTTTTACGCATACTTGAAATCCCTTCCGCACAAGGAGCCGGAGGGAAGAAGGAAAAAATGAAAAAAAAGATCCGAAAACGAAACCGAGTGTTTGTAGAATGGTACGAGGGCAAAGGATGTGGCTACCAAAATTGCATTGGAAAAACCGAAGAGGAAAAGCTAGAATGCGCCTTTGTGGAGGGAATGAAAGCTGTTTTGGCTTGTATAGGCTTGTATCAAAAATCAATAAAAGAAATGCTTTTTAAGAAGGAGTAAAATTATGAAACCTTAGACGGAAATTGTGCCTATTTGGATAAGGAGAAACAAAACATGACATTGAAATTCATAAGTAGCGATGATAAAGAATCCGTAGAATGCAAAGACCTTTGCTACGGAGAAATAATGGTCTTGATGTGTCGTATTTTGTGCGACGACAACTGGAAATATCAGGTAATTCCAGATGAAGAGGAGGAAAAGAAAAATGGCTGAAGAAACCTGTAAAAAATGTGGTTGCACACATAACAATCCTTGCTATCATCCGAAACATGGTTTCTGCTGGTGGGCAGATTCAGCGCACACAATCTGCTCTCATTGCGCGGACGAGGAAATCAAAACCAGTAAGCTCACACAACACCGGGTAAATGACATTCCTGATTGGGAACCTTCGGAGGTATGAAAATGATAGAAGATAGAAAAACATACAGGACAGACCGCGACATAAAATGCTGCTGGACTTGCAAGCACTCATTCTCAAGATTTAACCTCTCGCTTTCTTGCAAAAATCCTGATGAATGGGTAATGGAGACAAGCGTAATGCCTACAGGGATTTGTGACAGCTGGGAGAAAAAGGAGGAGAAGCATAAATGAACGCGTTTGAAAAATTCAGGGATGGAAAATTCCCGAAGGAAATACAAAACTCGATTATTCACTTTGCAGAGTGTGGCAAAAAATACAATGAATTAAATCCAGAATACTGGTTCCGTGCCGGATTCCTTGCAAGGGAGTATTCCATAAACGAGGGAATGATAAGGGTCCGCAAGGAAGAACTGAACCTTGACTGGTACAGGAGAACAAGACAGGCGATTGCCGAAGAGGAGGAATAAAATGCCAATAATTACGGAAAACAATATAGATGAAGAAGAAGCGAAAGAATGGCTGTCTGCCAAAAACACCATAGATTTACTGCCGGGAGTTCCTGAAAATCTCACTGTCAAGGATGCAGCTGAAATACTGGCAGTATCAGAACTGACAATTATAAGAATGGTTGAAGACAAACAGATACAGCTTAATAAACAGTCGATTTTGGACTATATAAATCAAAATTATCTGGTGAATCGCCCCCTAAATTTGACCCAAAACAGCCCAGATTGCCCCAAATAGCCCCGAAAAAAATATCAGTTTTTCTTATAATTTTACATCAAAATTTTTTGAAAGTGACAAAAAACAAAATACAATGAGATTCAATCCGCAACAGGGATAAAGGACATAAGCTTCTGCCTGAAAAATCTTATGGCGGCAGAAATTGTTGAGCGGAGGGAGTCACCGAAGCCCTACTATCTGATTGCAGATTCCATGATAAATTTTTATTTCCGCTATGTCATGCCGGGAGCGAGCCTCATAAACAGCGGGAAGGGACAAATTTATTACAAGAAAAAAGTAAGGGAAAATTTACATGAGTTCATGGGGAAGACTTTTGAGGAGATGGCCAAGGCATATATCTTGAGCAACTGCGGAACAAAAAAAGTTCCTGTCTTCTTGACCGACATCGTTGAATACCAAAACTCCATGAAACTCGAAAAAGAGATAAAATCCATTGAAATAGATTTACTGGGATTGGACGGAAAAAAAATGGTCCTGGCCGGTGAGTGCAAATTCAAGGCAGAAAAATTCGGAAAAGAAGATTTGGAGAATTTCCTCGAAAAGCTGAAATATCTTCCGGCAACGAATTTAAAAATCATGCTGTTTTCTCTTTCAGGCTTTACGGATTACGTGATGCAGAACGCAAAGGACTGTACGCTCGTAAAGCTTGAAGAGATGTATAAATGACGCTGCCGTGTCAAGCACGGCAATGACACAATGAATCAGAGCATTACGAGCACTTTATCCGGGCAGGCTCCGACGCAGGTTCCGCAGCCGGTACATTTTGAGTAGTCAACCACCGGGATGCCCGAGCTTACGTCAATGCACTGTTCGGGACACTTTTTGGCGCAGAGTCCGCACTTGAAGCAGCCTCGTGAACAGTCCTTCCTGATCTGCGGTTTGTTGTCGCTTTTGTTCGAGCAGGCGGCGACGGGTCCCTTCAAATCCGCGTCCACAAATTTGAAGAGGTGTTTCGGACATGCGGCCGCACATTTTCCGCAGGCGACGCATTTTGACTTGTTCACCTTGGGAAGACCGTCGTCCCCCATGTAAAGGGCACCGAATGGACAGGCCTCAACACAGTCCCCGAAACCGATGCAGCCGAAAGCACATTTTTTTGTTCCGTTCATGGTGAGCTGGGCAGCCTTGCATGTTTTTATGCCGATGTACTCAGCCTTATCCCCGGCGCAATCTTTTGAACCGGCACACGCAAGAAAAGCGACCTTCGGCTTTACCTCAACTCCCACGCTTCCCAAAATGTTCGCGATTTTTTCAGCGCAGGAAGCACCACCGGCGACACATCCGTTTGTAGGGACATCTCCTTTCACGACGGCACTCGCAAAGGCATCGCATCCGGCAAGTCCGCATCCACCGCAGTTCGCACCGCTCAGGGCATCACGCACAAGCTGAACCTTGGGATCCGTGTCCACATGAAAAATCTTTTTGAAGAGTCCAAGCAGCACGCCGAGAATGAACGCGATGACAATTGCAACGATAACAGTATATAAAATGATTTCCATAAATATCCCTACCCCCTATTTTATCAGACCCTTGAATCCAAGGAAGGCAAGACTCAAAAGACTCGCGCAGACATAAAGAATCGGGGTACCCTGAAATGCCTTTGGAACATTCGCGGACTTAAGGCGGCTTCGGACACCGCTCATAATCACCATGGAAATGAGGAATCCCATGGCGGAACCGAACGCGTAAACCAGGCTCTGCACGTAATTGTAGTTCTTGGAAATGCAGTTGATTGTGATTCCAAGCACGGCGCAGTTCGTCGTAATCAGGGCAAGATAAACACCCATCGCGTTGTAGAGTCCGGGAGACATTTTTTTCAGGAAGAATTCCACGAGCTGAACAAGGGACGCAATCACGAGGATGAAAAAGAGAGTCTGCAAGAATTCAAGCTTGAGAGGAATCATCACGAACTTGTAGAGCGGCCATGTGACAAGGGTTGCGAGCATGATGACGAAAGTCGTTGCAAGTCCCATTCCGGTCGCTTTCTCAGTGTCGCCCGTCATTCCGATGAAGGGACAGATTGCGAGATACTGTATGAAAACCACATTGTCAATCAGCGCGGATTTTATAAAAAGGGAAATTGAATCAAGCATTTGGAGCCTCCTTTTTTTCGGTACTTGCAGGTGCGGCAGCCGAAGCATCAGCCTCCGACTCAGCTTTTTTCAGCGCGTTGATTTCAGCCGCATCCGACTTGCTCTTCTGAGACTGCTTCCATGCCTGAACCAAGGCCGCAAGAATTCCGAAGACTAAAAATCCACCGGGAGCACTGTTGAAGATTCCGATGCGGTAAGCCTCTGGTATCACCTCAATTTTCAGGGAAGTGCCTGCGAAAAGAGTTCCTCCGCCAAGCAGCTCGCGAATCAGGGAAATCAGGACCAGCACGATTGTGTAGCCGATTCCCATTCCAAGCGCATCAAGGATTGAGTCCCCGATTTTATTTTTCGAAGCGAAAGCCTCCACGCGCCCCATGATGATACAGTTGACGACAATCAGCGGAATGAAAACACCGAGGGCGTTGTAAAGATTCTCTACGTAAGCGTTGAGCACCATCTGGACGATCGTGGTAAAAGCCGCGATGACCGTAATGAAAACCGGCAGACGGATTGCCGAGGGAATGAGCTTCCTGAAAAGACTGATTACGATTTCGCTCATCACAAGAACGAAAGTCATTCCGGCACCCATGCCAAGACCGTTGAAAATGCTAGTTGTAACGCCGAGAGACGAACACAATCCGATGTTCAGAACCAGCAGAGGATTCTCGCGGATAAAACCATTTGTGAAGGTCTTAAGCTTATTGATTTTTGACCCAGCCGTACTCATCAGTTCGCCCCCTTCATGTCAAAATATGAGAAAAGATTTTTTGTTCCCTCGTTGATTAAAGAGGAAACCGCCACGCTCGTAATCGTAGCCCCGGAAATAGCGTCGAAGTTTTTTCCAGCCTCAAAACTTTCCCTTGCGTTCTTTCCCTCAAACTGACCGTAGAAAGTTTTTCCGTTCGGCAGCCTGAAAGTCGGATCGTTTGCCTTGAGACCGAATCCGGGTGAGTCCGTGAGCTTGAGGAATTTCAGACCGGCAACAGTTCCGTCCGTCCTCATTCCGACAAGGATTGAGCCCTGGTCATAAGTCGGACCCGTCACCTGGGCTGCCCCTCCCACAATCTGTCCGTCTTTTTTCGCCACATAGATTTCATCAACAGTGATAGCACCCACGACAGGAGCCTTGTAATCCTCAACGGTCTCAAAAGTCAGGCTTGAGTCGGGGAAAAATTCCTTCATTGCCTCGCTGACCTTTCTCTCCTGATTCTGCTTGATCTTGGGAGCAGTGAACACATTCACCAAGGCAAGGACGGAGCAGCACATAACAGCATAGACCGTAAGAACCAGTCCAAGACGAACCATGCTCCACACACCTTCTTTGGGAGCTGATTTTACTTTAGCATCACCCATCACTTCACCTCCCTTGAAGAGTCAGCAGGACGACCGGCTTTTTTACCGTAGCCGTATTTTCTTGCCGTAAGATTGTTAAGGAACGGAGCGACGCTGTTCATAATCAAAATGGAGAACATCACGCCCTCAGGGTATCCGCCGAATTTCCTGATCAGGAATGTGATGAGTCCGCATCCGAATCCGAAAACCAAGCGTCCTTTTTTAGTGATTGGAGCCGTGGCATAATCCGTGACCATAAATGTCGCGCCGAAAAGAAGTCCTCCGGTCATCAGCGCGAGAGGAACATTCTCACCCGCAATCAGAGAGCAGAGGGCGACGGTTCCGACCATAGTCAAAGGAGCACGCCAGTCAATTATCCGTGCAAGAGCCAAAAACGCGAAGGAAATTAAAATCAAGAGAGCCGATGTCTCACCGATGCATCCCGCGCGGTTTCCGATAAAATACTCCCACAGCGTATTGTCACCCATAACGAAGCTTCCGGCCTTAATCTGCGAGAGAGTCGTCGCGGAGGAGATCGCATCCACGGCGGAGGCAGTCCTCGGATTAAGCCAGCTTGCACCCATCGCGGCAGGGAAGCTCAGGAACATAAAGGCACGCCCCGTAAGAGCAGGATTGAAAACATTGGAGCCGATTCCACCGAAAAGACCCTTGGCAACAATCATCGCGACCGCAGCCCCGATTACGAACATCCAGATTGGGACGGTCGGTGAGCTTACCAACGCAAGCATCATGCCGCTGACACAAGCCGAAAGATTTGAGATTACGACTTTCTGCCTGGTGATTTTCTGAAAGAGGAATTCAAAGGCCACGCAGGACGCGACCGAAACAAGAATCCTTATCAAAGCGCCCCATCCGAAAAGCACGATTCCCATAATGGCTTCCGGGAGCATCGCAACAATCACGGTTCCCATAATCATCTGGGGACTGCACTTCAAATTGAAATGGGGGCTGGACGAAACATGAACACGGCTCATTTTGCACCTCCCTTTGCTGCGGCCTTGGCTTTTTCCTCCGCCATCTTCTGCCTGACGATTCCTTTTCCGAGCCTGATTCTCTGGATGAGATTCACTTTGGCAGGACACACGAAGGCACAGCATCCGCACTCAATGCAATCCATGAGCCCGAAGCCCTTCGCCCTCTCAATGTTGCCGGACTTAAGCTCGCGGACAATCAGAGCCGGGGAAAGTCTCATGGCACATTTTGCAACACAGGATCCGCAGGAAATACACTGGGACTCCTCGTCAAGGAAGGTCTCCTTTTCAGTAAGGAAAGTCACACCGCTCGTTCCCTTTGCCACAGGGAAATCAGCGGAAACCATGGCGAATCCCATCATCGGGCCACCAGAGATAATCTTCACGGCCTCTCCCGCACTTCCCTCCGCCTTGAGAGAAAACACATCGGGCATAAGATCGCTTACGACGGTTCCCACGGGCACACGCACGTTCACGGGTTTTTCCAACGCGCCGCCTGAGATTGTAAGGGATCGGTCAATCAGGGGAAGTCCGAGCCTGAACGCATCGCTTATGGCACAGACGGATCCGACGTTTGAAATGACGCATCCGGCATCCGCTGGAAGTTTCGCACTGGGAATCTCTCGTCCTGTTGCGGCAGAGACGATAAACTTTTCCGCACCCTGGGGATATTTTGTTTTCACAAGGCATACGGACATTTTTTCTGAATAGCCCGCGTCACTGATAGCCTTTTCCAAATCAGGAAGGAGATAGGCCTTGTTATCCTCCAAGACGATGATTCCGACAGCCTTGCCGGAGCCACCCTTTCCGCCGTTGATTATATGGAGGACAATCGCAAGTCCGTCTATCACTTTCTTCGGAGACTCAAGCATAGTCCTCTCATCGCAGGTCAGATAGGGCTCACACTCGGCCGCATTCACAAGAACATAATCGATTATTTTGTCCGCCGGGGGATTCAGTTTCACGTGGGACGGAAAAGACGCTCCTCCCATACCAACAATGCCCGCTTCCTTTATGCGAGCAAGGGCCTCTTCCTTCGTGCATTGGAACGGATCAAGAACCGGAAGCAAAGTTTCGCGACCAGCATCGTCCGCCTCAATAATGATGCAAGGTGCCATGCCGTTTGCCGTGACAAGACAGGACTGAATCTTCTTTACCTTGCCGGAAACCGATGAATGGACGGGGCAGTTCATAAATCCCTCGCCCGATGCAATCAACTGACCTCTGGCAACCTCATCCCCCACTTTTACAAGCGGCTGATTAGGAGCGCCACCCATCGTCACAGGAATTGTTACCGTCTTTGATTTTGGAAATGCCGGAGTAATGGGACACTGATTGCTCAGCTCCTTGAACTCCTTGGGGTGAATTCCACCCTTGAATGACTTTATTTTCACCATTCTTCTATTTTACATCACAAGGTTTTTTTCCTCAATAAATAATATCTTTTTAGAATAAAGATTAGCATAAGCTAACCACATTATTCTTTACTCTGCGCCCGCTTTGTGATAGTCTGAAACCGCTATGTTAAATCAGTTTTCAAGGACAGAACTTTTACTCGGATCCGGGGCCATGGAAAAACTCAGGTCATCCCGGATCGCAATTTTCGGAATAGGCGGTGTCGGAGGATTCGTCGCAGAGGCACTTGCACGGAGCGGGATTTTTCATCTGGATTTGATTGACAGCGACAGTGTCTCGCTCACAAATCTGAACCGGCAGATAATCGCATTGCATTCCACGGTCGGGCGGCCGAAGGTGGATGTGATGAGGGAGCGCATACTGGACATAAATCCAGAGGCAGACGTAAGGACCTACCAGTGTTTTTTTCTTCCCGAGACAAAAGATCAGTTTGATTTCTCACAATATGATTATGTGGTGGATGCCGTGGACACCGTAAAGGCAAAGCTTGAGCTGATTGTGCGGGCAAAGGAAAACAATGTGCCAATAATTTGCAGCATGGGAGCGGGGAACAAATTGGATCCGACGGCATTTGAGGTCGCGGACATTTCGGAAACAAGCGTCTGTCCCCTTGCACGAGTGATGAGACAGGAATGTAAAAAGCGAGGATTGAGAGGCGTAAAGGTCGTCTATTCAAAAGAACGTCCCGTGGAAATCAAAATACAGGCCGGGGATGAGTCCCTTGAGAAAAAAGGGAATTCCATCGCGCCGGGAAGCATCGCTTTCGTTCCCTCAGTCGCAGGACTGATTATCGCAAGTGAGGTCGTCAAGGATTTGATGGCCCGATGATATGCCTAGAATCACAGGCAATCTCCAGGGACGGAATGCAGAGGGAACCGGGGAAGCGGTCAAAGCGTAAGATCGTGATGCCGGTAAAATCCACGTGAAATGTCGCGCACACATAGGGAAAAGTCTGGTTCAAAACATGGGAAATCATCGCCGACGATGAGCCTCCGTGACAAAAAAGAGCCACCGTATGCTGAGCCTCATCCCTGCGCATGTTCCTGTAATAAAGTCCCTCCCTCTCATAGCCGAGTGACCTGAGCCATTCATCGGTTCCGCGTGCCACCTTGTCACATTCCGCCGTCACAAGGTTGTTCTTGAAAAAATCATTGCCGCGCCAAGACTCATCGCACAGGTTCAATCCGCGACGCACAATCTCATCCGAAATTGACCAGGGATGTCCTCCGGCGAAAATCGGACTTCCGTCAACGGATCCCCATTTAACCTCGGGCATGAAATCAAGAACGCCCACATTTTTTATGCCGAGCCTTTCAGCCGTGTATGCCGCTGTCTCCCTAGCCCGCCCCATCGGGGATGTAAAAATCTCTTCGATTCCCTCATCCGCCAATCTTTCCGCCGCTAATTTCGCCTGCTCATGTCCCAAATCAGTAAGACAGTCCCTCTCATAATTCGGCTCACCGTGCCGCACAATCACAATACGCATGTTCGCCCCCTTGAGACAAAGTTTACAACAAAGCGTGAATAATGTACATGGCAATAAATCTTAAAAAAATCCTTGCCATCTGTAGGTTTATCCCTTATACTGAGATGAGTGGAGGAACAAATGGAACAGGAAGTTGTAAGTACCAGAACCAAAAACATAGATTCTGCGGTCAACGAGCTGTGCGGAAAACTTCACAAAAATCTTGATTCGTATAATGCCGTAATCTTTCTTGCCGCCATAGATTATGATTTTCCGCTGCTCTCAAAAAAAATCAAGGAGAAATTCCCGAACGCCGAAGTCTTAGGAACAAGCACGGCCGGAGAATTTTCAGACGCAGGATTTACGGAGGGCTCTATCATCCTCACAACCATGCATGACTTGTCCACGAAGGTAAAGGGCGTGTTCATTGACCATGCGAGCAAATATCCCATTGCATACAAGGACGACATTGAGGCGGCTCTGAAGGCTTGCGGAATCAACATCGCGGATCCGAACTCACACAGGGATGCCTTTGCGCTTGAGTTCACGAACGCAATCTACAACGCCGAGGAAACCATCCTCTCCAATTTCTACGCGATTATCAAGAACGACAGATTCCCTCTCGCAGGAGCCACGGCAGGATATACCGGAAACACGCCGAAAAGTTTCGTAAGCTACAACGGAAAGTCAACCCAGGACGGAGCCGTCATGCTTTTCGTAAAGACACGATGCAAATTCGACATAAGGCAGGAGGATATCTTCAACCCGACCGGCAAGCAGATTTATGTGACTAAGGCCGACACCATGAGAAGGGAGCTCCACACACTGAACGGACGACCCGCAACAACGGTTTACGCCGAGCAGCTTGGAGTGAGCGAAAGTCAGGCGGCACAGCAGACCTTTGAGAATCCCTTCGGACGCTTTGTAAACGGAAGCATACACATTGCGGCGCTCGCATCCTTGACAAGCGACAAAAAAATCACCTCGTTTGCCCGGATCACTCCGAATTCCACGCTTGAGATGATGCACATAGGGGACGCCCTTCAAAAAGCCGACCAGACCTGCGAAGGAATCCGCTCCGCCATTCCGCATCCGAAATTCACCCTCCTGATGACATGCATAACACGAACCCTGTATTTTGACCGCTCCGGCATGAAGCCCGCCATAATAGGAAAATACAAAAACACTTTCCCAACTTTCTGCGGATTCTCATGTTACGGCGAGCAGATTGGAAGGATTCATTGCAATCAAACCCTGGTTTCTTTGGTAATAGGTGACTAATATGGAAAATTTAAATCTCGTAAAAAGCGGACTTGACATATCGAACATCCTGATTGAGTATCTTGCAAAGGATGCTCTGGGCTCTGATTTTTTGAAAAATTATCTCACCAACATCGGTGAGCAGACCAACGCGGCGAAAATTCAAAAGGAGGCCCTTGAGAAACTTGCGGAAAGCAGCAGCACCATCGGAAAGGAATCCAGAAACATTTCAGAAAATGCCGTGAACAACAACGCGCGTCTTGACTCCATCTTTAATGCCATTGAGGAGCTGCAACATTCTGTCAGAAAAATTGAGGCTGACTACCGCCTGTACATGGAGCAGTTCAAGGAGCTGATTCAGCAGGCGAAGGAAATCAACAGCCTTGTAGACTCAATCAAGAACATTTCCGCCCAGACAAACCTGCTTTCATTCAACGCGTCAATTGAGGCAGCACGTGCCGGTGTCGCGGGAAAAGGATTCAGAATCATCGCGAATGAGGTTAAAAAACTCTCTGATGACACTGACAAAACCTCCGAGACCATCAAAACGAAGGTGGAAAACCTCACGCACTCCATCTCAACGCTCGAAAAGGATACGCTGAAAAATGCGGAGGAGCTCACGGGATTGAGCGAGGAAACCGGAAAGACGCTGGAAAAGTTCTCGAATGTCCGTCAGATCAATTCGGAAAACAACGACAATGTCACCCATGTCACCTCACGAATTGAAGAGAACATTGAGGACATCAACAAGATGATAAAATCAGTAAAGGACGCTGACAATGTGAACCGGGAGACCTTGGACAACTTCGCCCGATGCGCCTCGGAAAATGAAATGCTCTTCAACGACCTGTACTCTTTCGCCTATCAGATTAAGGCCATCTTCAAGGATTTGAATTCAGACCAATCAAAGGCATAAAAAAATCCCCCTGAGAGGAGGATGGGGAGGGATTCCTTGCCGAATGAGCTTGGGTCCCTCCTTTTTTCTACTCCTGTATGTTCAGAACGCTCTCCATTCCTGTCGCCTTGAAAACCTGCTTGCAAAAATCTGACGGTGACTGCACAATCATCTTTCCGCTGTACGAGAGCATGGTTTTGTGGGCCAGAAGAACAACTCTGAGTCCCGCGCTGGAGATGTACTCAATTCCGCTCAGGTCCAGAATCAGGGACGTCACGTTCGGGCTTCTTTCCTTTATGAGATTTTCCAGCTGTATGGAAGTGTTGGTGTCCAGTCTCCCGGATGCCGCAATCTTGATGGTGTTCGTTCCCACCACCTCATTCAACTCAAGGCTCTTTCCACCGGTCAGTTCAGTTAAGGTCATGTGTCCTCCTAATATGCACTATGCTTGTTCTATACTTGATATTATACATCTTAGCGGACACTTTTCAAGAATTTTTCACTAATTTTCCTAAGATTAAATTCAGCCCTTGATTTTTCAGAAAAATGGTTTATACTTTTATTTAGGTGCTTGGAGGGACTTTTCAATTTCCGTCAATCACCCTATAACGATAAAAATGGAGGAATAAATGGGACTTATTTCGGCTGCTTTAGGAGCTGTGGGCGGAAACCTGGCGGATCAGTGGAAGGAGTACTTTTACTGCGAGGCTCTTCCACCGGATGTTCTGGTAACAAAGGGACAGAAAAGGACTGGCGGACGTTCGTCAAACACAAAGGGAACTGACAACATCATATCAAAAGGCTCGGTAATCGCCGTTGCGGACGGACAGTGCATGATTATCGTGGACCAGGGCAAGGTAACGGAGCTTTGCGCGGAACCGGGTGAGTTCGTCTATGACTCTTCCACGTCCCCGTCAATCTTCGCGGGAAAACTTGGCGAGAGCATCAAGGAAACCTTCAAGGACATTGGACGCCGTATTGCATTCGGAGGAGAACCGCCGAAGGACCAGCGCGTCTACTACGTGAACACAAAGGAAATCATCGGAAACAAGTACGGAACGCCGTCTTCAGTTCCATTCCGCGTCGTTGACCAGCGTGCCAGAATCGACATGGACATTTCCATCAAGTGTTTCGGAGAATACAGCTACCGCATCTGCGACCCGATTCTCTTCTATACTAACGTCTGCTCAAACGTATCCTCAGAGTTCAAGAGGGATCAGATTGACAGTCAGCTGAAGAGCGAGCTTCTTACATCTCTCCAGCCTGCGTTCGCAATCATTTCGGAACAGGGCATACGTTACTCTGCTCTCCCGGGCCACACCATGGAGATGGCCGATTCCCTGAACAAGGTCCTTTCCGACAAATGGCGCAACCTCCGCGGTATAGAAATCGTCTCATTCGGTGTCTCTTCCGTAAAGGCGGACGAAGAGGATGAGAAGAAGATCAAGCAGCTTCAGGAGACGGCGGCTTACACGGATCCCACATTTGCGGCGGCACACCTTGTCGGATCTCAGGGAAATGCAATGATGGCGGCTGCGAACAATACTGCGGGAGCTATGACCGGATTCATGGGAATGGGCATGGCAGGAATGGCGGGAGGCATGAACGCACAGAACCTCTTCGCAATGGGTCAGCAGCAACAGCAGCAGGTTCCTCCCCAGCAGGCGGCTCCACAGGCAGCACCACAACAGCCGGCGGCAAATTCATGGACTTGCTCATGCGGTACGGCGAACTCCGGGGCTTTCTGCATGAACTGTGGAAAACCGAAACCAGCTGCGGGCGACGGATGGACTTGCTCCTGCGGAACCCTGAACAAGGGAAAATTCTGCATGAACTGCGGCTCACCGAAACCTGCCGGAGAACCCCTTTACAAATGCGACAAGTGCGGATGGGAACCGCCGGATCCAAAGAATCCCCCGAAGTTCTGTCCACAATGCGGTGACCCGTTTAACGAGGGCGACATCGTAAAATAAACGAGACATCAGGCTGGTTGGTAAGAAATTGCCAACCAGTTTTTTTGTACCGCATCTGTTTTTATTCTACATAAATTTAAAAAAACTCTTTACACTCCGGCCGCATTTGTGATAGACTTCCCACACTGCCCCGACAGTTCGAAGTCCTTCCTGTCGTTAAACAAAACCAGGTCAACTCTTTATTTTTTTGAGGCACTATCAAAATGAATGAATTACTCTTAATCATTTCGCTTTTGATTTCATTTGGCGCGACCCTGCTTTTTCTGAAATTTTTCGGCAAGAGCGGTCTCTACGTCTGGATCGGTATCTCCGCAATCCTCGCGAATATCGAAGTAACAATTTTAGTCCGCGCTTTCGGCATGGACCAGACCTTAGGCAACACGCTTTTCGCATCAAGCTACCTTGCGACCGACATTTTGAGCGAGCTGTACGGAAAAAAGGATGCCAACCGGGGCGTAAAGTTCGGAATCATCACCACGCTCTTCTTTATTGTCCTCGCATTCATGTGGACTCACTACATACCGGCGGAATCTGACTGGGCGATGCCTTCCATAAAGGCACTCTTCTCAAACACACCGCGCATCCTCCTCGCAAGCCTGCTTGGATATGTCGTCTCAGAAAGCATCGACGTCTGGCTCTACCACAAATGGTGGGACCTCACGGCAAAAAGAAGCGGCAACAAGACAAAGTTCCTGTGGTTCAGAAACAATTTCTCCACTTTGATCAGCCAGCTCATCAACATAGTGATTTTCAACTTCGGCGCATTCCTCGGAATCTACAAGTTCCCCGAGCTGATTGCGATTACCGCGGCCTGCTATGTGATTTACGTCGCGACCAGCCTTTTGGACACGCCGTTCATTTACATCGCCCGCAAGATTGGAAAGCGCCCGGAAGAGTAAAGACGCTCCCTAAAGTATGTCCCGTGTAGCCTGCTGTCGAACTGAAGCAGACACCGTGGCATACGGCAAGCACCGTCATCCCAATGCGTGCATTTCACCATGCCTAAAATGCATCTTGCCTGTTTTCTGATTGAGCTTTTCCAAATCCTGTCATATAGTTTTTCCTGTAAAACAAAACGGCCCTGATTTTTATCTGGCCGGAAAATTAAATCCATGAAGGAGACTTTTATGAAAGGAAAAAAATCAACAAAAATTCTTGCCATGCTCGCAGCTGTTTTGTCGCTGGCATTTATCGCTTGTTCCAATCCAAACTCTGCGGACGATGAGGATTTGGACGGCGGAAACACAAACAATGAAAGTCAGGACAATGGCACTATCGCTCTTTCTGCATCCCCGGTGGACTGCTCGTTTAACGTCGAGCTCGGTGAAATAAGCAGCAACAACTACAGGATTTATTCACAAAGAATGTCGGAAGGCTTCGTGTGGAATTCCGATGCCTATGTTGAACTAAGGAACACCTGGTACAGCCAGACCATTGAGGGAACCTATCAGGACAGAGGAACTCTTTCGGCCACGGAGCTAAAACGTTTTCTCATCCAGAACGGGAAAAATGAGATGGAGGCTGACGGCACGGTTAGCTCAGCGGCGTATGGAAATGAACTTACGGTCCTTTACACTGATCAATCATTCCAGCGGATGACCTGGGTATATATTGAAAGAGTTGATGAATCGGGAGCAGAGGCAAGATAAAGCGTGAAAGAATTCCTGTCTGACACGAAGAGCTAAAATCATCATGCGGACAGGAATTTTGTTGATTAAAAAAGTTGTAATTTTCCGAAATCCTGCTATAATTATACTGATGAAAATAACAATATTGGAACCTGCTCCGGAAGAGGATGACGAGATAATAGTAAAATGCCACTTTTTGGATGATGACATAACGCTGCTTTTGAATCAGCTTAAAAACGGCAGTTCCAAGATGAACTTTTCCAAGGAGAACAAAATCATTCTTGTGGAAAAAAAGGACATCCTTTATTTTGAGTCCGTGGACGACAAGGTTTTCGCCTACACGCTGGAAGATTTTTTTGAGACGAAATTCAAGCTGTACGAGCTTGAGCAGATCCTTCCCGCCAAAATTTTTTTCCGCGCGAACAAAGCGGTGATTGTCAATCTGAACAAAATAAAAAGCCTTTCGCCAGCTTTCGGAGGAAGATTTGAGGCCGTCCTTAAAAACGACTACAGGGTCATCATTTCCAGAAATTATGTTCCTAAACTGAAAGAGCTTTTGGGATTATAAAAAAGTTTTGAACACAGAGAGGATTTTATGAAGGAAAAGATTAACACGGTGATTTTGCTTTTTACCCGCTGGGCCACTGCGATTTTTCTGGTTGACTCAATCGCGCTTATTGCATTCAGGGGAAAAGAGGCGAGACTCTACGCTGCGGATGTTCTTGTCATCCTTGCCCTTGCCCTTGTGTGCGCCATTCTGTATGTCCTGCTTTTGAGCGACAGTTTTTTCTCAAAGAAAAAAATGCTCCTGATGCAGTTTGTGTATTTTATCATCATAGACGCTCTCGTCCTTACGACCGGGCAGCTTTTGAACTGGTTCTCATTCCGCCACCTGAAAACATTCCTGGTTTTTGAAAGCGTCATAATCGGGGCTTATCTTGTTACCATAATCTATTCATACAAAACCGACTCGTCCACCGCCAGAAAGATGAACGAAAAGCTCAGGCACATGAAATCGGAAGATTAAAAGAAAGCCAGATGCTCCTCAATCCACCGTGCCACTCCATCCTCCTCGTTGGACAAGCAGATTTCGTCCGCTATGGATTTTACCTCGTCAATGGCATTTTCCATAGCGATTCCCTTGCCGCAAAGTTTGAGCATTCCGATGTCGTTGAAATCATCTCCGAACGCCACGATTTTTTCCGCCGGAAGATTTAAGTACGAGCAGAGATTTTCAATCGCACGTTCTTTGGTTGCATTTTTTTTGCTCATCTTGTACCAGGGGATATCGGAAAATGGAAGATAGTCAATCTGGTCGAGCCCCACCACAGAAGCGATTTTTTCCACGAGCGACTTGTCCAAAGTCTCGACGCACATTTTCATCGCGCTCTCGTTAAAATCAGAAAAATCCGTGTAAGTCCAGTAACGGTCGCCAAGATCTTCCTTCTCGTTGCAAAAAAGACCGTGCTCGTTGTCCACGCTGATTATTACGTCCTTTCCGCAGATTCGGAAGGCAGCGTCTATGAGCTTACGGACCTCTTCCTTGGTAAACTCACATGAGTAGATTTTCTCACCCTTGCAGGAAACCAGTCCTCCGCCGTTTGTAATCAGGACGTCAGGGGAAAGATTTCCGAAATAATGTCTTGCATTGACCAAGGCGCGTGAAGTTGAGATGCCAAACAGGATTCCTTTTTTCTGGGCCTCCGCAATCACCTGAGCGCTGAAATCCGAAATGGATTTGTCATCGTGAAAGAGAGTGCCGTCAAGGTCAGAAAGAATTAAAGATATGTTTTCCATGTTTAAGCATAAACCAACGACGGGGGTTTAGTCAAGATTGGATTTTTTCCTGTTAAAATGGATGAACGCCAAAATTCCGATCGGAATAAAATATGCGCACCAGAACTCAAGGGCAATCACACCGCCACTGCCAGAGCTTCCATCCGCCATGGAATTAAAGACGCCTGTCATCGGCATGATAAAGCATCCGAAGAAAAATACTCCGTGAATAATCAAAAGCCATTTGAGCCACTTGTCAACCTTTGTCTCCGCTTTCATCGCAAGCCCGAAGAAAAAGGTTGAGAGCGCCATCATTCCGTAGCCCAGCAAGTCATAGAAGAAGAAAAGTCCTCCGTATGAATAATTAATCAGATGCATTGCCTGAGTGTTGAGATCGGACACGCGGACGGCTGTGGTCTGCGCAAAATATACAAGCAGAATCAGAACTGCATAAACTGCAGCAAAGAGCATACCGGCATTTGACGCAACCTTGTGCTCACGGTCACTCTCGCTGTGAAATCCCGCCGCCATAATCAGATAGGCAAATGCCAAAATCATGCAGACAAAATAGCTCCAGAAATTTGAGAAGGGTATAAAAAGCGCAAACAACGCGACCGAAATAGTTACGAGCAGAGTTCCCAGTTTTGAAATTGTTTTGTTCATTTTCGTCTCCTAAAAATTTTATTCTATAAAACCCTTGTCGCTTTTTTATACTCGGCAAATCCGGGTTTTCTTGACTGCCTTTTTTCCGCCATCGGTATGCTTATAAAAAGAAACATCAGGGTGTTCAGCAATGCGCCTGCAAGAAGCCACCACCTCTCCGGCATCCCGAAAATTGAGGCAAGTCCGATTCCCCACCACATGAGAATTTCACAGGCATAATTCGGATGGCGCGATTTTTTCCAGAGACCTGTGCGTATGAATCCACCGGTACCGAGCTTTTTGAATTTATGCATCTGTATGTCAGCGATTCCCTGAAAGATTGCGGCAACAAAACTTAATGCGACAAAAATCAGTGCGAGGGGATTAAACGGAATCTGATCATGGATGGCAGAGACGGCGGGAATGATGCAGAGGAAAACCACAAGGGTCGGAAAAAGATGGATGCCGAAAAAATTTATCAGGGGATAGAGTTTTTTTGATTTTTCCTTGAGCATGACATAGCGCCAGTCCTGATACTCAAAGCTCTTGAAATTGTATGCCCAGTTTGCGGTAAGCCTGATTGCCCAAAAAAGAACCGCCGCAAAAAGACAATATCCCAATCGTGTTCCGCCACATTTAAATAATGCGACGGCAAGAATCACCGGGGGCTGCACGCTCCAATACGGATCGTAAACGGAAGCGTTCTGGAAAATCAAGCTGAAAACAAAGACAATCACCGTGGCCGCGACATCTGCAATGAGCAGGGAAATAAAATATGAAAATTTACAGGGCGACGAAAGATAATTGTAGCAGAAAAGCCCGCCGAAAAATGCAAGCACATAAACCGCGATTATCACCAAAAAAGAGACAAACCTATTTTTAATCATATAAACTCCAAATATTTTTAGAGTATAATGGATTTTTATTTTAATTTAAAGTAGTCATAAACCGAGACGCTTTTTTACATACTCCACGCTCTGGATGTATTCTTCGTCTGTGGTCAAGTGTTCAATTATCATGGGCATCTGTGGGTCTTCCGCTGTGGCAAGTTTTGCAAAAAGCCCTATGTCCAGAGTCCCCTTTCCGCATGCACATTCTTCAAGCTGAAAAGTATATTCCTGCTTCAAATTGATGTCCTTGAGGTGGCAGCTGCAAATCATTCCCTTGAGCTTGGAAAAACATTCCTCCAGAAAACGGTCGTTGAAAAAATACCGATCGGGGCTTGTAATCATGTTCACCACATCGAGGTGTGCCCCGAATGCAGGCCTGTTCACTTTTTCAATCATGCGAAGATATTCGTCAGGACTTGAGGGAATCATCCACGGCATGGACTCAATGCTGAATTTTGTGCGGGTTGGTTCTGCCCTGTCTATGATTTCCTGAATCATCCTGATTGCCATGTCCCAGAGTTCATCGCTAAAGTTTTCTCTGTAGCCGCCGTCCCAGCGTGGTCCATAGGGAGTTCCCACAACATTTACACAGCATCGTGCGCCAATCCTGTCTGCCATTTTAAGCTGTTCAACGGCATAGTCTATCATGCGCTGTCTTTCGTCCAAATCTTTTGAAAGCGTGTTCCTCCAGATTCCGACCTCCGCAATCGTGAGGCCTGCTTCATCCGCTGCTTTTTTATATGCGTTGATTTTTTCTTCGCCGGCATTACAGTCCACAGGAAAAACAACAGTCTTTAATCCAAGTGCCCTGTGCTTCGCGGCCCAGTCCTCAGGCGATGTGTGTGATAAAGCTGATGATACTCCAAGATACATTTTCGCTTTCCTCAAAATAATATTGCGGTCTACAGCAGTTTTTGCAGTATCCTAAAACTTATGCACCGGGCGGACATATTTTAAGGCCTCTTTGGAATTGGAGTTGGCATACCCGGTAGTATCAATTGCCCATGCAAAGATTTGGCCGTATGATCCAGGGT
>JAEEYO010000009.1 GCA_016288205.1 Treponema sp. | reverse complement strand
GGGTACGACAAAAGTCATGCAGAATTGAATTGCCTTGTGGAAAATGCTTATCGGATATCCTGCGAACTTGCGCATGTTCCAGTAGAACACTTCCTTTAACGTGTTGGTTTCCAAAAGATAGATGTTCAGTGTTGCAAGAAAGAGGAATATTGCCCCCTGAATCAACACACCGCCTGCAATCGTAAATACATAATAGACAATCCGTAATGGGGTCCAAACGACTCCAATCTTTGCGGCAGAAAGAATGAAAAGCAGGATGCCCAAGCCTCCGTGTCCCACAGCGGCAAACCAGTCCGCATTTGAAAAAATCAGCTGATACAAGACACCTCTGGGACGCAAAAGATAACGGTCAAATCCACCCGTCCTGACTGTCTGTCCAAAATCCCTTAGGCCCGTAAAAAAGATAATCAGTATTCCGTAGGTGACATAGACAAGGCTGAACAAAAACAGCATCTCATAAATGTTCCATCCGTTAAGGCTGTCGAATTTCAAAAGCGTAAAATAGATTACGATGATTGCAGTTGCCTCGCGCATAAAAACCGCAAATGAACGAAGAATGGCGTCAACCTTGTACTGAAACCATGAGCGGAAAATCATCTTTGTGTAAAGTGCCGTAAGACTGAAAAAATCGGATTTCATAATCAACCTCCCTGAACAACAAGTTTCTTTTTGCCTTTGTTCCACAGAATAAATCCAAAAATAAGTAAGACCGAAATCCAAATCAATTGCTTTACAAATCCAAGTGCAAGCTCTGAACCGTTTATATTTCCAAGGTAAATCTGCACCGGTGTAAAATAAATTGAATCGAATGGAGTAAAGCCGATTATTTTTCTTACTATTTCGGGCATGAACCACAGGGGAATCATTGAGCCGGACAGAACGTTGATGAAGACGTTTTTTAATGTCATGATGGCCCAGACATTCAACAGCCAGAAAGAGAACATCTGGAATAAAAAGCTCATGCTCCACAAAACACCGTAACCGAGCATCGCACTGAGCAAGAATAATAGGAAAGAGGGGACGCTTGCAGGGGCTTCTATTCCAAAAAAGATGTGGGCTACAATCATTGCCGGAACAAAATGGAAAATCAATTTGAACAATGCGGTCCCAAGATTGTCCGAGAGCATTCTTCCGTGGAAACTTACTGGCAAAAGCATTTCTGTAGCAATGCTTCCGTTGTAAAGCCTGCTTGAAAGATAATAATCATCCACAACAAAAAATGATTCAAGGCCAAGCGACAGGATGAAGTTTGTTATTACCATGCTCATGGTGATTCCGTCCACAGTGCTTCTTCCGCCATACAAGGCCCTGTAGATTTCAACATAGATGACAAGCCGTATGAGTGTGTTCAAAATGCCGAGCCAATGGTCCAGACGATAAGCACTTTTCTGAAGAAAACTTTTTTTCGCAAATGCAAGATAAGGTGACAGACTCATTTACACCTCCATGCCGTTGTACATTTTTTGAATGATGCTTTCGATTTCAGGTTCTGCCACGGTAATGTCGCGTACATTGTAATTGTCCAGTATCTCATGCATCAATTTGTTTACGTCAACTATATTGTTGTCAAAACTAAAGCTGATTTTCCTGTCCTTCATTTCTCCTATGTCAACATTTTCTATCGGGGATACTTTGGTTTCTTCATTAAACTCCGCGATGAGTCTTCTTGCTGTTCCGTATTTGCTTCTGATGTCGTGGAGGGAACCGTCGTACATGAGAGAGCCTTTGTCAATGATGATGATTCTGTTGCAAGTCTGTTCGATGTCCTGCATGTCGTGGGTGGTGAAAATCATCGTAACCTTGTCTTCCTCGTTCAACTGCCTGATAAAGCCGCGGATTGTTTCCTTTCCGATTACGTCTACACCAATCGTCGGTTCGTCAAAGAATACGATGTCAGGTGAATGCAAAAGGGAAGCCACAATGTCTGACCTCATCCTTTGTCCGAGTGAAAGCTGCCTGACCGGTTGATTGATGAATCCCTTCATGTCGAGCATTTCAGTAAAGCGTTCAAGATTCCTTTTGTATTTGTCATGAGGAATACGGTAGATTGCACGGAGAAGCTCAAAACTGTCGATGACCGGAAGATCCCATTGCAGCTGTGACTTCTGCCCGAATACTACGCCGATATTTCCGACATAAGCCTTTCTCTGCTTGTAGGGAATATAACCGTTTACACTGATAGTACCCTTGTCTGGACAAAGGATTCCGGAAAGCATTTTAATTGTAGAAGATTTTCCCGCACCATTTGGACCGATGAAACCCACCATCTCGCCTTTTTCGATGTTAAAGCTTAGGTTGTTCACTGCATGCTTGATTTCGTATTTTGGAACAAACATATTGGCAATCATCCCGGGAATTCCTGCGCCACGTTTGTTGACTTTGAATTCCTTGGATATGCCTTTTACTTCGATAAAACTCAATTTTCCACCTCCATATTTTTTATACCGTAAATGCTTTCTGCCAGACTTGCCTTGTGCAGGGCAACTGATTTTACACTTGTCGTATGGTTTATCCGCATTAAAAGTTCTTTTGAAGAGACATGATTTGAATTGTAGCGGAATGTCATCCTGCCGTTTTCTACACTGTATGATTCAATCTCCAGGTCAGAAACATCCGGCATCTTTCCCTCGAATTCAACATAACCCGTCTGCATGGGAGAAAGCCTTTTGTACAATTCTTCTTTTGAGCCGTAGAACGCAACTTTGCCCTGGTCAAACAGCAAAACTCTTTCCGCGATGGTTGAGATGTCTTCCATACTGTGTGAGCTGACAAGAACGGTTTTCCCTTCATTCTGCTTTTCCTTAACCAGAGAATAAAAGGCTGCCTTTCCATTTTGATCAAGACCGATGCATGGTTCATCAAAAAGATACAAATCTGCATTCCTGAGGAAGACCATGCCAAGCTCTGCCCTCCGTTTTTGACCAAGAGAAAGGTCTTTTGGTTTTGAATGTAGTATGCCGGTAAAATCCAAAACAGACGTAACGTGATTCAATCGTTCCAGAAAATCATTCTTTTTGATTCCGTACATGAGCCGTATTTCATCAAGACTGTCAGAAATCGTAAGCCTTTCGTCATAAACAGGGATGTCCGCGTAAAGCACAGCAATTCTGCCTGCGATGTTTTTTTGACCTTCAACAGGATTTTTTCTGAGGGTATAAATTGTGCCGGATTCAGGCTGCAAAAGCCCAGAGACAAGCTTGAGGAAAGTGGTTTTCCCAGATCCAGATGCTCCTATAATTCCAAGGGTAATTCCCTGG
>JAEEYO010000008.1 GCA_016288205.1 Treponema sp. | reverse complement strand
TTCTTTCACCACGTTTTGATGTGGATGACATTCAGAAACTCCGTGAATACAATTCAATGCGCCACATAAAAATGACACCTTCTGAAATTGTTGAAGAAACAAAGGCTGCAACCGCCAAAATTATAGAGCAACTTATGAAAGGCGGCAATGTTAAGAGAGTCCTTCCCATTCAATAAAAACTGAAAGAGATTGCGTCAGCAATTTCGAATCCGTGTGGTACAAAAGCCAGAAAGTATGCTATACTATAAATATCTCACAAACAGGAGACTCAGTATGGCGGCAATGCCACTCAAACAGCAGGTTATGGATTATGTAGACAAGCTTGATGACGAGCGTGCGGAAATGGTGCTTGTTTTTTTGCAGACTCTAGCTAATGCGGACGGAGAGTTGCAGAATTCAAAAACTCCTTCTGAGCGCATACAAGCGGCAAAGGCTCTTGCGGAACTTGAAACAATGAACTTTACACCAAAAGCAGAAACCAGCCTAGACGGCAGAAAAGAAAGGGCAGAAGCTCTTTGGAGAAAACAAGAAAGATTTTGAGAACTCTACAATTCCTGTTGTTACGGCGGAAGAATTCTTGAAATTGATTTCCAAGTAGTTCGTTTTTTTCACCATAACCGTGGGGGCATTTTTTTTCTACACAAAACGCCAAAATTGTGCTATATTATAAGCAGGAGGTTAAGATATGAGAGATGGGCCCCATAAGATCAAGATATATTTTGATACCTCTGTTTTAAGCTATTTAAAGCAGGATGACAGTCCAGAACGAATGGCCGCCACAATTACCTTCTGGGAAGAAATCAAGAAGAGAAAAGATTTGGACATTTTTTTATCTGATGTTACTCTCGCAGAAATTTCTGATTGTTATGAACCTAAACGAACTTTTATGCAGGAGAAATTGAAAGAAATCAATTTTTCTTTTCTTGAAAAAGATTCTGAGGCTGAAAAACTTGCGCAACAGATTATTGAACTTGGTATATTGAGTGAAAAAAGCCATGATGACTGTTTGCATATAGCTATTGCAGTTTTGGAAGCGTGTAATTACATTGTTTCATGGAATTTCAAGCACCTTGTAAATGTGAGAACAATAAACGGAGTTCGGGCTATTACGAATTTGAGAGGATTCAGTCCGATAGATATTATTACACCAGAGATGCTTATAAAAGGAGATGATGATGAATAAGCCGGATATTTCTCCAAATTTTACAGTCGATGACATCCATATAATTCGCGAGTTTAATTGGGAGCAGACAAAAAATCTGTCAGAAGCAGAACGAACTTCCTACTATAAGAAAAAAGCCTTAGATTTTCTGAAAGAAGCCGGCATCGTACCTCAGAAAAAAGTTTATGGGTATGAGCAAATTGTTATGTAAATCTGACAGTATGAAATGATTATCCTCCTTATCTCCAATCCATAACCGTGGGGGATAGACTGCCCCCCCCTAATTGACCTTGTTTGAAAAATCCTGTACAATAGCGTAAATTAAAGGGCATGTAGGACTCCTGACCTTTGCGGATGGCGATGCATGCTCAGAAAAAAGGGGAAAAAGAATAATGCCGTATTCTGAACCGACCGATCTCGCTGTGGTAGCCTGTCCCGGAGGAGAATCCTTTGCCAACGAAGTGATTACCCACCTGCGCCACATGTACAAGCACCGTTTTTCACTTAAAAACGATGTCATCTCTAAGCGTTACAATCTTGAGAAGGATGCTCTTGTCCAGCAGATAAACCTCGACAATGATTTGCACACGAGCGACCTTTGCATCCGTGGAATGGTGGACAAATACCGTGCCCCGCAGTTCAAGGTCAACACAAGATTCACCTACTTTGCGAACGGAGAGTTCAAGTGCGAGCTGAACGAATGCATCCGTGGAAAGGACGTGTTCATCGTACAGGATGTGGAGAACCACGAGAAGATTTCCCTAAACGACGGAAAAAACTGCCTGTCCCTGAGCGTTAACGACCATGTTATGAGCCTTTTGGTCGCCATTGACGCGGTTCGTCAGGCAGGAGCCAAGCAGATTACCTTGGTGCTCCCCGTCTACCCCTACAGCCGACAGCACAAGAGAAAGGGAAGGGAAGGTCTTACGGCCGCTCTTCTCGGACATATATATGAAAGCATGGAAGTGCGGAGAATCATCACACTGGACCTGCACTCAAGGGAGATTGCGAACGCATTCAGCCACACGCATTGTGAGAACCTGCACGCATCCTATCAGATAATCAGGGAGCTTGCCCGCGTGGTTGATTTGACCAAGGAAGATTTGGTCGTCGTAAGCCCGGACACAGGAGCCATTGACCGCAACAAATTCTATGCCACTGGACTCAAGAAGCCCCTCGCCATGATTTACAAGGAAAGGGATTATTCCATCGTGACCCAGGACGCGAAGAACACCAACATCAAGAGCATAAAGCTGCTCGGAGACGTGAAGGGTAAGGTCGCATTCCTTGCCGATGATATGCTCGGAACCGGTGGAACCCTCCTCAAGGCCATGGGATTCCTGCACGACCAGGGAGCCACTAAGGTCATTGCCGCAATCAGCCTTCCATTCTTTACCGGAAACGCCATTGAGCTTTTTGACGACGCATACCAGAAGGGACTTTTCTACCGCATCATCGGAACCAACGCCGTCTACCACGAGGAGCTTCTGAAAAAGGAATGGTACATCAGCACGAATGTCTCAGGACTTTTCGCCAACGTCATCACAAGATTGCACCACGGTCAGTCACTCAGCGATCTTTTGGACAACCGCAGCATAATCGACAAAATGATTAAGGCAAGCAGCCCAGCCGAAACAAAGGATGAGCAGGCCGCCGACCCCATGGGACAGAATCAGAACAACTGCGACCCGATTGCATGATACGAGGATGCCGGTGATGAAAAAGATTCTTTGCGCTGATATTGGGACAAGCTCCTTGAAGTCCGCCGTGATTGACGAGGAGGGGCGTGTCATTGCGAGTGCCCGCGTGGGATTTACGAAATGCGGAGATGATTTTGCTTCCCGTGAGTGGATTACCGCCCTGAAATCAGCCTTGGATGAAATTTTCAAAGCCGGCTCATCACAAACTGATCAAAAATCTTCTATTATAGTAGATTCCATTGACGCAATTTGCATAAGCGGAAACGGGCCCACCATTGTCGCCGAGAACGGAAGGACTTTGCTTTGGAACGCACCCGCTGACAAAAAGGCTCTGGACTCTTATTCTGGACGCTCTCTTTTTATTCCCAGGCTCCTTACATTCCGCTCGCTTTATCCGGAGGACTGGAGCGCATCAAGCCATGTTTTTTCCGGCCCCGAATATCTTATCAATCAGCTTACAGGAAATCCATGCACGATTCTTCCAGAGGAACGTTACGCCGAGGCATATTGGAGCGGTGATGCACTGAAATCTGCCGGATTTGATGAGGGCGAGATTAAAAAACTTCCATCATTCGTAAAACCTTCGGACATAGCGGGTAAACTTACACCGGAAGCGGCGGAAATCCTCGGACACAGTGCTGACGGAATCTGCGGGGGACTCCCGGTTTATTGCGGCGCACCTGATTTTATTTCGGCCTTGGTCGGAACAGGGACTCTTTTCCCGGGTACATTGTGCGATAGGGCGGGAAGCAGCGAGGGACTGAATCTCTGCACGAAAAATCCGCTTCATGCCGAGGGAGTAAGGACTCTGCCATCCGTGATTCCGGGGCTGTGGAATGCGAGCGTCCTGATTGGTGAGACCGGAACAAGATTCGCGCGATACAAGGAGACTCTGGAAAAGACCGCGGGAATGTCCGTGAGCTACGAGGATTTGGTCCATGCCGCCATTACGAGCGACGGAACTCAGCCCATACTTGACCAGGGAAAATATCTCATGCTGCAGACAGCGATGGAAGTCCGCGACGGACTGAATCATCTTGTGAGATGCGCGCTTGACGCAGGAGAAAAAATCCCCGAGTCATTTACCGTGAGCGGAGGACAGGCCTCGAACCGTGAGTGGATGGAGATGAAATGCAATGTGATGGGAATCCCCGCAAAAATCCCCTCCTTTCCCGATGCCGAACTGATTGGAGACGCAACCTTTGCCTTTACCGGCATGGGCATTTTCCCTGATTTGCAGACCGCCTCCCAAAAGCTCTCCCGAATCAAAGAAACCCTAAATCCCACCACCGAGGACTCCATAGTATTCGATAGCTGAGAATTTCACTTTCCGTTTTCATCTTTCCACTCTCCACTTTCCACTCGCCTCGCCCTCTTGACTAGTTTCAGGGAAATCTTTATATTGACAGTATGAAGTTAAAGAAGATATTTTCAATAGTTTTTGCCGCATTTGCCATCAGCCTGGCATCTGCAGAGTCCATGAGGGACTATGTTTGTGTGGTTCGCAGCAATCTGCCTGAAAAAACCATTTCATTCCTGAAAGATTACCGAAACGTAATGGAAAAGGCCGGGTACAAATCCTATGCCGAGCAGATTGACGAGTATATTAAGGAAGGCACTTTCGGCTCAGGATTCACAATCCGCGCTAATGACGGAAAGCTGTATGTCGTGACAAATTGCCATGTCGTTGAGGACGCGGGCACAGTCAATCTTATCTATGAAAATGAGGACGGCTCCAATTCTGAATACAAGGACTTGAAGATTCTTGCCTCCGACGAGGATATTGACATCGCCCTTATTTCCGTTCCCCAGGGATTTTCCAGAAAGGCTCTTACGCTCAGCTCAAGGTCAGTGAACGACGCTGACGAGGTTTGGGCGGCAGGATTCCCGTCTCTGAAAGGAAATCCCATGTGGCAGTTCTCAAGGGGAACCGTAACCAACAACCGTGCGCGCATAGACGAGCTTCTTTCCTCCGACATCTCCACGCTGATTCAGCACTCCGCGGACATAGACAGCGGTAACTCAGGCGGTCCCTTGCTCATGGCGGACTCCTCCGTACCAGCCTCTTATTCGGTTGTCGGAATCAACACATGGAAAGCAGTGAGCCGCGACGGAACCAACTTCGCCATCCCCGCAAAGGTGATTGACTCTTTCGTTTCCAATGCGGTTTCCGGAACAAAAAAATCCGTGAACATTGACGAGCGCATAAAGCAGTTTACAAATGCCCTGAAAGATGAGGACAAGACATTCCTCGGCCTTGCGAAATTTGTCTCAAACGAGATGATTTCACAGGTTGGCGATGAGGCGTTCCTTTCAGCGGTTCGCACGGCATCTGGCAGCATGAGGGAAGCGTTGATGCAGCTCTATGCGTACAGTCCGGTAAGCGGAATGAGATATTCCATTGCCTATGTGGTGTGGTCGGAATTCCAGAAGAATGGAAAGCCGCTTGACGTCGCATATTCCGAGCCGGAGTCTACCGGTGAAAACTGGACGGTCAAACTTACCCCTCAGGGAAGAAAGGAGCTCACATCTGTCTGGGGCGTGGAGCAGGGAAGATTGCGTCTCTTTGAGTTCAGTACAATCCGTGCGAAGGGAACATCAATCTGGGAGCGCGGACACGAGGATTTTGACATTGCCGATCCTTTCCTCATTGACTTGAAGGGTGGAATCCTCTATCCGTTCGCCACGAAGAAGATGGGATTCAACATTGAGTTTGAGTACAGCATGTATGATTTTATCACATTCGGAGCCGGCTTCTGTTCCGAGACAGTGAACGTAAAAAAGGAATGCAGCTCCACAACCGAGGAGGCCAAGCAGAATACAATCTATGTGGGCGCGGGTCTCCAGCTTCCTCTCTGGATAGACAGCTTCGTGGTGATTCCACATGCGAACGTGCAGCTTGGATTTGCGAACTTCTTTGATATTGAGAATCACTCCAGCAAAACCGTTTTGTCTTACGGCGGAGGAATCAAGGTGGGGTATATAATCAATTCGGTCTGCCCGATGCTTACCGTGGACTATATGCATTCGACGTACAAGGGAACCTTGAGCTCAGGAAATGAGGAGTGGCCGTCAAATTCACTCAGGGTTGGCATTGGACTTCAGGTTCTCATGCAGTAAACTCCCTCTTGATTATTTTGTACAAATAGTATAGTATATACGAACCTAGCCGGGCTGGTGGAATTGGTAGACACAAGGGACTTAAAATCCCTCGGATGGTGACATCCGTGCCAGTTCAAGTCTGGTGCCCGGCATTCCCTGGATTTCGGTCCGGGGGATTTTTTTTATGGCTTGACAATTCAAGAGATTGTATCCGCGTGGAAATTCCTAAAATCCATGCGAAAATACCTCTTTTCCGATTGACGAAAATCATTTTTTTTACTATAATCATGTATCTGCTTAAACTAGGCAGAAATGGAATCCGTTGGATTTCAAAAAAAATATCAGGTCTTGAACCCGTTCGCGAGAGACCTATGGAGGACAAATCAAGTGGTAAAAATCAGACTTAAGAAGTTTGGTGCAAAGAAGCGCCCAGATTACCGCATTGTAATTCAGGATGCCCGCAAGCCCCGTGATGGTGAGACAGTCGAGGAAATCGGTCAGTATCACCCGATCGCAGAGGAAGGCAAGCAGATTATCGTGGATACAGAGCGCGCTAAGTACTGGCTCAGCGTTGGTGCACAGCCCACGGGAATCGTGAAGAAACTTCTCAACAAATCCGGCTTGACCGTAAAAGGCGAAGCAATAGCAAAGTAATCGAGGGAGTGAATCATGGAAAAAGACCTGATTGAATACATAGCGAAATCACTGGTCGATGATCCGTCTTCAGTCTCCGTGACAGAAACCGAAGGTGAGCGCGGACCTGTATTGCAGTTAAGCGTAGCCCAGGGTGACATTGGCAAGGTTATTGGCAAATACGGTCGTATTGCAAAAGCTCTGCGGACTGTTTTGAGTGCGACGGCCAGCAAGGATGGCAGACGCTACAGCCTGGAAATTCTTGACTGATACGAGTGCGTTGTAGATGTTAGAGCGGTTTGTTGTAGGGATTGTCCGTGGTGCGCATGGAATTACGGGCGAATTTAAAGTAGAGAGCACTTCCGGCGAGTATGCGCATTTTGCGGATATGGAAGAAGTGACTTTGACAGATGGAAACGTGGAGAAAGTTTTCCAGGTGGAATACACTCAGGAAGCGGCCACGACTCTGTACATGAAACTGGCGGGAATAAATACCCCTGAGGACGCTGCAAAGTTCAACAGGTGGCAGATCGTAGTTCCACGCGAAAACGCTCATCCATTGCAGGAGAATGAGTGGTATATTGAGGACCTGAAGGGTTGCTCAGTATGGTATGACGAAACGGCGGGTGAGACCGCACCGGTTGCATTCGAGCAGAGTGTGATTGGAACAGTCACAAACGTAACGGAAGGCGGATCAGGTTATCTCGTTGAGATTTTGCTGTCCGAGAGCTGCGGGTTTTTACCTGATAGCGTCAAGTTTACTAAGGAAGGAAAACCGAGGAAGGTGTTCGTGCCTTTCAACTTTAAGTTCCTGAGCAATATTGACGTGGAAAATAAAAGGATGCAGCTGATGCACCTCTGGATTCTGGAGTAATTCCATGAAATTTACTGTGCTGACCTTGTTCCCTGAGATACCGAGGGCTTTTTTTGAGACTTCGATCATGGCCAAAGCGGTTGAAAAGGGAATTGTTGCCTACGATTTAGTGAATATCAGGGATTTTGCCTTTGATAAACACAAGACATGTGACGACGGGACGTATGGCGGGGGAGCCGGGCAACTCATGATGCCTGAACCCTTGGGACGCGCACTTGACAGCGTGGAGGCCTACAAAAAGCACGTGATTTATGTCACGCCGAGCGGTAAGCCATTTACGCAGAAAAAAGCGGAGTCCTTGAGCCGTAAAGATGAAATTGTCCTTATCTGCGGAAGGTACGAAGGTATTGACCAGCGGATAATTGACCTTTATGTGGATGACGAAATCTCCATCGGGGATTACGTTATGAGCAGCGGTGAAGTGGCGGCGACAGTGATTGTCGATACAGTTTACCGGCTTGTTGACGGAGTAATCACCCACGAGTCATTGGATGAGGAGAGCTTTAACGGCAACCTTTTGGAATATCCCCAGTATACGAGGCCAAACGTGTACAAGGGCTTGGAAGTACCGGATGTTTTGTCCGGCGGCAACCATGAGGAAATCCGGAAGTGGCGGCTTCGTAAGAGCCTACAGAAAACGCTCATGAACAGGCCCGACCTGATTCAGAACGCGAGAATGGCAGGTACTCTTTCCGATGAAGCCGAAAAGATGATCGAAGAAATCGCCGAGCACAGGGACTTCAAGAATGACAAAAAGCAGAAGCGGCAGTTGCGTTCCATACAGGAGAGACTGAAGCGGAAAGCTATGAAGGATTCCCATCCGGCAAGCAAACATGGAGACTAAAATGGATCTTATCAAGACTATTGAAGAACAGCAGAAGAAAGCGAACGTGGCGGACTTCCGTGTTGGAGATACCGTCAAGGTTCACTTCGAAATTATTGAGGGAAAGACAAAGCGCATCCAGATTTACGAGGGACTTGTAATCTGCATCAAGAACTCTGGAATCAGACAGACATTCACTGTCCGCAAGCTGAGCTACGGAGTTGGTGTTGAGCGTGTGTTCCCGGTAAACAGCCCCCGCGTTATGAAGGTGGAGATTGTTCGCCCAGGAAAAGTACGCCGCTCAAAGATTTACTACGTGCGCGACAAGATCGGTAAGGCTGCGAAGATTAAGGAAGATCTTACACCCAAGGCAAAGGCTCGCGTGAGCGCATCCAATGCTCAGGCAAAGGCAAACTCACAGGCTGAGGAAGCTTTGAAGGCAGAGATCAAGGCTGAGGTTGCGGCAGAAGCAGCAGCAAACAAGGCTAAAAAGAAGTAAGATTCTTCAATCTGAATGATTGGAAGACGCTGAGTTGAAGTCAGGAACAAACCCGGATTTCACTCAGCGTTTTTTTTATTGTTTCTTTACCAGGCGGATATTGTCCACAAGAAGTTTTCCGCCCTCATTTTCACCAAGAATCTGAATCGCGGCGCAATAAATATTGTTTCCGTTTACCAGCGCGCTTGTTTCCTGTCCGTCGCTTTTGAGTCTTTCGGTCAGGCTGAAAATCACGTTTTTGTTCTCACCGGGTCCGAGCGTAAAAATCTCCGTTTCGGTCCATTTCCATTCGCTTCCGTCCTGCACGGCCACATTGACACGCAGGGGCTTTCCCGTGAGGTTGTTGAAATCGACGGCGAGAGATTCGTAGGGGGTCCAGTTGTTTTTCAGAAGTGCATTGCAGACGAATGTGGCCTGATAGTCCTGCTTTGGAGCTGAGCCGGACTTTTTGGGGGGACGCTTTTTCTTTTTCTCATTCTCCGGAATTATTGTCATCATTGCGTCGAAATCCCACGCGGCGGATGACTTGCCCTCGGATGCCCATTCCTTTGTGAGCGCTGTCTTGAGCGAGTAGTTGTGGTTTCCCCATTTGTCCCATGAGTCGGACACGGCTTCCCAGAAATTTCCTTCCTCAAATCCTTCAAGGAGAAAGGTCTTACCCGCAGGAGCCGGATTGTTGATGGGCAGAATCTCTGGCTCGGGTACTTTTGTGGTCTGGCATCCGGCAAGGGTCGCAATGAGCAGGGACAGAATCAGTCCAGAGAGCGTCGTTGTGATTTTGGCTGAGGTCATTCCGGTAGATCTCGTCTTTTTCATGCTTTCCCCGCTTAGTACCAGAACAGCCATGAGAAATCAATGGTCGAGGACAGCCCGATGTGCGGTGACATTACAAGTCCGTTGGTTCCCAATGAAATCATGCATCCCGCGCGAATACCAATCACTTCCTCAAAGTGTAGCATTACGCTCGCGTCCGCAAGAATGGAGCCTCCGATTTTTGTCTTTGACTCGCCGCTTTCATTTTCCTTTGAGTAAAGGAATCCCTGTGCGCCCGCTGACAAATCCGCGTAGAAATAATCCGTGAGGTGCCAGGAGACTCCACCGAGCAGCTTAAGGTCGCCTTGGAGCGATTCATTTAACACACCGGCTCCCGCACTGAAAAAGATGATCGGGGTGGTGTAGCTGTACGGCATGAGATGGATAGTCACACCGAGGTCTCCACCAAGTCCGCTCAGTGAAGAAGAGGAAGACTTGCTTTTTCCCCCGATGTGCCCGTAGCCGTTGATTGAGTAGATTACTCCGTCTGTCGGTGTGTTTGAAGTGTATGCGGATGCAAAGACTGGAGCTGCCAAAATGACAGTCAGAACTAAAAGAAATTTCTTCATGGTTTCCTCCTTGAATCCGCATCTTTTGCTTAGAGGCGGCTTGCTATTTCGTCAATATATTCCCAGCTGTTCACAATCTTCTTGGGTGCGGGATCCGCAAGTTTGGCGAGGTCTCCCGTCATGATTCCCTCCTCGATTGTGTCGAGTGTCGCTTTCTCAAGCTTGTGTGCGAAATCCGCGAGATCGGGGGTTCCGTCAAGCTCGGCTCTCTTTGCGAGTGCTCCGGTCCAGGCGAAAATTGTGGCCACAGGATTTGTTGAGGTCTTTTCTCCCTTGAGATAGCGGTAATAATGCTTCTGGACGGTTCCGTGGCTTGCCTCATACTCAAACTCGCCGTTGGGGCAGACCAGGACGCTCGTCATCATGGCAAGACTTCCGCAGGCGGACGCAATCATGTCGCTCATAACGTCACCGTCGTAATTCTTGCAAGCCCAGAGGAATCCGCCCTCGCTCTTTACCACACGTGCGACCGCATCATCGATCAGGGTGTAGAAGTAGGTGAGTCCGGCCTTTTCGAACTTTTCCTTGTACTCTGTGTCAAAAATCTTCTGCATAATGGCCTTGAAATTTCCGTCGTAAATCTTGCTGATTGTGTCCTTGGCTCCGAACCAAACGTCAATCTTCTGGTCAAGGGCGTAGTTGAAGCAGCAGCGTGCGAAGTTTTCAATGGATCCGTCAAGGTTGTGGATTCCCTGGATGATTCCCGGCTCCTTCATCTCCATGATTGTCTTTCGGATTTCCTTTCCGTCGCTTCCGGTGAAAACAAGCTCGGCTTTTCCGGCTGTGGGTGTCTTGATCTCGCAGTTCTTGTAGACATCACCATAGGCATGGCGTCCCAGGGTGATCGGCTTTTTCCAGCAGCTCACGGTTCCCTTGATGTTCTTTACGAAAATGGGTGTGCGGAAAACAGTTCCGTCCAGCTCACCGCGGAGGATTCCGTTGGGGCTTGGCGTGAGGTGGGTCAGCTTATATTCTTCCACACGAGCCTGGTTTGAGGTGATTGTAGCGCATTTTACTCCGACTCCGAGTCTCTTGATTGCGGCGGCCGCATCGTAGGTGATTTTATCGTCCGTTTTGTCGCGCTCGGTGATTGAAAGGTCAAAGTATTCCGTCTTGAGGTCAACAAAGGGAAGAATCAGCTTGTCCTTAATCAGCTTCCAAAGGACGCGGGTCATCTCATCACCGTCAAGCTCGGCGATCGCATTTTTCATCTGAATTTTTGCCATTTTTGTCTCCTATAAAAACTCCATTTCTACTATATCACATTTCCCAAAAAAATGTGCTGATTTTTTAAATTTTTTCCAAAAATCAACTAAACTTTAGTTGTGGTCCCATCTTTCCGCTTTCACCTTTCCGTTTTCAACTCGATGCTTTCTTCTATTTTATTCATGAACGCTTCGCTGTACTGTTTTCTGAGCGGATAGAACATGATGATTTCGTAGTGCGCGCCCTCAGCGTGTCCGTAGGCGAATCCTGTGTGGGTGTAGGTTTTGTTCCTGAGTTTGTTCGTGAAAGTAAAGCGGCCCTTCACGACGCTGGGAGAGATGGTCGTGGTGTCTGTGTCCCAGATGAGTGTCTTTGCTCCGTAGCGCGTCAGGATTGTTGTGACCGCACTTTCCACGCAGGCCTCAAGACTCGGCTTGTCCCTCTTGAAGTCGTAGATGTAGCATGCGACATAGCGGTTCATGTTCTCGTTGGTCAGGACTTTCGCATCCGCATTTTCAGGCTCCACACCCTTCAGATTTTTTTCCTTCAGTGTTGTGGGGTAGGCGAATGTGAGGGTGTCAAGCTCATGCACCGGCCAGTCCTGCTTCACGATGTATGCGTCGGATGTCATGTATTTTGACAGGCCAAGCGACGTTCCCAAAATCAGGAGACAGAAAACCAATGCCGCAATCTTCGCTTTTTTTCCGAGCTTGAATGTGATAAGTCCTATGACGGCACCGAGCCCCGCAAGTCCCACGTTAATCAGGATGGACAGCAGGCTGAGGTTTGTTCTTCCCCAGACTCTTGAGGAGAAAATCATTCCCCCCGCCACGCAGATTAACGCGCACAGTACGGGCCAAAGTTTTTTCAGGGCTTCGCTATCTTCGTTTTCCATATTTTCACTCTCCTTGCTTTGTTTGTTTGGACAGGTCAGAACGACGAGTTTTTAAGGCATGACGCTCCGTTGTAATCCAGGTCCGTGAGGATTTCCGTGTGATCGGGGAATACAGCGACCGTGTGCTCCTCATGGCAGCTCCAGCTTCCGTCGGCGGTCAGCACGTTCCATTCGCTTTCCTCGTCTCCGGTAATCACGTCGGGTCCCCCCTCGTTAATCATCGGCTCTATGGCGAGAACCATTCCGGCCTGAATTCTTGGGTTGGGTCCCCTCATCGGATAGTTGTTCGGCACGCTCGGATCCTCATGCACGTCGAGCCCCACGCCGTGTCCGCAATAATCGTAGACTACTCCGTATCCGTTTTGTTTTTCCGTCACTTCGGTAACTGCCCTCGCTATGTCCGAAAGCCTGTTGCCCTTGACGCACTGAGCGATTCCTGCCATCAGGGCCTCACGGGTCACACGAACAAGCTTACGGTGCTCTGGCTTAACGTTTCCGACCATAACGGTGTGGCAGCTGTCGCTTATGTATCCGTCAAGGTTGATTCCTATGTCGAGGGAAACAATGTCCCCGTCCTTCACAATCCTCTTTTTGGAAGGAATGCCGTGTATGACCTGATTGTTGATGCTGATGCACGCACATCCGGGGAATCCCTCGGCGTACCATGCGGGTTTTCCACCGTGCTTCCTTACGAATTCCACGCACCAGTTGTCAATCTCCTTTGTGCTGATACCCGGTTTTATGCGCGGGATAATCTCGTTGAACAAATCTGCCAGCTCGTGACAGCTTTTCCTGATTTTGTTGATTTGGTCATCATTCTTTAAGCGAATCATCTATATTACCTCTTATTACTTACTATGCACCTGTTTTCATCGTGGATTTTTGTCCGACTCTTCCAGCAGCGACACGACATGCCGAAGCCATCCCCGGATCTCCTATGCGCTCGTAGGCATCCGACATCTTCAGCAGAAAAAAAGCGTCATCCTTTTTGCCGAATCCAAGTTCCAGCGCGCGCTCCCATGCGTCTATGGCAAGCTCGTCGTTTACGTTTCCTTCTATATTATTACGCAAAACGCTGCGTGTCAAATCCTGGACTTCCTCGAAAAAAAACTTGAAGTAATTGTATTTCTGCTCCATGCGGATTATCTGGTCCAAAAGAAGAACCGCGTCGTAGTATTCCTGCCTGATTATGAGCTCCTCGGCAAGTATGTAGCCGTAGTCCATGAAAATCTCATGCTCGAAAAAATAGGACAGACGGAAATCCGCCCGGCTCATGTTCAGTCTCTTGAACTCTGCGACTGCGGAATCCTCCCTTTCGTGGGTCAGGTCGAACAGAATCAGCTTTGCCCGGCTCTCGTCATCATCACGCGCAAGAAGCCATTCCCTGTAGTTCCATTTCTTTTTTCCCTGATTTCTTTTTCCGTCGTGGTATGCGAATGTCTGGTCGAAAAGTTCCCGTGACTTTATGTTTGAAAGGGTCTCGTATGCTTTTACAAGATTTCTGAATGCTTCTGAATCCTGATGGGTAATGTCCGGGTGGAGCTTTTTTGCTTTTTTTCTGTATGCGCTCCTGATTTCCGCAGCCGATGCCGTGTGGGGAACTCCGAGCACTTCATAGTAATCCTGCATGTAAGCAGTGTACAACTTTTCGGATAAAAATTCAAGGGCGGGGGGAAAGTGGAAAACGGAAAGTGGAGAGTGGAAAGAGGAAAGTGGAAAGAGAAAAGAGGGGAAGACGGGGTACGAATTAAGACTGATTTTATGGAAAATTTATTGCAATGTAAAAAAATAGGATTGCCGATTATTTAAATATGTAGTATATTATATCGAAGGAGAATGCAAGAAAAATGGAAAGTGAAAAAAAACAGAGAAAAGAGACGTTGCTTTCGAAATACGGAATCATTTCGTTTTTGGAGATAGTTGTTTTAATAGCCTTATTCCTCCTTGTAACTACATCGCTTACCAAAAAGCCTGTCGAGTGGCTTTATACTGAATCAATAGACAATATCCTTACTCAGTCCGTGGAGAACGCCGAGTCTTGGTTTTCAAACAACGTGGAGCTTCTGAAGGTCTTCCAGAATTCCGTGGTGGGCTCCACAACTAACCGTGAGGCAATCAAGCAGTCCATAAAGATAAAGAAGAAGCCGGACGGATTTGAGTACGTCATGGTTTTCTGGGATGACGCTACCGGAGCGAAAGACGGCGGACCCGAGACCTACAATACCAAGGGGGGTATTTCGACCGTCGGAATCCTCGCGAAGGAATACTGGCAGGAGCACACGAAGTCCAATGTGGATGTTTGGCTTGAGTCACCGAGGCAGTCCAACGCTGGCGGATTCAACATGCCGCTTTTCGTCAAGTCCGAGTTCAAGGATGACGTTACCGGAGCCACTGTTCGCGGAGGCATGGTCGGATTTTTGGAGCTGGAGCCGATCAACAAGCTTGCTAGAACCTTCTATAAGACAGGAAAGATTTCAATCTACGATGACAAGGACGAGCTGCGTGCCGGAGATGATATCCTTGCTTTCGACAATCTGGATGACTACACGGTTGAGAAAAAGTCTTGCAAGATGGCCAACAAAACATGGACCGTGGTTGCGGCTATTACGAACGAGGAGATGGGGGAGATTGTCTGGAACCTGCGCCGTACTTCCATTGTCGGTGGTCTTGTCGTGGCGGTCCTTCTCGTAATCTGTTTCCTTATTATCATCAAGATAATGATCGGAAAGTTCGACTCAATCAAGAAAAACATAGACAACCTGAACACTGGCGACAAGGATTTAACCAAGCGTCTTAAAATCAACCACAACAACGAGATTTCCCACGTGAAGGAGTCGGTCAACATTTTCGTGAACACCGTGCATGAGACCGTCAAGGACATTGGTACGGCGAACATGAACCTGCGAGATGCGTTCGGAAAGGTAAAATCCGGGCTTGACGAGACAAAGGAGCAGATCGGCAAGATTTCGTCGGAGATTGAGGACGCTTCCATGACTCTTGCGAGCGAGGACTGGTGCGTTAACCACACAAGCAAGGCCATTACCGCGATTGTTGACAACATAAAGAGCCTGAACGAGATGATTGACTCACAGGCGGCTTCCATAACCCAGGCGGGCTCCAGCATTGAGGAGATGATCGGCAACATCAGGTCGGTTTCCGGCGGTGTTGACAAGATGTTCTCGGTGTTCGGTGATTTGAATGAGGCGACCGAGGACGGAATCAGGAAGAACCAGGTTGTGAACGAGCTTTTGCAGACGGTTCTCGCGCAGAGTAAGTCTTTGCAGGATACGAACATGGTCATTTCCGCAATCTCATCACAGACGAACCTTCTTTCAATGAACGCCATGATTGAGTCTGCCCATGCGGGTGAGGCAGGTAAGGGATTCGCGGTCGTCGCCGAGGAAATCCGTAAGCTTGCGGACACCAGTGCCACACAGTCAAAGAGAATCGGAGAAAACCTTAAGACCATCGCTGAGAACATCAACAAGGTCGTAGAAAGCGCGAATGCGAGCAAGGAATCCTTTGAGCGTGTGTCCGAAAAGACGAAGAACACATCCGAGATTGTCCAGAGCATCAAGGGTGCCATGGAGGAGCAGAACGAGGGATCAAAGCAGATTCTTGAGGCTCTTGCCCACATGAACGGCACCACGAGCAATGTTCAGACTTCCAGCAAGGAGATTGAGCGCGCGACCAGGGAAGTTATGGACTCAATTTTCAGCCTTAAGGAGTCTTCCTCAACCATGTCGGACAACTTCGAGATGATTGTCTCCACGACCGAGGCCACTAAGCAGACCACGACGAATCTGAACGGTCTTGCCGAGGACATGAGCAACGCCGTGAACGATATTTCGGAGAAAATTGACGAATTTAAGGTTTGATGTTTGACAAACTCACATTCCCGTGTTAAGATTATCTATAAATCTCAAAAAACTCTTTTTTTGATGCATAAATTGTTTTGACGGAGTTTTTTAGCGTGGAGCGTGAGGGGAATGAACCTTCGTCATTTGAAATCTTTTCTCATATTTATTGCCGCCGCATTGTTTTATTCCTGTGCGTCAAACAATAAGACCATACCCAGTACGGTCGAGGTTGACGGCGAGGAAATGGATGCGGTTTCGGCCGTGGTAAAACTTGCTCCTGAAATGTGCGTGGAAAATCCGTCCAGGAGCAGGGTGGAGCTCTTTACTTCAATTTATCCTTCACATCTGGAGCCTCTTGTCTCATCAATGGAAAACGATGTTCCCGCGCTGATCAAGGACTTTGTCTCCGAGGCAGGCGCCGCTTCCCAAAGACAGGCCATCCGCAACAGATTTACAGCTCTTCCGTCGGACTCATTCATTACGGATGACGAGCGGATTCAGAAAGTGTTTTCCGACTCGGAACTTGTGCTTGAAAATCTATACAAACTCCAGACGGTGCAGGATGCCGTTGCCCCTGTTCCAGAGAAAATCATTGTGAGCGAGGGCGAGAAAAAGACCTTCCAGATTGAAAAAATCAGCGGTGATGCTTCCGCGGCATATAAAAAATCTAGGAATGCGCTTTCCGAGTTTTATTATGATGTGGCCGAGATTCAGTTTTCCGCCAAGACACTGGAGACGAAACTTAGGCTTTTTGCCCTTTATGAAAAGGCCATGTCCTACAGCGATTCCGACCCCGGGCTTGCGAAAAACGTGAGGATGTCGCGTCTTGCCACTGACATCGGGGATGTCTACCTTGCGATGGGAAACTTCGAGGACAGGGAGACCGGACTTGCCTGGTATAAAAAATCTTTCGCCATTTATGAGGACTATCCGAAGACCCCGCAGAAGATTGCGGCAATCTGCTTTGAGCTCGGGCGTGATATGCTTAAGGCTGCCACGGTGGAGGAGGACAATCTGCGCATGTCGGAGCTACTTGAAAAAGCGGCTCAGTACCTTGAGGATGCGGGGTCTTACAAGAATGCGGCGGATCTGCTCATTCAGGCCCGTGAGATGAGAAGAATGAATCGGCAGGATGCTGGTTATATAGAAGAAAATGAGGAATCTGGAAACTGATTTTTTCGGTTCCGTTTTTCAGGAGGCGAGTATGAAAAGAATGCTTGTTTTGGGAGCTGGCGTGATGGCGGCTCTTTTGATTTTCGCTGGATGTGCTTCAACATCTGTGGCAGGTCTTGCAAGTTCAAGCGATAGCGTCGGGTCCATAAAGAAACTGTCAAAAATGCTCACGAAGGACAGCACCAACCAGGAAGCGGCTGATGTGTTCGAGGAGATTTACAACCGCGAGATGACGAACAATCTGTCTGTAATTGAGAACGGCACCGACAAGATCCTGAGTGATTTTGCCGCGAGTCAGGGAAAGTCCACGGCCAAGGATGCACTTGCTGTAATCGTGTCGAAACTTGGCGACCGTAGCGGAGATAAGTCTCCCAGCGTTATGGAGAACATGGACGTGAAGAAGGTTGAGTCCCGTATGACCGAGCTTAAGGCCGCATATTACGATCTGATGGAAATCCAGAAGGCGGTCAAGAACATGCCGGAGGAAATTGGAAGCGAGAGCGTCTACACCGTGGACAAGAGCGGCGAGGATTTTGAAAAGGGATGGACAAGGACTTCCGATGCGCTTGCTGATTTTTATGTGCTTTGCGGAGACTCCATGCTTCCTTCCAAGGGATACAGGGATCTGAAGAACATCATCGAAATCTACGAGAAAAAGGCTTATCCCGCGTACATGAGCTATGACAAAAGCTCAAAGTGCAAGAAAACCGTCTCAAAGCTCTACATTCAGGAGGGGGATGATTTCCTTGTACAGGCGAAGATGTCAAAGAGCAATTACAGTGCCGCCACGGATGATATTGAAAAGACAGCGTCCAGTGCGAGCGGTGCGCTTGAGGCGGAGGCTGCGATTATTGATTACAGGACTGCAAGAAGCTGGGACTCTGGTGCGGACATTTCCGCCAAACTTGCTGATGCGGAGGAACTGAGCAAATTCTTTGACGAGAATAGGTAAGTCTATCTGATTTATTAAGAATGATTTAAGGAATAGCCGGTTGACTTTGGAGTGAACCTTAAAATGTTAGCCGGTGCTTCCTTTTTTCTGTAACCTGCGCCTGTTCTGCGTTGATTTAAAAAATAAGAGGGATTTTGTGGCCATCCCTAAAAGGTCTCCATGCACATAATGCTGGCTCGGAGAGTTTTTAGCGATATTCATAGGATTTCTAGGAAAGTTTTTTACTTTTTTGAGGAGGACTCAATGAAAAAAAGATTTGGTGTCTTGATTCCGGTACTGGCTGCCTTTGTGGCTGTACTGGTAGGATGTATTTCAGCACAATCCTATTTGGACAGGGGAGACCCCGTTAGTGCGATTGAAAAGCTGTCTTCTGCTCTGGCGAAAAAGCCCGGCGATCAGGAAGCGGCGGATTTGTTCGTCTCCGTTTATCCGTCGGAGGTCGAGAACAGGCTGCATTATACCGAGAGGACGGTGGATGATGTGGTCAATGATTTTGTAAGGAACCAGGGCTCTTCATCTTTGAGCGCGGCTTTGCAGAAGAAAAAGTCTTCGTTGGGAAGCGGCAGGTTCCTTACCGATGATTCTGAGATCCGCTCCGTGCTCAGGGAATCCGAGGACATTTACAGGAACCTCAAGGATTTGAACAGAATCCAGAAGGCTGTCGTAAAGGTTCCGGCTGAGATCGGAGACTATTCCACGGGCGAAGTCTATTACGTGGAAAAGTACACGGACAATTTCGCGGGAATGTACTCGGATGCCGGAAAGAGCATTGCCGAATTCTACTATGCTATGGCGGACGCTTCGGCTCCAGGAAACACACGCGAGGAAAAGAAGCAGATTTATGAGCTTTACGGTAAGGTCGGCGAGTATACCACGGGACTTTCCGGTGTAAGCAACAAGAGGGCCCAGGCAGCCTATAATGTGGCCGAGGACTATCTTTCTGGAAGCACAGTCGCGGAGAAAAAGGAAGCCATTACATGGTACAACAAGGCTCGTCAGGCTGTCTCAAATTACAATGACACTTCCCGCCGCATCCAGGAGGCCAACTATCAGATAGCACGTCTTTACATGGACGGAGTGGACGAGAACAACAACTCATATCAGACAAAGAACGACCTCAGATCCGCGATCACATATTTCGAGGACGCGGGAAACTACAGGGATGCTCCTGAATGGCTTGCGAGGGCTCGTGAAATCCTCTACAGACTTGAGAATCCTGAGCCTGTCGTTGATGAGACAAGCACTTATACTGATTACGGAACTTCATCCGGCAGTTCGGGTATAAACGTTCCGACTGTAACCGTCAGCCCTGCCCATGAGACAATCACCTGTCTCAGCCCGGTCGTTATGACTTATGAGAATGACAGAGTTTATGCTCACCTGGGATTCGTCATCAATGAGCAGATTCCGCTCAGAATGAAAAACCTTGTTCCTTCTCTGAATTCGGGAAGGGCAACTGCTGTCTCAATCGCCTCTGGAAGCCAGAAGCCTGCTGTGATGAACGAAATCAAGAGCAAGGCAAGGGAGAGAATTCCTGCAGGAAACTTCTATATAATTACTCTTGAGGTTACAAGGGGCGGCACATATTCCTATTCATACACGGATAACGACGGATGGGCTTATACGATGATCGTTGACGGACGCACATCCTCAGTTTCCCCGACATACACAATTTCAGATTCTGAGATTAGCCGCATTTCAACTCCGGCTGGTGTGGTGATCTATGACGAGCATGTTTCCTTCCCTGCAAAGAGCGGAGAAGTCTCCATCGGAATTACCGTCAATGATTTGATGACCGACAGGCAGCTTTCCCACATCAAGGTGTCAAGAAACACTACGGGAGGATCAATCGCTCGCATTGAAAAACGCACCAGGGGCTCAAATTACACGACTTACAATGTGATTCTCAGCGGCGTAAAGAACGACGGAGAGATTTCGTTCTTCGTGCTCAATGATTCCGGTGAGTATATGCCGGTACGCCATAACAGCTCGACACGCATGGGATACGTTGAAAAGCCGACCGCAGCCGATCTTCCTGTGTACAGATTCTTCAAGGCCGACATTCAGTCCAAGGATTATATTGTGTACGGAAGCGGAGTTGAGTATCCGAGCACCGAAAAGACAGCACGCATTCCGTTTACTTACAAGTCTTCAACAGGAACTACATTGGGTGCTTCCAACATCAAGGTGCGCACCAACACTGCCGGTGTGACAGTTTCTTCCGTCACCATGAACAAGGATAGGTCCGGAAACTGCTACATCAATCTTTCAAACGTTACAAAGTCAGGTAAGTTTGAGTTCAATGTGGTTGACTTCAACGGATATACCGTAACTCAGGACTCATTCACATCAACAGAGGGAGCGAACTCGGAAAAGAGCGCGTCTCCAATCTACAGCATTGATGTCTCCAAGGTTTACACACCTGCTCCTGCTGTGACCGTTCCTGAGGTGAAGAAGACTCCCGCTATCTCTTACGGCGGAATGTCTTACGGCAGCTCTTGTGCATTCCTCAATTTCACGATCACAAATTACGACGGAACAATCAACTCAAGCAACATTAAGGTCGCGACCAACACCACCGGCGGTAGTCTTGGCGATGTGGCCGAGGAAGCTGTTAAGAGCCTCGCTGCTACGACAGATTTGAAGAGTGCGACTGCTGTGACAAAGGAAAAGAAGGTTGCGGCAATCGACAAAAAAGCTACTGCTGCAAAAGAACTTAAGGCAACTACAAAGGATGCGAAGCTTCCGGCAAAGGATACCGGCCTTACGAAAGAAATGCCTGTTCTGGCTGATAAGAATGCCTCAAGGACGTTTACTGTCAAGCTGCAGAATGTAAAGCAGGACGGAAAGATCAGCTTCTATGTGGTTGACAAATCCGGCTCTTACATTGCACCTTCTGGAACTACTGGTAAATTCACTCCGAAGGAATATTCCGTTAGCAAATCTTCCTTCTATAATCTTTCTGCGGGAACTGTTGTTTACGGAACCACGACATACCCGGGATCTGAGTCTGTGATTTATATTCCTGTCACAATTTCCGGCGGTGTAAGTCCGGCAAATGTTACAGTCACAAGCCAGAGTGTGAAATCAGGTGCTAATCCGACAGTGACCATCTCAGCCGCGGATGCCGCAAAGGGTAAGTACAATCTTGTCATCAAGGGCGCGGACATTGAGAAGACCGGAAATGTTGCCCTGAAACTTACTGATGGAAACGGACTTGTCATTGCGACCAGTGATTACGTGGGATCTGGTGCGAACTTCGTGCCTCCTTCCGTCTCCATTAACCGCTCTAATATGTACATACCTGTAAAGGCTATTGTTACTCCGGGAAGCGTCGTCTACAGCAGCTCGGACAACCGAGTGTACCTTGAGTTCAGCGTGGCTGAGTCCAGCGAGAGACTTGCGTATAAGAGCATAAAGATTCTTACCAACACTACCGGCGGAACTTACTCTGTTCTGAACGGTCCGTCTTCCGGCAAATACCAAGTGGAGATTACTGGTGTGCAGCAGGACGGTGTGGTGACCTTTGATGTCTATGATAACAGCGGAAAGACAATGCCCTGGAGAGTAGGCGGAAGAACCACCAATACTCCGGAGAAATACATTGTCAGCAAGTCGAAGGTGTATAGCGCTCCCACAATCAGCTACGGAAACCTCGTTTATCCAAAGAACGCTTCCGAAGTTCGCATTCCATTCACCGTCTATGACACAAGCAAGCTGCTTGACAGAAATGCTCCGAAGGTGAATACGTCGGTCGGCGGCCAGTGGTCTCTTGTCTGCACGGATTCTAATCCGAAGTTCGGAGCGGGATCCGCCGTGCACTATGAGCTTGTCTTCACGGGAATCACTTCTTCGACCGGAAAAATCAGCTTCAATGTGGTTGATCCGGCAAACCAGAGCGTAGTTATGAAAACTGCGGATGGAAAAGCCGTTCCGACATATACCGTGCAGAAGAACCAGATTTATGAGGCTCCCAAGCCGAGCATGGAGTACAGCTACATTGACTACGGAACAAAGGTCGGCGGAGAGGTAAAATTCTACTTTAACGTAAGAGTGCTGACAAAAGAACGCACGCTTAGTCACATTAAGGTTCTTAAGAACACATGCGGAGGAACTCTTGCTTCCATTACAAAGGCAGAGTCTGATGCGGACTGGGTTCAGTATTATCTGACTTTGAAGGGAATTAAGAGCGACGGAGTGTTCTCATTCGCTGTCCTTGATGATTCAAAGGCTGCGATACCGGTAAGCTCAGTCTCATCGGAATATGCCGTTTCACTTGCGGGCGTGCACTCACCGTACACAATCACTTACGGAACCGCTCCGACATATCCTTCATCCGAAAAGACCGTGAACATTCCGTTTACTGTCGCATACAGCGGTACTGCTCCCACATTCACGAAGAACAGCATTGTCGTTGAGAGAAATGGCACCAAGGGAACTGTAAGCAATGTGGTTTCTGCAGGAAACGGAAAGTGGAACATAGTTCTCTCCGGAGTGACCTCAAGCGGAAACTTCTCTTATCGCGTAAAGGATGCAAGCGGATATACACTGGTTCCCGCGAGCAAGATTACAAGCTCTGTGGTCGGAAATTACAAAAATATTGATCCGGGTTCCGTTGATGTGGACGCAAGCAAGCTCTACGTCGCTCCCTATGTCGTCTTTGACCCCTCTGTTACTTACTCAACCACGACGGAAGGAATGGCCAGCGTCAAGTTTACTATGTACAATGTCTCAAGCGCAAACCTGGGATCCGGCAGCATTGAGTTTGTTACGAACACATGCGGAAGTACATCTCAGGCTCTCATAAGCGAGGGAAAGAGCGGAAACGGATGGGCGTACAGACTTGACATCATGCAAATCTCCAAGAGCGGAAATTTTGCGATCGCCGTAAAGGATTCTTCCGGCAAAAGGTATAAGGCCGATGTTTCCAGCGTTGTAAAGAGTGTTTCCAAAGATGTGGCCAAAGATGTGGCCAAGGTAAAGGATTCTGCAAGCAAGATTGCGGCTCCTGCTGGACCTGTGGCAGGAATTCCCGCAACTCAGGCAAGCGATGTTTCTCCGACCTGGAGCATTGACTACAGCAAGGTTTTGCACGCTCCCACAGTGAAGGCTCTTCCGGTTGAGTACCCCAAGGAAGACGGAAAGGTCATAGTTCCGTTCGAGGTTACGGGTGCCACATTCACTCTGGCAAAGGAAAATCTTAATCTTTCACTCGGAACTACTGGAGCAACGGCATGGACTTTGGAAAAGGTGACATCCGGTACTCCTGCCGTGGGAAAGACAATCCGCTACAATATTGTTCTGACTGGCGTAAAGTCAAGCGGCGTGGTTGCTTTTGTAGTCATGGATCCGACGAAAAACCGAGCCATAAACGCGAGCAGCGGTCAGATAACAGCACAGGTAATTTATGAGAGTGTCTTCAAGACCGTGAAAGCCCTGCTTGGCGCGAATATGGAGTACGTAACTTCAAACAATAAGCCTTGCGTGAAACTCCTGATCGGCTGCACTGAAAAAAATCTTACGGCTGCTAACGTGACTCTTGTGACGAATAACTGTGGAGCTGCGGTTGAGTCTCTTGGGCCTGCAAAGGATACTCTTGGAAAATCTCTTGACGGAATGTACAGTTTGATTGTTTCGGTAAAGACAAGCGGTAAATTCTCGTTCTCTCTTACGACTCTGAAAGGAGCCAAGATTGAGATTGTGGCGAATGCTTCTTCCACAACGGCTAAAAGTAAAGAAAAAGTTACAACTTCTTCTTACGTAAGTCCTGAGTTTACCGTCAAGGAAGCTGAAATCAAGAAGGTGACACCGGCGCAGAAAAATACAACCCTTCAGACTGATCTCTCTGACAAAAGCAAGTTGATTGATTCATCGCTCAAGGACGGCATACAGCAAAAGGAGCTGACACTTCCAAAAGAAAAGGAGTTGACTCTTCCAAAGGTTGAGGAGCCCAAGGTTACAAACCCCAAGGTGACGAATCCGAAAGTGACAAATCCAAGAAGATAGCGTTAAAGCTTAAGTAAAATATCATACCCTGCTGCACGGTGTTTCAGCTTTGTGGCGGGGTATGTTTGATTTATGGTAACTTTTGAAATCTGCCCTTGTTTCTAAATTAAGGAGGAATTATGAGCAGACACAAATTATTTATTTTGGGTACGCTGATTTGTGCCCTGATTTTCGCCGGTGGACTCGCATCCGCACAGACAAATGCAGATGTTATGTTTACCGCCAAAACACATCCTGCGGTAAAGGATTGGTCGGCCATAGACAATTATGCATCCAATCTGTCTTTTTCAACATCAACGTCTTATGCGACCGCAGCCGCTAAAATCTGTCAGACCTCAAGAACCGAGGAGGAAAAAGCTCGTGCCATTTTCGCATGGATTGCGCACAACATCGCCTACGACGTGAACCTTGACGGCTCTTTCTGCTACAGTGCCGACGGTGTTTGGAAAAACAGAAAGGGAGCCTGCCAGGGGTACAGCCTTCTTTACATAGAGCTTGCGAAAACTGTCGGACTCAACTGCGAGTATGTGAGCGGAAACAACAAGAGGGAAAGCTACACTTACAAGGCCTCTCTCGGAAGTCACGGATGGGTTTTGGTCCACCTTTCAAATGGAAAGAATCTTCTCATGGATCCGACCTGGGCCGCCGGAAACACCGACATGGTAAATAAGACCTTTGACTTTGACTACAAGGATTCATGGTTCGACGTTGATCCCTACTTCATGATTATGTCCCACTACCCGAGCAGCAGTGCATACCAGTGCCTTAACCCGGTTGTGAGCCGCGAGAAATTTGACACACTTCCCCGAGTGGAACCTGATTACGCATTGTGCGGAATTGACGGAAAAGAGCTTTATGATTTTTACCTGACCCACAACAAGGCATGGGCTCCTGTCATGATGCTTGCGATGCATAATGTCGTAAAAGGAGGCATTAAATTCAACAAGCTTCCCATGGCAGGAACACTCAAAAAAGGAGAGACCTATACTTTCAACCTGACCATTCCTTCGGGACAGACAATGTTGGTGAAGGTCGGTGGAAGCTGGCAGACTCTTACAAGCAATAAGGATTTTTCCGCAAAGCCTACATCCACGGAAGATCTTATCCTCGGCATAGGAGCCGCCGGTGGAAGAATTCAGTACGTGCTTTTGTACAAAGTCGCCGAGTCTCCGTCGCTCCCTTGGGCTAACGATGCCGCCACCATAAACTCAAGGATTCTTGCCTCTGGTTCTGGCTCTGTTTCATCTTCTGGCTCAAGTTCTGGCACATCCGGTTCTGCAAATCCTGGAACTCAGACTCCAAGCCCGGCACCTTCAAATCCATCTGCAGGACGCTCTGGTCCAGTGGTTCCCTCGGTAACTTACGGAAGCGCAAAATACAAGGGAAAGAACCTGACCAATCTTCCAAGCTACACATACACTCTGCGTACAGGCGGCAAAGTGACGAATCAGGTTTCAACCGCAAGACCGAAAGTGCTTGTCTTCTACGCCACATACTGTCCCTATGCAAAGAAACTTAACACGGACCTTGCCGCGAACTACAGTAAATTCTCCGATGTGGACCTCTATCTCGTGAACGCATACAACGATTCGGATGAAAAAATTACGAAGTACATCTCCGACAACAATCTTTCCGCCCTGAAATTTACGTCGGGTACGGGAGAGTCTGGAAGCGAGGGAAAAGAGTCGTTTACGGAATATGGAAAACTGACCAGCTCAGGAACCGGCTATCCATTTGTGATTTTCATTGACTGCAACAACAAGATTCAGTATGAGCTGAACGGATGTCCGAGAGACAATCCCGCTCAATTTGTCCGCAACGTGATTGACAACTATCTGATTCCAAAGGAAGGACTTCCTCAGACAAATACCGGAACAACAAATCAGACTGCGACACCTGCACCAAGCACCCCGACGACTCCAGCGACGCAGACGAAGACTGACGGACTCAACATCAAGAACTCAATCAACGCCACATTCACTCTGCTCGACGGAACCAAGGTGACCAGCAAGGCTGAGAGCAAACCCAAGGTCCTTATTTTCTTCCAGACAATCTGCGGAAGATGTAGAAGCACCACCAAGTCTCTCGGACCGAATTACTCAAAGTTCTCCGACGTGGACATCTACGAGATTGAGATTAACAATGCCAAAAAAGCGGACGTGCAGTCGTTCAAGGACACTTACGGATCAGCCGCGATGAAATTTGCTTATGACGAGGGTAATGATGCCTGCAATGTCATGTTCAAATACATCAATCTTATTCAGGGTAGTGTCAGCACCATAGGACTCCCGGTTATCGTCTACATTGACTCAAACAACGTAATCCAGAAATATGAGACCGCAACTACGGTTAAGTATGACCACATTCGCGAAGTGATTGACGGATATCTGAAAGCTTCTCCGAGCTCAAATTCATGCGATGACGGAGAGTGTGAAACTGCGGCTCCAAGCCAGGCTCCAAGCACTCCGACGACTCCAGCGACACAAGCGAAGACTGACGGACTTAATATCAAGAACTCAATCAACACCACATTCACTCTGCTCGACGGAACCAAGGTGACCAGCAAGGCTGAGAGCAAACCCAAGGTCCTGATTTTCTTCAAGACAAGTTGCGGAAGATGTCAGGGAACCACCAAGTCTCTCGGACCGAATTACTCAAAGTTCTCTGATGCGGACATCTACGAGATTGAAATCAACAGAGCGAAAAAAGAGGACGTGCAGAAGTTCAAGGACACTTACGGATCCGCCGCAATGAAATTTGCTTATGATGAAGCCAATGGTGCAAACAAAGCCATGTGGGGGTACATCGAGCTGATTCAGGGAAGCGTCAACAGCATTGGACTTCCGGTCATCGTCTACATTGACTCAAACAACGTGATCCAGAAATATGAGACCGCGACTACGGTTAAGTACGACCACATCCGTGAAGTGATTGACGGATATCTGAAAGCTTCTCCGAGCTCAAATTCATGCGATGACGGACAGTGTGAGTCTCCGGCTCCAACCCCGGCTCCCACGCCTGAAACCAAGCCTGCGGTTCCTGAAAAGAAACCTGAGACTAAGCCCTCTGTGCCTGAGAAGAAACCTGCGGTTCCAGAGAAAAAACCGGAGACAAAGCCAACTCCAAAGCCTGAAACCAAGCCTGCGGTTCCTGAGAAAAAGCCTGAGACAAAACCCGCTCCTGTGCCGGAAAAGAAACCCGCTGAGCCAGAGAAGAAACCTGCTCCAAGTACTGCGGCGAATGAATGTGAGGACGGAGCGTGCGAAGTGCCTACACCACCGAAGAAGGAGCCCGAGAAGGATGGAGCCAACAGAAAGAATCCTGTTTCTGTCTCGTTCCCTCTGGTTGGTGGAAAGGTTGCGAACACAACGGCAAGCGGAAAGCCAAAGATTCTGGTCTTCTATGCGACAAGCTGCGGACGCACAAAGAATTTCCTCAAGAACATTAACGGTGACTACAGGAACTTCGGTGCCGTGGACATCATTTTCGTGGAGACAAGGAAAGCAAAGGAAAGTGCCGTAAAGACATTCCGCAACAAATATGCTCTTTCCGAGATGAACTTTGCGTATGACACGAGCAACAATGCGAAAAATGCGATGGACACCTACGCGAAGACTTTCCTCCCGAAGGTCAAGACCGTGAACACACCGATGATTGTTTATATCGATGCAAATAACAATGTCCAAGAGGTTGGCCACGGAAAGGCTCTGACTTCAAAACAGTTCTGGGAAACAATTGACAAATTGTTGTTGAACAGATAGGCATAAGAATGCCATGAAAATAAAAAAGGCCGGTTCACCCAAAAGATGAATCGGTCTTTTCATTTTAAATTAATTAGCGATGTCAGTTTCCAACTATCACATACAAATCAAGGGAGCTTTTTATCCAGCGGCGGCACAATGACGGGTATGTGTCCTGCAGGAGAATGAAGTGATTAATTGCGTTAGGCATGTTGCCGTTAAAATATGCACATTCGCCTAGATAGAAAATCGTTCTGTTTTTCACTTCCTGATTTTTTACCTTGGGCAGAAATTTATCAAGCGATTTTTCCGCCTCCACATAATCTTTTTTAATGAAGGAATCTTTCAGAATTTCAAACAGGGCAATCTCATCATCATCCGTGCCCTCAATCAAATCTTCCGGGAAAACGTATTCGGAAAGTATTTTTTTGCTCTCGGTTTTCTTTCCCTTTAAAAGCAGTTTCGCCTTTTCCTCCGCTTCCACACTGATTTTTCTCTCGTGCAGGGTGTTCATGTCGCCCAGTATGTCCATGTAGGGAAGGGGCTGCTCGCGCAATCTGTTTTCGCCGTAGACTTTTTCCTCTGCTTCCTTTGTCTGGAGGAGATACTGCTTTTCGTTCAGTTCCTCAATGGATTCAGTTTTTCCGCTGATTCTTGCTCCCCGCACGGTTGCGTTTACTCCGGGAAGAATCACATTGTAAATCTTGCCCCTTGTCTCCTGCGGCGGTGTGTCAATCTCCTCGTCGAAGTAAAGACCTCCGTTGGACGCTCCCGCAGATCCGTCTGATGTAAGCTCCGTTACGACCGCATAAAAATATTCGCGGAAATCGCCGGGTGTGTCAGTGTATGAGCTGGCATAGGACGGCAGCACGGCAATTGATTTTTTGGAAGAGATTGATGAAATGGGGCGTATGTCACGGTAAATGTGGATTGCCCGTATCTGACCTTCGTCGGTGGACTGCTGCGGCGGAAGTTTCCAGCGGATTTCAATCTTGTTGCTGGAAAGGGGGGCTGCATTTATTTCCGAAACGACGGGTCTTGACGTCTGTGCCTGTAAAGCTGTGGCGATGAAAATCATGGCTGAAAGCAGAAGGTGCTTTCTTGAAAAAAAGAATCTCATATTGGTATTATCGGCATTATGATTGACATTTGACAGTTGATAATGGATAATTAATAAGTGATAACGGAGGTGCGGGATGGAGGAAAAGCGGATTTGCCGAAAGTGTCTTCTGAGGGACATGGATGGTGTGCCGCCTGAGCTCGGTGCGTATATAGAATCAATTTCACCGGATGACAAGACCCCGGACGAGGAGTACGAAAAGCGTCTGACAATCTGCGGAAAATGCGCCAATCTGCTTGAGGGAACCTGCCTTTCCTGCGGATGCTATGTTGAGGTGCGGGCCGCGTTCCGTGTAAAAAAATGCCCCCTAATTCCTCCCAAGTGGACTGAATTTATAGAAGATTTTTGAGCGTTTTTTTGCTTAAATTTCCTTAATCCGCTAAAAAGCCCTTGCAATTTTATGAAAGCAAAGTATACTGAATGAAATGACATTATGGAGGATTTTATGGCACGGCTGTTCATCAATCCCCATCACAGGATGGGAAAAATCAGCGCGGAAATTCAAGGACATTTTTCGGAGCATCTTGGAAGGTGCATTTACGAAGGACTTTTTGTCGGGAAGGATTCCGCAATTCCCAATGTGAACGGAATGAGGAGCGATGTTGTTGCTGCCCTCAAGAAAATCAAGATACCTGCGCTCAGATGGCCGGGCGGATGTTTTGCGGACGAGTATCACTGGAAGGACGGAATCGGTCCGGTGGAAAAACGCAAGAAGATGATTAACACACACTGGGGCGGAGTGCTGGAGGACAATTCTTTCGGTACGCATGAGTTTATGGAACTGTGCCGCCAGCTCGGATGCAAAAGCTACGTGAACGGAAACGTGGGCAGCGGAACCGTGCAGGAGATGAGCGAGTGGGTGGAGTACATGACCTTCGACGGTGTTTCTCCCATGGCAGATTTGAGAAAGGCAAACGGAAGCGAGGAGCCCTGGACCGTGAATTATTTCGGCGTGGGCAATGAGAACTGGGGATGCGGAGGAAACATGCTCCCTGATTATTACGCGAACCTTTACCGCCGCTATCAGACCTACGTTAGAAATTACGATCCCAAGAAACCCATTTTCAAAATTGCATGCGGACCAAACGGCGATGACTATGGTTGGACCGACACCGTGATGGAACGCTGCTTCAAATGCCCCGAGAACGCGCATGGATTCATGGACGGTCTTTCCCTCCATTATTACACTGTGCCGCACAACTGGGAGAACAAGGGATACGCCCTGGACTTTGATGAGAAGGATTGGTACGAGACCCTCAAAAAGACGCTCTACATGGAGGAGCTGATTACACGCCACACGGAGATTATGGACCGCCACGACAAGAAGAAAATCGTGAAGCTGATTGTGGACGAGTGGGGAACATGGTACAACGTGGAGCCGGGAACAAATCCGGGATTCCTCTATCAGCAGAACACAATCCGTGACGCATTGGTCGCCGGAATCAACCTGAACATTTTCAACAAGCACTGTGACCGTGTCGCAATGGCAAATATCGCGCAGCTCGTGAACGTGCTCCAGTCCCCGATTCTGACCGAGGGAGACAAGATGGTTCTCACTCCGACCTACCATGTGTTCGACATGTACAAGGCACATCAGAACGCCGAGCTTGTGGAAAGCTTCGTGGAGACTGAGACAATCGGACTTGAGGATAACGCGAAGGTTCCGTCCCTGCATGAGTCTGTTTCGGTTGACGCGGATGGAAAGGTTCACATCACTCTCGTAAATCTTTCGGCGAAGGATGGAAGGGCGATTGAGTCAGTCTTTGCCGATGCCGCTCCTGCAAGCGTAAAGGGTGAGATTGTCGGCGGTGAGATTCACGAGTACAACTCATTTGAAAATCAGAACCAGGTACATGTTCGCAAGTTTGATTCAGCCCGCATTGACGGAAACAAAATCAAATTTGAGATTCCTGCTGCAAGCGTCTTGCATCTGGAAGTGGAACTCGGAAAATAGAAATTGTTTCGGAGAGAGATTTTAACTACAACAGCCTGCCTGAAAGATTTTCGGGCGGGTTGACTTTTTGCGGAGGTGCTTATGCTTAACTATATTATTTTGGCTGCTGTTTCGCTGGTGATTTCTTCCATCGGATTCAGGTACTATGTGCATTTCTTTTCCGTCGGGTACGGATTTGGAATTTCCGGACTTTCGCTTGCAATGTTCATTCTTTATTTCACAGGATTGAGCCCGGTCACAATCATCATAAGCGCGCTCCTTTTTGTTTACGGACTCAGGCTCGGCGGATATCTTCTCTACCGCGAGATTAAGATGCCATCCTATGGAAAGCATGTGAGCGGAGACATAAAGGACGGAAGCAAGGTTTCTGTCTTTGCAAAGATTTGCATCTGGCTGAGCTGTGCGATTCTCTATCTGCTTATGACAAGTCCGCTTCTTTTCAGGCTGGAAATGGGAAAGGCTCTTGGATTCGGTGGATGCGCCATTGCCGGTCTTGTTCTGATGGTTCTCGGAATCCTCATGGAAGTGACCGCCGACAAACAGAAGTCTGACGCGAAGAAAAAGAATCCGGGTACCTTCGTGAAAACCGGTCTCTATCGCTTTGTCCGATGCCCGAATTATCTGGGTGAGCTGCTTTTGTGGACGGGAGTATTCGTCAGCGGCATTCCCGCGTATCACGGATGGCAGTGGATTGCTGCAATCTCAGGTCTCGTGCTGATTTATTACGTGATGTTCAGCGGCGCGCGTCGTCTTGAGCTCAGGCAGATTAGGACCTATGGCAGCGACCCGGAGTTCCAGAAGTATTCGAAATCAGTTCCCATAATTGTACCTTTCATCCCACTGTACAGCGTGGTGAAATTTAAATTCCTTGTCGCATAAGGAATGTTTCGGAGTAAAAAATGACAGACAAAATTTCTGCGGTGGTCTTTGACATGGACGGAGTGCTTTTTGACAGCGAAAGAATCACACGCATAATGTGGAAAAAAGCTGGCGAGGAGTACGGCATTTCGGATGTGGAGACCGCCGTAAGAGATTGCACTGGTTCTTCAAGGACCGACCAATATGAGTATCTTTGGAATAAATACGGACGAGATTTTCCCGCCGTTGAATTCCGCGAACGATGCTCCATACTTTTCCATACCTTTGCTGATGAAAACGGCCTCCCTCTGATGCACTACGCGCGTGAGATTTTGGATTATCTTTCAGAAAAGAAATATCCTCTTGCGCTCGCATCTTCCACAAGAAAGGATGCCGTTCACCGTGAGCTGAGAGAAGCTGATTTTCTCAAATACTTTAAGACTACAATCTGTGGTGACGAGGTGGAGCACTCAAAGCCTGACCCTGAAATATATTTGCGTGCCTGTTCTGCTCTGGGCGTCCCTCCTGAAAATTGCGTTGCGGTTGAGGACAGTCCCAACGGAATTAAATCCGCCTATGCCGCGGGAATGAAAGCCGTTATGGTTCCTGACCAGATTCAGCCGAGCGAAGAGATTAAAAAATTGCTCTTCCGATTGTGTCCTTCGCTTGAGGACTTGAAATCATTTTTATAGTAAAAAAGTTTATTGTTTATAAAGGGGAGACTATGTATTTCTACAAAGAAGAAAATCGCCTGGTGGTTCAGAGGGGAAACGAGCGGCTTTACATTGAAAGCTGGGGGGAGAATTCTCTTCGCGTGAGGATGACGAAATCCGCTGAGATGGATTCAAACGACTGGGCTTTGTCCGAGCCATGCGTCAAGCCGGAGCCGAAGATTGAAATCAAGAAGATTGATGTGACTGAGCCCTGGTATTATGGGGATGAGCGCGAGGAGCATAAATCTTTTGCGGAAGAGGCTTCATTTACGAACGGAAATATTACGGCAAGGGTGAGCTTCGAGGGATGGATTAGTTTTTACAATCAGAAGGACGAGCTGCTTACTTCCGAATACTGGCGGACGAGGGACAGAATTGACCGCTATGCCGTGCCGCTTCGTGTTGAAGGTCGTGAGCTAAAGGCGATTACCGGCACCACTGATTATATTTTGAACGCAAGATTTGAGGCTTTTGAAAATGAGCACATATACGGCATGGGAGTGTATCAGGACGGATGCTTTGACAGAAAGGGATCCATGATGGAGCTCGCACACCGCAACAGTCAGTCCTCGGTTCCGTTTTTTGTCTCCAGCCGCAAGTACGGATTTTTGTGGAACAATCCCGCGATCGGTTACGCTTCATTTGCGACGAATAAAACCGAATGGCACGTGAACAGCACGAAAAAAATGGATTACTGGATTACATCAGGCGACACCCCCGCACAGATTATGAGACAGTACAGCGACGTGACCGGACGCACACCCATGATGCCTGAGTATGGAATGGGATTCTGGCAGTGCAAGCTCCGTTACCGCACTCAGGATGA
>JAEEYO010000077.1 GCA_016288205.1 Treponema sp. | reverse complement strand
TGAATTAATTTTGGAGTGTAGGTCTTTTTCTTTCCCTGCCTGTCGCGCCAGTTGCTCAGGTGAACGGGAAGAATTGAAAGAACGCCGGTTGTTTTTAGGATACGATGCGATTCTTCGTAAAGCATATATTTGTTGCTGGTGGCATGAAGCGCATCGTAAAGGAGAACCAGATCCATAGATTTGTCCGCAAAATCAGACAGGTCATTTACCATTTTATTTATGAGCGTGATGTTAGTGATTTTTCTCTTGGAGATTTTTTCTGCAACTTCCTTCTGGCAGTAAGGGCTTCCGTCAATTCCAAAAATTGTGCCGTTGGGATAGGCGTTAGCCAAAGCAAACAAGTGTTCTCCAAAACCGTAGCCAAAGTCTAAAATCTTGGGCGCGCTTTTTTCTTTGAGCGGCATCTCCTGAAACAAATCCCGACCATCTGTTTTTTCCCAAAGTGCGATATCGTCATAAAGTTTTTCGTTTGTGTTTGCGTAGGGCATGTACTTCTCCTGTTCGCTTCTAATCATCTGCAATCATTTACACGCAATATAAACATCCATACTTTCTCCGTCTGTTTCGAAGCATGGAATTACATTTTTTTCTTCGCGCTTGAGTCCGTTTACATTCATGTAATCCATCAATGTGTGATAGGCACCAGGAATTGCAACAAAAGGATTTTCAAAAGGATGTTCAATATGAATTGCGGCATATTTGTGGTCGTTCTGTTCGTGGATTTCCAGCTGCTTGTTTGCAGGCTCCATTCCATCCGGCAAAATCCATGCGGCTGTGTAACCGTGCATTCGGTAAACATTTACCTGTTCCTGACTAAGAAAGGGAAAATCCCAACCGATAACTTTCGGATTTTCAACTCCGCTTTCTTTTGCGTATTTATGAACTCTTTCGATTGCATCTGCTTCGGGATCAGTACTCAGAACTGTGTGGCAGACATAACGAAAGCCCTTTACCTTTTCGACCCGTAGATTTGAATACAAGTCATCCGGCTGGCACATGTCATCCCTGAAAAGATTGTCCAGCGTGCAGTAAAAGATTTTGCAGAGTTCAAGGGCTTTTTCCATTTCGGGCATTGCTTCGTCAGTTTCCCATTTGGAAATTGTCTGACGGCTGACATTCAATTTTTCTGCCAGCCCTTCCTGTGTTAGATTCTTACTCAATCGACGCAAGTACTGAAGATTTTTTCCAAAGCTCATTTTAGTCTCCTGTGTATGATGTCTGCAACGCGTTACGTAAATAATCATACCACAGACTGAATTAAAACACCAACAACTTGCAAATGCTTTTTTGAGAAGTTCCGCAACTTGAAGTTGCAACTTGATGTCACAAATTGTGATATCAAATTTTAGGACTCTTCATAGCATTATTCGCTGAAATAGTCAACGATAAGCCTGTTCACTTCATCTGCCTTTTCGTGGTTGATTCCGTGTCCGGCATCTTCCATGAAGATAACACGTATCTGATGTCGTTTCAATTCCTCTTCCAACTGTGGTCCGCCGAGCATGATAAACGGATCTTTCTTTCCAACTATGCAAAGGAGCTTGTCCTTAAGGGAGAGTATTTCCTTTTCAGAAAAGCCGAGAACTTTGTGGTTCATCATCGCACTTCGTTTGAATCCGGTCATGAGCTGTTTGAAATGTTTAAACACCGTCTCATTATCCGTGAATGCCCTGTAATTCGTTCCTGTCATCTTTTGAATCAGTTTCATCACATTTTTGTCGGAAGGGAACAAGGCTTCGGGAAGGAAGACTTTCATCATTGCCTTCATGGCCGCCATTTTTCCGTTCCCGGATGTCTTTACTGGAACACCTGCCATGCTGATTCCCTTGATCACACGCTCAGGATGTTTGATTGTAAACATCTGTGTCAGATAAGCCCCATTTGATACTCCTGCAAGAAAAATCTTGTCCAGTCCCATCTTATCAAGAAGTTCGTCAATCCAGATTTCATCATCAAACGATTTGTCGTATCCGTCTCCCGGAACACTCTTGCCTGGTCCTCCGATTGTGTCCACTGCAAAAACATGGAAGTGTTGTCCCAGTTCTTTTGCGTTATAAATCCACATGAGCGCGGAATCATCTCCGACTCCATGAAAGAGCACAAGTGGAGGCTTGCTGTCATTCCCGAATTCGATTACGTGTGTGCTGCCGTAACGACCGGAAATGTCCCGCTCTTTTATGTCGGTCCCCCACATCCTGAGAAGCTCATCATAGCTTTCCCGAATCATCCTGCCTGCTTTTTCATTCTTATAGATTTTCAAACTGCTCATACGCGAATCTCCTCATAAAATATGTCGATTTGTTTTTCACTTGCCAAATATTCTCGCAAGTTACGATCTGCCGTTACGCAAGCTCATGACACAGAGAATCAGCAGACCAAATCCGTAGCCCATCGGAGCCAAATACCAGATATTTTCATTGATGAATAATGCACCTATAAAACCACTCAGGCAAAGAATACCATTTATCAGTGAAATCATCCTCAAACTTCGCGTAGTTTTATCACTTGATGCAATGGGAAGGCCCAGGCAAACAAAGGCCAATCCCATAAAAAATCCCCATGCAAGATAATCCACAGCCATTTCTACCGACGGCCATTGTCCGATCTGAAAGTAAAGCGGAACCTCCACGCCTTCGCTCATAAGCTTTCTGGTGACTGTGATATTCACAATATGAGCGACCCCCGTCAATGCACATGTACATGCCATAAACGCCAGCATTGCCCTGCGGTTTAGATTGGGGCACGAAAGTCTGTGGCTTAATTCCAGCAACACCAAAAGCACGACTGGTCCACTGAAAACTGTCATCAACTCCCATATTGTCAGGGCCATGTCTGTCTTGCTGATTAAAAAAACTCCGACCGCGATAAAATATAGTATTACATCGATTATGCCGATTAAGTATATTTTTTTGCTCATATTATAAACATCCTGTATTTTTCATTATGCTAGCATTGTTGTTTTGTGTCAAGAAAACCGGCACCCTGCAAATGAATGTCAAATCAGCTGTACAAAATCCGTCTGATGGAATCCGTCGAAAGAGAAAACTCATCGGCAAGTTGTGCTATGGATTTTCCCTCGCTGTGTTTCCGGCGTATTTCCGCATTTCTTTTTACGTAGAAATCCCGTGAGCCTGATTTTTCACCCCAGCCTTTTTTTGTCTGTGACTCTTCTGGAATGTAGATTAATTCTCCCGAAGAATACTTACGGATTTCCGCAAGCAATTCATCGGGGAAAATATCAGCCGCGTTTCGATATTTCACAAAGAATCTCCGTTTAACCGCGCTTTGCCAAAAAATCTTCAACAGAGCTGTAGGAATTAATCTTCACTCCGTGATCTGCCAAGATTTCCTGAATAATGATTTCAAGCCTGTTTGCCCTTTCTGCAAGGATAAAAAGATTATCCTTGTCAAAAGAATCAAGAAGATTAAGCTCCTGAACCTTGTATTCCTGAGCGATGTACAAGAACTCCTCCTGCAGGTAGCAAGCGTCCGTGTAGGCTTTTTCGACCATCTTGTTCCGGCAGAAATAGCGCAGCCGCCTCCATGTAAGACTCAGTTCCTGATACCACTCCGCGAGCCCATGGTAATCAACCTTTGAAGTGTCGTTTGTTGCGGGGGCATCGGTGGAATCCACAGAAGATGATGATACAGGCTTATGCTCCAGAATGAAACTCCGTGTTGTCTTAAGAAGAGCAAAAACTGTTTTCCGAAGGACTTCCGCATCGTCAGTTTCCAAAAGCTTTCGTGCATTTGCAAAAAAACCGTCTGGAACTGTCTTCATTTCAGGACAAGAATAAATACGGCTTTCCGCTTCCTCGTTGTATGCCTGACTTTCGCTGTAAATGGCACTTTCTGTATACGTGTGATTCAAATAGGCAACTGCCCTTGAAAGCCACTCGTGAATGCAGTCAGATTCCGAACGGACGCGGTAAAGTTTTTCTTCAAAAATCATCGAGCGGTAGATTTCCAAAGCCTTGTCCATACATTCAAGAGCCTTCCCATAAACAAAGGTGTCGTTGTGAAGGTTCTTATGCAGGCGTTTTCTGCATTCTTCAAAACGCTTTGTATCTTCTTCGCTTCGGGAATAAAGGATTGTCGCATTGTCCAGAACAATGGGCATATCATTCAGGTTCACGGAATTCTCAAGTCGTTCCCAGGAGCGCGGGTATAAATCATGTCCGACTCCATCGATTATAAAGGTTTCTGCAAGCTCATTCCCACGCTCCGTTGCTGGCACAAAAAAATCAAAAATTTCTCCGTGCTCGTCGCCATCTGTGGAATGTCCCTTGATTCCAATCAAAAGCGCAACATCATCTTTATATTCTTTTTCAATCTTATCGATTATCCATTTTGTAAGCTTATGCATTTTTTCCTCCAAATTAATCAGTGTTGCCGCCGGTCGTGCTATGGTTTTATAGTAGCATGAAAAAATATGGAAGAAAAGTATCAAAAATGGTTTAAAATGATTTTGCGTAATTCATTGATATAATGGCACTTTAGTCAGCAATCTTCCATTTTTCCCTCAAAGAATCCCAAATGCCATGTCATACATTTCTCTTGCATCAACGGTGTTTCTGATGTAAGTGGGATTGTCCGGTTCGTACCTGACATATTTTTCAACCTCCTCAATGAGTGCGAGGTAACAAACCGCAAGAGCATATCTGATTTCTGTTTCCTGAGTGAGGAATATTTTTTCACTGGCCATCTCGTTATAAATATCAAGTTCCTTCTGTTTGGCAGAAAGAGGCGCTTTTTGTCCGGGACCGAGAGTTATAAAATCAGCAACCGGATCACCCCAGAAGCCGCGTTCAGGATCTATCCAGCAGATTTTTCCTGTCTCCTTGTTATAGAGGATATTGCTGTCCCACAGATCAAAGTTCACCATTCTGCAGGGAACTTTCTCAAGCAGCTTTTTATGCTTTTCAATCAGCCCAACAAAACGCTCTCCGTCAGGTGTTTCATAGCCAAGGCTTTTACAGTCATCAATTAGCCTGATTGCCATATTTTTCAAAGCCTCATACCATGAAGCCTTAAGCCCCGTCTGTATGTAGCCGTATCCGTCATTTGTAATCTTATGTATTTTAGTGAGCATGCAGATTTTCTGTTTCTGAATCGCTTCATATTCCTCGGCAGATATACCCATCTCCCAAATCGGGCCTCCCGGCATCAGCTCCATAATAAAGCAGTTGCTTTTTATAATTTCTTTGGAAAAATCGGAAACATAAACTTTTGGGCAGAGGATATCTGTCTTTTCATGCATCTGCGAATACCAGAAAACTTCTGATTTCATCATGTTTTTTTCATAAGTCAGAACTTTTGAACCTTCCGCTGGCGCTATCTTTAATGCGTAGGAAACTCCGTTATCGCATGTAACTTTGTATGCCGCATTAAATTCGCCACAGCCAAGGGCTGCTATATCAATCACATTTCCCAATTTGTGAAAAGAAAATAGTTTTTTGATTTCTGCTTCTGAAGCCTCGTATTTTGTTTTGCTGATGATTTTCATTGATTGATTCCTCCCGTAATATATGACATATCATTAATATGCCTTACCCGATGTTTTCCATCTTCGCCAATAATCATATGTGATACTCCTCCAGCAGGACCGTGTATATCAACTCCATAAAATGATTCAAGCGGAAGCCCTATATACATTGCATTCCAAATACTCAAAAGATCACCATGAGACACGATAATGATGTTCTCATCTTCGCTGTTAATAACCTCATCGTAAAAAGGTTTTAGACGATTCCATGCATCTCTCCGACTTTCTCCATCAGAAAACAGTCTATCATCAACAGTATTCTCTGGACACTCAATATTTTCACGAAGCCACTGAACTGACTTACCGCAGCATTTTCCAAGATTTCTTTCTCTTAATTCTTGCCTGAAAATCGGTTCAACGCCTAAATATTTTGCTATTTCTTCGGCAGTCTGCATGGCACGCTTAAGGTCCGAAGAATACAAAACCACCTTTTTACCGGCAAGTTCATCGCTTAATTTCTTTCCTATGTGATCTGCCTGTATTTTTCCGAGTTCTGTCAAATCCCAATCTGTCCACGAACCTACCATTCCATTCGTATGATGAATTGACTGCGTATGTTGAACAGTGATAATGTGTTTCATCTAATATCTCCTTGAATGCCTGTGACCTGTGCTTCTTCCATCTTTTCTCATCGACCAGAGTGGATATGATTAATCAGGCTCTCCGCTGCGTCTTCAATATCTTCGTAGTCGACTTCTTCGCCTTCGCGGTCGGCACATTCAAACTCGTCTACGATGTTTTCGATTAACACCATGTCGATGAAGAGTGGGAGTTGATTCAGAAGTTCGTCGGAAATTGAAGTTTGGCTTTTGTAGCCTTTCAACTGAAGTTCGAAGCACTGCTGCATTATTGCAAACCGTTTATTCGGGTCGGGCTCCTGCCTTGTCCAGCCTTCGTTATGAAGCCAGAGATTTGCAAGGTCGAACATGTACCAGCAATACATGCAGTTGTCAAAGTCGAAGACCGTGATGGCGCCCGTGTCCATGTCGATATGGTAGTTGCCGTCGCTGAAGTCAAAGTGAACCAGACCGTAACTTTGTGCGTCGGTCGGCAGTGTGCGTAAAGTCTCCAGACGTTTGGCAATGGCGGATTTCAGTTCGCTGTATTGGTCCGGAATCAGGCGATTGATGTATTCCATATTGTATTTATCAAAATAATCCGGGCGGCGGTGACCTGCGACTGGCTCATAGACTTTTGAAAGCGCATGGATTTTACCAAGAGTTTTTCCGGTGTTGAAAAAGTATTCGCTTAGTGGCGCTCCGTCTCGATAACGGTAAGCGTTGTCAGCAAGCAGCATTCCTTTTGCATATTCAAAAAGGGAGAGGAAAACTGGAACTGCAGCGCCATCACCAGCCGCAACCGAATCAGTTCTTGCTCCCGCATCCCAATTTACAACCGAATCAGTTCCATCCCCATCAATAACTTCAACTAGCTTGCCATTGGCACTCGGAATCACATCAGCAACCGACGCCCCATTTTTCGCCAGATAGCGCACAAACTCCGCTTCAGCAAGATAATCATTTTCCGCTCTGTCACCAGTTGCAGAAATCCGTAGCACGAACTTTTTTCCGCCAGCCTTACTGCAAATAAAAATCTTATTGCGCCCGCCCTCGTGACCTTCAACTTCGCGGCAATCATAATCCCACAGAGAAAATATTTTTATCGCCTGTTCAAGTGTTTTCAATATTTATTCCTTCCAAAATACTATATGAGATTTGTAATCTCCCCCTTATCAACTTTATGCATTTTTCCAAACTTCCAGATTTTGTCAGGTTTTATGAAAATTGCGCTTTCATCTTCCATGGCAATAATCGGATGAATCATCGACATTTTTTTTAAGTCAGGAAGAAACCATACGTCTGATTCATAGTGCGCTTTGATGATGAAATCTGTAAGCCCAAGCCCTTTGAACATTGTCTTTGATTCCCAAACCTCTGCAACATAAGGTCCCATATTCATTGAACCGGCACTTACCCCAAGAATTACTGCGCGGCTCGTCAAAAGCTCCGGAGCAAGATTAAGATCTTGAATCAGCTTCATCTGCCAGGTGACCTCGCCACCCATAAGCCAGATACAATCAGCCTCTTGTACAAGTTTTATGGCTTCTTCTGCGCTTGTCCGCCTGTCTATTACATGATGTTCTTCAAAGCCCATTCCGCGTTCTGCAAACATCTGATGCATGCCATCTTTGTCGTCATCATTTTGCGCATACTCGTCTGGAAAAGCACTTATAAAAACAAGAGATTTTCGTTCGTCCAGATTATCACGAAGTACTTTCGCTATTTCATCTGTAAAATGATGAGTCGGAAAACCGCTGAAAAGTCCTAATAATT
>JAEEYO010000076.1 GCA_016288205.1 Treponema sp. | reverse complement strand
AAGGCACCTTTGAGCCTTCCTGTTCCACCTGGATTCACAATCTCTATTGACGTTTGTCAGGAATACTACAAGCTCGGAAGAAAGTATCCGGCTGGACTTGATGCAGACGTTTCAAAGTATCTTGCAAAGCTTGAGAAGACAATCGGAAAGAAGCTCGGTGATGAAAAGGATCCTCTTCTTGTTTCCGTCCGCTCAGGTGCCGCAGAGTCAATGCCTGGTATGATGGACACAATCCTGAACCTGGGTCTTAATGACAAGTCAGTTCTTGGTCTTGCTGCAAAGACAAACAACGCACGTTTTGCTTGGGACGCATACCGCCGCTTCATCCAGATGTACGGAAATGTTGCGATGGGCGTTGACCACGACAAGTTCGAGGAAATCATCGACAAGGTAAAGGCAAAGGCCAAAGTAAAAGAAGATACAGAGCTTTCCACAGAAAACCTCCAGGAAATTGTTAAAGAGTACAAGGCTATGTACAAGAAGGAGAAGGGAAATGACTTCCCCCAGGATCCGAAAGTACAGCTTTGGGGAGCAATCGGTGCTGTTTTCGGCTCATGGATGAACCCCCGCGCAATCACATACCGCAAGCTCAACAACATTGACGAAAAGGTAATCAAGGGAACCGCCGTTACAGTTATGGCAATGGTTTTCGGAAATAAGGGTGACACATCCGGAACTGGTGTTGCGTTCAGCCGCGATCCTTCAACAGGTGAGAACCACTTCATGGCAGAGTATCTTATCAACGCACAGGGAGAGGACGTCGTTGCAGGTATCCGCACCCCTATGGACATCTCTGCTCTTGAGAAGCAGCAGCCCAAGATTTTCTCTGAGATCACAAAGATCCGCAACCGCCTTGAGAAGCACTATCACGACATGCAGGATATGGAGTTCACCGTTGAAGAAGGAAAGCTTTACATGCTCCAGTGCCGCAACGGAAAGAGAACCGGACCCGCAGCCGTTAAGATGGCAGTTGACATGGTCGCTGAGAAGCTCATCACAAAGGAAGAGGCTCTCATGCGCGTAAAGCCCGATCAGCTTGATCAGCTCCTCCACCCGCAGTTCGAGGCAAAGGCTCTCAAGGCCGCAACTCCTTTGGCTTCAGCACTCAACGCTTCTCCGGGAGCAGGTGCAGGACAGATTGTTTTCACAGCTGATGAGGCCGTTGAATGGCACAAGGCTGGAAAGAAGGTCATGCTCGTCCGCAAAGAGACATCTCCTGATGACATTGCAGGTATGTATGTTGCAGAAGGAATCCTGACATCAACTGGTGGACGCACATCACACGCTGCTGTCGTTGCCCGCGGTATGGGAACTCCTTGTGTTTGTGGTTGCGAAGCCGTTAAGTTCACCGGAAAGGATGAGGTTACAATCGGCTCAAAGGTCTTCAAGAAGGGAGACACCATTTCAATCGACGGTTCAAGCGGAAAGGTTTATGCAGGTCTCATTCCTGTAGTTCCCGCACAGATTACCGGCGACCTCAAGACATTCCTTGGTTGGGCAGATGAAATCCGCGAGAAGTCAGTACGCACAACTGCATCTGGAAAGAAGGTAAAGGGATTCGGTGTTCTTGCAAACGCAGAGCAGAACGAAGCTCCCAAGGCTTTCGAGTTCGGAGCACAGGGAATCGGTCTTTGCCGCACAGAGCACATGTTCTTTGAGGAGCCCAAGCTCACATCATTCCAGAAGATGATCGTTTCTGAGGATACAGAGGCCCGTAAGAAGAACCTCGCAAAGATTCTTCCCTATCAGAAGAAGGACTTCGCAGGAATCATCAAGGCAATGGAAGGACGCCCTGTTACAATCCGTCTCTTGGATCCGCCGCTCAATGAGTTCATCCAGGCAAAGACAGACGCAGAGGCAATCGCCCTTGCAAAGAAACTTGACATCAGCTTGGACGCTGTAAAGGCAAAGTTCGCTGAGCTTGATGAGCACAACCCGATGCTCGGACACCGTGGATGCCGCCTTGCTATCACATATCCTGAGATTTATGAGATGCAGGTTGAGGCAATCGCCCTTGCAACAGCAGAAAGCGAGAAGAAGGGTCTTCCCCACGACGTAAGGATCATGATTCCGAACGTAACTTCCGTTAACGAGCTCAAGCAGATCCGTGCACAGGCAGAGGCTGTAATTGCAAAGGTAAACGAAGAGAACGGAACAAAGCTCAAGTTCCAGATTGGTTCTATGATCGAGTTCCCGCGCGCCGCTTGCACAGCAGACCAGATTGCCGAGTATGCGGACTTCTTCTCATTCGGAACCAACGACCTTACCCAGACAACATTCGGTTTCAGCCGCGATGACTACGGTAAGTTCATTGACTCTTACCTTGACCAGAAGGTTCTTGACTTCGATCCGTTCAAGACTCTTGATCCCGACGGACCAGGTGATCTGATTGAAATCGCAGAGGCTAAGGGACGCTCAGTTAAGTCTGACCTGCACCTTGGAATCTGTGGAGAGCACGGTGGAGATCCCGCTTCAATCGAGCTTTGCTACAAGCTGGGTCTGAACTATGTCTCTTGCTCACCGTTCCGCGTACCTGCAGCACGTCTTGCTGGTGCACAGGCTGTAATCAAGGCAAACAAGGCTGAGGCTCCTGCAAAGAAGTCAACTGCTAAGAAATCAACAGCAAAGAAACCTGCTGCAAAGAAGGCCGTTGCTGAGAAGAAGACAGCGGCTAAAAAGCCAGCGGCAAAAAAGCCAGCTGCAAAGAAAACAGCAGCCAAAAAGCCGGCAGCAAAAAAGGCTCCTGCAAAGAAAGCGGCAGCAAAAAAGACAACAAAGAAATAATTCCAGATTAATTTTTGGATGATTTTTGTCGGATCCCCTCGGAGCAATTCGGGGGGATTTTTTTTGTGGTAAGGGCTATCGCTCGTCGTTTATGATGTGCAGAAGATTTTTGCCCTCAAGGATTTCATCTATCCGTGTGCGGAGAAAATCAGGCTTTATGTTCGTTTCCCGGAGCTTGTCCAGCGGAATCCATTGCAGCTCTTCCTTTTCGCGGGTCCATCCGTAGCTTCCGGATTTTACGTCCTTGTTTCCACGGCTTTTCATCAGATAGTAGAATTCAATCACATGGCATTTAAGGTCCTGCAAGCCTATTTCCTTGCCCACGAAAAAATTCTCACAGATTACGGCAAGCCTGTCAATCTCGTAATCCACGCCGGTCTCTTCCTTTACCTCGCGGAGCACGCATTCGTCAGCTATCTCATTCATGTGGACTCCGCCGCCGACGGTATAAAAATGCGGGGAGCTTTTTGTCTTGATTGCGAGAAATGAATTGTCCTCTATTATAATTGCTGCGGCCCTGTACCTGAACCAATTGCTTCCGACTGAAAAACAGCAGTCCGGATATCCGACTTTAATTTCACCGATTTCGTTTTCACTCATTTTTTTTCTCCGCGTTCATTGTAGCATATTTTGCTTTTTCGTGCTATTCTAAAGACAGGCTTCCGCACAGATGTCGCAGAAAGTCCAATTTTAAAATTCAGGAGTTCAATATGACAGGAACATTTTGGTCGTTGATTCCGCCGCTGGTCGCAATCGTGCTGGCTCTGATTACGAAGGAGGTTTATTCCTCGCTCTTCATCGGCATCCTGATCGGGGGCATCTTTTTCGCCATTGACGCAGGCACAGGATTTACCGGATTCATTACGCAGGTTTTTCCCGACGGAATGATAAAGCAGCTTTCGGACTCATGGAACGTGGGCATCCTGGTCTTCCTTGTGGTTCTCGGAACCATGGTCACTCTGATGAACCGCGCAGGTGGATCCGCCGCATTCGGTGAGTGGGCAAAAAAGCACATCAAGACAAAGGCTGGAGCACAGATAGCGACAATATGCCTTGGCATCCTGATTTTCATCGACGATTATTTTAACTGTCTTACTGTAGGCTCCGTCATGCGTCCTATCACCGACAAATACAAGGTCTCCCGTGAAAAGCTCGCCTATCTGATTGATGCCACCGCGGCTCCAATCTGTATCATCGCACCCATTTCATCCTGGGCGGCCGCTGTCTCAGGCTTTGTGTCCGAGGGAGAAAACGGTCTCTCGCTTTTCTGCAAGGCCATTCCATTCAATTTCTACGCGTTCTTTACTATTATAATGATGTTCCTGCTAGTCTTCACCAAATTTGATTTCGGCTCCATGGCAAAATTCGAGAGGCTGGTGGATGAAACGAAGGCAGAGGCTCAGAAGGACGGAAAAAAGGGACGGGGCAAAGTGTTCGACCTTGTTTTCCCGATTGTTTCCCTGATCATCCTCTGTACAATCGGCATGGTCTATACGGGCGGATTCTTTGCATCCGGGGATGAGCACAAGAATTTCATAGACGCATTCGCTGCCGCCGACGCTTCCGTGGGACTCGTGCTCGGTTCGGTCGCTGCCCTGATTTTGACTCTGCTTGTCTACATTCCGCGCAAGGTTCTTTCGTTCAAGGACTGTCTCGCGTGTCTGCCGGAGGGATTCAAGGCGATGGTTCCTGCAATCCTCATCTTGACTTTCGCATGGACTCTCAAGGGCATGACAGATTCTCTCGGAGCTGCTGGCTTCGTGGCAGGGGTGATGGAAAAGGCCGGTGGAGTAAAGTATTTCCTTCCCGCCCTGATTTTCATCGTCTCAGCATTCCTCGCTTTCTCAACCGGAACCTCATGGGGCACTTTCGGAATCCTCATCCCAATCTGCATCGCCGTTTTCCCGGATGTGGCGAATCCTCTCAGAATCATCTCAATCTCTGCGTGTATGGCGGGTGCCGTCGCGGGAGACCACTGCTCGCCCATTTCCGACACAACGATTATGGCAAGCGCGGGCGCTCAATGTGAGCACGTGAACCATGTCTCGTCACAGCTTCCCTATGTCGTGTATGTGTCCGCCGTTGTTTTCGTTACTTACATCATTGCGGGTCTTACTCAGGGACTCGGGCTTCTTGCAAGCGGCCTGATCTCATGGGCTGTGGGTACGTCACTTTTAATCGGATCCTTGATCTTTATGAAGAGAGTGGCAAAGTCTGAGAAGTAATTAAACCGCTGAGTTTAAAAAACAAAGAGGCAGCTTCAACTGGGAAACTGCCTCATTTTTTTTGTCTGAAGATAATAATTATCTGAAGATGATGATCAGTACCTGGGAGACGATTACGACCGCGACAAGGGCGATGGGGTAGGTTGAGGCATAGGCTCCGGCTACCTTTTCTGTTCCGGCCGTTGAAATCAGTGTTCCAAGGGCAGGTGTTGATGTCATACCGCCGCAGATTGATCCGAGGTTGTTCAGGAGGTTCAGCTTGAGCACGTACTTTGCGAAAATGTAGCCCACGATCATCGGGAGCAGGGTCATGATAATTCCGTAGATGAAGTAGACCCACTCAAAGTATCTGACGAAGCTTGCGCCGCCCGCCACACCGGCACCAATCAAGAAGAGCATGAGACCGAGCTCACGGAAGACCTTGAGAGTTCCTTCCTTCGGCATGATTGAAACCTTTCCGACCTTTGAGAAATGTCCCGCTATCAATGCGAGGATAAGACATCCTCCTGTGGTGGTGAGGGAGAAATTCTTGAATTTGAAGGAACCGACCAGAATTCCGAGCACCGCTATAATGGAGAACGCACAGAATCCGAACGGGTCAAGCTCCAGTTCCTTGCCGGTGAGCTTTGAGGGGGTAGCGGGATTTGACGCGCTGAGTTTTGCCCTCTCTTCCTCCATGTTTGCCTTTCCGAACTTGGGCACGAGCTGGACGAAGAGAACCACGCCGATAACTCCGAAGAGATAGGCGATTCCGTGTCCTACCGCGACGATGGCCTCAAGCTGGTCCGCCGTAAAATTCGAGGAGTCCATGACGGTCGCCTTTGCGGCAGAGAATGCGGGAGTTGAGGTAAGTGATCCTGAGAGAAGTCCTACGAGCATTGCTCCGACCTCTTCCTTTGCCCTTCCGAAAACCTTTATGTCGAAAACGATGCATCCCGCGCAGGAAAGTCCTCCGATGATGATGATCAGAAGTCCGAGCACGATGTATGACTTGAAGTTCTTTTTCAAATCACCGAAGAAACTCGGACCCGCGATGAATCCTACCGAGGTGACGAACAGAATCAGTCCCAGGTTCTCTACTATTTTAAGAGCATTGGAAACATACGGTGTTCCCTTGATTGTCAACTGCTTTTCGAGAATTGAATAAAAAAACGCACCGAACAGCAACGCAACGATAAATACGCCTGCGGTTCCCAAAGAGACGCCCTTGATTGTGATTCTGCCGAGAAGATAACCAAGAGAAGCTATCAGGAATACGCAGAATGTAAGGAAGGTCACGGTCTTGATAGAAAGGATTCCAGCAAAAAGTTCCATTTCTTTTCTCCTAAATAAAGTATGTCGATTATACCGCCAAAGAGCCGTGAATGTCAACAACTCAAAAAAACGGGCCAAAAAACCGGTGTTCAAGTTAAAAAGTTGACGGCAGATTTTTTTTGTGTTAAAATAAAATGAGGTCAAAAAATTGAAGTTAGGGAAAAAAAGAAAAAAAGCTAGGGGCGTCCTGAAAAGGAAAATCAAGAGGATTTTTTCAAACCCCTTTACTTACATCGGCATAATCATTGTCATATCAATCTGTGTCGCGACCTATATCGTCTATCTTACGGAATCGGGCGGAAGGACGGACAGCGACATCGACGGATGGTTCGACACAATCTGGCACACAATCGTTGCGGTTTCGGCGGCGTATTTTGACTATTACGTGAAATCTGTCCCGGGACGCATGGCATCTCTGGTCCTGCTGCTTTTCGGCATGATTATATTCAGTTTCATAACCGGTAAAATCACTTCGGGTTTCATGAACTTATTGATGAAGGGGAACAAAGGATTGAAAAAACTAAGGAACATGAAAGGGCATTTTATTATCTGCGGATGGCGGCCAGGTTTCGACAAGATTCTGGAGGCCGTGATGGTTTCAAACCCGGACATACTTTCGGACATGATTGTTTTGGTGAACGAGGCACCTGCTGAGCAGATTGAGCAGCTGAAGTCCCAGATACAGTTCAAGGACATAAATTACGTCGCGGGAGATTTTGCGGATGCGGCGGTTCTGAAGCGTGCGTTCGTCCAGACGGCGAAGAGGGCGCTGGTTCTTTCCGACCAGTCCAAAAAACGCACCGAGCTTGAGACAGACTCACAGACGGTTCTTGCGGTCCTCGCAATGAAAAACGAGAACGCTTCCATGTACATAGCGGCTGAAATCATCGACAAGAAATTCGAGGAGCATCTGCAGCTCGCGCATTGTGATGAGATTCTTCTGACCCAGGAATACGAGCACGGTCTTCTTGCCACGGCATCAAGCGGATTGGGATACAGCAACGTGATTAAGTCCCTGATCGGCGAGGATGCGGAATCCGGCATTATAATAGATGACATTCCCGGCTCCTTCGAGGGCAAGCCATACAAGGACCTGCTTTCTCACGTCGCGGAAAAAAGCGGGGAAGTTTTGGTCGGACTTTTGCTTAACACAAGACAGTCATCCAAAAAGGACGTCCAGGCTACGGACACACAGGCAATCAATGTTCCGCTTCTGACTCCGGGTGACGATTTTGTCATTCCCAAGGGTGCGAAGTCAATTCTGATTTGTGCCAATTACTAGGAAATCAGGGGCTTGAGCTATGGGAAAGGAAAAGAAAAAGCAGGATCGGAAAAGACAGGAGCGAAAAAAGCCCTCGGTGTTCAGGCAGATAAAGCTTGGACTTCAGGATCCCATCACTCTGATCTGCATGGGGATCGTCTTCCTGATTCTGGTCGCCTGCGTGGTGATTTATAATACGGAGACAAAGACCGACAGCGGAATCGAGACTAAATTCGACACGTTCTGGTTCATGTGCGTGGCGGTTTTCGCGAATTACTTTGAGTATGTGTGCGAGTCGCTTCCGGGACGTATGGCCGGCTGGACCATGCTGATGACGGGACTGGTTCTCTTCGGTTGTATCACGGCTAAAATCGCGTCGTGGTTTATTGACATACAGATGAAAAATGACAAGGGGTTGAAAAAATTGAATAAGATGAAGGGACACTTTTTATTATGCGGATGGCGGCCCGGATTTGAGAACATCGTTGAAAATGTTCTCGCTTCGAATCCTGACATTGCGCCGGACATGATTGTTTTGATTAACGAGGCTCCCGAGCAGATTGAGCAGCTGCGTTCCATCCCTCGCTTCAAGGATTTGAATTTCGTCGCCGGAGATTTTACCGACGAGGCCACCCTGAACCGTGCTTACATCCACAGCGCCGCGCGAGCCCTGGTCATTTCTGACAAATCAAAGCCCTACTCAAACCTGGAGATAGACTCAAGGACCGTCCTTGCCGTGCTCACTATGGAAAGCATGAGCCGTGGAATCTACATTGCGGCGGAGCTTATCAGCGAGAAATTTGAGAAGCATCTGAAAATGGCCCACTGTGACGAAATCATTTTGACCCAGGAATATGAGAGGAGCCTTTTGGCTACGGCATCAAGCGGAAAGGGCTACAGCAATGTAATCCGCTCCTTGATAAGCAATGACGGTGACTCTGGAATCCTGATCGGAGAAATCCCGGAAAGCTTCATTGGAAAGACATACAAGGAATTCAAGGATTTCGCCTGGGAATCACGTGCCAAGGACGGAATACTCGTGGGACTGCTCTTGAACTCAGGAAACTTCCACCTGCGTCGAAAGGAGGCAATCCGTGAGGCTCAGAAAAATCCGAATCTGAACGCGATTATCGGAAGCTTGCAGAAAGTAAAAAATCTTGTAAGCAACGACCCAATGCTGATTCCGCCGAATGATTTTGTGGTCCCGAAAAATTCAAAAGCGATTTATGTGCGCGGCAAAAACGAAGCGTAAGGCAGGTGAGAGATGGATTCATTTGAACAGGTTTTACCCAAGCTGGTGAAGATTCAGCTTTTTTCAGGTTTTGACATTTCCAATCCCGATGACAAGCGCATCCTGAAGGCCGTGTATGACAATCTTTCCGTGCAGAAATTCAAGGCGGGAAAGACAATCATCAAGGAAGGTGAGGTCGGTGACTCGTTCTACATTTTGTACGAGGGGCAGGTCCTTATTACGAGGGGCACTCCGGCAGGTGATGTGATTGCGCTCGCGACACTTTCATCCGAGCTTAACATCTTTTTCGGGGAGACCTCAATCATCAGTAACGATGAGAGAACCGCAACCGTAACGGCAAAGACGGACTGCACCACGCTGACCATCTCGGGAAAGAAGTTCCTTGAGATTTGTGATTCCGAGCCGATTCTGGGCTACAGGGTTCTTGCGGTTTTGGCCAGGCGACTTGCGAACACAATCCGTGAGACGAACAAGGACAAGGCGATTCTGTACGAGGCGCTTTGCAACGAGATTGAGATCGGTGTTTGACGCTCGGTTCTGAAATTTGGGCGTGAGGAAAAAGGGAGGCTTCATATTATGGTAGAGAACAATCTGATTTGGTTTGCGAGCGATATGGAAAACGGAGGCCAGCACTGCTGCATCATTCCGAAGATGGCCAACAGACACGGACTGATTGCCGGTGCGACGGGTACTGGAAAAAGCGTTACTCTGAAAGTGCTCGCGGAATCTTTCAGCGACATGGGAGTTCCGGTTTTTCTTGCCGACGTGAAGGGTGATTTGGCCGGCATGATGAAAAGCGGCGTTGACTCTGCGAACATGCAGGAGAGAATCGCGAGGTTCGGTCTTTCCGCAGCGGGATTTTCCTACCGTCCTTACCCCGTTACTTTCTGGGATCTTTTCGGCAAAAACGGAATCCAGCTCAGGACTACCATTTCAGAGATGGGGCCTCTTCTGCTTGCGCGCCTCATGGGACTGAATGATCTTCAAAGCGACATCCTGACCATAGCATTTAAAATTGCCGATGACAACAATCTGCTTCTGGTGGACACGAAGGATTTGAAGGCCCTTTTGAATTTCGTGAGCGAGAACGCCAAGGATTTTTCCAAGGATTACGGAAACCTGAGTCCGACTTCCATTGCGACGATTATTCGTGCCGTGGTTGCGCTGGAGCTTGCAGGGGGTGAGACTTTCTTCGGGGAGACCGCCCTGAACATAAGCGACTGGTTTACTACGGATCCGAATGGCCGCGGCATGATTCACATTTTGGACAGCCAGTCTTTAATCAGCAACACTAAGCTTTACTCAACTTTCTTGCTCTGGCTTCTTTCGGAAATGTTCGAGACTCTTCCCGAGGTGGGAGACTTGGAAAAGCCCAAGATGGTTTTCTTCTTTGACGAGGCGCACCTTCTTTTTAAGGACGCACCTAAGGCTCTGGTTGAAAAAATCGAGCAGGTCGTAAAGCTCATCCGCTCAAAGGGAATAGGAATTTATTTTGTGACCCAGACTCCGCGCGATGTCCCTGATTCAGTTTTGTCGCAGCTTGGAAATAAAATTGTGCATGGATTGCGTGCATATACCCCGACGGATCAAAAGTCCGTAAAGGCCGCCGCAGACTCATTCCGTGTGAATCCCGCCTTCAACACTTACGACACATTGCAGAGCCTTGGAACCGGAGAGGCCGTCATTTCCGTGCTTGATGAAAAGGGAATCCCGACCGTGGCACAGAAAGTCAACATACTTCCGCCTCAGAGTTTTATGGGAAGCATTGACGCGGAAAGCCGTGAGTCCGCAATAAAATCCTCCGCGCTTAATGAAAAATATTCAGTGGCATTTGACCCGGATTCCGCCTACGAATTCCTTTCCCGCCGTGGCATGGAGGCAGAGAGTCCAGAGGAGACACAAGCCCCGGAGGTTCAGCCAAATGTAGCCGCACAGCCGTCCGTAAGTCCGTCTCCGGCAGTTGAGGAAGTCAATGAGGCACCCGCCCCAAGCTCAAGACCTATGACAAAGACCGAGGAATTCCTTATGCGGAAAAATGCCGAGAAAAACGCAGCGTCCGCTTCAAATGCCCCCAAACCGGCTCAACAATCTGCCAGACAGCCAGCTAAGCAATCTTCTTCCAAATCAGCAGGTCGCTCAGCGGTAAGTTCAATCGGAAAGGAGCTTGGAAAATCCGTCGGCTCTTCGTTGGGTTCGGTCGGAAAAAAGGTCGGCGGAAATCTCGGCTCAAGTCTGGCAAGGGGTCTTTTCAGCACTCTCTTCTCAGGAAAATAGGGCTAGGGAAACACTGATTAATGCCTCAAGTATTAATCAACGAACCCCTAGGTTTTACTCCGCTCCCCATTCAGCGTAATATGCGTCGATCTCTTTTTTCAGCTCGTCGGTGATTACGCTGCCTGAAAGATGTTCCACCACGTCCTTCATTGTGACTATGGCGATGGCCGGGAATCCATATTTCTCGGTGATTACGTCGAGCGCGCCTTTATTTGTGTCCAGGGCTTTTTCCATGCGGTTCAGGCTCACGATCTCTCCGACAATCTTTACCTTTCCCTGCTCCATGATTATGGGGTAGGTCTCCTCAATGGATTTTCCTGATGTGGTCACGTCCTCAATGATTACGACCCGGTCGCCGTCTTTCAGCTCGCTTCCCAAAAGAAGTCCCTTGTCCGCGCCGTGGTCCTTCGCTTCCTTTCTGTTCGAGCAGTAGCGGATTTCCTTTCCATATAATTTGTTGTATGCGATTACGGTTGCGACGCTCAGCGGGATTCCCTTGTACGCGGGTCCGAAAAGCACGTCGAAATCATCGCCGAAATTTTCGTGGATGGCCTGCGCGTAATACTCACCGAGGCGCGAAAGCTGGGAGCCTGTGATATAAGAACCCGCGTTCATAAAAAAGGGAGACTTGCGTCCGCTCTTCAAAGTGAACGATCCGAATTTGAGCACCTGGCTCTGAACCATAAAATCAATAAAATCTTTCTTGTATTGTTCCATGCCTCTATCTTATCAGATTTCTTTTTTTTTGCCTAGGATTTTTCCAGTCGCTTTAAATAGCCCCTCTCAGTGATTCGCGCAGAAGACTAAAAATTTCGCGAACCATTCCGGTATCATGCCGCCGGCGGAGATAATCAGGCTGTGAAGTGGAATTTCTATGGAGCAGGCCACCGACATTTTGAACCTTTCGTCGCTGTAATCAGGGCGTGGAAGTCCGAGTGAGTGGGATATCGCAGTTTCCATAAAGCTCCGCATCGCACGTGCAAGTCTGGAATCTTTGCATAGCTCTGAGATGGAGTTGTCCAGGCTGTAGTCTCCCTTCCGGCATTCCCCATCCTGCTTTGAGGACATGGAGCTAAGTCTCTCCCAGTCTTTTTCGCTCGGGGAACCCCTTGGATTTGTGTACCAGCTTTCCTCAAACGCCTCAAGTTCCTGAGTCTTGTATTCGGAAGGCAGATTGATTTTTTCACGCAGGCAGACTTCATTCGCTGATTTTGCCGCGCAGATTGAATACTTCCCCGGAAGGATTTTCCATCCCTCGTGGTAAACCGCAAACCAGCGTTCGTCCATCTCAAATGAGACTTCCTTGGACTCACCCGGCTCAAGGCGCACTTTTGCAAAATCCTTCAGCTCGCGGACGGGACGTGGAAGGGACGTGTTTTTTGCCTCCACATAAATCTGCACGACTTCGCTTCCGGCTCTTTTTCCTGAGTTCGTAATTCTCACCGTAATTTTCTTTCCCGAGACAGAAATGCTTTCGTAGGTAAAATCCGTGTAGCTGAGACCATGGCCGAAATGATAGCGGGCAAGTTCCGGGGCAAAGAGAAAATATCTGTAGCCTACAAAAATGCTTTCAAGATAGCAGGTCTTTTTTTTGAGCCCTTCATTTTCAGAGGGACGGATGAAACTTGTCGCGCTCGGGGAATCATCGTAGTGCATGGGCCAGCTTTCCGTGAGACGACCGCTCGGATTGATTTTACCAAGCAGTGCCTTGTAGATTGCGGACGCGGCATTTTGACCTGCAAGCCCGCAGTAAAGGATGGAGCGGACTTTTTCTTCCCAGGGAAGCTCCATTGCGCCTCCTCCGAAAAGAATCACTCCCACGTTCGGGTTCACTTCGGAAAGAGATTCAATCAGTTTGTTGAAGGAAGGAGGGAGAGTCATGTCGCTGCGGTCAAATCCCTCGGACTCATAGGAATCCGTCAGCCCCACGAATACAAGGACGGTCTTTGCGCCGGATGCCTTTTCTACCGCACGCTTAAAACTTTCTTCTATAATCTCTCCGCTCAGGGAAACCGCCTCTTCGTAAATGGAGCCGGGACAGAAATCAAGGAACTGAGGAAGTTTTGTCGGGTTGATTTTGCTGGAGCCTGATCCCTGATAGCGTATGTTTTTTGCCATGGGACCGCAAATCAGAACGTCGTCAAGGGAGTCGAGCGGAAAAAGCTGGGACTCGTTTTTCAAAAGCACAAGACCCTCTTCCGCGATTTTTCCTGCAAGCTCGTGATGCTCATCCTGATTGAAGTCCCGTGCGTGCGGCGAGGAAATCAGTGCGTCTCCTTGAAAAACAAGATTCAAAATCCTTCGTACGCTCTTGTCCAAATCCTCCTCGCTGAGTTTTTTACTGCGGATGTTTTTGCGCGCTTCCTTTTCCTGATGTCCTGATTTTCCCGGCATGGACAAATCACACCCGGCGGCAAATCCCAGGGTCCTGTCATTCATGGCTCCCCAGTCAGTCACGACCATTCCGTCAAATCCCCATTCATCACGCAGGATGTCGGTGAGAAGCCTTTTGTTTGAGGCGCAGTAAGTTCCGTTGATTTTATTGTAGGCGCACATGACGGTCTTGGGAGATGATTTTTTCACCACGCGCTCGAATCCCGCAAGATAGATTTCACGCAGGGCACGCTCGTCAATCCTTGAGTCGGAGCTGAAACGCAGGTACTCCTGATTGTTGCATGCGAAGTGCTTGAGCGAACAGGCGACTCCATTCTTTTGAAGTCCCTTTACGAATGCCGCCCCCATTTCTCCGCTTAGCAGGGGATCCTCGGAAAAGTATTCGAAATTTCTTCCGCACAGTGGATTGCGCTTTATGTTGAGACCCGGCCCCAGGACAATGGAGACATCATTTGCAAGGGCTTCTTCCGCAATGGCCTCTCCCTCTTTTTCAAGGAGCTCCCTGTTCCATGTGGATCCGCTTGTGACCGCCGTGGGAAAGCATGTGGTCTTGACCGAGCCGTTGATTCCAAGCATGTCGGACGTGAAAGTCTGCTTCCTGAGTCCGTGGGGACCGTCAGACATCATTATGGCGGGGATGCCGTATTTTTTGAAGGCCTTCGTGTGCCAAAAATCCGCGCCGCTGCAAAGGGCAATTTTATCCTTGAGCGACATGGACTTTATGATTGCGGAAATCTTGTCGTTCATGTTTTTGCCCTCAAATCAGAAGTCAAACTTTAAATCCGGATAAGTTTTCTGAATCTGCGTCTTAAAATTCTTCCACGCGTTTTTTTCCGATGTTCCTCCGTACAAATATCCGTACATGGCATCCTGCAGGGCGGTGTATATGCTCATGTCATAAGGTGTCGAATTGCTCTTGTCTATGGACTTCGCACAGTTCAAGTAAATGCCGAGGTGATTCTGTCCTCCGAGGAAGCCGTTTTTGTAATCAGAGTTCGCCTTTCTGGTGATTACGGCCTCGTTGTTTACGAATTCCTCAGTGTCATCGAAAAACTTTTCCAGGACGGATTCGTCGCATGTGGTCGCCAGCATGATGTCCTTGATCAGCTCCGGGTTGTCGGTTCCGGGAGCGGCCAAAAGCCATGTGCCTCCGTTGGCTGCTGAGGTCGGACCCTGACATAATGCCCAGTCACCGAAAGTGCCCTTTCCGGATTTGGATGACATTTCCTTTAGGTTCATGTTGATGAACCACTGGGGGCCGAAATAGCACAGGACTTTTCCGTTGCTCTGCAATCCCTTCCACTGCTCATCACTCCACAGGTTCGCCTTGTTTGTGCAGCCTTTTTTCGCGAAGTTCTTTGACATGGAAATCCAGGTCTTGAGATCCTGAGAAATGCTGACCGTTCCGTCCTTTACGAGCGGGCCCTGTGAGTTGTTCATGAAGAGATTGAAATAATCATAGTAGCCTGATGCAATCTTGTAGCCCTTTTTCTTTGCCTCTAAGGCGGATGCCTCAAAACTTTCCCAGCTGGAGAATTTTCCCTGGACTATTTCCGGGTCGTCTGTGTTGAAGAGAGCCTTTGCGATGGATCTCCGGTAGATGATGCCGCTGGGACACGCCTGCCATGAGACCGCCCTAAGGTTGCCGTTTGCGTCCGTAGCAAGCTGCTTGGTGTATTTGAATTGATTTACGAGGTCGGAATCAGTGAGCCCCAGGTCTTTTTTTACGTCAAGCGCATAATTGGAATTTGCGATGCTCGTGATGAATTCGGACTCGACAAGATACAGGTCTATTCTTTCGTCTTCCGGGGCAGATTCGTTTTTGGCAAGCTCCTCTAAAAGTTTCTTATGATATTCCCTTGTGTCGTAGGAATATTCGCGCCATTTAATTTTTACGCCGCCAATGGTGTCGTTCACCTTGTTATAGCCCGGGTAGTAATTGCACAGTATGTTCTTGAAGTCATCGAGCCAGATGCAGATATTCAGGACCTTGCCCTCGTCATACATTTTTTCGCTGCTTTTTGTCGCAATCTGCTCCGCCTTGCCCGCCTTCATTGAATAGGGATCCTCGCCGTGGGAGCGGATTTTCTCCACGAAACTGCTCTGCACCTTGGACTCGTACATGTTCGGGCTTGATTTCTCATAGACCAGGTATTTCTCAATGTCAGGCTTTCTTTCTCCGGTGAAAAAAAGCAGCGACTCATGTCCTGTGGGTGAAAGCACGAAAAATACGAACTGCATGTTCCTGCCGTCCCCGCTTTCGTCCACGTTGATTTGGTAGAGGCTCCATCGCTTCGGCGTGTGGCTGAGCTTTACATTGCTGAGCACGCTGGAATCATCTATAATATAAGCGAATTTAATGGAAGAAAGCTGGAAGTGGTTTTCAGCGCTCTTAAGAAATTCTGTGAAATCATCGTAGGAATAGAACGCCGTGTTCTTTGATTCCGCGACCGTTTTTTTTGATGAAAGAAATAAAAGCGCGCAGGCAATCGCTCCTGCAATCAGAAACAGTTTTTTGTGGATTTTCATCAGTCCTCCTTGTGCCTAGGAATCATTCTAGCATATAAACTTGCCGCGGTCAAATCCTATGGGCGTGGGATGCGGATTTGCTCGTTTTTGCTTGCAAAATTTCCCATATAGTTGTATCATTAAATTATAATGCAATCTCAAAGAGGGAAAAAATGAAAAAGATATTTATCATGTTTGCCATGCTGATTTGTGCGGCATTCGCTTTTGCACAGACCGAAACGCAATCTGCTTTTGAATATGACGAAGAATATGAGGAGATGCTTGAGTACGGTGAGTACGAGGATATAATCGAGGATATTACCGAGCGGGGCGAGCCTTATTCAGCGGCGGACAATTATTACATGGGAATCGCGTATTTCGCGACTGAGGATTTTGAGTCCGCGGCGAAGTACCTTGAGAAGACCGTGGAGATGCTGCCGGATTTCCTTGAGGCGAGGGACACTCTTGCCGGAGTTTACTACTATGCCGGAGAGAAGGAGAAATCCATAGCCGAACTCAAGAAGTGCATTGAGCTTAATCCTGAGTATACCAGGGCATACTTTTTGCTTGAGGGAGTCTATGAGGCGGAGGGACGCACCGACGAGTGTCTTAGCCTGCTGAAAAAGATGACCACATTTACTACCGGCGTTGACCTGGAGGAAGTCTACTATTATATGACGCTCCTTTACATCCAGAAGGGTGACTACGACAGTGCCGAGCGTGCTGCTTCAAGGGCTGTTGGAGTGAATGACGGCCGCTATCAGACAATGACCGCTTTGGTCTACACCCTCTATCTTCAGAAAAAATATAGTGAGGTGAAGCCTTTTGAGCATCTTGTGAAGTCAATCTGGAGACAGAGCGAGGACATGCAGATTGCGTTCCAGCAGGATTTCTACATGGACTCCTTCACTTACGGCGACTACAAAGTGGATGTGTACGAGATTCTTTCCGAGCAGGATTTCCCGTATAACTACTGGTGCGCGGAAGTCTATGACATGAACAAGGTTTCCGTAAGAAGCATCAACCTTGAGTCCACAGAGGAGCTTCGCAAGGAGGGAAAGGCCTTCGTAATCAGCTCTGAGAATTATGCGGGATCCTGCCGCGAGGTGACGGACATCACTTTCGATAAGCTTCCTTCTTATGAGGAGTTCATCAAAATCGTTAAGGACGGAATTGACGGCAAGCTCAACTATGTGTCCAGCGAGAAGATTGAGTACAGCGATTATAATTTCTCTTTCGGCGTAGACGAGACTGACGAGGATGATGAATCTGAAGCGGATGACTCCGAATCCGAGGATGATGAAGAGCCGATGTTCAGCGATGGTGAGTTCACCATTGAAAGATGATGGGCAGTAAATCCAAGCCGAAATTAATTAAAACCACAGAACCGGTTCCCAACCTGGACGGAGCGACCAAGGCAGCCATGCTCTACGCTGAGTTGGGTACCGATGTCACCGAGCCGATGCTACAGCTTTTTACCAACAAGGAGATAAAGCGTCTGAAATCTGCGCTGAAGCACCTGCGGACATACAACGTCAGGCAGGAGATACTTGTGTTGGAGCAGGCATTGGACTATGGTGAGAGAAAGGGAATCGTGCCGAAAACACAGAAGCCTAAGTCCACATTGGAAAGCAGGGCTTCCCAGCTGCGCTCATCCGCCGGTTCCGACCCAAGCTCCATGGCAGCGTTAATCCGCTCCTGGATTTCCAACGAAAAATAACACTTTATTCCCGCGTGAAACTCAGCCCTCCGATTGTCAGGGTCTTTCCTTGAATTTTGCCCCTTGTCTTTGCGTCGTCAGAATTTGGGGCAAGGTCTGCGAGCGGGAAATCATCGTTTGTCACCGTCATCTTGTTGTCGCCTACGAGCATGGCATCCGTAATCCTCTTGCTGATGCTGCTGTCATCCGGGACGCTGATTTTTTTTGTCACGGTCATAAGGATTTCTCCGTTTGATCCGGCCTTTCCCTTGTAAGTGCCTGAAATCACGTCGTAATCATAGACCGTGGTGAACATTATGGGGTCCGCTCCTACCTCTTCCATCATTGACGCGCCCAGGTTCGCCTGATTTTCGGAGTGATAGTGCATGGAAAAGGTTGAGTCGCCGTTGAAAACAAAGCTGTAGCTCATTCCGTTCTGTATGTTCGTGTAGGTTGTTTTCTCTGATTTCTCTCTGCATGAGCCGAGTGCCAGAGCCAGGACGAAAAAAATGAGTGAGGAGAACTTGCGGATGGATTTCATATTAGGCCTCCGGTTCAACTATACTATACGGGAAAGATTTGCGTCAAGCATTGCTCAATACAGGGGATTGCAAAAAATCAAAAATCTCTATATAATGACTTTGTTTTTCACTGACTTGCCGATAATGAAATAAGACGGAGTAACTGGTAAATGAGAAGATTTTTCGTTCGCAATCTGATTTTTGCTTTGACCCTGGTTTTTGTTTCCATGTCCCTTTATGCACAGGGAAGTGAGCCGGTAGCGGAGCTTGCAACAGGACAAAGTGTGGCTACACTCGGAGCAGTCAGTACGGATGTGGAAATCAGGGACGATCTGCCTGTTGTGGTCGGTAATTCCTATCTTCTTCGCGAGGGCGTGGGAGGAAAGACTTTCCGCATTTTCAGCCCGGAGGAGGGAATCAATTTTCTGATTGACGGCAGCGAGTACGTGGAGAAAAATCCCGCTGAGCTCGCCAGGCTTGAGTCTGACCGCAGATATGACATTTATATAGAAAGAATTGACGAGGTGACGCATCTCCGCGGCATTTCGGGGCTCAGGTCGCTTGCGGAAATCAAGGAGGACCAGCGGATTGCCGAGGAAAAAAGAGCGTGGGAGGAGGCCAACAGGTTCAATCCCAGCGACTTCCATTTTGTCTCGGAGAATTTCTTGCCGGCCATGTATTCCACCGTGGACTTGTCCTATGCGATGGAAAGATCTTCGAGGGCAGGGTTCAAGGAAGGCTTCTATATTTCAGACGTAACGGCGGTCGCACAGTACGGAAAGGCGATTTATGTGAAATCTCCCGACAAGACTTCCTCAAAGGTTATGACGATCAACGGACGCGGAAATATCCGTGAGAATGAGAGAATCCGCATTTATTACAGCCTTTCAAAAGACGAAGAGGATTATGTGGAGTGGGAAATCAGCGCCATAAAGATTCTCTCCGCCGGCAGCTGATTCCGTATTCAAGACAAGTTTTAGAACAGGGCCTTCTCGCTTTCCGACAGCGCGCTCTTGTATTTCAGTTCCGAGAAAGTATAGCGCACAGTGATTCCGTTGTTCAGTACGAGGGTCATTGATTTGAGCTCCGAGGACTCCGAGTTTCCCGTTCCCCCCAAAGTGATGTCCTTTACCATTGCCGCGATGTTCTGGTCCTTGGGCAGCAGTTTTATGGTCCATTCCTTTTCGCTTGCGGAGATTGACGTGCTGAAATTTTTCTCCAGCTTTGATTTGTCACCCTCAAAAAGCGACGATACCACCTGAGTGATTCCCTGAAAAATTGTATTGTCCGATGTGTCCAGGACTGTCCTGCTTCCGTCCGCCGTTATGGTCACGACCGAGCTGGGGCTTATGCTCTGGGTGGATTTTATGGGTTTTTCCGTTATGAAAGCGATGCCCGTCTTTGAGAGCACGAAAGTTCCTGTGGATTTAAGATTTCTCTGTGAGACGATTTTTTCCTGCTGGAAATTGCCTGTGGTCACGTTTCTGGAGGCGAGGGACGCGCATACCGAGTCAATGCTTGCGGGTTTTGCAAATGCGGCGGAGCATAAAAGACTGAGTGCCGTGGTGAGAAATGTCATGCGAAAAATTTTATTCATAAAAAACCTCTGTGGATTTAAACAATCGGCATGTAAAAGGGTTACATTTGGCAGAAAATATGCTAGAATGGAAGGACAAATTCATCTATTTTAAAAAGGAAGATTTTATGTTCGTCATCAAAAGCAATGGAAAAAAATCAAACGTCGGTTTCGTTTATGGCAGCGGAGAATTTCCTGGCGTAATGAGAATTGCGTCCAAGGTCTGTGATGATGTGGAGCGCGTTACGGGTTTCCGTCCCGACATGACCGAGCTGAAGACCAATGATACCAGCGCGGTGGTTTTTGCGACCCTTGGAAAAAGCGACAGGGTGGAGAAACTTGCTCAGGATGAATGGCTTTCCGAATCCGTGGAAAAAATCAAGGGAAAACGTGAGTGCTATGTCTTTGCCGTCCAGAGCGACAAGATTGTAATAGTGGGAAGCGACAAGCGCGGTACGATTTACGGTCTCTTCCATCTTTCCGAGCTGATGGGCGTCTCTCCGCTTGTTGATTGGGCGGGTGTGCTTCCACAGAAAAGGGACAGCGTTGAGATTGAGGAAGGAATCACCATATCAAAGGAGCCGTCCGTACGCTTCCGTGGATTTTTCATCAACGACGAGTGGCCTGCATACGGAAATTTCACGAATCATAATTTTGGCGGCTTCAATGCCAAGATGTACGAGCATGTCTTTGAGCTGCTTCTGCGACTCAAGGGAAATTATCTTTGGCCTGCCATGTGGTCGGCACAGTTCAGCCTTGACGGTCCGGGGCTTCTGAATGCGGAGCTTGCGGATGAGATGGGCGTGATTATGGGTGCGAGCCATCACGAGCCGTGCTGCAGGAACGGAGAGGAATACCGCTATGTGCGCGGGCCGGAGTCTGTTTACGGGGACGCATGGAATTTCTGGAAGAACAGGGAAGGAATCACAAGGTTCTGGGAGGACGGACTTAAGCGCAACGGAAAGTTTGAGAACGTAATCACCGTGGGAATGCGTGGCGAGGCTGATACGGCGATCATGCAGAACGCGACCCTTGCCGACAACATCAACCTGCTGCGGGATGTGCTCAAGACGCAGAACCGGCTTATCCGCGAGAATGTGAATCCTGATTTGGACAAGGTTCCCCGCATGCTTGCCCTTTACAAGGAGGTCGAGCCTTATTTCTACGGAGACAAGCACACCAAGGGACTCATGGGCGACGAGGAGCTTGAGGGGGTGACCCTTATGCTCTGCGACGACAATCACGGAAACCTGAGAACAGTGCCTACCGAGGAGATGCGGAATCACAAGGGCGGCTACGGAATGTACTATCACTTTGACTACCACGGATGGCCGTACAGCTACGAGTGGGTGAACACGAATTATCTTCCCAAGGCTCGCGAGCAGATGGAGGCGGCGTACCGTTTCGGAATCCGTGACCTGTGGATTGTGAACGTGGGAGACATACTGACCAACGAATTTCCGCTTTCCTATTTCCTTAATCTTGCCTATGACTTCGAGAAGTATAACTCCGACACCAAGGCGTATACCGACGGATGGTTCGCATCCCAGTTCCCGTGCTTTACGGATGAGCAGAAAAAGGAGGTCGCGGACATTGTATTCGAGTCCAACAAGATTTCGTCCATGTGCCGTACCGAAGCTCTGAAACCCGACACATTCCATCCGGTTAACTTCGGTGAGAGCGACCATATTCTCTCCCGCGCGGAATCCCTGATTTCACGTACCGAGGCCTTGAGGAAATTGGTGCCTGAGGCTCAGGACGCGGGATTTTTCAGCCAGGTCTATCTCCCGGTGGTGGGAACGATGAACGTCGTGCGTATGCAGCTTTACAGTGGAAAGAACCGCTGGTTTGCGTCCCATAATGCGTTTGTGGCGAATCACTATGCGGACAAGGTGCGTGAGTGCTGCAAATTCGACAGGGACCTTGTGGACGAGTGCGATAAGGTTGGCGGCGGAAAATTCTACGGCATGGCATGGTCCGAGCATTTCGGATTCAACACTTGGTGCGAGGCGGGGAACAGCTATCCTGTCTATGCGTATGTGGAGCCGACCAGAAAGAACCGTGCCGTATTCTGGATTGACGGAAATGAGTTCACTACAACAGGTCAGGACTGGACGGTGCAGGAGCTTTGTCTAGACGCTTTCAGAAATCCGGACGTGAGCGAGGCTTGCGTGAGGGTGGCCTCCTGCAATGAGGACAGGTTTGAGTTTGAGGCGAGCTGTGACGCTCCGTGGATCAGCTTTACTGTGGAGGAAGGCTCCGGCATTGAGACAATCCGCATAAAGATTGACAGGGAGAAGGCTTCCACATGCTCCATGAAAAATACCGTGCTGAAGATTGAGGGAAATGACGGACGCGGGGGACACGGCGCAAAAATCCTTGTGAACGTGAAGATAGACGCTGCTCTCCCGGATTTGAATTTCCCGGCGGGTACCTTCGTGCAGACCGAGGATTATATCAGCATGGAGGCTCCCCATTTCGTTCGCTCGGACGGGTTCGCAATCCTTGATCATTACGGAAAGACCCTTGGCGCGGTAAAGGCGAAGGATGTGATCTCAAGTTTTGCCCCGGATGACAAAAACGCTCCCTTTGTGGAATATGCCTTTGCACTGGACGAGGATTTCGTGAAAAAGACCGGCGGGCTCATGGCCTTTGATTTTTACATCAATCCGTCAAACCCTGCGTACAAGGACAACAAGCTTCAGTTCGTGGCTGAGGTGAACGGCGAGAGAATCCTGAAGGACGCGGTGGACAGCGAAAAATTTGCCGTGGGAGACAATCAGTTTCCGTGGGGTACGGACATTCCGAACAACATACGCATTGCGACGGTCTATGCGAGCTGCCGTGCCGGCCTGAACCTGCTTAAGCTCAGTCCCGTGACCCCGAACATAGTGCTTGAGAAAGTCGTTGTGCATGAGGCGAACAGGGAAGTGCGGAAGTCATATCTTGGCGCGCCTGAGACATACCGGGTCAGATGATGTTTTACGAAAATGTGCTTGTTGACATTCGCCCCATAAGATAGTACATTTTTTATGTAAATTTTCGCGTGATTGTTTGTTTGAATTTGCAAGGAGCTGAATCGATATGAAAAGAATTCTGTCTGTATTTTTTACACTGCTGTTTTCCGGCACTCTGATTTTTGCCCAGAGCTCGCGTTACGAGAATCTTGTTGAGAAGGGCCGGGAATTTGAGTCCGAGAAAAAATGGATTCATGCTCTTGGCATGTACTATGACGCGATGGTCGAGGAGCCCACGCAGAAGTCCAAGACCGCTTATGAGGCGTTTTTGAATCTGTCCGCGGAGATAAAATCTGGAAAGCCGGGATACGGAACCTTCGATGAGTTTGACAGCTACGACGGATGGAAAGCTCTTGCCGCCGAGTACGAGGAATTCTGGAGTGAGAACTGTCCGCACTATTTTACCGCGGGTGAGATTACGAAAGGCGAGCTGGACGTCGCGACCAGGACAGGAAGCTATAAGCTTTCGGTGAGGATGGACATCAGCGAAAAATACGTCGAGATTCAGTCGGTCGTGCTTGAGGGCTACAAAAAGGCATGGAAGGATTACTGGACGGACTGCTATCCCGACATTCTTCCCATTTCCGACGATCCGGGAGAAAGGGAATACGCGCTCACGATTCATGTCATCGGACGTGACGGAAAGGAGCTTCTTGATTTCGGCGAGCAGATCGGGGACGAGGTCTTTGAGTGGGATGTTCACCGTGTGCCGAGGAACACAATCAAGAAAATGGACTCCGAGGGAAATCGCATTGCGGTGAAGAGTCTTTTCTGGATTGACGGAAAAAAACGCACGGAAGCGAATCTTGACGGAGTTAAACTTTACGAGGGCAGCGAGGAGCCTCCCGCGAGCTACATAACCAAGGTCGGAATCAAGGACATGATTCTGGTCGAGGGCGGCACTTTCAATATGGGAAGCGTCACAGGGGATCAGGACGAGAAGCCTGTGCATGAGGTTACGGTCTCATCATTTTTGATCGGAAAGTACGAGGTTACCCAGGCGCAATGGATGGCGGTGATGGGAAACAATCCGTCGAAGAATCAGGGCGAGAGGCTGCCGGTTGAGAACATCACATGGTATGACGCCATAGAGTACTGCAACAAGCTGAGCGAGGCCGAGGGTCTTGAGAAATGCTATGCCGGAAAGAAAAAGGCGATACGCTGCGACTTCACCAAAAACGGATACCGACTTCCTACCGAAGCGGAGTGGGAGTATGCTGCGAGGGGCGGAAAGAAATCCACCGGAAGAGCTCTGAGCGGTGCGGATGAGGCTGATGCCGATGAAGTGGCTTGGTATTACAGCAACAGCAAAAGGATGACGCACGAGGTTGGAACAAAGAAGCCGAACGAGCTTGAGATTTTCGACATGAGCGGAAATGTCTGGGAATGGTGCTGGGACCGCTACAGCAAGGACTACTACAAGGACAGCCCGGATTTTAATCCCACAGGCTCACAGTCCAACATAGCGTCGGTCGTGAACCGCGGAGGTGGATGCAAGAGCTTCGATTACGTGTGCTCAAGTACGCGCCGCAACAGTGATTTCGCCAGCTCCAAGAACGGTGCCCTGGGATTCAGGCTCGCCCGCACGGTAGTTGAAAAATAATTCTTCCCGCAAGAAATAATTCTTCCCGCAAGATTTGTCGTGGGTCTTTTGAAACTGGATCTTTTATTTTTCCTTTTTTATGGGGACCCGCGACATATATTTGAAAAGCTCCTCCTCAATCTCATCCGCCGTGTGCAGATCCCCTTGGTTCATTCCCGGACAGTCCCCGCATTCCTTTGACCAGCTCTCAAGGCTTTCCATGACATTCGTCCAGAAAGGGTAAGTCCTGCACTGAACCGGACGCGCCTCATAAGCCTCACATCCGTCCTTCCAGAAAATGCACTCGCAGTTCTGTCTTTCCCTCAGGCTCAGATACTTCGTTCCCTCGTCATTTTCAATCCACCTGCAATATGCGAGCGTGAACTGTTCGTTGCTGAGACCTGCCCAATCCGCGAGCCGTCTCAAATCATCTTCGGAAAGCAGCACGACTCCGGGGAATCCAGTGCAGCAAAATGAGCAGCGTTTGCAGGAGAACCTGAGACCGTCCTTGTAAAATTTTTCTTCCATAAATTAAATCCCCTGAAGTCCTTCCCTCGTAGTTTCCCCGGCGATTTTTTTCGTGCCGTCCGTAAGAGCCAGCCTGTCCTTGCATTCGGCAATCTCCTGCCTGAGATATTCCATGAAGGGACGCGCGTTCTTTGAGACGAGTTTTTCCTCGAACTGAACGTGGCGGTAAATGGGCTTCAGGAGCAGGGTGATAAAATCCCTCGCTTTTTGCATGGCCTCCGTCACCTCTCCGTCAGAGTCCTTTCCCGAAAGGTAGGAGTCCTCGAATTCGCTCTTGTACTTGCTCTGCATTTTTATGATTGTGTCCCTTGCTGCGTCGTCGTCCAGAATCTCAATCTCCTTTACCCTGTCGTCCTTGCCGAGCTTTACGTGACGGTATTCGGTGAAAAAGCTTTCGTACTCAAAGCGCGGCTGTGAGGTGTATTCAAAATCCAGCCCGGAGATTATGATTGTGTCACCCCTGGTCTTCGTAATCATGAGCTTGTTGATGTCTATCCCCAGTTGATAGGCTGCCCTGCAGTTGATTACGGAAATCAGCTCGTCGTATTCCTTCGCCGCACCGTGCACGACCTTGCCGAATCCGTGGTTGTCCTTTTCCCTGAGCGTTTCCCTCTGCTTGATGATTGACGTGCTTTCCGCGTTCAGGAAACAGAGCTTGAGTACGTTCTGGTATGTCCGCTGGTTGAAGGTGAGGTTTTCTAGCAGGCTGATTTTCGTTTTCAGATCCGCCTCGTTCTCCTGATACAGCTGGATTTCGTTTCTCTGCCTCTGGATTTCTTCGTCCTTTTCCCGGATTTCGATTTCCCTCTCGCTCTCCTCCGAGATGATTTTTTTACGGAGCACCGGTGCCCAAATCAGCGTGAGAAGGACGGTCAGGAAGGAGCAGATGATTGAGGAGAAAAGTATGTTCAGGTTAACCGTCCATCTTGTTCGGAATGTCATGGCGAAAAAAATGGTTCCGCATATCAGCGAAATCAGGATGATGTTCGAGACAAAAAATACCAGCGCGGAAAGTCCCTTTTTGACGGGGGAAGCGAGCATCTTTAGCAATCTGTTTTTTCGGCGAGTTCGTTTTTCCATTTCGCTTGCATTATAGCACTAACGGAGAAAATCCACAATGGCATTGACGAGTTTTATAAATGCATATACCATATTATATGGGAAAAAATTGTGAGAAGGAATGGATATGAAAAAACGTTTGATAGTTGTTATCAAATAGATGAGTACAAGGGATATTTTAAATGTTTTATAGGAAAATAAGTGTTGGGGAGATATATAAAAATGAGTAAAAAGTTATTCTTATTATTTGTTATTGCATTATTGTCTGTATCCAATTTGTTTTCAAAAAATTTTGAAGCAATAAATATTGAAAATGTTGAATGCATAAAAATATACACGGACTCTAGGAGAGCTCTGCCTTGTGTACATAAAGAATATGTTTTGTCAGACAAGAGGGACATACAGATTTTTTTATCCGTATTGCAACAATCCAAAAAAGCAAGGTATTCTACGCTTGAATCAATAGTCGAAGGTTATTATGAGATTGAGATATGTGAAAAGGACGGAACAAAGCAGAAATATAAGATTATTTCAGGAGGAAACTATTTAAAGGAAATCGGATCCGAACAAATTTACAGAAATGATCGGATATATTTTTATATCCAACAAATAATTTACGCAAGCATCATAAAAGACTCAAATTAATGACTCTTGCACGCGTATTTTCACAAGCCGGAATTATTGAATGAGAACAATTAAAAAACTTCTAATAATATTAAGCTTAACAATAGTCTTTATTTCTTGTAAGCGGTCAAATCATTGTATATTGGACTGTCATCTTGAATCAGATAATATTGTGGTAGTTTTGAACTCTGCTTATAAAATTGGACGAATAAAAGGTGGTGCTGTTGGTGAAACTGAATTTGCTGAATACCATACTGATAATTTTGATGTAAGTCGTGAAGAAGAGGAAATCAAAATTACTATAAAAGGTAATGAATCTGTTTTTGAAAACGGGACTTTTTATAAAATATATATTAGTTGGTATGGAGGATGGGTTGAGACGCTTTCCAAATTTGATAATGGGATATTTATCATTGAATATGAGGAAGTATCATAGATTGTTTAGATTTTTGTTGTCCTTAGTATCTTTTTTATTCATTTCTTGTGACTTGAAAAATAATGGGGAGATGAAATATATGTATTCCGATTTGCTGTATGATGATTTTGAGTCAACAAAATACGAAATCGAAGAGTGCAAGGGTAAGATATTTTACATAACTGGCGTTATAAAGCGTATAAGTCGTCCAAAAGATCAACCAGGGCTAAATGAGTGCATTATATATTTTTATGACAATCAAATTTTTGACGAAAAAAAATCTGTCGGCAAAATGATAAAGATTAAAATGAAATCTGCAGTGAATCAAGAAATGCTGGGGAAAGAAGTTACTGTGAAATGCAAATATAAAGGAGCGGATTCGTTTATATTTGAGGAAGATTATAACAATTATTTTTTGGTAGAGTTTAAAAATGGAAAAATAATTGATAAACTTTAAAGATTCGTATAGCTTTTTCCATAAATCCCTATTTGAGGGATTAAGCTCCTTTCTCAAATTTTTTCCATTTTTTTGAAAATTTTTTGCAGATTTGATTACCGTGGCGAAGATTCGCGGCTATTATATTATATGAAGGGATTTCTGAATCCATGTATGCTCGGAAAAAAACTTCACATTTCAAAAGAAATGCATTATAATGCTATTTGGCTATAAAATATCGATATCCAGCTTTCTTGTGTTAAAATATGGGCTGTGCGGGAGGCGGTTCGGAAGGGGATTCTGCCTGAGTATCTTGAAAGGAAATCTACGGTATTCCCAACGAAGTTTCAAGGGGGTGTTTAATATGTTTTTGATGGAATACGATTACAAGGATGACATTGCCTCTCAGAGGGAGGAGTCTTTCGAGGAGGGGCGGGTGGAAGGACTGGAAGAGGGACTTGAGAAAGGTCGCTTGGAATCAATGCGTCTCATGATGCAAAAACTGAGCATGTCGCTTCCTCAGGTCATGGAGACCTTAAATATTCCACCTGAGGAGCGTGGTAAATACGCCTCGTTGTTGTCATAGGGTATTTGTTATCTTGTTTCTGCTTCCCATTTTTTTGAGGGAAAGTGTGGCTATTTCAGAAATGGGGTTTTAACATGAAAAAATTATTCTGGTCTATTATTGTGTTTTCCCTTTTTATAACATCTTGTGGAGTAAAAGATATAAATCAATTTTACGAAGAAAATGCAATTCAAAATCCAATCCGGAATAATATAAGGGAATTTGGAGAGGCGAATATTTCAAGAATTACGAAACGAACATTGCCGTTTGAAATTCCAGCGTCTTTCGGCGCGATAAAGAAATATTATAGCCCGGATGGTAAAAAAAGATTTACAGATATTTATTTTTCCGAAATCCGCAAGAAATACTATTCAGGGATTTCCTCTTCAATAGAGGCCAGCGACAAATTTTATCTTTTCACCAAAGATGATTTCGACGACAAAAAGGGAAAGGTTCATTTTATATTCCTGTCAAAGACAGAGAGCGAATTCAATATTTTTGACGTTGAGTTTAAGCCGATGGAGGAAGGAAGGTTTAATACAATAATGAGGACTATAGAGACAAGCAGGGACATTGATTTTTAATATGAACATACAATATATCCGAAGGAAAATAAACATCTCCCCATCCCGCAGCTGGATAAAATACACCAAGCGACAGCCATGCGCTCCGATGTATGGCCGTTTGTACCACTACGCGGGCAACAATCCTGTACGCTATATAGACCCGGACGGAAGGGCATCTATTCTTCTAAGAGTTATAAATGATAGTTCGACGGACAAGAAGTATCATTGGGCACATATTATAGGAGGACTAACGCAAATACCTCGTATTCTTCACGGGCTGGTGGATTTTGGCGAGTTAGGAGGTTTTAGTGAGCCGGGCTCCGTCAGTCAATACTCTGGTAAAAAATCAGGATTTACAGATAATGACAAAGGAAGCCAGACAAAAAAATATATAATCGTATATACAGGAATGGATGATGATCTCACAAAACAAGCCGTTGACAATGTATTGGCGACAGAACAATTTGGTGCAGGAGACCCCAAGCTGCAGAAAGAGAAATACGAAGTATTGAAGAATGACTGTAACACTTATACAGCGGCTGTATTTGAGGAATACAAAAGACTGTGGAAAGAAAGATATAGAAAGGAGCATCCAAAGTCCTGGGGCATAGGAGTTTTTTTTGCATGGGAAAGTCACATGTCAGAAATAAGCTCAAGAGCCGGAGAAATATATGTGGAAAAATAAACGTTTCATATCAATTATATTCCTAGTCTTACTTGTGTCAATTATCATTGTTTTCTTTGCTGTCCCAGCTTTTATTAACCGACTGATTGATGAAGAATCCAGAGAACTTACGTCGGCTGAGAAAAACATTGTGTCAAGAATAATTGACCAGTACTATGATGATTTCTCTTGTTTACGGTATGAGAATGTGAAAAAATATTTTTATGATGGAAATATCAATATCTCTGTCAGAGATGGAATTCATCCGACAACGGATTATGAAAGAAATTATTATGGGCTTATTGCGAGTGAGGAGGATTTTAAAAAGATAGCGTCAAATTACAAAGAGCATGCTGGAATTAACGTGATAAAGGAATTTACTTCCATGGAGTTTGTTTTGCAGCCTTATGATTACCCAGTAGGAAATGTTTATTTTGTCGAATTGAAAAATAAATATCAGAATTGCGAGACTTACGAAAAATTTTTTATCCAAAAGGACTGTTTGTTGATTTATGAGCATAATATATTCATTACATCTGAGGGAAAAAGTTTTAAACTATGAGATGAAAATCTTGTTTACAAAAAAGCATTGATTTATATACGGCCAAGGAGAATAGAAAATTGGAAACACCAATATATCGAAAAACAACTAACATCTCCCCCTCCCGCAGCTGGGTAAAATACACCAAGCATCGGCCCTGCGCTCCGATGTATGGCCGTTTGTACCACTACGCCGGCAACAACCCTGTGCGCTATATAGACCCGGACGGAAATAGTATAAATAAATATATAAATGAAAGAGTCTTAAAAGCAATATCATATTTATATAAAAACAGCGAGACTTTTCAGAGTTGCTATAAAACTTTAGCTTCTGAGACAAATGCCTTTGGTAAACCATTGTATACTTTAGTTGAAGTAATTAATGGAAAATATGCCGGAAATACACAGACTCAAGAATGTACTCTAACACATTCTGTGAAAGTACAAACTTATAAGAATGGACAATATATTTATAACACACTGGATCCAAAACAAGAATATCAGGCTATAATTATTTCAATAGATATAGATAGAATAGATTCGAAAAACTTGAATATACTTGAAGTTGTTGCTGAAGAATTTGTACATTCGACAGAAGCATCCAGAGTTGGAACGGCCGCATGGAATGATCGGGCAAGAAGAGAAAATAGACTTCCGTATAAAGAAAGACCTGAAGAAATCAGAGCTAAAGAGGTTGTAAAAAAAATTATGGCTGAGGTAGAAAGAAATGAAGAAGATCGCTAGTTTTGTTTTGTTTTTTACTTTTATGTTTATAACGTCACAACTTGCTTCTTCTTATGACGAATATACATTTGTGAAAATCACAGAAGATGAGTTTGAAAAAGCATTTGATGATAAAAATCGTGTAACTCAAATTATAAATTCTTATCTAGCACAAGAATCTTTGGAAGTGCAAGAACCTTGGGACTGCAATATTGAGAATGATTCTTTCACTATAGGTGAATATCACAAACTTGTTATTCCATATCAAGGACAGGTCATCTTTATTGAGTTCACAAAAGAATTATACCCCATGCAGAGATATTATTTACTGGAGTTGTATTATGATTCCCTGAATAATTTTCTGGATTATAAAATAAACTGTTTTGATGAGCCGTCAAAAGAACCTAGGTTTTTTCCTTTTAAGCGGAAACCTAATTGGGATAGCATTAGGGAGAATTAATAATTGAAAGCGTACATCCATCATAAAAGTCAAATTCTCTCCCCATCTCTCAGCTGGGTAAAACATACCAAGCGTCAGCCTTGCACTCCGATGTATGGCCGTTTGTACCACTACGCCGGGAACAATCCTGTACGCTATATAGACCCGGATGGGAGAACAGATTTTATATATACATTAGATGAGGATGGAAATAAAACTATAACAGAAGAAAATAATTGGGGAATTTGGGAGTTGTTGCATCGAGATAGATATTTTGTGCAAACAGCTGATGGGACTAGATATAAGGCTAATAGCAAAGAGACTGTCGAATTGTATGATTGGAAAAAAATAGATACTGATTTCCTTGATGATACATTTAATGACTTGATAGATAATGCGAATGAAAAAGATACAAATTTTAAAAGAATATTAGATGAATCAGTTGGAGGAGAATTAGACTTTAAGCTTTCGATGGAGGAAGATACCCTATATTATAATGGAGAAGTTTTATATAATCGAAATGAAGCAGGAAATTTCGTTTGGACGTATTTTCTTGAAACTCATGGTTATCATTTTCTTCATGGTCCTTTAGCACAAGCTGGAAGTATTATACATGGAAGACTGGATGAATGGCATGATACAAAAGCTAGATGGGTAGGAAATGTATACTATTGGAAAATTCGTTTTACTGGAGAAAAGAAATGAAGAAAAAGATATGTTTTTTTTTATGTATTATCTGCATTTTTAGTAATATTGCATGTAAAGCAACATCAGATTTTAGTGTTGATGAAATATCTGAATTTTCAGAGTTGGTAAAGGATTTATATATAATTGATTTTACATTTGGAAAAAAATATGCAAAAGATCCATCTCAATTAAAACTATTTAAGGTGAATAATAATGCATCTGATATTGAAGAATTATATTTTTCAATATCAAAATTTTCCTTAGTAAAAAACAGGATAAATTCAGTTGAAAAAAGAAAGGGTGAAATATTTATAAAATTTAAAACAATACCTTCTGGTTGGTGTAAAGGAATTGTATATATGGTGAAAGAAGACAAATATTTACGAAAACGAGCTAAAGTATTCATTGAACTTGATGAAAATCTTTTTTATTTCGAAGGTAAGTCATAATTCTCCGTGAACCATGAGTTTTCTATGTAGATCACTTCTACCACAAGTTTACGCAGGAAATTCTCTTCCACCCCCACATCTAGCGTCCCACGCACGCCGGAATCCGCACACCCTTAGTCCCACAAATCCATATTTATGTGACTAAGCGAAACTTCCGTCCCATGAGACCTGCGGTTAATTCGCTGCCCTCGTTATGGTTGACAATACCCGGTGCTTTTTCTAAAATTAAGGATTATGAAAGCTTTAAAGAAATTTTTTGATGTTGTCAAACCAGTGTTCAAGCGTTTTCCGGTCCTGATTTTCATGGGCTTCGTCGCGGCGGTTTTTTCCTCTCTCTGGGCGAACTCCAGCGACTTTTTCAGCACGTTCGGAGTTGATTATGACAGCGAGGCATATAGGCAGATCGCGCAAAGGCGGTTGGAGTTTGAGGAAATCTGCTCGCCCATTTTCCGTGTATCCCTCATCTCCATGCTCGCATCCATCTTCCTCCAGCTGCTTTCCGAGAGACTCAGGAAAAGGAAGGAGTCCCTTGGCAAAAACAAGCTCATGCTTATTCTTCCGCAGATTCTGGCCCTGCTGGTTTTTGTCCCCTGCTTCTTTATTTTCAGGAGCACGGACAATGAATATTCCGTCATGGCCTATCTGGGGCTGCTCTTGATTCTGGCGGTCCTCTCCTTCACCCTCGTCCTGTGGGAGCAGAAAAACGACACTTTCCCCAACTGCATCATCTCCTGGGTGATTGCCTCCATCACGGCGACCTGTATGGGCACGGGGCTCATGCTCATCCGTCTTGCAATCCAGCTTCTGCTGAAGAACACGGAGTCTTTTATGGGCTTCCAGACCATGCTGATTGTGACCCTATCATTTTTCGTGGTCTTTGCCGGGGTTTTCACGGCCTGCGTCACAAAAAATACAGCGGACATCTCCATTCCGAAAGTGTTCAAGGCGATCGTCCTGTATGCCCTCGTTCCGCTTTACTTGATTCTGATCCTGATTCTTTACATTTACCTTGTGAAGAGCCTCCTTACATGGACTATGCCGAGCGGAAGGATCAATCCCCTGGTCTCAGCTGCCACGGCAATCTATCTCCTGTTCTATTTTTCCATAAGACGCTACGAGGAAAGCCGGTTCGCGAGAATCTTCTGCTCATGGGGCGTGGTGATTCTTTATCCCCTGATTGCGGTTCAGTGCATGGCCTTCGGAATCCGCATCCACCACTACGGCTTCACGTCACCGAGGTACCTGAGCCTGATCTACATCCTTTTCAGCATTTTGTTCTGCTTGCTTCCAATTGTGCGCTCGGGAAAATACATGTCCTGCACTTTCCCGGTTTTGGCCGCCCTTGTCCTGATTTCCACCATGGGACCGCTCAACGCACTCGACATGCCGCAGAAAAATCAGCTTTCGAGGTTGGAGAAGGTCTTCAAAAGGCACGGACTTCTGGAGGACGGAAAGATTGCGGCGGAAAAGGCTTCGTCAGTTTTTTCAAATGAGGAAAAATCCCTTGTGGTCAGCGCGTACAGGGAGATTGATTTTGATGGTATGGCGAAAAAGCCTCGGTGGTATGAGGACGGAATGGAATGGTCGGAAAAAAATGACAAGGCGTCCTTTAGCTTTGAGAAGGCCTTCGGATTCAAGTATTCGGACTCCTATGACAAGGATTTCCAGGAATTTTTCTCCGGCTACAGTTTCGAGTGCAGTCTCTCAAAGCATCCCCTGGACGTGAGCCGCTACAAGACCCTGCGATCCTTCTACTCTTCCCATTATTATGACAGGGGAGACCGCGAGCTTAAGGTGATAGTAAAATACAGCGGCGGAAAGGAGATTGACATAACGGATTTCATCAGGTCGAGGGCAATGCAAAAGGAGAGCCGGTATGATTCCGTGGACGAGACTGAGGATGACGCGCCGATCATCATGGAGGCTCCGGACGGAAAGCTTCTGCTTTTTACCGAAATATATTATTCTGCCGGAACCGATGAGGACGGAGAGGAAGTCATTTACGACTGGCGCGCGGAAGGGTACGAGGCCGAGCTTTTGGACTGATTTTTGTGCGTAAAAAAACTTAATTAGGCTTGATAGATTGGCTTTCCCGTGTTATAATATTATAATGATAGAAAAGTTTTGAAACTGCAAGCTTTCTTTAAGGGCCGTTTTGAGAGCACAGGCTTTTGAAATTGCCAACGATTACATAAAATGGAGATTTTACATGAGTGGAATTGAAGACATCGATCCGGAAATTGCCGCGTTATTGGGGGATTCTGCCAATCTTCCTGCTGGGGACGACTCCTCTGATTCAGATTTTAACGGTGACGAAAATGACTACGATCTTCCCGCATCCCGTGACACTTCAAAGGACGAGGACGTAAGCGCAAGTACCGATGCCCTTGCCGTTGATTTGAGCGTAAGTCAGTTCAAGCCCATAGAGAAATTCTTTGAGGATGAGCCGAATCCGGTTTTTGACGACCCGAAATACTACAAGACATGCTTTACCGGGGAGGATGAGAGCGCGCCACGCCTTCACCAGCTCCTTACAAAGTACCTTACCACGCAGGACAGGAACGACCGCTCGGTTTACAGACAGCAGATTATCGCCGCTTACTGGAACTTCCTTCGCTCCCTTGCGCCCAAGATGGGAAATTCAAAGACTCCCCTTCCCAAGAGGATGGCCATGCGCTACGGAATGGTCCTTCCCACGCTTTTCGCGCCTGAGCACAAGGAATTCTTCTCACGCGCCATCATGGAGAACAACACCGGGGAGCCAATCCTTTACATGGACGAGTGGCTCAAGGAAATTGCGACCGGCAAGTTGAATCCCTCTCTCACCGACGAGCTTCCCGCAAAGAAAAAGGGACCCGGAGCGGACCAGCAGAGAATCCAGCAGCTCAAGAGCAAGAATGACGGCAAGATGCAGAGCGCGGAGAGCCTCCTTACCTCAAGGGAAAACGAGCGCGACAGGCTTGAGCTCCAGATTCAGGACCGCGTTACCCAGCTCATGGAGCATCCTCCCGTAATAGGACTCCAGGGACACAAGCAGCCCTATAATGAGATGCAGAGAAAGCTCTTTGCCGAGATGAATCAGATTTTCCATCAGCTCCAGAGAGTTGACAAGGAGCTTGCGGGATATCTCCGTGAGCTTCAGGAGGCCCATGAGATCCGCTACAGTCTGGACGCGAAATCAGCCGATATGCCGGAAGAGGCAGCATCCGTCGGCGTGGAGGAAATCCTCAACGAGATGACAACGGTAAGGCAGATGGCTAAGATGACCTGTGGACGCCAGGGAAATCAGTTCCCGATTCTTACCAAGGAATTCTTTCACTGCATGGACAAGGAGACCGGATTCCGCGAGAACGTACTCCGCGAGCTCGCATGGATTGAGTCTGTGGATCCCGGTTGTTTCTGCCGCATCCACCGCAACATACCGAACCGCATCGTTCCATACGTGCTTTTGGTTCCGACCTACGGAGACTCAGGATTCTGCTGGGAGCCTTTCGACCGCTTCAACCGCATCACGAGCCGTGGACGCATCGTAATCCCGATGTATCCCAGGAACCTCAAGATTGCCTGTCTCACAGCCGTCGCGGATTTGAGATGGCAGGTCGCCAAGGAAAAGGCATCCTTCGACTGGATGTCTGACGGACTTACCGGACAGTACTATCAGTTTATTGAGGGAAAGAAGCTCAAGGGAGACGTAAAGCAGTTCTTCATTGATGACTATATCCTTTGGATGACGAAGGAAGCGAACGGAACCCAGAAGCTTGAGAAGGAAGTCCGTGCCATTTTCTGGAGATACCTGCCCTTCACTCAGGAGCGCAAGGAGGACCTCAAGAAGCGCAGCATGGTCTATCAGGAGCTTTTCCAGAGGGACATCAACCGCAGCATGAGCGACGGATATTGATTTTCCGAAAAGGATTATCCCTAAAAACAGGAATCCCCCGGTTCTGTGGAGCCGAGGGATTTTTTTTGTTGATTTTTCCGGCGCGGGGACTAAACCTTGTTCGCGAACGCCTTTGAGATGCTCTCTATGTCCTGACCCCTTCCGGCGGACTCAAACGCGGATGCCATGATGTCCTTTGCCTTTGTGGTGACAATCTTGTAAATCTTCTGCGAAAGTCGGTGCGCCGTGTCGGACTCAAGCCCCTGGGAACCGTCAATCCTCGTGAAGACGAAGATGTACAGCGGCCCGTCGTCGGTGACACGCTCCATCAGAAGGATTCCGTCGGTCTGGAAGTGAAGCCCGTTTACTATCAGCAGCATGTCGCTGATTTTCGTGTAGATCGGCAGTGGTTTCGAGCTCTTTTTCATCACGCAGGAAAAATGGTTCAGGCTGATGTCGGTGATCTTTGCCAAATATGCCTCGTTCTCGTGCATGAAGGAGACCTCGCTGGTGTCGTCACAGATTGCGCGGACAGTTTTTCGCCTTCCTCCGGCCTGGTTCGCGTACATAACCTTGTCAATCAGCGCGAAATTCTTCGTATGCTGGTACTCAAGGCCGATGCAACCGCACTGCACGCCCACGTCAAAGAGATAGTATTTTTCAAGTTTCTCTCGCTCTTCGTCTGTGTGTCCCTTGGAATAAAGGACCCCGATCAGGACTTTATCACCGTAATCCCTCTGAAGATGATAAATATACTTCTGCCATTCGATTCCCTCAATGGCTGCGTCAATATAGAAGAAAAGTATGGAGTCCCTGAACAGGTTTATGATCAATTCGACCTTTTTCTTCAGCGAGCAATAGCGATCGTCGCAAATTATATAGGTTTCATACCCGTGCGAGAGGTATTCTTCCATATATGTCTCAGGCAGGAGGGAAATGTCGGGTGCAATAAAGAATGTCTTTCGGCCAGAAAAAATATCAAAAGAAATATCGCTCATAGCCACCTCCTAATAGCTTGGCTGATTTCCTTCTCCATAGATATTATAGGGCACATATCCGCGGCTGTCAAAAAGAATTTTAAAAAATTGCGCATCTTTTCGCTGTTTTAGCTAAAATCACTTAAAAAACGTGAAAAAATGATACACTGAGTCATTTTGTGACGGCAGATTGTGTCAAATTATCTCACGAAGGAAAATTTGATACACTTTATTCGCCCCGTCCGTTCCACAGGCTCATTTCGTCCAATCTGTTTTCGGGTTGATTTTGCAAAAAGTGGCGTAAAAGGGCGGTTTTTCTCGGATTTTTTGATTTTTTAAAACTTGGCACGGGACTTGCTATATATGTAGTGTCAGGTAAAAAACCTGATAAAAAATCAAAACCATTTTGGAGGTATTGTTATGAACGAACTTTCACTTTTCAACTCACTTTTTGATGACGGTGACTATGGACTTTTCCCGGCAATCGCTAAGAATTGCTCATTCGGAGTTCCGCAGGTTGACGTCAAGGAAACGAAAGATGCGTACACCTTGGAAATGGACCTTCCCGGACGCAGCGAAAAAGATGTGGACGTGGATTTGAAGGACAACGTTTTGACCATCGCATCCCATACAGAGGAGACAAAAGAAAAGAAATCCGACGAAAAGAAGGAGGACGTACAGTGGCTCATCCACGAGCGCAGGTTCAACTCATTCTGCCGCCGTTTCTCACTTCCCAAGGACGTTGATTCCGAGACCGTGAGCGCGAACTTCAAGAACGGAGTCCTTTCCGTGACTATCCCACGCAAGGCTCTGAGCGCACCCAAAAAGATTGCGATCTCTGTAGCGTAATCCCAGTAGATTGATTGAAACAAGCAAAAGCCGCTGTCGGGTCTGAATCCGATGGCGGTTTTTTTTACAAAAATTCCTCCAGAAATCACCTCTTGACAGACTGCTTTTTTTTTTGTATAGTGGTTTATCCCGAAAAAATTTGTGCAAAAAAGGAGGCTCAAAATGAAAAAGATGGGAAAATGTGTTTTTGTGTCGCTCATTCTGGCGGCTCTTCTTTCGCTCGCAGGCTGTATGTCAATGGTTCCGATCAGCGAGCATTCGGCTTTTCCGGCGGACGGAACGAAGTACGAGATTCTCGGTCGCGTGACAATCACCACGACAAAGACAAGGTCCGGCTACACAAGGTTGCTTGAGGCGGCGAGGGAAAAGTATTTCGAGGCTGATGACGTAGTGAACATCGTGGTTGACTCAAAGCAAAGTACCTTCCTGTTCATCTTCAAGAGCAATACATACGTGATGTCCGGTGTCGCAATCAAATACAAGGGAGCAAGCAAAGAGTAATTTTTGCCGTGTCAAATTATTCGCTCTTTCATTTGGAAGGGCGATTTTTTTTCTTGGAAGGAACCTCGAAAAACTTCAGCTTTTCGAGATGCCCTGGAGTAAAATATGAAAAAAATTTTTGCGTTGCTTGCTTTGCTTACAGCGATATCAGCGTCCCATGCGGCAGTGACGGTCGGCGGGCGGGTGAGTGCCGGTTATGGCATGGATTTTGATGAAAGTCCGAAACCTGTGCTGGGGGTCTCCGCTTACTGTGAGATTCCGTTTCTTGGAGGTGATTATGTTGATTACCGCGTTGGAATCAGGCCGGAGGTCGCAAGCTCGTTTTTGTACAGCCCGATGGTTTTTAGGCTCCCCCTTGTGCGGTCTTTTTCCCCGAATCCATACATTGATTTCGGAGCTGCTGCGGGGCCCATGTATTCCTTTTTCAGGGGCGGATTCGGAGTCACGGCAGACGCGTTCTTCGCATTCAAAGTGGGGCCTGGGAAAGCAGTTCTTGATGTAGGGGCCGATTTTCCGTTTTTGAGAAAGGAATCCCTGTATCTTTGCGCCACGGTTTCCCTCGGATACCAGTACATGATTCGGTGGTAAATCACGTTGAGAATATGCTGTCACACGGATTTTGGGAAATCTAACGATTTCCCTTTTGGGGGCAGCATTTTATGTATTTTCTTTATGAGGCCCCAAAAATTTATTCCCGTTAAAATGAATCATATGAGTGGGATTATCGGCAATCCATGCCTCTGTTTCCCAGGCGATTTCTTGAGCATAATGGGTGAATGTTTTCTTGTCGGGAAAAGCTGAAATATATACTTTGTCTGCAGTTACATTTGAAAATAATTCTTCAAGCTCAATATGTCTTTTGCTGTCCACAGGGCCGTGTGATGTTACGGATTCCACAAGAACAAGCCATTTTTTATCTTCAACATATAAGATTACATCGGGCATCTTGCCATGTTGCTGTACATTGAACAAAAGATTCCCTGCAAGTTCCTGATCGTAATATCCCCATTTTTCACCAGTGTCACCAACATAAATGAGAGTGGAGTTTGGTAAAAAACGAGGGGCCATTTGCTCAATTATATCGCGAATAAGCTCACTGTGTTTGCCGGGGGAAATCTGAATATGATGACCTTCTTTAATTTTTACAGAAACCATATTCATTTTACGTTCGTGTGCATATTGGGCTGAAAGCGTTGACTGATTCTTTATGAAGTCTGCAAGCAAAGTTTCAAAGTCAGTCGTTTTGTAAGCTTTTACGACTTTTAAGGCAGCCGGGGAAATCTGATATACGGCCTTCGGACTGTTTACTGGTCTGTCAGGTTTATCTGGGTTGTACAGTACAATTCCTGCCTGGACCATTTGGTGAGCACTGAACCTTCGGAAGGTTTCCCGAGTGTTTGGTGCATATTCTTTTCTGTAATATTCCTTTGCGAAATTCATCATCGGAGTGATTCCGACAAGCGGACATTCTGCATTTTTCCATTCTTTTTCGGGCGTAACATTCAGAAGCGAAAGCAGACAGTATGCGGTTCTCTCGTTTTGCTGTTCTGACGGCATTCCAAATTTTTTGAGTATATCTATTGCTTCCTCAAGTTTTTGCTTGATTAATCCATCGGTTTTCATTTTATGGCTCCAGAAAGGGTATCAAAAATTTGCTGAGTCCATTCTTTTTCCGCTTTTAATTTTTTTCCAAGCTCTTCCAAATCCTTCGTTATTGGATAAGGAAGATTTCTTAAATCCGTTGCATTTACCTGAGTGTGTCCACTAAAGAGTCTGAATTTCTCATCGATGTAAGTTGAGTTGAGCCAGCAGATCAAACCAAAGGCTATGTTTTCCGAAAGACCGGATTTATTCACATGAAAAACATTCAAATGATTTTCAAAGGCAATATTGTCTTCTCTAAAGTCACTCGGGGTAATGAGGGAGGCAACAACTCGCTTTTTTTCTTCCTTTGTTGAGAAACGCTTTACAAGCACATAAAAACCTTTTGGAAAAAGCTGTTTTTGGACATCATCTGAAAGCATAATTGCGTTCGGCTTTTTAGATTCTTGAGGCCATGCAAGGCGGTGATTTTTTAAATGAACGGAATAAACAAGCGGCACTGAGTTTCCTGCAAGGCCTTTTAAAAGAAGATTTTTCATTCTGAAATCAACAATAGGTCCTGTCGAAACATTTACTCCTAAATCTTTTAAGCCTGAATATATTGTCAGATTGTCATTTCCCACTTGCTGTTTTATTGGAATATTAAAATATTTTTCTTTGTCATCGGTATGCAGAATCTGCTTAAAAGAAACGTCGAATTCTGAAAGCCCGACAAAAGAATCATCGTTGCAATAAGAAATTTTTACATTTTCTTGCCTTGCATTTTTTTGGAGCATTATGATTATATTTTCTTGCAGTACAGCCTCATCTTTAAAAGCCTTGTCCCGAGATTCAAAAAGATGGATGTGTTTGATAGCGCAATTTTTTAAAATAAATTCTCTGAATGGCTTGTAATAAACGCCGTTGCAAAAACTACGAGGAACGATTGCGACAATATATCCGTTGTCCTCCGTAAGGGAAATCGCAGCCCCCATGAATGCTGAATAAAGATTCACCGTCTCAAGTCCAAATGCGCGGGCAGATTGCCGTTCCTTTGAATTTGTCAGAATTTTTTTGTATGGCGGATTCATTATCACATGGGTATAAGTTTCATTTATTCTCCAAGTGTACTCAAAAGAAGTTTTTGCTAAAAAATCTTCTGAAAATATCTCATAGTCGGACTTTTTGAAGCATGAACTTGAAGATGCTATATTTTCATTTAATGTATTATAGACGTCCTTATCTATATCGTAGGCAGAGACATGAATTTCCGGGGTATTCCAGTTTTCTTTTATAATTCTTTCCATAAATGAACACGAAAGTGTCCCGATTCCTGCACCAGGGTCAAGGAGTTTTATTTTTGTCTCCGTTACGGGAAATAATGAAGCCATAAATTTTGCTATTGTGTATGGAGTAAAATACTGCCCTAAAGCCTCCTTATGATTTACGGAAGTTTCAACGGCATGAGATATACGCTTTTTTTCCAGAGTTTCCGCAAGTGCCAACATACTGAGATTATACTATATTTTTGATTGTTAGGCTATTACCTCTGCACTCCAGCGGTCTGTTACCCAGCCTCATTTTACCTTGGCACGCTCTTTTACGAAATAGTCGTGGAAGCCGCGTTTTTCCAAGAGATTCAGGTACTCCTGCACGTCCTTTGAGGCGATGTCCTTTATGACCACCTTTGTGAGCTTGCCGGATTTCTGGTACGCGAGATATTTTGTGAATCCCGCTTTCTGGAGCTTTTTTACGAGGGCCTCGGCATTTTCCCTTTTGCTGAACGCGCCGAGCTGTATGTCCCAGGTTGTGTTCTTGCTTTCCTTTACGGTTCCAGATTTTCCCTCGGTCAAAACCGTGAGCTTTACCTTTGTTGTCCCGGATTTTATCATGTCCAGCTGAACCGCCGCCGCCTTTGAAAGGTCTATCTCCCGGCCTTTTACGAAGGGACCTCGGTCATTCACACGCACGATCACGGACTTTCCGTTGCTCAGGTTCGTCACTTTGATTTTCGTGTTGAAGGGCAGGGTCTTGTGCGCGGCCGTGAGTGCATACATGTTGAAGATTTCGCCGTTGGAAGTTTTTCTTCCGTGGAATTTGTCGGCGTAATAGGAGGCGACTGCGGAGCTCTTGTAGACATAATCAGCAAAGAGCGGGGCAGAGAGGGAAAAAAGGATTGTGAAAATCAGGAAAAGTCTTTTCATTCTATCAACGGAAAACCGCCTCCTGTGTTTTTTTCTAAAAAAATGACCCCCGAAAACCAATTAGAACTGATATTGATTTTCGGAGGCCTTGAAAGCAAATTAAGACAGTTTCAGACGTATCTGACCTTTGAACCGTCCTAATGTACCGCTATTTTTCCAAACCTACGGATGTGCTCGTGTTTTTTACGGTAGTCGTCGTCGTTGTTGTAGTGGTCGTAGTTGTGGCAGCCGTTGAGTCAGATTCGAGCTTCCTTTGACGGACGAGATACTGATTGAATCCCTGCTGCTTAAGAGCGTCTACCATGTAGTCCAGGTTTGCCCCGGATACATCGCGGATTACAACACGAGTAATTTTTCCCTCGGTCTGATATGCAATGTTTGAGAATCCAGCCCTTGAGAGCCGGTTCGCCATAATCTGTGCGTTGGAGAAATCACTGTAGGCTCCGAGCTGTATGTCGTAGTGCTTTTCATCCAGCATTTTCTGATATTCACCCTGCACGTAAGGAGTTTCCTTTACTCCTGAAACATCGGTGGCGGGTCCGTTGTTGTTTCCCATCTGCACGATTTCAAGCGCGACACGTGCGGTTCCTGCGTCAATCATGCCAAGGTCCGTCGCAGCAGCTTTTGAAACGTCAATCTCGCGGCCCGGAATGTGAGGTCCCCTGTCGTTGATTCGGACAACCACGGATTTCGCGTTGTTGAGATTTGTCACTTTCAGCAAGGTATTGAACGGCAATGTATTGTGTGCCGCGGTATAGTCATTCATGTTGAAATATTCACCGCTGGCTGTCCTGTTGCCCTGAAGTTCCTCCCCATAGTACGAGGCAACCACATTGCTTTTATACAGCTCCCCGGCAAAAGCGAGGGAAGAGATGCTGAACACTGACAATAAAAATAATCTGCGTAGTTTCATGCTTACATTATCGGACTGGAAAAAAAAGATTTTAGCAAAAAAACTCTGCCTGGGAATTATGCTATGGTCCCTCTAAATGCCCAGACAGACGCCTTCTTCCCATCCGCCCTTGCTGTTGCGCACGAAAATGCAGATTTCTTCTACCTGGAATTCCGCGCTAAAGTCAATTCGTGAAAAGAATTGCAGGGCCTCGTCCATCGTGCCCTTCGGTATGTCCCTGTTCGCCACAGTGATATGCGGAGTAAAGATTTTGGAGCTTTTCCGCACGCTCCCCGGAATATTCGTCTGGAAGGATTGCACGAAAGCGTCCCTGAGGGCAGTCCATTTTTCATCCTGTTCGACATGCGCAAAAAGGGTCCGCTCCTCAAACGCCCCGAATCCGGATATCCTCGCGTCAAAAGGCAGCACGGAAGATTTCTGAGCTTTTTGGATTGCATTTTCCACCGAAGATTTTACGTCGCCGTCATCGAAATCCCCGGGAAGCAGAAAGGGAGGAATCAGCGTGATGTGCGGTGGAGTCCCGTGTCCGCTTTTGCATCCGTAGCGCTCGCTCATGTAGGACCTGAACTCCAGGATTTTTTCCTCGATTTCGGAAGGCACCATCACTCCGACAAAATGTGTCTGTGTCTGAAATTTTTTCTCCATATATTAAGTATAGCGTGCCTTTCGGGAATGGTAAAGCGGATTTTAAGCCTTGACGATTTTTCATGATTCATCTATATTATAAATAGTCAAAAACGGGCGCAAATCCCCTTACCCAATGCAGGCATATTATGCCCCTTTAACCATTTCCTAAGGAGACTCAACGCGATGAGAGAAGAACTTTACACACCATTCAAACAGGCATGCGGCATGGCCAAAGAGATTCTGGATATGCCGGATTTAAGCACGGAGCAGGTCAAAAAAGTGTTCGCCCACGTGAGCAACGCTGACATGGAGTCGATGATCCATACTCTGCGGCATATTTACATGCTGCTCAAAAACGAGCATAAATAAAGGTTCCCAAAAGGCTCAGGTCAATCCGGCCTGTACAATTTCACAAAGCGATTTCCGCACTCATCACGGAAGCGTGAGTCCTCCATCACAAGGTCGAAGATTTGCGGGTCCTTGATCAGCTGTTCCCATGCGGAATAAGTCGCGCGCAAAAAATCCTCATTCAGGCGGTGATTGCCGTGGACAAGCGGACATTTGTAAGGCAGAGTGTCCGTGTAGAGTATTATCTGTAAGTTTCCGTCCTCGCTAAGATATGGGGCCGCCGGGAATGTCCTGCACTGTATGGGTCTGAGCTCCCTCTTGCAGGAAGCGGGTCCGTGGCATTTTACGAAGGAGACCATTCCTTTCCAAGACTCGGGGAATCCGGCTGACTGAGCGTCCTCCTCCGTCCATTCAAGCCAGGGGTCGCTTTTGTCATGCACTGTCTCTTCGCCGGGCAGAAGGTAGATTCCAAGCACGTCCTCGCTTTCCGTTCCGTCGGTCACATAATCTTCATCGCGGAGAGACCCGTCAAATTTTCCGTCGATGGAGCAGCACGCCGCTGAGCAGAGTTTTCCGCAGTCACCGTCAATTGGGGAGACTTTTCCAAGCGTCGCGTAAATCTTCCTGTAATCCTCAGTACTAAGTCGCACCATCTTTCACCCTATCCCTTGAGTCCGCCCCTTGAGACTCCGTTCACGATGTATTTTCTTGTGAAGACGAAAAGCACGATCATGGGAAGAATTATCACTGTGGATGCCGCCATGAGAAGCTCCGGGAAAGAGCCTCCCTCGGTGGTGAAAACCTGCAGTCCGTAAGGGAGGGTGCGTGAGTGGAAGTCGGATGTGACGTACATGGGCCACACGAAGGAGTTCCAGGAAGAGAGCGCGTTCAAAAGGATGATCGTAAAAAGGGACGGCTTTGCGAGCGGGACCAGAATCCTCCAGAGATAGAACCAGTTCGAGGCTCCGTCAATCCGTGCGGAATAATAGATGCTGTCGGAGACTGTGTCGAAAAAATTCTTCAGCACGTAGACATAAAAAATGTTGCTCACGAAAGGAAGAAAGAGTGCGGGCAGAGTGTTGAAGAGTTTCAGCTTTACGACCGTGGTGTAGTTCGTGATTATCAGCATCTCAAACGGAATCATCATCATGGTGAGAAGGAGTGAGAAAATCAGCTCGCGTCCGGGAAAATGCAGGCGTGAAAAAGCGAAGGCTCCGAGGATGGATGCTCCTGTTGTGAAGACGACCGAGCAAATCATCACGAGGATGGAGTTGAAAAAATAGCGTCCGAAAGGTGCCATGGAAAACGCCTTGATGTAGTTCGTGAACGAGATTGTCGAGGGAAAGAGCTTCGGCGGAAACTGAATGATTTCCGTTGGTGTCTTGAAGGACGAGAGAATCATCCAGAGAAATGGAAAGACCATGCAGAAAGATGTGAGGGCCAGAACGGTATATTCGAAAATTCGCCTGAGTGTTTTTTTCATTGGAGACCTCTTTTTTGCATTCTGCTTTTGAGGCGCAGCTGGAAGAGAGTGAAAATCAGAACGACGAGGAAAAAAATCATTGCGGCGGCGGCGGCATATCCGTACTTGCGTTTTTCCACCATCGCATACCGGATGTAATAGACCACGGTGTAAAGATTGTAATAGGGCCCCGGCTTTCCGTTGAACAGGGGATAAAGCTCGCTGAATACCTTGAAGCAGGAGATTGTGTTTACAATCAGCACGAGGAGAATGGTCGGCGCAAGCATGGGGATTGTGATCCGCGTGAAGATTTTAATCGATTTCGCCCCGTCAATCTTTGCGGCAAGATAATATTTCTCGTCGATGTTCTGCATTCCAGCCATCAGCAGTATGATTGTGAAAGGCAGTATGTTCCAGATTCCGAAAATGACGAGGGAAAGCAGAGACCATTTTGAGTCGTCGGTCCATGCGATTGGTGCGAGTCCGATTTTTGTAAGCAGGAAATTGAACACGCCGTATTTTTGGTTGTACATGAAGCGCCACACGAGTCCCACGGCAGTCACGGACGTTACCATCGGCATGAAAAACGCTGTCTGGAAAAATGCGATGCCCCGGATTTTTTTGTTCAAAAGATGTGCGGCAAGAATTGAGATGAAGGTGCTTGTCGGAACCACGAAAATTACGTAGAGGATTGTGTTGAGCATGGCGGAGCGGAACTTTGCGTCGGAAAGTATGTACTTGTAGTTCTCAAAGCCAAGTCCTTCAAAACTTCCCCGCAGATGGCTGTAGTTTTCCTTGAAGGAGAGAAGGAGCACGTTGATTGCGGGGTAAAAAATGAAGACGAAAAAGAATACCAAAAAAGGTGCGAGATAGAGCCAGGGTTCCGTCGTGTTTTTTATGCGCTGTGTCTTTTCCGAATACTTCAATATAATCGCTCCCCGCTCTCGCTGTCAAAGATGAAAACACCCTTTGTCTTTAACCTCAGGCAAACTGTGTCACCCGGAGAGAAAATCTTTTCGTTGTCCAAAATCACACGCACGGATTTTCCGTCGCTTCCTCCGAAGTCAAGGTAGACAATCTGCTCCTTTCCGAGAAGGGATGACCTTTTGACCTTCGCCTCAAAAGCCGCATTGTCTTTTTCCGTGAGCATAAAGCTTTCGGGGCGGATTGAGAGCGTGAGATTTTTTCCGGCGCATTTTTCGCTTAGGCCTGGGTCTGAGAATTTCTGGGGGAGAGAAAAATCAAGTCCGCTTTTTGTGATGAAGTGCGGGAGTCCGTCCTTTAAAATCAGCTCTCCGTTCTCCAGATTGTTCGTCGGCGGGTTTCCTATGAAGTCTGCTGTGAAGCGGCAGTTCGGATTCTCGTAAAGCTCCTGGCATGTGCTGCTCTGTACAAGCTCTCCGTCTTTCATCAGGAGTATGCTGTCGGAAATGGACATGGCCTCTTCCTGGTCGTGGGTTACAAAAATGGTCGTGACTCCGGTTTCCTGCTGTATGCGGCGTATCTCATCACGCATTTCCAGTCTCAGCCGTGCGTCCAGATTTGAAAGTGGCTCGTCCATCAAAAGCAGGCTCGGATTTTTTATGAGCGCGCGTGCGATTGCGACTCTCTGCTGCTGTCCTCCCGAAAGCTGGCCCGGGAATCTTTTGAGCAGGTTTTCCACGTGGACGAGGGAGGCAATCTTTTCGGCTTTTTCGAGTCTTTCTTTTTTGGGGACCCGGAGGACTTCCAGCGGAAACGCGATGTTTTCCAAAACCGTGAGATGCGGATAGAGAGCGTAATTCTGGAAGACCATTCCGATGTTGCGTTTGTCCGGGGGCATCTTCGTCACGTCCTTGCCGTCAAAAAAAATCTGGCCGCTCGTGACATCAACTATCCCCGAGAGCATGTTGAGAAGCGTGGACTTTCCGCAGCCCGAGGGACCAAGCAGACAAATCAGATGGCCGTCGGTCAAATCTGCGGAAAAATCTTTTACAGCCGTATTGCTGCCGTATGTTTTCGTTACATTCTTGATAACTACTTTCATCTTTTAGTCGTTCAGGGCCGCGTTGCAGTCTTTTTCCATTGCAGCCACAGCTTCTTTTGCGCTCATCTTTCCGTCAACCACGTTGTTCAGGTATTCCACGATGATGTTCCTTACCTGTGAGCCGCCGTGCACGTTCGGGAATGAGCCTGAAGCGTAGAGGTTCGCCTGGACTGAGGGAAGAGCTGATGTGGACGGCAGGTTTGAGACATATTCCTGATACTCCGTTGTTGCCTGTGTCGTGCCGTAAGGTGAGAGGGCTGAGTTTGCCTTTGCCCATCCGCAGTTGTTTTCGGGAGAGAGGAAGAACTTGATGAACTCGTAGGCCCCGCGGTTTACGTCCTCCGCGTGTTTGAGGAAGATTGGTCCCCGGTTCCATGCCGTGTAGAATGCGACACCGTTAGACTCAGCGATCCACGGTGCGATTCCAAGTTCCTCTCCGTTAATCATCTTCACGTACTGGTCGTTTACGCATGAGCCTGAGAAAGCCGCGATCGTTCCGTTTGCCAAATCCTCCGATGAATATTTTCCGACGGTGTTGAACTCGAACCATCCCTTGTGGCAGCAGTCGGCGTACCACTGGTAGATCTCGGCCATCTTGTCCGTGCCGAAAAGAATCTTCTTATTTGTTGTGTCGATGTAGCCCATCCCGTTCTGCATGATAAGCTCCTGGATGTTGTCCACAAGTCCGTCGGAATGGAAAGCCGCGATTCCCTTTTTCTCATAGATTGTGCGTCCGATGTTCTCAAGCTCCTTCCAGTCTTTCGGCGGTGTGAGCCCGAGCTCGTCAAACATGGTCTTATTATAGAAGAAAACCGGTCCGGTCGTGCATCCGGGAAGATAGTAGATTCCTCCGTCAGCGAATCCCTTTACGTCGGTCTGCATTGAGGTCGGAAGGGAGGCAATCAGGTCCTGCATGAAAGTGTCGCCTTTTTTAGCGTCCTCCTTGATGTATGTGGAAATGTCCACGGCCAGATCTTCCTTCGCATAATCTACGGCGGTGGAGCCATAGTTGAAGATGATGCTCGGTCCCACTCCGTTTGCGACTGCATTGTAAACAAGATCGGCAAATCCGCTGTTGTCCTGGGCGAGAGTCTTTACCTCATAAGCGCTCTGGGAGGCGTTGAATCTTTTTACGGCGTTTTCAAGATATTCCTGCTGGGAACCGTTGTATGCGTGCCAGATTTCTACCGATACCGGGCCTTTTGATTTTTTTGTGCATCCTGTGAGCAAAGCTGTTGCGGCGAGTAAGGGACAGAGGATTTTTGTGATTTTCATTTGTATACTCCAAAATTACGGGGCTTCTCCGAATGTGATTTCCCCTATAGATAGTCGCGATTCTATCAAAAAAAACATTTTTGTTCAATGGAGGCAAAAAATTAGATAAAAACAGACTTTAACTAATAATGATTTTATGCTATAGTATATGCTATGAAATCTTTTGCCGGGGTCAAAGAATTATTTGATGTCAAATTGCTGAAATTCATCATTGTTGGTGTTATCAATACCATTCTCGGGGCAGGAACCATGTTTCTGCTTTACAACTGTTTTAACGTCAATTATTATGTCTGCTCGGTTTGTAACTATGTGGTGGGTGGAATATCAAGTTATTTTTTGAATAAATATTTTACCTTTAAGAGTCACAGCAGAAGCAAGCGTGAGATTTTCTATTTTATCATACTGATTTTGGTGTGCTATTTGATTTCCTACCCTGTGTTAAAGAGAGTGATTTATTTTATCTATGGGGTATTCCCAAATGTTTTTGGCTCTCTCTCGGAAAAAGCTAAGGGCAATATTGCGTTGCTCGCCGGAGAAATCATTTATACGGGCCTGAACTACATTGGACAAAGGTATATTGTTTTTAAAGATCCAAAAAAGAAATATGAAGCTAAGGAGTCCGAAGATGAGTAAGGTTTCATTGATTGTTCCCTGCTATAATGAGGAAAAAAATGTGAATCCGTTTTATGAGGCTATTGTCCAAACGTTTGATTCGTTAAAACAAGTCGAAAGCGAAGTTGATTTTGAATTGATGTTTGTAAATGACGGTTCCAAAGATTCTACGCTTGAGATGATAGAGGCTTTGCATCAAAAGGATGAGCGCGTGAAATGTGTTTCTTTTGCACGGAATTTTGGAAAGGAAGCGGCTCTTTTTGCGGGCATCAGAAATGTGACGGGTGATTGTGCTGTGATTCTCGATGCTGACCTGCAGCATCCCCCGGCCGTAATGGTTGAGATGTTCAAGAAATGGAAAGAAGGCTTTGAGGTCGTGGAGGGCGTGAAATCTGATCGCGGCAAGGAAGGCCTTTTCCATAAGATATTCACAAAGATTTTTTATGGCTTGATCAGTAAAGCCGTGAAGATGGATATGAAGAACTCCAGTGACTACAAGCTGCTGGATAGAAAAGTAATCGATGAGCTTGCAAAGCTTAAGGAAAGAAACACCTTTTTCAGGGCCCTTTCGTTTTGGGTCGGGTTTAAAAAGACTACAGTTTACTATGAGGTTGCGGAACGGCAATTCGGCACTTCAAAATGGTCCACGAAGTCTTTGATACGGTATGCGATCAATAATGTTCTGTGCTTCAGTTACACACCCCTGCACATAATCACCGTCGTAGGAATCTTGTTTATCCTTGTTGGTGCCGTGGTCGGAGTGGACGCGCTTGTTTCATTTATCAGGGGAACTGCGGCCAATGGTTTCCCGACAATCATATTTATTTTGCTGATTGGATTCGGAGCGGTTTTAGTGTGTCTTGGTATAATCGGAGTTTACATCGCTCAGATTTATGATGAGGTAAAGGGACGGCCACAGTACGTCATAGGTAGGAAAATTGAATAGAGATTGTTTTGATGTTCATGCTGATGATTATGCTCTCTCGGAGTCTTCTGACAATGACATTGTTGCGTTGTGTAAAAACGGAAAGCTTTGCAGCATCAGCATTATTCCGAATCTTCGGATTTTTGATTCCAGCGTAAAGAAATTTTTAGAGGCGAAGGATAACGGGTGCGAAAATGTGAAGGTGTCTGTTCACCTGAATTTTATGGAAGGAAAATGTTGCGCGCCGGTTTCCGAGCTTCCATCTCTTGTGGACGGCGATGGTTATTTTACCGTCTCATGGGGAAAACTTTTCATGTGGAATTATATTCCATTTCTTCGAAAAAAGATTAAAAATCAGCTTACCATTGAAATAACGGCCCAGATAAAAAAATGCATAGATGCGAGGATTGTGGATGAGAGTGCGCTTAGAATTGACAGCCATCAGCATCCGCACATGATTCCATTGTTTTTCGAAGCTCTTGCAGATTCCATCCGGGAAAATAAATTTAAGGTTGAGTATATCAGAAACACCTGCGACCCAATACATTTTTATCTGTCCAAAAAAGGCGGCTTGAAAGGACTTTCTGTTGCAAATGTTGTTAAATGCCTTATTTTGAATTTTTATTCCCATAGGGTTTCCCGCTATCTAAGAAAAAATAATCTTGTTGATTCTTATTTGTGCGGGGTTTATTTCAGCGGAAAGATGGATGAAAGGATACACTCCATAATACCGGTATTTGAAAAAAAGACCCTTGCAAAAAAAAGAGTCACGGAGCTTTTGTTCCATCCAGGTCTTATGCTTGAGAATGAGCTTACGGATGAGTTTAAAAAAGATGGTTTCAATGAATTCCACTTGTCTTCCAACAGGAAGATTGAATTTGATACTTGCAATTCATTATAGGAGAAAATGAGATGTCAAAAAAAACTAATATTTTTATATTCGCGCTTTCTATTGTTTTTGCCTTGTGCCTGATTCCTACTCAGTTTTCATTTGTGCAGATTGCCGCAGTAAAGCTTGTGGAAAGATTGAAAAATGATGATATAAATGATCCATTCTGGATGAAGCAAATGTCAGCTTTTGGAATCATGGGGCTCCTCTTTATTGCCATTTTTGATCTTGTCTGGTTTACGCAAAAGGGCAGACAAATTTTCACTAATACGATTAAAGATTTCAGAAAGATAGGGGTGATTATTAAAGAGAATAAAAAATATCTTTTCATTTTATTGGGACTTTATCTGCTTGGATATTTTACAATAATCAGAGCTAACTTTTATAATATATATATTGATGATTTGGGACGAGCGATCAGAGGAAGTCGTGAGTGGATGAACTTCTATAGATACATTTCAGAAATCGGATCAATCTTTGTCCACACGTCAAAACGTCTGATGGATATAGCTCCCCTTACTCAGTTTATAGCCATATTCTTTTTGGCCTTTGCTTCATTTTTTTCAATTTGTATTTTCAATAAAGGAAAGTTTTCATTTTTTGCCTGCCTCGCGTCTCTTCCGATCGGGCTGTTCCCGTATTGGCTTTCAAACTTTTCTTACCGCTATGATTCTCCTTATATGGCTCTTTCTTTTGTAATTAGCTTTGTTCCATTTTTATTTTTCGAAAAGAAAGTCACATTTGCAATTACCTCAGTCTTAAGTCTTTTAGTAATGTGTTTTTCGTATCAGGCATCTTCCGGCATTTATATTATGCTGTCAATCTTGTGTGTGATTTACAAATGGCTTTTGGAGGGAGAACGTTTTAAGGAAATTCTAAAGAAAACAGGTGTCTGTATACTTTGCTATGGGCTTACTCTTTTTTGCTTCATGAAAATATTTTCAGTGCCATCAGAAGATATTTATGTCAGTGAGACAATTTCAATAGCAAGCATTGTTCCCAATACAGTAGGCTATATTAAGACTTTCCTTGCTGATTTTAACAGGACCCCAATATTGATTTTCTCAGGATTGATATTGATTCTTTCCGCTTTTGGTTTCATAAAAAACTCTAAGCAGAATAAGCTGCTGTCTGCTTTTGTCGTCATTCTTTTGATAGCTGTGGCTGTTCCGCTTTCTTTCGGCTCGTATATTGTTTTGGAAAAACCTTCGGATGCTCCTCGTGGAATGTATGGAATTGGAGTTTTGTTTAGTTTGCTTGCTGTAAGTCTTTATCACCAGATTTGCGGAAAAGGAAAAATCTATAAAGTGATTTCCTTGGTCTGTCTTTTCTGCTACTCATACTGTTTCCTGGCTTTTTCCTTTGCTTATGGGAATGCTCAAGCAGAGCAAAAAGATTATGTAAAATTCAGGGCAACAATTTTACTTCAGGATCTGGCTGGTATTGTTGAAGAAAATGGTGAGCCCGTAGAGTTTATTTTTGTAAATGATATAGGACACGCAAATGTTGTTAACAATATGATAGATGTGTATCCGGTAATGGCAAAGATTGTTGATCCAGGATTGAAATTTAGTGGTGCTTCACAGTTTGCTTTAGAATCGATGAATTTCTTTGAAGTTGTTTCAGGTCCTGATACAGATTATGACACATCACTTCCAGTGGTTTTTGAAAACTGCTACCACAAGATTCAAAAGAAGGACAATAAATATGTCATTACATATAAGACTCCAACACTAAAGGTTTTGAAAAACAAGTACTGATATTCTATGACAAAAACGTCCTGACCTTTTCCATTTGCTCCGTTCCGATCCTCCGGCCCTCGTCGTAGACACGCTGCAGCTCGTCGGTGGATTTTTCGGTGCGGCTGATTCCGAGGGATGTTTCAGGGCAGATTACGAGGACTTCACCACGGTCGGCTTTTTCAAAAATCTCCTTGGTCTCCTGGTTGTATTTTTCCGACCTTAGCTTCATGGCCTCCACAATCTTCGGATATTTTCTGAGCGTGATTTTCATAAGTCCCATTAGGCTTGAGGAATGTTTTTTGAAATCTCGCGGCTGGGTCAAAATCACCACGTTGCGATTGTAGCCTATGCTCTCAAAATATCTAAGCGGGATTGAGTCTGTCATGCCGCCGTCCAAAAGCTTGTAACCGTCAACTTCCACCACGCGGCTTGCAATGGGCATGGAGGCACTCGCGCGCATCCAGACAAGGTCGTGCTCATCGCAGGTCTCAAGTTTTTTGTAGACAGGTTTTCCGGTGACGCAATCGGAAGCGACGCAATAAAATTCCATTGGGTTTGATCGGTAGGTCTCAAGGTTGAAAATATCAAGCTGATTCGGAATCTGGTTGTAGCAGAAATCGGCTCCGTAAAGGTCCCCGGTAAAAATCAGGGAGCGGAGGGAGCAGTAACGCCAGTCGTGTGAAAATCTCCTGTTGTAGCGGATGGCCCTTCCAATCTGCCGTGATTTATAATTGCATCCGAATGTGGCTCCGGCTGAAACTCCTATGGCTCCGTCGAACTCAATTCCGTTTTCCAAAAAGACGTCCAGCACACCGGAGGTAAACATTCCGCGCATTGCACCGCCTTCGAGAACCAGACCTCTTTTTACACTTTTGTTTTCCATAAGAACCACTTATACGAAAGCGACGGAACCAGTGTAGACCGGGAAATTGTTTTCGGCTTTTGCGACGGCTTCCTCAAGGCTCATGTTGTGGAACTCACCTGCCGCGAAATTGCGTCCTGATTTTTTGTTGTTGATGAAAGCTCCGACTACGACTCCAGGTATTGCTGATTCGGGTGCGTTGGGAGCCTGGTTTCCTCCCAAATCCGTGCGGCACCATCCCGGGTCGGTAATGTTGATGCAGATGTCGGTTCCGTCATATTTTGATGCAAGGTCCATTGTCACTTTGTCCAGCGCGGCCTTGCTTGCAGAATATCCCGCCTGCTCCGGCTCAAGCCTGATTCCGCTCGTCGTGTTTACGATGCGTCCGAATCCCCGTTTTTCCATCTTCGGCAAAAAGTGATAGACAATCATCATCGGTGCAATCGTGTTGATTTTGAAACTTGCCTCGTAATCGCTCGCTGGTGTCTTCAGGTACTCGGTTCTGTAGGCGACCTGTATGCCGGCGTTGTTCAGTATTATGTCTACCGGCGTCCCCTTCGCGTCAATTTCCGAAAGCATGGCCTCAACTTGCGCAAGGTCAGAGAATTCCGCTCCAACAGCGTAGGCCTCAACTCCAAGTGCCTTTACTTCGTCCAGCGTTTTTGCACAGTGCTCTTTTGTCCTTCCCTGCAGGATTAAGTTGCAGCCCTGTTTTGCCATGAATACCGCAGCCAGATGTCCTATGCCTCTTGCCGCACCTGTAACGAGTGCCCAGCGTCCCTTTACATTTACCATAATCGTCTCCTGACTATCAGTTGAACACATTTTGCATAAAGTTTCAACTACCTCATTCATCCGCTTTGACGGAGAAATCGTTACCTTTCTATCGTTGTCCTTATTTAAGAAGGGAATTTACGGCGTTGATGTAAAGTTTTTTGTGCACCGAGTGGATTACATGATCGCTTGTGTCAGTTTCAATCAGACTTGTCAAAAAAAGGTGATTTTTGTAATCTATAGTTGCGTTGTGGAGGTGAAAGATGAAGATGCTTGTTTTGAATGGAAGCCCGCGTAAAAACGGAAATGTTTCAAAGACTCTGGAAAAGGAAGTGAAAAAAATACAGGAGAAAAATCCAGAGTGTGAGGTGGTCTGGGAAAACGTGTCTGACTTGAATTTTAAATTCTGCTGTGGATGCATGGCGTGCCGCTCAAAAGGAAGCTGTGTTTTGCCAAAGGATGACGCTCACAGGATAGAGTCTGAGATCCGGGATTGTGACATGCTCTTTGTGGGGACTCCGGTTTACTGGGGAAACATGAACGGAAAATTGAAAAGCCTCTTTGACCGTCTTGTTGCCGTGATGATGGCAGAGTCCAAGCGCGGAATTCCGATCGCCTTGCACAAGGGTAAAAAAGCCTTGGTTGTGACAAGCTGCACGACACCTTTCCCTTTCAACTATTTGTGCGGACAGTCGAGTGGCGCTCAGAGGGCCGTGAAGGAAATTTTAAAGACGGCGGGCTTCAGGATTTTCAAAAGAGTTAATCTTTCAAATACGAAAAACCAGAAGAACCCACGCTCCTAAAATTCGTTCCTTAATCTTTCATCCAGATGACGAAGGATTTTTTGCTGCCGGTCTCAAATCCAATTTTCTCATAGAACTTGTGTGCCTCCGTCCTTGCGACACCGCTTTCGAGAAAAACTTTGTAGCAGTCATTCTCCTTCGCAAAATTGACGGCCATCTCAATCACTTTCTTTGCGAGTCCCTGCTTGCGGTAATTCTCATCGGTGATCACGTTCTCAATAAATCCGATTGACCTGCTTCCGTTCGTGAGGTTCGGAATGATGGCGCAGTAGCACGTGGAGACAACCCTGCCATTGTCCACAGCACCGAAATACTTGATGTTCTTGTTGTTCTCAATCTCATCCTTCCAGACCGCGACAGATTTTTCGTAGGAATAGTTTTTGTTCACGTCGCTCAGCTGAACGTAAAGCTCTAAAAGCGAGTCAATATCCTTCAAATTTAATTCTCTGATTTCCATAATAGAAGTCTCCTTTGTTGTTCGTTTTCTAAAATTTTCTCAGGATATGCAGGACGGATGGAAGGTAGCTGTGGCCGAAAAGATTCAGGTGGTTCAAAAGCTGGTAGAGATTGTAGATGTCGCGCCGAAGCTCATACCCTGGCTCAAAATGCACTATCTCCTTGTAGGCTCCGTAAAATGCGGGCGGGAATCCTCCGAAGAGCTCCGTCATGGCAATGTCGGCCTCCGCAAGGCCAACATAAGTGGCGGGGTCAATCAGCATGGCGTTTCCGTCTGGGCCGCACATCACGTTTCCGCTCCAAAGGTCTCCATGAAGCAGGCTAGGTTTTCCCTCGATTAAAAAATCATCCAGGTGGTCAAGAAAATGAGAAATGCTCTTTCTCTGCTCGTCCGTAAAATATCTGTCCGCGGATTTGAACTGCGGTGCGAGCCTCATCTCACGGAAAAATGAAATCCAGCTTTCGCATGGGGTGTTGCGCTGGGGTCTTTCACCGATGTAGTTGTCCTGAAAAAATCCGAACTGATTTTTGCCTGCTTGGTTTTCCATTCCGTCGCTTTCAAAAAAACATTCCGTGTTCGCGTTGTGGAGGGCGGCTAGATTTCTTGCGAATGTTTCCCAAAAGTCATCGCGTGGATTTCTGCTTTCGACATATTTTAATAGAAGAAAATTGCATGATCCGTATTCTGATGCCTCGCTTCCAGTGCAAAGAATCTCCGGTGTCTGAATCGTTTTTGTGGATGCGATGGCGGAAAGTCCCGCTGCCTCGGCCTTGAAAAAATCTTCGGGTGTGTGCGAGTTGGACTTCATGAAAACCACCTGTCCGTCGCTGAGCACAAGCGCGTATGCCTCGTTGATGTCTCCTCCTGAAATCCGTGTCCTGCTTCTGACGGATATGCCGGAACCGAAGAGAGATGAGAGCGCGTCGGATAGGGATTTGAAATGTTGCGGCAGATTTATTTTCATGATTTTATGCTAACAGATTTTTTGAATCTGGTCGAGGGGGGATGAATGAAACAGCATGGATAAAAAAGACAAGCGGATTTGCTCAGGGCTAACGGCCTTCGCTTATATCCGAAAACTCAATATTACATACGTAATACCAATATTACATATGTAATATTTGATGGTTTTGGACTTGCAAGTTTCCAGAAAAAAGCGATAATATTTGCAGGGGAATTCAAATGAAAAATAAATTTTTTTCTTTTGCGATAGCGGCATTTTCTCTTCTATTGGTAAGCTGTCCCAATATAAGTTCAGGTCCTGTAGTCGAGTGTCTTTGGTTTGAGGATGATCACACAATCGGCTATTTGTCTTCTACCGATAATAATGAGAGCTGCCTGTGCTATACAAGTAGATTTTCCATAGAGCCAAGACCGAGTGAGAAATATGAAATATTGTACTCAACTGGGGGCCCAGAATCTCTTTTTACTTTCGGAACTGCAAAAATGAAAATAAAATTCAACAGGGACATCCCGGACGGATCGCTTGTAACATTGTATTTTCATGAGAAAGATGATACCGATATCGTTTGTACGTGCTATGTTGTAAAATCTACGGAGCCCAAACTTGTGTCAATAAAATTTGTGGATGACAAGACAATCAACTATCAGTTTTCATGGACTTCAGATGGCTCAAAGGAAAAAGATCCTTACTATAAGGTAAAATCTGTCACTGTTACGCCTGACAACAATTACAGCGTAAAAGAAAATTATTTCATTGATTCTTACCATTATCTGAGCAAAATTGTTTTTGACAAACCCATTCCCGATGGCTCGACCATCACAATAGATTTTGTTGACAAAGATGAAAATCCTGTTTGCACACACAGCTTTGTGAAAAGCAGGTAAGGCAATGTGGCGTGGATTTGCTCAGGGCTAACAATCTTTGCTTTTTTCAGTGAGCAACGTTAGTTGCGAACAAATCCGTGTGACATCTCCTCATAAAAAAATCGATAATATTTGCGGAGGAGTTTCTGGAAATCCATTTTGGAGATTCCTAAATTGTGTTTATTTTGGAGGTTAATTATGAAAAATACAATTTTGTTTAGTTTTGTTTGTATTGCGTTTCTTTTATGCTCTTGCAGCGACGGACTTTTGGAGAAAAATATTTCTTTGGTGAATTCCACAGGTTCCGAAATTTCCGTAACAGACTGTAGCCTTAACGGGGATTTTTCCCTCCCAATGTCGATTGAATCCGGTGAGTCACAGTCAATAGTGGTTCGAGGGGCAGCGGAGTCCGTTTCATTCAAAATAAGTTTCTCAGAGCAAAACTATTCCGTTTCGACCGGATATGTGCAGGATTCGTCAAATATTTGCGTTGAGTTTACGTCAGATGATGGACTTGCCGCGACAGTCAATGCCGGAAATTCAAGTAACACCGCAAGGGTGAATCTGATTCAAGAATGAATCGGATTTATGCCTGAATCGGTTTTTCAAAAAAAAGCGATAATATTTGCGGAAAAATTCAAAGTGGCATGGATTTGATCGGGGCTATTGCAAATACAATCTTTCGTACTCTGCCATGGGGATCGGTTTGCTGTAGTAGTAGCCCTGGATTACCTCGCAGCCAAGGGTCCTGAGTTTTTCAACCTGATGCTTTTGCTCCGCTCCTTCGGCAAGGCATGTGAAACGAAGTTCCTTTGCGAGGAGGATTATGTGCTTGATTACGGCGATGTCCTTAGGGCTCTGGTTTTCCGCAACGATTTTGTCAACGAAACTCTTGTCGATTTTCAGGGTGTCCAGGGGCATGCGTGTGAGGAGTGAAAGTGAGGAGTAGCCGGTGCCGAAATCATCCATGGAAATTTTAAATCCCTTTTTGCGCAGGTCATCAAGGACCTGAATCATGTAGTCCATGTCATCGTAGGTCGCGCTTTCGGTCAGCTCAAAGTCTATCAGGGAATGATCAACACCGTAGAAGTCCACAATCTGCGTGAGATGGGCTATGAGATTCCGGTCGTCCATCTGGCTGCGTGAGAGGTTCACGGAAATCGGGAACAAAGGGCGTCCCTCGCTCTTCCATTTTGCAAAACTCTCGCATACTTTTTTCAAAACAAGGTCGTCAATCTTTCCGATGTTTCCGTCCTTTTCAAAAAACGGAATGAAGCGTGCCGGCGAAAGAAATTCCCTTCCCTTGTAGTTCCATCTGATCAGTGCCTCGGCTCCCTTGATTTTTTCCGTGTTGATGTCGAACTTCGGCTGCAGGTAAACGAGGAACTCATTGTTTTTGATTGCTGTGTCCGCGTATGCCTTGATGTAATTTCCCCACAGGATGTCGTCGTGCATTTTGTCCGTGTAGATTACGATGTCGGTCTGGTTCGGTGTGTTTCCGAGACTCTGCGCCATCTTTCCCGCGTCGGCCACACGGTTTCCCGAGAGAATGGACATCTGCATGGGGACAAATCCGCAGCGGTAGTAGATTTTGTACTCAGGGTCCTCCTCAAGGTGAGACAGATTTTCAAAGAACTCCTCAAGCTTTGCAATGGTCTCTTCCTGGGGCATGTCCTTTATCAGCATGGCGAAATTGTCGTTGTGGCATCTTGCGCTTGCGTAGATAAAATCACTTTCGTTCATGGCCCGCACGATGTTTGAGAGAACGTTGTTCGCCGCAATGTGTCCGTAGATTTCATTTATGGTGCGGAACTCCTTGATGTCAAAATGCGCGAAGGCGTAATCCCTGATGTTCGCATCCATCGGCATCTCAAGGTAGGGTACGAGGTGATTCCAGGAGTAGTGCTTTGTGATTGAGTCAAAGAAAGCCGTATGGTAGAGGTCTTCGGCCTTGAACTTTTCTATCTTGTCCTCCATCACGTCCCTTGCCCTGTCGCGGTCAACCTTCCACTCATAGAGAATCCTGATTTTTTTTCCGCTCACACCCGAGAAGATTGAAATCAGCGGGGAGTCTTTTTTTATGGAGAGGTCGGTGAACTGCCTGTGTGCGTCGTCATCCTTCGCGATGTTCTCAAAAATCGTCTCTATTGCATCAAGGGCAATCTCGTTTTCGTATTCAATTTCAATGGCATAGAAAAAAGTCTCGTCAAGCTCAAGAAAATCAAGGTCGGCCGGGTAGCTGACTGCGGGGTCTCCGTTCCTGTACTCAATCCCGATTACGCTTTTGTCGAGCGAGGGCAGATAAAAAACTCCGGGCTTGTCGTAAGTCCCGAACGCATTCTCATACCGGGATATTTTTTGTGGAATCTTCTTGTTGTAAAAATCATCCAAGTCGCTCTGTTCCGGCTCAAAATAATAGAGCGTCCTTTTCGGCTTGTAGATTTGATTTAGCTTGTTTATAAACATAATAGACCTCTGACTCTTCCATTATACCTTGTATTGTGAAAAAGGTCTATCGAAAAAAATGTGTGAGGCAAGTGCTAAAAATATTGCATGGGAAATCAAATATTGAGTGGGGGAACGCTGTAATGGAGGTGGGGTTCGTGACAAGCAGACATTTGTGCGGGCCGAACGAAGTGAGTGCAATACCTTATACCGCACACCCATGACTGATTGGCACGGTTCCCACCGCAAATGGAAGCGTTCCCCTATTAAGGTTTATGTTTCTCAAATTCAATTTGGATTTGCACTTGCCTTTTATGGGAGCACATTTTTTATTTTACGTCGTACTTCTTTTTCAGGGCACGGATTTTCAGGAAGGACTTTATGAAGATTAGCAGGTACAAAACTGCGACGACGCTCCATGTTATGTTCAGTGCGATGTCTCCTCCGTCCCATGTTGCGCTGGTACTGCGGAAAAGCTTTATGATGTTCGGTACGATCAGGCAGAGGAAAATCAGGATGATGGGAAGAAGTCTCCGCTTCTGGATTTTTTTCATCATGCTGATTCTGGATTCATGGTCTGTGAAAATCTCGTTTTCCTCTTTTCCGCCGTTTGAGCCGGGCATCTTTCGGAAGATTGAGAATCCGTTCACAGCCCACAGGAATTCCCATCCGTTGTCCGCAAAAAGCTGTCTGTAGGAAGTCTCGTCGCTGCATTTTGTGTCGGCAAAATCAATCCTGTAGGCCGCTTCTTCTGGCTCGCATTTTTCAAAGCTGTAGAATCCTGGAATCTTGAAGCCGGTGCAACGCCATCCTTTTCTGTGCTGCTCTTCCAAAAATGCCTGCTCCTCCTCGTATTCAAAAAGCGTGTAGATTCTGAACATTGTCTTTTTATTTTTCATTTTATGCCTCCGTTATGTTTTTATACAGCCGCTTGATTCTGCTGATTTCCAAATCTAGGACTTCCCTGCCGGTTTCGGTGATTGCGTAAATCTTCCGTTTTTCCTCTTCCCGCACAAAGCTGATTAATCCGTCCTTTTCCATTTTTCCAAGGCTTCCGTACATAGTGCCCGGCCCTATCTCCACTTCTCCGCCCGTCATCTCGCGGACTTTCTGAGTGATACTGTATCCGTGCATTTCGTCTTGCAGGCAGAACAGGATGTAAAATCCCGTTTCCGTCATGGGCACATACACGCGCTTTATTTTGGCATCCACTTTCAACCTCCTGGAAATATTTTCGCATCTCGATGTATCGCACTCCGCTATATCGAAGTTAAATACAATATATCGCAGCCTGATATATTTGTCAAGCGGTTTTTTAGAAAAAAGTTGACTTTAAGGAAATTTGATAATATAATGGTCATTAATTTAATGGTCATTATATTAACTGGCATTGTGGGGGAGCTGCAAAATGGAAAAGTTTTACGACAGAATAAACGAACTCGAAGCTTTGGCGCAAATTGAAAAGCAGTCAGAAAAGACGGCATGTTTTACAGTCCTCACTGGCCGCCGCCGAATAGGTAAGACCCAGCTTCTTAAGCATTTTATAAACGGAAAAAAAAGTGCCTATCTCTTTACATCCCGCAGTGCAGAAAAATCACTTTGCGAGCAATGGCAAAAAAATCTGGAGGAAAGCATAGGACTAAAAATTTTTGGTAAAGTGGACAAGCTTTCGGATTTGTTTGAGCAGATAATGACACATTCACAGACAAATCATTTCACGCTTGTAATCGATGAATTCCAGGATATTGAGTATATAAACAAAGCTTTTTTCAGCCAGATGCAGAATGTCTGGGACAGTCAGAAAGCAAACTCAAAAATAAATCTGATTGTCTGCGGCTCAATCTACTCACTCATGACAAAAATCTTCAAAGACGAAAAAGAGCCCTTGTTCGGACGTTCAACGCATAACATTCACCTGAAGCCATTTACACCGTCAGTCGTAAAAACAATTCTTCGGGACTTCAATCCAAAATATAAAGCGGAAGATCTTCTTTGCCTTTATATGCTGAGCGGTGGGGTGGCAAAATACATCTTCCTCCTGATGAACGCCGGAGCGACGACAAAAGCAAAAATGATTGGCTCAGTCTGCAATATGGCATCCCCATTCCTTGCAGACGGCCGCGACATCTTAATTAGTGAAATAGGCAAAGACTACGGAATCTATTTTTCAATTCTTCAGGCAATTTCGAGAGGCCTCACAACTCAAAGTGAAATAGATTCTGTCATCCAGAAAAACACCGGAGCTTATCTGCAAAATCTTCAGAAAGTATTCGGAATCACAGATCAAATTCGCCCATTGCTTTCAAAATCAGAAAGCCGTAATACAAGATGGCAGATTGTGGATGAATACATGCTCTTTTATTTCCGTTTCATTTATTCGCATCAGGATTTAATCGAGCTTGGAAATTACGACATGCTAAAAGAGCTCATTCTCCGCGATTACGAGAGTTTTACAGGAAAAACTCTGGAACGGTACTTTACCGCAAAGCTAAAGGAAGAAGGCAAAATCACAAAAATAGGCGGCTGGTGGGACAGAAAATCCATGAACGAAATTGACATCATCACCATAAACGATTTGGAAAAATCCTGCGACATCTACGAAGTAAAACGCCAGACTAAGAATATCAACCTTTCAAAAGTTCAGTCCAAAGCAGATGCCTTTATGCAAAACTTAAATGGCTACACCCAAAAAGTTTCCGGACTATCCATGGATGATATGTAAGATTGCTTATACATTAAGTCTGTTATATAAATCTTCAAGCTGATCACGGCACTTAATAAACTCTTTTGTCAGTTCCGGGTCAAAATGACTTCCGCCTGATTCGCTGATTATTTCAAAGGCCTTTTCATAAGAAAAACTGTCTTTATAACATCGTTTGCTTACAAGGGCATCAAAAACATCTGCCAGTGCCATTACCCGCGCTTCAAAAGGAATCTGTTCGCCGACAAGTTTTTCGGGATAGCCCTGGCCGTTCCATTTTTCGTGGTGATAGTGTGCGACATTGATTGCCAGCTTTTTAAAATCTTCATCATCAACTTCTT
>JAEEYO010000075.1 GCA_016288205.1 Treponema sp. | reverse complement strand
GGAGAGCGTGGTTGCCGAAAACAAAAGCAACGACTCTTTCATGGACGCGCTGATGAAGACCGCTCAGGATTCGAACGAAAAGCTCGTGAAGATTCAGAGCGACACACAAGAAAACACACGTTTCATGGAGCAGGTTCTTTCGCAGATGGCAGAGAACCAGAACGCCATTCTTTCCGCCACAAAAGAGACGGAGAGGGAAAATCTGCGTCAGGTGCAGGAGATTGCGTCACAGGCGGCACAGAATTCAATCCACACCGGGGACCAGCTCTCATTCCTTTTCCAGCTCAGGAAACTTTTCGCATGGCTTGAGACCGACACCGCATCCTGATTTTTGGAACGCATGTTTTTTTGTCACACGGATTTGATTTTTCGGATCCGCGTGGCAACCTACAAAATCTGATACATGAAGATGCAGCCCTCGTCATATTTTGGCTTTACGTGGCTTTGGACAAATTTTTCCTGATCCACAGGAAGCCGGGAGAAGCCCATCTTTTTGTAATGATCTATCAGGCGGTCATCCGGCAGGGCGTAGATGTACAATGTGCTTACACCGACATATTCAGAAACAAAATTTGCCAGCGGAAGTATGAAACGTTTGAAAAAGTAAGCCCCGCCTTTTTTTACGTTTGGATGCGCAGCTTTATATTTTTGATTCATGGCAAAATTTGAAAGCTCAAGTGCAGAAAGGGAATCAAAAGAATCTCCTTCAATTTGAAGCGTAATCAATCCGGTCCTCATCGAAAAGTAGCAGGCAAGCTCTCCTGTATATCTATCCTTTATCAGATATGTGCGGGTCTGTTTTTCTTTCTCTTCCTGTTCTGAAACTTCCTTGAGAAACATCTCCAAGCCCATGGCATCGTTTCCTACAGAAAAGTCCTGGATGAGCCTTGCGTTTTCAGGTGAGGCAAACAGATGCTCCACAACAAAGTCCTCATCCGAAAAAAGCTCGTTACAGTCTGCCATTTACCTTTAGTGCCTCCAGCATGATTGCCCTGTCCTTTTTATGCTCCTCTTGAATCCACTCTTTAAATTCCTCACATTCCTTGTCCAGCTCAGTGAAGTCCGGGCGGGGCGTGTTGATGATTGTGGCGTATGCGGAATTTCCGTTGCGAAGTTTTTCAAGATATTCAGGTGTCACCGTTCTCATGTTTTGCCTCCTCTTTATAATATAGCACAATTTCGGACTTTCGTATAGAAAAGATTTTTTGGGCCCCAGGATTGAAACAAGCGGATTTGTTCACGACTAACGCCGTTCACTGAGGCAGGTAAAGAGATTGCGTTTTACAATATCGGATCCGCGTGGTATAACTCAGGGGATGGGCTCACCGAGGAAGGAGTAACGGAGTTTTAGGGTATTGAGATTTTCCTTGATATAATCCATCCTTTCAGAAGCCTCTTTATAAGAGTCTGAATATCCTCGAAGCTCTGTTTGTCGTCCTTCTGGAGAACTGATACAGAGACTTCCTCTGATTCCATATTCCGTCACCCATCTGACAATATAGATATTCCAAGAATCGGATTTAATTAAAAAAAAATCTGTTCTATCAAAATCTGTGTTATCATAAAAACTCAAAGTGTCCAAATCATATTCCACACACAAACCCAAAAAATCCTCCGCGGCCTTGTCCCAGTTGTCGTAGGAATAGGTGACGAAATTCTTGCCGCTGTTTACTTTGGTCTGGGCGAATGCTGCGACGGAAAATGACAATATTAATAGAAGAAAAATTGCGAATCTTTTCATGGCGGGCCTCCTGAGAACCTGTCATAAACTCCATTGTTTCCCCCACGACAGCCACGCACGGAATGTCGTACGCAGCTGCCAAAATTGCGGGAGAAATCAAGGGTGATTATTTGTCGCTCAGTAGACGCGCCAGACGCAAACCTAGGTAATTGCGTGACAAATTTTTCATGCCAATATGTCCGCAGAGCATCACATTACACTCCTTTGCATAGTCATAGAAGCTGCCTCCACGACTGCAACATTCGCCCCTGTCGTCATCGAAAGTATTCCATACCCATTCTTCAACATTGCCAATCATGTCGTAGAGTCCGTAACCGTTTGGCATTTTCTGTGCCACCGGATGCGTCACCTCACCGCTGTTGTCAGCATACCAGCCAACCTCATCCAAATTGTCACTGTCCGAATAGGCTTTATCAATATTTTTCGACGCGGCCACCATCCACTCCTCATCCGTAGGAAGCCTGTAACCATTGGCAGAAAAATCGAATTGTACCTCCGAGCCAATCACTTCTCCTTGATGCGGTGTATATCCCCAGCACTCCGGGTCAGTCTCTCCGTCCACGGAATATGCGGGAGTCAACCCCTCCTCCAGGCTCAACTTGTTGCAGAAATACAGGGCATCAAACCAGCTAATGTTTTCCACGGGATAATTGTCCGTGCATCCGTCCTTTTCAAGAGCCTCCACCTCATAATCATCAAGTCGGTCATTTGAAAGCTGGAACCAGCTGGGATTTTCTCCCATCACTTTCTCGTAAAAACGCTGCGTCACCTGCGTAACCCCTATGCAGGCCTCCATATCAGGAATTTCCACCATCTTGGTTTCGCTGTCGATTTTCATGCCTCTTACACTTGCGGACTCAGCATCAAGCAACTCATACTCCATAACGCAATAGTAGGCTATCCTTTTACTTCTTCCCGTGTCTGGATTCGAAATTTTTATTGTGGTCTCCCCAAAACCCTCAACACGACCACAAAACATTCCGTACTTGGTCCAAACCTTAAGCGACGAGCAGATAAGCTACATTTTTAATATCATACAATCTTTGCCTACTTCCGATTCCCCACGCAAGAAATGCACTCTACGTGGACGCTTCGCAAGTTACGCCAATCCCGAACTCCGGGCAAAAGAGAAAGAAGCCTGGGCAATGGCTGCGGAGGAAAAGCATGGTCTATGCTGATGCAAACATCATTGTCCAGTATATTTAATAATTTTTATCCCGCACTAGCGATGAAAATAACAGCAAATAAAAATGCCAGCTGCCACACATTCCGCCACCCATCTGCTTGAGAACGGCTACGACATACGGACCATCCAGGAGCTTCTCGGCCACAATGACATCAGCACAACTATGATTTATACCCACGTCCTGAACAAGGGGCCCTCCGGTGTGATAAGTCCCCTCGACCGCTTGTGACAGCTACCAGTTTACCTGTATCCGGGTAAAAATGCTTGCTAAAACGAAATCGTTGTGTTACAATGAATTTAATTGCGACGTGGCGGCTTACACTGACATTTTGGTGCATCTGTAAGTCTTACGGCGGATATGGGGAAATTTTGTTAGGCGGACGCCCGCACTGGGGCGCTTTGTGGGGGTTACAAGTAATGGCATATAAAAGCATTAAAAATGCAAAAGATATATTAGAACTGAATGATGGTGATACTATAGGAAAATCCTCTTTGTTTTCATTAATAGTACACTCGAAATTATATGGTTCAAGTGCCTATTTAGGACCAAATTATGAAATAAAAAACACTCCTCAACAAGGTATAAATTGGATTGGCGATGATATAAGACCTCTAGCTGTCATCGTAAAATCCAAAGCAGGAAATTATTTTCAAGACAGTAGAAATGAATATGCGTTTAAAGCTAGAAACGGGATAGTTAATAAATATGAAAAAGCAAATCAGGTTTTAATAAATCAAAAAAAATATGGTTATCCTATTATGTACTTTGTTGAAGATGTTTACGGAGACTGGAAACTATTAGGTAGGTTCAGCGTTATAGAAATAAAAGATAGGTCAGTAGTTTTGAGCGCTTTTAATAAAACATCTAGTGACGATAATAAAATCATTGAATCTAAACAAACATCTAATATAAATAACATATCGAGAGAAAAAAATTTTCCTTATGAAACGAAACAAACAACAAAAACTGTTGCTATTTTGATAAAAAAGAGCGTAAAAAATGATTGGCCTAAATGGGATCTTCCAACAGAAGATGAAACTTATCAACTTGCAAAAATATGCACAAAATATATAAGATTTTTATCTCCAGTTATTGTACAAAAAATAGTTGAAAACAATGAATCATTAAGAGAAAGAGTATGCGAAAAACTAGAGTCAAAAGGAATAAATTCTGAATTATATTTTTGGGAAAAATCATCTTGTTGTTTTCCTGGAATTCGAAGATACGCTGGTAGTTCGGAAATTTCCGCTTATAGAAAGCGTTCTGAAATTAACTCTATTGAAGATGCTCTTGAGTTAGATGACAACGATTATCCAAAACAAATTTGGTCATTTATTTTTAGAGGTAGTCAGTTTAGTAAGTTTGGTCCAATTGGATATAGTTTAGCTCACTTAGTTGATCACAAAAAAGATAAAAATAGAATGGCGGAAGAATTTTCTTCTGAAGATAAGAATGCATTTGAAAAGCCTTTTTATGGATTATATACTTGTGCAACAAATTCAGTATTTATTCCAAATAATTTAATGAAACCAACTGACTTTAATGGTCAAATTAGAAATTTATTATTCCGAAAAGCAGAATCATTATACGGTAGTTTTTGCAATTTGGTTCCAACATCTATAAAGCTCAACAAGAACATAGATAATAAATGGGATATAAATAACTTTGAATGGGCAGAGTCTGTTGGAACGACAGATAATATTGATGCATTTCTAAATTTCAGAAAAAATAAATTAGAATTATTGTTTGAAACAGAATAATCACATAACAAAGCTTCAAAGCCGACAGGCAGTCAAGCTGCCTGCGGTTTAAGCAATTGTTATGTGGACGCCCGCATTGGGGCGCATTTTTTAGGAAAGGAAAAAGTGATATGAAAAAGGTATATATATTACCGATATTGTTTACCGTTCTTTTGCTTGCATCATGCAGCCAGAAAAAATCTGAAAATTCAGAATCTACAGAAAATAAAAAACCTGTTCTTACACAGGAACAGGTTCTTGCGAATAAACTTAAAGAATATCTTGAAGAAAACCCGTTGTTTCTTGGATTTTATTCAAACGGTGATGGGGATATAACTGAATACCGCCTTGAAGGTGATAAAGTCTATAGAATTGAATATAAATCAATAGACGGAGAGTATGACGAAGAATCAAAATATGAAGTTACCATGTACCCCAATCATAGCGATCCGTATAAATGGGAGCCTGTTTTTTACAATTCAAGCGATGTCCTTTATGATATTTACCTGAATATTAATCGTTATGATACTTTTGAAGAAGCGGTCATGGCAAACTACAAGCATGATTACGGTCCCGGAGTAAAAATAAAATCCGTGACGGCGACTTCAACACTTGGTGAAAAATACTCCGCAGAAAACCTGATTGACGGCAGCTGGAAATCTTGGGCAGAAGGTGAGGAAGGCAGCGGAATAGGAACCAAAATCACATTTGAGTTCGAGCGACCTTATCATTTTGCGAATTACACGAATTATGCCTGCATTGATATTGTAAACGGCTATGGAGATTTGAAGCATTTTTATCAGAACAACCGCGTAAAGGAAATGAATCTTTGGATTGACGATAACTCTGTTCCTGTAAAAATCAAATTATATGATATTCATAATGCGCAGACCATTGTACTTAGAGATTATATTGGAGACCGTTATGTCAGTAAACTCATTTTTGAGATTCTTTCCGTATATCCGGGCTCAAAATATGATGATACTTGCATTGCGGAAATCCACCTAGGTTCGTATTTGGAAGATAATTATATCATGCCTTTGGATCCTTACTTTGCAGAAGTAATCTATGCCTATTGGAGGGATTTAAAAAATGATACGGAACATTTCCGCTTTAATAATGGCAATCTGGAAATGTTTTACGACAATAGACATGATGCTGATTCGGATTGGAGAACCCTTACCCTGCTTCCACAAAGTTCCTTAACTTTCTGCAAGATTGACTTTGACGGTGACACACCTATATTTGTAATGCCGGGCGAGGCACAGAATCAGAAGCAGAGAGAAGAGAATATTGATATAGAATTTGGTGAGCCATGTCTTGCATTCTACAAAGACTTTAAGCTTTATGCATATAAAAACGGCAGCTGGAAGGAAACAGAAAAAAATTACATAGTTTCTGAAATTGAAAAAGTTGTTTCAGAGCACGAGGGGCAGTATTTTACTTTTAGTGAACTGACTACTTCAAGCTTGTATGCTGATGTAAATGACGGAGAGAATATAAACTATTCGATTAAAAATCCAAAGTCAAGTAAATACATTCAGCTTATGTTTTATTCG
>JAEEYO010000074.1 GCA_016288205.1 Treponema sp. | reverse complement strand
GGAGTTAGTCAGGCGTTTTAATGCCGGTGGCCATGACGGAGAGGCAATACCCGTTCCCATCCCGAACACGGAAGTCAAGCTCTCTGGTGCCGATGATACTGGGTCCGTCCCGGGAAAGTAGGTAGCCGCCGGCTTTTTTTTCTTTAAATCTTTTTCCCTTTTTAAACCTGTCTTGACAGTGTTAATGGAATCTTGTTAAAATCAATCATTATGAAGAAATTTTTAGAATCAACTTTATTTATTACAATTATTTCGGTTATGCTTTCTGGCGTGCTTGTGTCATGCCGTGAGAAAAAGCCGCTTGTGCTTTCAACTCCTGTCGCAGAATCCGTGGAGGAGAGAAAAGAGGAGTCTTCAGTGTCTGAGCCGGTAGTGGAGCAGCCGAAAACTGAGAATGAGACTCAAGCCGTCAAGGATGAGCCTGCACCAAAGGAAGAGAAGTCCAAGGAGCCCAGAGTAAGCATTTCAAAGGTGGATTTAAAACTGTTCAGTCCGTTTGACTATGCGGCGGAGAATACGGGCAGTTATGGCCCTGGAAATCCTATGGGGACGCTGTATGAGTATCCAGAGTTTTGTGTCGTGGGATGGTCGAAGGACGGAAAGGTTGCTATTGCGAGCTGTGTTGCGGTGGAAGGACGTGGCGGCGAGACTGCGACATTCTATGTTCAGGATCTAGTGAGTGATGAGATTCTTTGGACCGAGAGCTTTGATTCTGAGGATGCCGCTTCTACGGAGGGATTTTTCAACTATTGCATCAAGACTTATGCCGCGAAAATAGACTCTGTTCTGGAAAAGTATGACATCCAGCTTTTGAACTCCAAATTCCTTGCGCTTCCTGTTGAAAGCAACGGTGCAAAAATTGAGTTTGCGGCCATTCAGAAGAGAACGAATGATGAAGAGGAATTCATCCCGGAGATGAATTATTCAATCAAGGCGACAAAAAATGGTGCGTCAAAAACCGTTGTGGATAAAAAATCAGTGCAGGCCTATGAAATCTATTTGTGCGGCTACATGATGAGTCCCATGGAAGACAGGGCGATGCTCATTTATGCGGAGAGAGTCATGGCGTTTGAGGGAGCCGGCCTCAGGTATCATATTGCGGGATGCGACCTCAACAAGGGATTCAAGAAATAATCCTGGGGTAGAAAAAATCCGCCAAAATGGTAAAAAAATCAATTTGGGTGTTGAATAAAACCGATTTTTTTGCTATATTATATAGAAGATTTTGAAAAGGAAAGGACTGTTATGATATCAACAAATGAAATCAAAGTGGGATCAGCATTCATTTTTGAGGGATCTCCTTTTATCGTCCAGAAGAAGCTTGGTCAGAAGGGTGGCCGCCAGGGAATTACAGTTTTGCTTCGTGTAAAGAACATTGTAACGGGCAGCACTCAGGACCTTGGAATTGATGCCGGTGAAAAGTTTGAGGAAGTTGAGCTTACGGAACAGACTGTGCGTCTTTCTTATCTTGATGGTGATGAGTATGTGTTCCAGGATCAGACCACTTGGGATGAAGTTCGTCTGAGCAAGGAAGACCTCGGAGATAACGCAGGTTATATTTCTCCTGATGATGATTTTGACGTAAACATTACTTTCTACGAAGGAAAGGCTGTTGGTGTAAATCTTCCGATCAAGGTTGTCCGCACAATCACTTACTGCGAGCCCGGAATCAAGGGAGATACATCTGGAAAGTCTCTGAAGCCCGCTACTTTGGACACTGGAGCTGAAATCCGCGTTCCTCTGTTCTGCAATACCGATGACCGCATTGTTATTGATACTCGCGAGGGAACCTTCGTGGAGCGTGCAAAGGACAAATAATCAGTTTCGTGCTGATTGAATATATGCCCGGGGCTTTTGTTTCGGGCACAAATCTGATCCACTAGCTCACTTGGATAGAGCGACAGCCTCCTAAGCTGTAGGTAGCGCGTTCGACTCGCGCGTGGGTCATTTTGGAATGTCCATTTCCCTTTCCGATTTTCGGGAAGGGATTTTTTTTGTGGCAGATTCTGATGTTGATTTTTATGGACGCACAGATTTTTTATAGGAAAGAAAAATGAGCGCATCGATTCTTGATGAAATTGTGGAAAGACGCAGGGCAGACATCGCCAAAAAGGGCTTTGACTTCGGATTTGACTTGCCTGAAAAACGCACGAGGGGAAATCCTGTTCCTTTTGTCGCGGAGAAGGGAGCAATCCTTGAGATTAAAAGGGCGTCGCCGAGCAAGGGAGACATCGCGCCGGATCTGAGCGCAGGTAAAACCGCTTTAGTTTACTGTGAGGCCGGGGCTGCCGCAATCTCTGTGCTGACGGAGGAGAATTATTTTCACGGTAGCCTTCTGGATCTGATCGAGGCGGGAAAATCCGTGGATGAATTTGCGGAAAAAAATCCCGGAGCTCAAAAAACAGCTCTACTCAGGAAGGACTTTCTGCTTTGTCCTGAGGAGATTGACGTGGCCTACAGATGCGGTGCCGACGCGGTGCTGCTGATTGCGAGAATTCTTTCTGCGGATGATCTTTCCCGCATGATAAAAAAATGCGAGTCGCTTGAGATGACGGCTTTTGTTGAGCTGCGTCTTAAGGAGGATTTGGACAAGCTCGCTTCCGTTGTAAAATCCTCGGATGGATCCGGAGTGGACAAAAGATTTCTGGTTTGCGGAGTGAACGCAAGGGACCTGAGTAATTTCAGGATTGACCTTTTGACTCCCTGCGCGATGCTCTCTGAAATCCGCGGGGTGCTTGGAAAGGATGCGCGTGTGGTCTTTGAGAGCGGAATCAGGACTCCACTTGCTGCGGGATTTGCCGGTAGTCTTGGTTTTACCGGGATGCTTTTGGGCGAGGCTGCGGCGAAAAATCCTCAGGTGGCGGGAAATCTTGTTTCGTCATTCAAGAACGGAAAGGAATGTGACAACTCACGGTTCTGGAACAATTATGCAAGGCTCCTGCACAATAAAAAATCACTCGGGAACGCGGGATGCGGTCACTCGAAGATGAGCCTTGAGAAGAGACCATTTGTGAAAATCTGCGGCCTGACTGTTTTTGAGGATGCCGTTTCCGCTGCCATGAACGGTGCCGATTTTCTGGGATTCATCTTTTCCGCGAAGAGTTCCCGGAAAGCGAGCGAGGAAGTCGTGAGAAAAGTCCGCCGTGTTTTGGACGAGCAGTATGCGAATCCCGCGGATCAGAGCCTGCCCCCGGATTGTGTGGATGAGAAGCCCATGCTCGTTGGTGTGGTGACGGAGCTTGACAGCGATGAGGGAAAAATCGCCCTGAGTCTGTGCCGAGAGAAAGTGCTGGACGTGATTCAGCTGCATGGAAAAAAAGCCGTCTCTGATTTTTACACTGACTCCAAAAACCTTGAGATTGCGCATTATGCCGTGGTCAATGTTTCATGCGAGGATGATTTGGCGGATTTGGACGAGCTCAGGAAAATGGGTGAGCCGAGGGTTCTTGTGGACGCAAAAAGTGCGGCGGCTCTTGGCGGAACCGGATCGCGTGTGGATTCGGATCTTGTGAATCTTGTCTCCTCAAAAATTCCCCTGTGGCTTGCGGGCGGAATCGGTCCTGAGAATGTGACAGGTATAATAGAAGATTTTGCTCCCGAGCTGATTGACGTGGCGAGCGGAGTGGAATCGGGACCCGGCGTGAAGGACTGCGACAAGCTTTTGAAGCTGGATGAGGAAATCAACAGGGCCTGCATGGTAAGCTGAGCTTGCCTTGATTTATTTTCCCGAGCGTTCCAGTTTGTCGGCTTTTTCGAGCAGGTCGTAGTCAACCTTGATGTCGAGACCCGCCATCTGTGCCATGACCTGAACGTTGAATTTCCATCTTGTGACGAGGGACTCCGGCTCAAGCGGCTTGGCATAGGCTTTGTTCTGGAAGACCCAGTCAAGGACGCGCATGTCCTGTGCGGATGTGAATGTCACGACTATCCTTTCGTTTCCGTCCTCATCAACGTCGTCCGTAATCTCCTGGTCGTCAGCCCAGTTTCCCATGCGGATTTCCTCAATGGCATCCTCGTAGAAAGCAATCTTGTATTTTCTAGGCGCATATCTGGTGAAGGCTCCGAAATGGCTTTTCCCGCAATGGTTCTTGAAATCAAAGTCGGCGGGCAGTTCGAACTTTTTCTTCGTGTCGGAAATCTCGTACATGTTGCTCAGGTAAAAGAGCCGGATCGCTTTTTTCTCCTCCATGAATCCGTAGATTATGTTCTTTCCCTCGTCTATCAAAAGCTGATAGGGTCGAAGGTGGATGATCTGCTGCTCAAGGTCCGGGTCCCAGTTGTTGTTGCGGTAGCGGAACCGGATTACGGTGTTGTGGCGGAGGGTTTCCTTTATGATTTCCCATGTCTCGGGCTTGACTTTGGCGGTCGTGTTCGGGGATGGTGCCAGTGCGATTCTGTTCAGAAGGGGAGTGTCATCCTGTGTCCTGCAGATTGAGTTGAGCTTCTTTTCTATTTCGCCGTAAAGTGGCGTGTTCTCAAAATGTGCGAGCAGGATTTTCGCGGACGAAAGTATGCTCATGTTGTCGCCGAACATCTCATCCTCAAGTGGAAAACGCCAGGCAGGATTGCTGTAGTAGTATCCTCCGTATTTTGGCTCGGATGTAACGGGCGCTTTGTACACTTCCTCCAGTTTGCCGATGTCCTTGTAGATTGTGTTGATAGAGCATCCGATTTCCTTCGCCAAATCCTCCGCCTTCGGTTTTTTGCCCGATGCAATCAGCTTGTGGATTTCATATAATCTTTTGAGCCTGGGCGTGGTGGTCTTGTAGTTTCCGAACATATTCGCTTCCTCCTGAAGATGTAAAAAAATCATTTTAGGACTTTACATAACCGGCAAGTCTAAAACTTATACTCAATATTCGGAGAGGAACGTGCTGTGCATGAGGGATGCCTATTTTTTTGACTCCGCTATGGCCTGTGAGATTGCGTTGTCCAGGACGGACTTTATGTTCTTCTGGACGGTTTCCTGAAGCTTGGATTCGAACTTGTGCTGGAAAGAGACGTCGAGCGCGGTGAATTCCATGCCCTTGGGAACGAGAAGCTCATAGGGATTTATGCCCAGTGCTCCCGCGAGTTTGGAGAAGGTTTCCGGTGTGCCCCATCGTCTTCCGCTCTCCAGGTCGCAGATGTAACCGACGGAAAGGTCAGAGATTTCCGCAAGTTTCATCTGGGTTAAATTTGCGCGTGTCCGCAGTTCTTTTAGATTGTAGGAAAAAGTCTCCTGTAATTGCACGGCGTTCATCTCTCCAGTTTATACGCAAATAGCGAAGTTGACAATTTGCCATTCGCGTAGTATACTGTGGCGATACGCGTAAAGAAATTCGCGCTGATTCTGGAGGCTTGATTATGTGCAATCTTAAGGTTCGTGGGCTCATGGGTTTGATTTTTTGTGCCTTTGCTTTTTCCTTTTTTACTGCGGTATTTGTGGGATGCCAGACGGAGGTAAGCGGACCTGCTGGTGCGGACGGTGTGAATGGCGCGGATGGTGTTTCAATCGTCTGGCTCGGAAGCTTTGCGAGCGAGGATGAGATAGAGAATCCTCAGCGACTCAATGCCTATTACAACACTACGGACGGATGCTCGTACATTTATGACGGAACTAAGTGGACTCTGCTTGCGAAGGCCGGTGCTGACTGGAAGGATGTTCTTTCCGAGGAGCCGGAGCAAAACAGCGGAATGATTGTACTTGTGCTTCCAAATGACAACGGGGAAACCGTAAAGATTACTAACGATTCCGCTCCAATCAGGGTGAGCCTGCCCGAGTCATTTCAGATTTCAAAGATTGTATGGAAAAAATGTGAGCAGAACACGGCGGTAAGTGCGGAGGAACTGCTTTCTGATTCCGATGCCCAGTCTGTCGTGCTTAATTTCAGCAACAAGGGAACTTTCAATGTTACAGCGAACGGCTGGTATTATGTCGCAGCCCGTGATGTTGCGGGACGGTGTGACTGGAGCCGCGTGGAAGTGAAGACCATTGATAAAAATCCCGCTCAGGCAGACAAACTGTGTGCTTTCACAAAGAATGAATTTGCGAAGGTGGAGTGGAAGAATGTTGCTCCGTCCGATGAATATGACAGTCCGCTGAAGAGCCTTAAAATAAAATATGTATACAATGATGATGCTACCGACCCGAACAATGGGGAAATCTCTGTGGCGGCAGATGCCGAGAGTGCTTCAATTCGGATTCCTGCTTCTAAGACTAAAGATGATTTCGTTCGACTGACTGTGCTAACCGAGGATGAGGCGGGCAATATCGGTGAGGAGACAAAGCTTATCACATGGTGTACCGAGGTAATTTACGCTACGTTTTACACTTTTAAAAGTCGGTTAAACGAAATGACTGCAAGTGGAACGATTGCCTATACAGGCCCCTCCCCTTCTGATGAAGCTGCATTTGGTGAAAAAGGATTAGGAAAATGCCTAAAAGACTTTTATAGAAATAGACCTGATATCATGGTTTCTTTGGATTTGTCAGAGGCGACAGGACTGACATGCGTGTTGAGAAACGCATTTTTCGATTGTCCAAATTTAGAGGAGATTTCGTTGCCAGAAAGTATTATGAGCATAGAACCTTTTGCCTTTCAAGACTGTAAAAATTTGAAAAAAGTGACTCTATCAAAGAATCTTGCTTGCATAAGATACTGTGCTTTTAACAATACCTATGGTGTTGAAATGACAATTCCAAAAAGCGTGAATAGAATTGGAAATCTTGCTCTCCCATGGTATGGCTCTTGGGAATTGCTTTCAGAGAAACTTCATTTTGAGGACGAAACAACGAACTGGTACAGAGGAAGTGGTTGGCCAGATTTTGATGGATTTACTGATGGAAAACTAGTGGGCCCCATGGGTGGAGATGGTTTAATGGAATTTTACGGAGGTACCCGGTATTCGTCGCATTACAGCGAGAAGTATGTTGGGGAGTGAGTGATTATATTTGATAGAATGGAGATAAATTATGGCTGATTCGATTTTAAAACAAACACAAATTGCAAATATCTTTGCTGCTGGGACAGGCTTTATAAGCCGCTTTCTTCAAGAAAGGAAGTTTAGTTGTTATACAGTTAACCCTCATTTTAATCAGTGTGATAATAAAGGTGTTGGAGCAATTTTTAGAATATCAGACAGTAAATCAGAGAAACTGTATTTTATCGGTGTTTTAGAAGATGATATTAAGTCTTTTGGATTGTACATTTGTTCTAGTAATTTATCCAATGAAGAAATTTTATCATCGGAAGATAACAAGGAAAAATGGACTCAAAAAGAGGTGGTAAATAATGAATACCTAAAGAGTAAATATCTAAATGATTGTGAAAAGATTAATTGTGCTGTTAATGAGTTGATCTCAGCTTTTATGAAATTCAATGCAGACATTTGTACGGGGGGAGATAGGATGAGAAATATTTAAACAATGTTTAAATGAAAAAATGAACTTTTTTAATATTTACTATAACTTGGAGGAAACAATGATTCAATACGTTTATATTCCATATGAAATAGACTCTGATAAGAATGTGCAGGCCAAGAAAAGGACTTTTGTTTGTAAGAATTGCCATACTGTTATAGTATCTGCGTCGCAACAATCTCCAATTGGTTGTCCAACAGCTACGAAAAGACATGTATGGTGTACATTTTCAACTTTGGGAATTAATCCAAAAAACTGGGTATGTAAAAATTGTGGATTACGCATAAGGTCAAGTATATCACCTGTCACAAGTACTATTGGTTCATGTGTGTTTGGTAAAGAGCATAGTTTTACGCAGGCTTAAGGGGAGGAGAAAATGGCTCTAATAACATGCCCGGAATGTGGAAATCAAATATCTGATAAGGCTCCTGCATGTATTCATTGTGGGTGTCCTGTAACAAAAACAAAAACTTGCCCTGAGTGCGGTGCCATTGCAAATGAAATTGATGCTGCATGTAAGACTTGCGGTTTTCCCTTTGAAAATACAACTGAAACTCCAAGAATTATTGAAGAGAGAGCAATTGTGCCGAATAGAACAGGAGATTTACTTACGGAGAAAACTGCAGTTGAATTGATTAACTATATACAGTTTTCTGTGGCGAAAATCATTAATGGAAAATCAAAAGGAGTGCTGGAGGATGAATTTAATTCTGTTATTAATAATATAAATCCAACATCTCTGCAAGATCCAGAGCTTATCAGCGCATACGACATTCTTTTGTCAACGCTTATGGAATTAAAACTAAATGAGAATCAAAGAGAACACACAATTAAAGTTCTTGAGAGAAAAAAGAAAAGTGCTGTGACAAATTGCTTAAATTCTTTTGGCTCTGTTTTTGTTCCAGGAATTAATCCATTGACCCTTTTGGCTTCAACAGCCTATACGGGGATTAGTGCTGTCCTTAATTATCGAAGAGCAGTTAATGATGTTAGGATTGAAGGGGAAGAAGCGTTTTTTGAGATGAATCAAAATGATGTAGAATATATTGATTCATTAAGAGCAAACTTGTTTATTTCCACTGCAAAAGTTTTTACTAATCGCAGCAATTCTGTTGAAGGGCTCATTAGTGAAAATACTATGAAACAATTTGCGGATGCTGTTAATAAAATATATGACAGCAAAGAAAGTGCGAAAAATTCATTGACATTTCTTGGAGCCGCAGAGAATGATTTAGCATTGTTCCCACCTTATTGGTTGGCCCGTGCTATTGCAGATTATAAGTCAGGAAGCGAGAATGGAGCTTATGCAGAATATTTGAATAAATTTAATGAATTAAACTCAAAAAATCCAATATTTAAGAAAAATCCATATTGTATTGAAGCTGCAAAACTGCTTATTGAAAGTACAAATGAAAAATTGGCTTCGAATATAACAGATGAAGGATTAACCGAGCAATTAAAAGAAAACATAACAAAATCAATTGAAATGATAAAGGATAATACGCAATCGATTCAATCTGATTTGGATTCCATGAATTTTGATTTAGTCCAGTTATATGAACAAATAGGCGATTTTGACAATGCTCTTCAGTGCATAAAATATTTGGAAGGAAGACAGTTAATTCCTAAGAATTCTCGTCTGAAATTACAGTGCAAAATTCTCCAGAATGATGTAAATGATTATGAGACTGTATCACTGATGGAAAAAGTTTTTTCTGCGGTTGAATTTGATTATTACAAGTATGCTTGGTTATTTGATTCTGAAAATGCAGATGATGCACTTATTGATACAGGAAATCCAAATGTAAAATTTCATATTTCAGAAAAGTTTATAAACGAATTGGATATAAAATCCGTTAAGTTTTCTCCTGATGGCAATAGAAATTTTATTACTGCGGATATAGTTAAGCATAACACCTCTCTTGATCCTAACGGAATTTATGGACCTATATATGAGTGTTCAAACATTACATGGAATGATATGGCTGAAAATCCATTTGTTGAAATAGATTTTGGAACTTTTAAATCATTTTATAAAGTTTCTATTTATGAGCCGAAAGATTGGGAGTACTATGAAACGATTTATCAGTTTGGTTCACTTTCAAAAATTACAGGAAGTCTTGATTTGCTTGATTCGGAGGAGGTTGTTTCTGGTTTTACAAATTATAATATAAAGGATGGAGCAAAACTTGGTGCAAAGATTGGGGCTGGTGCTTTGTTTGGACTGGTTGGTATTGGTGTTGCAGCTGTTGCTGCCGCAAAGGATATTAAGAAGGCTTGGGATGCAAAAGGCAAACACGATCTTACATGGCTTACAATATCCCTGATAGCTGTAAAAAAATCTTCTGGTGAAAAGAAATATGCAATTGATGAAGATGGTCAAATTTTATTAAGTGATTTGCGGAGCTGATTATGTGCAATAGGATTTTAAGCCTGGTTGAATCAAATTCAGCAAAATTAAAAGAATGATAGATATCTTTGTATCGAGTGTTTCATGTGGAGGTTCGAGAATATGGCAGATGAAGTGTTGCTAAGAAATGAACTTACAGATGTTAATTCTTTTTTTTCTCTTGCTCAGAAGATAAAAGTGCTGGCGGAAGATTGTGTTGATTGGCTTGTTGAAGAGTTTAAGGAATTAACTGTGAATTATTCTGACAGCACAAATGGAAATTTCTCGGAGCTAAATAAATTCCCAAAATTACATCGTGAAGGAAAATATTTTAGTACTGATAACTATAGAAGTTTTTGGTTCTTGGGATTAACTGTTGGACAAGACGAGTTTATTTTTTCATTAGCATACAATAAGGAGGGTAAAGTGAATACTGAAGGTTTGAAAGAGAATATTGATTTTAAAAAAGTAATGATTGGATATATTTCAAGTTGGATATGTCTATAGTTTGTAAAGAAAGTATGGATGAAAAAAAGAAATGTTTGCGGGAGACTGTTCAGGACAAAATAAAAAAGTTGCTGTGTAAATGAGGAAATGTGGGATGTCTTTGGAAAATACGGTTTTTTATAGATTAACAGATGAAAATGAAAACTCTTGTACGCAGTTACTTGCAAATATTATGAGGACTAAATTTGTTAGGGATATAATTTTGAAATTCCTATGTGGTAATATTTCTGATGAAATCCTTGATAGCATAAGAGAAAACTGTATTGAAACGCAATTGCATTTTTTTGGAAAATGGGCATCCTGATATAGGAATTCAAAATGAAAAATGTTGTATATACATTGAAAATAAAATTTTGGAAAAAACAAGTTTAACGAATAATCAGCCTAATGGATATTTGCGGAGTTAGAAGTACAATCCAATATACAATGTAAATATCTGATTTTCCTTTTGCCGGATAATTATAAACATGAAGATGAATTGAAAAAAAAAGATTGAGCTGTTGAAAAGCAATAAGCAAAATGTTGATAATATTATTTTTATAAGAAAATGGAATGAACTATTAAATGAATTGGTGAAACAGCAGTTAGATAAAAAAAATCTATTATTGCCGAATGTATTGAGTATTTTAGAAATACTGTGCAAATAGAAATACCTCATAGTACAGTTTTAAACTCATCGGAAACACTTTTGTTGTGCCAACCTAAAAAGGTTTATGACATTTATAAAAAAATAGAAAAGTTAAGTTCTGTATGCCGAAAGATTACTGACTGCATAAAGAAAGATGGAAAGTGCTTCAATGTCAATAATTCATTTGAAATAGGATCAAAAATAACATTCGATAAAAATTTGGAAATCTTTTTGGGGTTAAATCCATGTGTTGAATCTAACTACATCGAATATGCATATTCAATAGGTTTTTGGAGTAAAACCTCAATATATGGTGTGTTAGAAGTTCAAGGAAATAAATATGAACCATTTGTATCTCGTAAGAGGGATTGTGGTGGCTATTGGACATATTATAAATTGGACAATGACTTATTTTACGCGGATAATAATCAGGAGAGACTAAAAATAATTGTAAATGAATTCGTGGATAAAATAAAAAAAAGGTAGGAAAAAAATCTTGTTTCTTTATGCGAATACCGTCGAACAGTTCTATAAGATCATGAATCAGCTTGGACTGGGGTTTATCAATTCATTGACAAATCTTGTTTGTCCTAGGCATCCTAACGGAGCAAACAAAGGAAAACATAGTCCAGCGTTGTAAAAAAAATAGGGGCTATCAAAAAAAGATAGCCCCTTAATCTATAATAAAAAGTATCAATAAGTTCAAATGATATTGGAGGATTGACCATGAAAAGATTTCTGACATTGATTGTATTTTTATTGATTGTGACTGGCTCTGTTTTTGCAAAGACATATTCCGAGTATCTTGCGGAGGCGAAGAGTTATGAGGCTCAGAAGAAGTGGTGCCATGCGCTGGGATCCTATTACGATGCGATGGGTACGGATGGTGCTCCGGAGAGCAAGCGGGAGGCGTATGAGGGGTATACGGCTTTAAAGGAAGCTATTCTCTTAGGAAATCCTGGATTGGGTAAATTCAACGTGTTTTCAATCCATGATGAATGGAAAAATCTTTTGATAGATGCAGAGAAATATGGCTCAAGTTTTAATCCCTATGAGGTGACAGTCGGGAAGTTGAAACGGGGAAATTTGAATTATGCTGAAAAAACAGCCAGCTATAATGCAAAAGTGAATGTTAAGTTTAGTGATAGATATGAGAAAACAATTCAGATCGTTGTATCTGGATATAAAAGGACATATAAAAGTGATTTGAATGATTTACCCATGGATTGGCCAAACTTTTCTGTGAGTTCAGAAAGATGGAGTTATAAAATAACAAAAGAGGAATACCCGACGTTCGTTGAAAGGTCAAAGAAAAAGAACACTTTTTATTTCAATGGAGTGCCAGTAATCGTCCAGACTAGGGCTGTTCGAAACGGAAATTACGGTATACATTACAATGAAATCGAATACTATGATATTCAATGTTATAATTCTTTTTATTTTCCTAAATTGATTTCTTGCGTTTTTTACATTGTTGATGAAAAAGGTAAGGAGCTTTTAAATGGAAAACGATATATGCTACTAGATAAGGATGGAGTATTCAATTTTGATGGCATTTCTCCAGAAATTATGGATTATCTTGATTGTGGCAAGGCTTTCATTTGTCCGAAAGAATGTTACATAAAATATGGATTAGACGGCAATATAGAAGTCATAAGAAATCTTCCAGAAGTAAAGTTGAATATGGGAAAATCCGTTTTCATTTATAAATCGAATGAGAAAGATAAAATGGCAGAAAATGCTGCTTTGACGAATGCTTTCTTTTTATTTGAAAAAATGGAAGTGGAATATATGCCAGATGCAAAGTGTTGTATGTTGAAAACAAGAATTCCTTGTGTGTTGTTTGAATCTGTGTCTGGTAAGAAAATTGAGCAAGAGAAATCTGAAAAGTTGCCGGTAAAGGTTTCTTTGTTTGATGCTTGTTTTTTTTGTAATAAACTTAGTGATCTTAAGGGACTAGAACCTGTATTTTCTTTGTCGGGAAGAAGTATTGAAACTGATATATATGCTAATGGATTCAGATTTCCAACAGAAGATGAATTAAGGTATTTGAGAGAAAACACAGATGCGGAATTTTGTTTAGACTGTTCTTATAATAGTTATGATAGCAAGGAATTCCGTATTGTTTACAGAACAAATGAGCAGTTAAAAGAGATAATGGAAGAGAATGCTGCGTTGGAAAAAGCAAAGAGATTGAAGGCTTTGGAAGATGAAAAATCACGGACAGATGCTGTAAAATCCTATTATGAGAAAATATCTGCTAAGGGTTTTGTTGATGAAAGTCGTAAAACTTTGACGTTCAGAATTCCACTTGACGGTTCCTATAACTCAGGCCGAGGTACTTTTACTCTTAAAGATTCTGCCGGAGAGGAATGGACAATCAGTAAGAATGATTTCTTGAATAAAGTGAAAGAAATTTCAAATCTGGACTATAAAATCGATTCAACATATTTGCAGAGAGATGTAACTGCCGAAGAAAAAACGGCGTATGAAACAGCAAAAAACAATGTTATAAAATCCTATTATGAAAAAATATCTGCCAATGGTTTTGTTGATGAAAAAGGTAAAACTTTGACGTTCAGAATTCCTCTTGACGGTTCCTACAACTCAAGCCGAGGTACTTTTACTCTTAAAGATTTTGCTGGAAAAGAATGGACAATCAGCAAGGATGATTTCTTGAATAGGGTGAAAGAAATTTCAAGTCTGGACTATAAAATCGGTTCAACATATTTGCAGAGAGATGTAACTGCCGAAGAAAAAACAGCGTATGAAACAGCAAAAACCAATGTTATAAAATCCTATTATGAAAAAATATCTGCCAATGGTTTTGTTGATGACAAAGGTAAAATATTGATGTTTAGAATTCTTCTTGACAGTTCCTACAACTCAAGCCGAGATGTTTTTACTCTTAAAGATTCTGCTGGAAAGAAATGGACAATTGATACAGATGAGTTTTTGGCAAAACTGAATGGAATCACGAATCAGAGTTATGAAATTAATAGTTCATATTTGCAAAGAGTTGTGAACGAAACGGAAAAGCTGGCTTATGAAAATGCAAGGACTGAAGTAATAAAAACATATTTTGATAAAATTTATATGAATGGAGAATTAAAGGATAGTGCTGACACTTTATTAAAAACAGTGAATGATAGTGGACGCTTTTTGATGTTTAGGATTCTGCTTGATGAGTCTTACAGTAGTGATTACGGTAGATTTACTTTAAAAGATATGAGTGGGAAAAAATGGGAGATCAGTACAAATATTTTTCTGGCGAAAATTGGAGAAATTACAAATCAGAATTATAAAATTTATGGTATATATGGGACTCAGTATATTTATAGACAAGCTACAAAAGACGAAATAAATGCTTATGAGAAAAATTTAAAGCAAGGATTTTATTATAATGCTTTTTAAGCAAGGAAGACTTCATACAAATACTATGTATAAAAAGGGCAAAGGTTATAATTGTATTTTGCAAACAAAAGAGAAGGGGCTAAAAACTATTATAACTTCATTTGCCAAGAAAAATTCTATTTTTGAAAAATCTGGCCTAAAAAAGGATGATGAAATAGAAGAAATAAAATTGTTTGATTGTAGAGGAAAAAATATTGAGGGTTTCAGTCGTTCATTATTGAGCTATCAGTTGCTCGTCATAGACACTATAGAAGCTTCAATGACACTGCGTTTTACAATAGTGCGTGGAAAAGGAAAGAATGCCCAAACTCTTACGATTGATGTTCCTGTTGAATGGGATGAGGATGAATTGAAAATGATTGATAAGGAATGGGAGAAAAATAGGAAATAAAAAAAATTTATAGAAAGAATATGGACGGAGCCTATACCCTCGCCAATGGACATTCCGTAATCGCGACCCCTGTTTATCATCATCCCTCGGCGGCCTTCTCGTGGGAATACTGTTACCGTGTGTTCCAGGCGATGGGCATCATGTCGTAGACACATCCTAAAGGTTGCACACAGCGTAAAGCGGTATATTTATCATCCAGCCCTGGTCGCAATATGGCAGAAGTGAAAATCTGACCGAAAGATCGGGCTTGTATTTTTCATGGAATGCCTTGAGGCTCTGGGAACGGACGTTTGTTTCTGCCTTGACTTCTATCGGGACTATGCCCATGTCCTTTTGGATCAGGAAATCCTGCTCGAATGTGGCTTTTTCGCTTCCGTAATAATAGGGGGTGTAAGAGGAGTCACACTTTATCTGCTGCAAGACGTACTGCTCGGTGAGTGCCCCTTTGAATTCGACGAACAGGGAATTGCCGTTTATTATTGATTTCGCATCAAGCTCGCTCATCGCTCCCAGAAGGCCGACATCCAGGGTGAAAAGCTTATATGCTGAAAAATCCTTGTATGCGGAAAGCGGAACATGAGGCTCCGAGACCCGGTTGACCTTGTAGACAAGACCGCAATCCGTAAGCCATTGTATGGCCGTTTCGAAATCCTTGCTGCGTGCTCCCTCCTTGATTTTCCCGAAGAAGAACTTTTTGTTTTCCTTGGCGAGCTGCATCGGAATTGATTCCCAGACCATATTTATTTTGGGAAGCTCATTTGCTCCAGCGTGTTTTCCAAAATCACCCTTGTATTGCGCGAGTATTGTGTTCTGTATCTCACGCACCTCATTGTAATCAGTGTGTAGACGGAACATCTCGACGGCCTCCGGCATTCCACCGACATAATAATAATTCTTAAGGTGATAGATGTATTTTTCCGCGAAGGCGTCAATCAGCGAGTAATCCCTTGTGAGAAGCGCGTCTGCAAGTGCCTTCTGTCCGACCGCACATAGATATTCCCTGAAGCTCAGCGGATAAAGATTCAAAAGATCAACTTTGCCTACGGGATAAGAAACTCCCTCGTGCAATGCCACGCCGAGGAGCGAGCCCGCCGCGATTATGTGGTATTCCGGTGCTTCCTCGCAAAAATATTTTAATGACTCAAAGGCTTTTGGGGCGTTCTGAACCTCATCAAAAATAATCAGTGTGTCTCCCGGTGTGATCGGAAAGCCTGCCTCAATGTTAAGGAATGATAAAATCCGCTTTATGTCGTAATCAGCGTCAAAGACTTTTTTCAGCTCAGAGTTATTGTAAAAGGAAATGTATGCCGTTTTCTTGTAGAATTTTGCTCCGAACTCTTTCATCAGCCAGGTTTTGCCTACCTGACGCGCCCCCATGATGACAAGAGGCTTTCTGTTGGGCTTTTCCTTCCATTTTTTCAAGTCTTCCGTAGCAAAGCGTTCCATAATCACATTTTACATTTTTTCGGGCCTGAAATCAAGTGAATTTTACATTTTTTCGGGGCTGAAATCGGTCTGGTCTTACACTTTTTCGGGTCTGGCGCAAAATGAGATAATTTTAGACAGAAAATAGGTGAAAGTGTGTCTAAAATCAAGGAATTTATGCGAATTTAGACAGAAAATAGTTGATTTTGTGTCTAAAACTAGGTAGAATGTAGGCATGAACAAGAAGATTATAGGCAGAAAATCTGAATGTGCCCGGCTTGAAAGATGTATGGAAGAGGATTCCGCGCAGCTCGTGATTGTTTATGGACGGCGGCGGGTCGGCAAGACTTTTTTAATCAATCAGTTCTTTAACGGACGCTTCGACTTCAAGATTACGGGGCTTTATGACGAGCCGAAGGAATCGCAGCTGAGGGCCTTTATGATTGAGCTCAATTCGCAGACCGGAAGGGTGAATGAGAATCCGGCGGACTGGATGGATGCCTTTCAGCTTCTGAAAAAATATCTTGGCTCTTTGCCGGCGGATGAAAAGCACGTCGTTTTTTTTGATGAGTTTCCGTGGCTCGATACGGCGAAATCGGATTTCCTCCCTGCGTTTGAGTGGTTCTGGAATGACTGGGGCTCCACACAGGATAATCTTGTCTTCGTAATCTGTGGCTCGGCGACTTCGTGGATGGTGGAAAATCTTGACCGCAACAAGGGCGGCTTGTTCAACAGGCAGACATGCAGGATATATCTTGAGCCGTTTACTTTGCGTGAGACGGAGGATTATTTGCGCTCTCGGAACATAACATGGGAACGTCGGGATATTGTGGAGTGCTACATGATTATGGGCGGGATTCCGTTTTATCTGAGTCAGCTTGATGATGAGCTTGATTACGCTCGGAACATAGACAATCTCTTTTTCAAAAAAAGGGCGGTGCTTTGGGATGAGTTCGATCATCTTTATAAAACTTTGTTCAGCAACAGCGAGCAGCACATAAGGGTGGTGGAAGCCTTGAGCCGGAAGACAATCGGACTTACGAAAAAGGAGATTCTGGAGGAGACGAAACTTTCTGCGAACGGACTTTTTTCGACTGTTTTGAAAAATCTTGTGAGCTCTGGATTTGTCCGCGAGTATCAGTTTTATGGCGGAAAGAAAACTAAGACCCTGTATCAGCTTGCGGATTACTATACGATGTTCTATTATAAATTCCTGAAGGATAAAGTCGGGAAGGACGAGGCGTTCTGGAGTCACGGACTGAAAAGTTCCGCGAGGTACGCTTGGTCAGGATTTACTTTCGAGCAGCTGTGCAAGGATCACATCAGGCAAATCAAAAGCGGGCTTGGAATATCGGGAGTTATGACCCAGGAATCATCTTGGTTCATAAGCGGCGATGAGAATCAGGACGGGGCACAGATTGACATGATAATAGACAGGGATGACCGGATCATAAATCTTTGCGAGATGAAATTTTCAGAGACGGAATTTGAGATTGACAAGGAATATGACAGAAAGCTTATGAATAAAGTTGAGTCATTCCGAAAAGACACTGGCACGCGGAAAACCTTGCAGCTGACTTTTATTACGACTTACGGCGTGAAAAAAAATATGTATTCCAGCAAAGTGAACCGGCAGCTTGTCCTTGATGATTTGTTTTTGTCCTGAATGTTTTTTTCCGTCCTTGCACCTTACTTTCTGCCGCTGGTGTTTCGGAGAAGACCGGCAAGGTCGCTCGTGAGTTTTACGTCGTGGAATCCTGTGGAAAGGAAAATGTTGCGGGTTTTCTCTGCGTTGTACTCACCGGACTCCACAATCAGGATGCCGCCGGGGGTGAGCCGCTCGTATGCCTGTGGAACCAGTTGCCGCATTATGGAAAGTCCGTCGCCCTGGGGATTCTCTTTTTCCATCGTGTCGCCGTCCAGTGCAAGAATCGGTTCGCTGCGTCCGTCGGTCAGAAGCTCCCGTGCCTCCTTTGCCGGGATGTAGGGCGGGTTTGACACAATCAGGTTGTATGGGCCGGGGGTGTTTTCAAAAAGATTTCCAAGCGTGGTTTTTATGCGGTCTCTGTATGCGTCAAGTCCGAGGTGCGAGATGTTTTTTTCCGCAATCTCAAGCGCGTCCGGGCTGATGTCTGAGAGTGTGAGCGATGGGATGCTAGTGTCATCTGATTTTTTTTCGGGAAGATTTTCAATCAGTGTCTTGAGGATGGAAAGTCCCACGCAGCCGCTTCCTGTACAAATGTCGCAGATCGCGATTGTTCCGCCGGGATTTTCGTCGCGGATTTTTTTTATTGCCTCAAGCGCGTTTTCAACCAGCAGCTCGGTGTCGGGCTTTGGAATCAGGACGCTGGGTGTGACTAAAAAATCGAAGCCGTAGAATTCCTTGTGGCCCGTGATGTACGCTACCGGGAGCCCTGTCTTTCGCCGCGTGATTTTTTCATTGAAGTCCTCCTCCTCGCCTTGGGTGAGCTCTCTCTCTCCGTGGAAGAGAAGGAAGGTTCTGTCGCATTTCAGGATGTCCTGCAGGATGCAGTCAGTGTCAAGCTCCGGGGTGGGGCTTTCGACGAGCAGCTTCCTGCCGAGTTTTCTTGCCTGGGAAAGGTTCATCCTATCCCTCAAGGTCAGAGACATCCTTGAACTGTTCTTCCTTTGCGTAGACGTTCAGGGCATCGAGCATTTCATCCATGTTTCCCATCATAAAGGAGGGGAGGTTGTGGAGGCTCAAGTTGATGCGGTGGTCAGTAACTCTGTCCTGCGGGAAATTGTACGTGCGGATTTTTTCACTTCTTGCGCCGCTTCCGACCATGCTTTTTCTTGCGTCGGCTCTTTCCGCCTGTCTCTTGCTTTCTTCCAAATCAAAGAGTCTTGCGCGGAGAACGCGCCATGCCTTCGCCTTGTTTTTAATCTGTGATTTTTCGTCCTGCTGGATTACCACGATTCCCGTGGGGATGTGGGTAAGGCGCACTGCTGAGTCCGTTGTGTTGACGCACTGTCCGCCGGGTCCTCCTGCACGCATTACGTCCACGCGCACGTCCTCGGGCTTGATGTCGATTTCCGTCTCCTCGGCTTCGGGAAGTACCGCCACTGTTGCCGTTGAAGTCTGCAATCTGCCCTGGGATTCCGTCGCGGGAACTCTCTGTACTCTGTGCACTCCAGATTCCCAGCGCAGGGTTCCATAGACGAAGGTTCCGCTGATCGACGTGACAATCTTGTTGAATCCGCCGACTTCGGTTTCCTGCATTTCCATGGTCTCGGTTTTCCATCCCTTTCTTTCGGCAAGATGGATGTACATTTCCCAGAGGTCGCGCACAAAGAGACTTGCCTCGTCCCCTCCTGCCGCTGAACGGATTTCAAGGATGATGTTCTTTTCGTCGAGGGGATCCGGTGGAATCAGCTTGAGCTTTATCTGCTCCTCAAGCACGGGCTTCTTTTCCTCAAGCTCCTTAAGTTCCTCGCGTGCCATCTCCTTCATCTCTCGGTCGTCTTCCTCGGTAATCAGGACTGTGGCTTCCTCAATCCCGGAGAGCGTTTTCTTGTAGTCGGCGTAAAGGTCCATCAGCTCGCTCAGATAGCGGTGCTCGCGCATTACATCCTTGTATTTTTTCTGGTCCCTGACCAAATCCGGATCGGAGGTCATCTCCTGCACCTCAGTGAATCTCTTTGAAAGGTCCTCAAGTTTCTTTATCAAATCCATAGTTTTCCTCGTTTCGTCAAATCAGCCCAGAATCATTCTGTCGGGCACGGACTCTTCGCCTCCCGCAACCTGAAATTTCTCAAGCAGATCCTGTACCTTAAGATTTTTCTTTTCCTCTCCGCTTGCCTCATAGACAATCTTTCCGTCGAGCATCATTATGAGACGGTTTCCGTAGCGGATTGCGTCCTTCATGTTGTGCGTGACCATGAATGTGGTGAGGGAGTCCTCGGTGACAAAATGCTCGGTCAAATCAAGGACTTTTTTCGCTGTCTTCGGGTCCAGCGCGGCCGTGTGCTCGTCAAGTAAAAGCAGCTTCGGTTTTTGGAGCGTCGCCATTAGGAGCGTGAGTGCCTGTCTCTGTCCGCCGGAGAGAAGTCCCACCTTTGTCTGCATCCGGTCCTCAAGTCCCAGGTCAAGGAGCTTGAGTTTTTCCCTGTACGCGGCCCTTTCCTTCGACGTGATTCCCCAGCCGAGTCCCCTTCTTTTTCCGCGTCTGTATGCCATGGCGAGGTTCTCCTCAATCTGCATGGCGGAGGCGGTTCCCATCATTGGATCCTGGAATACCCTTCCAAGATACGCGGCTCTCTTGTGCTCCTTCTGATTCGTTATGTCGGTTCCGTCCAGCATGATTTTTCCTGAGTCGCAAGAATGTACTCCCGCAATCAGGTTGAGCAGGGTGGATTTTCCGGCTCCGTTTCCTCCGATTACCGTGACGAAATCTCCCGGGGCAAGGGTCAGGCTTACGTCCGTGAGTGCCCTGCGCTCGGTAATCTGTCCGGGGTTGAATGTCTTATATACATGGCTTACTTCCAGCATTTTTAGTCTCCGTTGGTTTCTGTGCTGCGGGTGATTTTCCGTCCCTTGTTTTTCGGGAAGAAATTCTTTTTGAGGACTGGAACCGAGAGTGATGCCGCGACTATGACCGCCGTGAGAAGCTTCATGTCCTGGCTCTTCATTCCGAGTTGGAGAACGATGGCGATTATGAGGCGGTAGATTACGGATCCAAGCATTACCGCGAGAAGACTGTACCAGAAGCGGTTGCGGTTTCCGAGAACCACTTCCCCGATTATGATTGAAGCAAGCCCTATTACGATCGCACCGATTCCCATGCTCACGTCTCCGAACCTCTGCTGCTGCATTACAAGCGCCCCTGAGAGAGAGACCAGTCCGTTTGCCAGCATGAGTGCGAGAATCTTCATTGTGTCGGTGTTCACTCCCTGCGCACGGCTCATGCTCTCGTTGTTTCCTGTGGCACGGATTGCGCTTCCAATCTCGGTTCCGAAAAACCAGTAGAGTATGATGATGAGTGCTATGGCAAAAATGACTCCGGTAATCAGTGCTGAGACGGAATTCGCGTTGTCCTTGAACAAATCCTTGAGCTTGAGCATTTCGTTGATTTTGCTCATGACCGTGACGCTGCTCCTTGAGAGGGGCTTGTTGGGACCGCCCATTATGCGGAGATTGACGGAGTAGAGCGCGAGCATCATCAGGATTCCGGCAAGGATTCCGGGTATCTTGAGCTTTGTGTGCAGGATTCCGGTAATCAGTCCGGCGACTGTGCCTATGAGGAATGCAATCAGCAGGGCGAGAAGCGGGTTCATGCCTTTTGTGATGAGAATCGCGCAGGTGCATCCTCCGAGTGCGAAGCTTCCGTCAACCGTCATGTCGGCGAAATCCAGGATTTTGAACGTAATGTAGACGCCAAGGGCCATCACTCCCCAGAGAATCCCCTGGGACACGGCTCCGAGCATGGCGCTGGAAAAAGCTGCTATACTTAAAAACATGGGTGGAATTATATCAAATTTTGTTTTTTTTTGATACACTTATATAGAAGAAAATTGCAAAAAAAACGTTTTTTCCTGTGCGTCGGCGTGGTCTGCCGGGGAATTTTGAAAAAGTTGCGTTAATAACAGGAATTTATAAGAATATAACATGTAGTTTTTGAATTTTTTTTTCTGATTTGATATAATGGAGATGTTAGAATTCGGGGGTGTATATGAAATTTTTGCGGACTGTGTTTGCCGTTGTTGCGTTTATGGCATTTGCCGGGCCCGGGGCTTCTGTTTTCGCAGAGGATTCCGGATCTGCTCTTGTGCTTACTGTGGACAGTGCCGTGGAATATGCTTTGGAAGGAAATTTGAACGTAAAGCAGGCCGCTATGACCGTTGAGTTCAAGGAGATGGCCTCCCATTACGCATGGAATTCCGTCAGTCCCTCAATTTCGGTGAACGCCGGCATCGGGAAGGTTCTTGCGGAGGACACAAAAGTGACCTATTCGCTTGGAGGCTCCGTCGCCGTGAGATTTACCCCCTCACTCATTTCTTCAATCAAAAAGGCCTCTCTGGATTATGAGCAGCAGAAGATTTCCTATGACGAGGCAGTCCGCAGCGTGGAGCTGAACGTAAGGAAACTTTTTTACTCAATCCTTTTGGAGGAAGAGAATATTGTTCTGCTTGAGTCCGCGGTGACTATGGCGAAAACCCAGTATTCGGCGAATCAGGCCAAGTTCAATCACGGAACGCTCTCACAGCTGGACGTGCTTAACTCTCAGGTGAATCTGCAGGACGCTGAGCTTAACCTTGAGTCCGCGAAGGTGAGTCTTGAGAATGACATGGCGACCTTCAAGCAGGTGCTCGGGCTTCCGGGTGAGACCAAAATCAAGCTTTCAGGCAGCATGGACGCTTTCCTCAAGATTGGCGAGATTTCGCTTGACGGACTTGAGCTTGCTCCTGCGTCGGTTATCTCATACAAGAAACAGATTGAGGCGGCGGAGAACCAGCTGCTTGCCACGAAATTCTCAGCGTGGGGACCGACCCTTTCCGCGGGATACTCATACTCGCTTGCAGGTAATTTCGGCGATGAGGTGAAGAGCCACAACAAGGGTTCCCTCTCGCTTTCGGTCTCAATTCCGCTGGACGGATATTTGCCTTGGTCGGTTGGTGCGCAGAGCATAGAGACCCAGAAGGCTACCATTGAAATCCTTCAGATTCAGATGGAGAACGCAAGAATCTCGGCGGACATTGAAATCAACAAATGCCTGAACAAGATAAAGAGCGCGAAGGATTCCATCAAACTGATGAGGCAGAGAATTGACCTCGCTCAGAAAACTTACGAGATGACTCAGCAGGCATACAACCGTGGAACCAGGGACATTCTCGTTTTGCAGAACGCGGCATCAAGCTTGCAGCAGTCAAAGTTGCGGCTTAAGTCGGACACGTTCAATCTGGTTTCCGCAATCTTGGATTTGGAGAATGCAGCCGGACTTCCTTTCGGTACGCTTTTAAAATAGAAGAGAAAATCAGGAGAAAAATATGAAGTTGAAAAAAATCATCGGACCCATAATTGTTTTGCTTTGCATTGGCGTTATTGCCTTTGTGTTTTTTTATGTGAAGCCGTTTTCAAAGGACAAGGGCGGAATGGGCGGATTCGGAGGTTTCGGAGGATTCGGTCCCGGCGGTCAGAGGGAAAATGTCGTCAGCGTCAGGACACGGATTGCGGAAATTTCGACTCTCCATGATTACGTGAACACCAACGGAGAGATAGAGCCCCAGAGCAGTGTGGACGTTTATCCTGACATCGGTGGAAAAATCGTGAAGGTGAACGTGGCCCTGGGAAGCAAGGTGTACCGCGGTCAGGTAATTGCCCTGATTGATCCCTCGGTTCCAGGCGAGTATTATGCGAACAGTCCCGTCACGGCTCCGATCTCGGGCACAATCACATCCAGCCCCTTGAAGGTGGGAATGAAAATCAGCGCGGGTACGGCCATTGCGAAAATTGGTGACGTTGCGAATCTTCAGGTGAGCGCGAATGTTCCCGAGCGTTATGTCTATGCGTTGAAAACCGGTCTTAAGGCGGACATTGAGCTTGAGTCTTATCCGGGAGAGAAATTCTCTGCGACGGTTACGAAGGTTTCCCCGCTTGTTGATTCTGTGAGCCGCACGAAGGAAGTGATTCTGAATCTGGACGAAAAGGATGACAGGGTGCAGGCCGGTATGTTCGCGAAGGTTCATCTTTGGACCGTGGACTACGAGGGCGCGATTACTCTTCCGACGAATTCCGTGATTGAGGTGAACGACGAGAAATATGTCTATGCGGTGAAGGACGACGGCACTGTGGAGCGCCGCTATGTTACCGTGGGTGCTGCCGTGGATGACGAGTGCCAGATACTTGAGGGAATCTCCGAGGGCGAGAAGATTGTCGTGGAGGGAATGAGGGTTCTGAGCAACGGTGCGAAAATCCGCGACATTGGTGAGGCTAAAAAAGAGGCTCCGGCGGAGAATCAGACACCGGTGGAAAATCAGGCGGGAGAAGGTGAGGGAGGAAACAGCTGATGCTTAGTGAAAAGACCCTGAACCATCCGGTCCTTACGCTGATTGTCTTCGCGCTTCTTGGAATGATGGGTGTGTTTACCCTGAGCAAGACGGAAATCAGCCTCATGCCGGACATTGACCAGCCCTATCTTATGGTCATGTCAACTTATACGAACGCGGGACCTGAGTCGGTTGAGAAATCAGTTACGAATCTTGTTGAGAACGCGCTCGCAAGCTTGAACAGCCTTAAGTCAATCTCGTCCAGCTCATCCGAGGGAAGCAGCATGGTCTCCCTTGAGTTCAACTACGGAACGGACCTTGACATAGCGACCAACGACGTGCGAGACAAACTTGACCGAATCAACCGGGCACTTCCAGACGGAGTTGATCCGATGATATTCAAGATGGACAGCTCCTCCCAGCCCATAATGCGCATTGCCATCCGAGGAAACAGAACCACCGACGACCTGAAGATGCTTGCTGAGAACAACGTGATTGACGTGCTTGAGCAGGCGGACGGTGTCGGAGAGGCGAGCGTCATGGGAGGACGTGCGAAGATCGTGCGTGTGGAGCTGGAGCAGAACAGGCTTGCGGCATACAATCTTACGATCAGCGCGGTTGCGAGTTCCCTTTCTGTGCAGAACCTTGAGCTTGGAGGCGGAACCGTCACCGAGGGAACCATGGACTACTCAATCAGGACTGTGGGTGAGTACAAGACCGTGGATGAGATTAACAACACCGTGGTCACAAGGCTCAACGGATATGACGTGAAGGTGTGCGACCTGGGACGGGCCTACATGGGATTCAAGGACGCGTCGAGCTATGTGTACATCAACGGTGAGCCCGGAGTTTACGTGCAGATTACGAAGCAGTCTGGCACGAACAGCGTTACGGTCGCGAACGAGGTCTATAAAAAAATCGATCAGGTGAAGGAAACCCTTCCGAGCGACGTTTCCCTTGAGATAATCAGCGACGACACCGAGACAATCCGCGACACATTGAGCACATTGCTTGACTCAGCGTGGCAGGGACTTCTTCTCGCCATCGTCATTCTCTTTGTCTTCCTCTGCAATTTCAAGAGTACAATCATCATCGGCATTTCAATTCCGCTCTCAATCATAATCACCCTGCTGTGCATGAACATGGCCGGAATCACGCTGAACCTTATGACGCTCACGGGACTTATCCTTGGAGTCGGAATGATTGTTGACGCTTCGATCGTTATGATTGACAATATTTACTCGTACCGTCTGCGTGGAGCCAAGCCGAAGATTTCCGCCATCCTTGGAAGCAGCGAGATGCTCATGTCGGTTCTTTCGGGAAACCTCACGACAATCTGCGTATTCGTTCCGTTCCTCTTCTTTATGGAGGACCTGGGCTGGATGGGTCAGATGTTCAAGGGAATCATCTTTACGATTGTAATCGCGCTTTTGAGTTCCCTGCTTGTCGCCGTGTTCCTTGTTCCGGTTCTTGCGGGGCACTTTTTCCCGCTCAGCAACAGAAATGAAAAGCCGGTCAGAAATCCTGTGCTCAAGGCCATCTACAAGTTCTTTGGATTCGGACAGAATATTGTGCAGAAGATTTACGACCGATTGCTGAAGGCTGCTCTGAATCACCGTGGGGCGGCTGTCATGGTTTGTATTACGGCACTCCTTGTGTCGCTCATGTTCATTCCGACCCTGCACATCCAGATGATGCCGAACGGACATCAGGATTCTGTTACGGTCTCAATCAGGATGCCGGTTGGAACCACGCTTGAGGAGACTGCCTCCATTGTGAACGATTTCCAGAAGATTGTGGAGCGCGAGGTCAAGGGATATACTACGCTGATTACAAGCATCGGTGGCGGCAGGGGCTCGTCATCATATTCCGGCTCCATCCAGATTCAGCTTCCGCCAAGCGAGGAGCAGATTGAGACCGACGTGGAGATTCAGAACAAACTCCGCCCCTTCTTTGCCGATTACACTGACGTGCAGTTCTCTTTCGGACGCGGAATGAGACAGATGATGAGCGGAGACGACATTGACATTGCGGTAAGGAGCTCCAGCCTTGACATGGCGATGGACGTGGCCAACAAGATTTCGGACGTTATCAAGCTGAACCCGAATCTTGGAGAGCCGTCCATTGATACGACCGAGGGACTTCCGCAGGTTGAGATTGAGATTGACAGGCAGAGGGCATACAACTTCGGCGTGAACGTGAATACGGTTGCGAACGAAATCAAGGCTGCCGTGGAAGGACGCTCGGCCACAACTTTCCGCGAGAACGGAGAGGAATATTCGGTCTATGTTATGCTGCGGCCTGAGGACAGACAGAAGGTAATTGACCTGGAGCAGATTTACGTGCAGGGAAGCAAGGGGCTTGTGAGCGTGGCGAATTTCGCATACGTGAAAAAGGGACTCGGACCCGTGAGCATACGGCATGAGAACCGCACGAGGATCGTTCACGTTACGGCGAACCTTCTTGTGGACATGAACGCGAATGAGGCTGAGGAACAGATTAAGGAAGGAATCGCATCCACATTCATCATCCCGGACGGAGTGACCCTGAGCTACGAGGGTTCATGGCAGGACACCACAAGTCAGATGGCGGTCTATGGAAAAATCATCCTCATGGCAATCCTTCTTGTCTTCGGCGTGATGGCGGCGACCTACGAAAGTTTCAAGGCACCGACGATAAACCTCACCACGATTCCGTTCCTTTTGATCGGAGTCATTATGATTTCCAAGATTACCGGCTCACCGATCTCTCTTCTTTCCGCAATCGGTCTGATCATGCTTGTCGGTATAGTCGTCAACAACGGTATCATTCTGGTGGACTACACGAACCTTCTTATTGACCGGGGCATGAAGATGAAGGACGCGTGTTTCAAAGCGGGATCAAGCCGACTCCGCCCTGTTCTGATGACCACACTGACCACGATTCTCGGAATGCTCCCGATGTGCTTTACCACGAACGGTTCCGCGATGATGGTTCAGCCGATCGGTGTGACGGTCGTCGGTGGTTTGATTACGTCAACCTTCATCACATTGATTTTCGTTCCCGTCCTTTACTCACTGATTATGAAGGAAAAGAAAGTCACTAAGAGCCAGGTGGTCGTGAAGGAGCTGGAGAATCAACAGGCGGCGGAAAAGGAAAGCGTCTCTTTGGAGAAGGATGAGAAATAGGGGGAAGCGATGTACAGGATTGAGATAATTTCAAACAAGTCCGTGGAGGAGGATATCACCGAGGCACTTGAGCAGTATGTTCCCGGCATCCTCTACACCACATTTCCGCAGGTATTCGGTCGTGGCGGTGATGATTACAAGCTCGGCAACGCTACATGGCCCGAGACAAATTTCGTGATGGTCAGCTACGTTGAGGACTCTGAGCTTGATAAAGTAAAGGCCGTCATAAAAAGCGTGAAGGAGAAATTCAAGAGCGAGGGCGTGAAGATGTTCTGGTCTCAGGCCGATTCGATGTAGATAATCTTTGATTAGTGAGACCCTAAAAACTGAAGTTTTTAGGGTCTTTGTAATTTTGTGTCAAATGGTCTCCCAGCTTTCCACTTACATAAACTTTTCCATCTCGTCGTGGCAGAGGCTGTCGCAGATTTCGTTGTACTTGACCCCGGCGTGTCCCTTTACCCATTTCCACTCAATGTCGCACTGGGAAAAGAGTCCGTCAAGCTCCACCCAAAGCTCCTTGTTCAGGACCGGTTTCTTTGCCGCGGTTCTCCAGCCGTTTTTCTTCCAGTTGTTTATCCATGATGTGATTCCGTTTTTCACATACTGACTGTCGGAGTAAATCTCAAGATGCCTTGACTTCCATTCATCCTTCGAGACCACAGCCTTCAAAGCCGAGATTGCCGCCGTAAGCTCCATGCGGTTGTTCGTGGTCTGTCTTTCCCCGCCGCTGAGCCGACTCTCATTCTCACCGTCAATTATTACTGCACCCCATCCGCCCGGTCCCGGGTTTCCTGAGCATCCGCCGTCTGTATAAATTATAAGATTGTTTGCGTTTTCCATGCGAGAAGCATATCATTTCAAGGAATACTTTTCAAGGTCCGGCAAATATGCTTTTCATGGTACTTGATTAAATCTCTGAAAAATATTATAGTGAAAGCGATCTGAATGATGTCGGGACCCGAGTGGTCGTATGAAAAATCCAATTACATTTTTAAGGAAGGAAAAAGATGGGTATTCGCGGAGAATTATTTACTACACAGGTTACGCTTGATAACCGTTCGTATTTTTTCAATGTGAAGGAAAACCGCAACAAGGATGTTTTCTTGCAGATTGTTGAGAGCAAGGTGAAGGACGGCGAGGATGACAGAAGGGCAATCGTTGTGTTTGCTGATGACATGCCGGAGTTTTTTGCGGGTCTTGATGATGCGCTCGGTTTTATAGAAAAGGACCGCAAGGAAAAAGCCAAGGCACGTGCCGAGAAAAAGGCGAAGAAAGAGGCCATGTACTCAAAGAGCGCGAATTCCGATGACGGTGACTCAAAGAAGTCCAAGATGCGTGTCTACAGAAGAAAGGGTGAGAGCCGTCTTGTCTCAGCAAAGCGTGCCGAAAAGCAGGGTGCCGAGGGCGGAAAGTCCGTGCGTCCACATGTGGTCTCAAAGCGAACTCCCCAGTCTGACAATTCCGAAGAATATTGATTTTTTGGCGGGGGCAAAGTCAGGCTATGAAAGATTCTCTGGGAGGAAATTTTTTTAGGGCAGTCCTCCGTGCCGTCTTGATTTTTATTTTCGCCGGATTTTTTTCGTTCGGCGGATTCTCGGAGGATTTGAGTCCTGAGCTTGATGCCGCCCTGGAAGATTATTTGGACTCGCTTTCGGAAAGGGAAAAAATCAGCCAGATTTTTCTCGTGAGCGTGGCAGGAAACAGTCTCTATGCTCCCGTGGAAGATTCAGGCGCGATCGAATCCATTGACGAGACCCCTGAGCCTCTTGTTCCGGGAGGAGCCCTTTTTTTCGCGTTCAACATAGGAGAGAGTCCCGAGGAGACTTCCGCCTACATAAAATCCATCGCGGACTATTGCGTGAAAAATAAAATCCTTCGTCCGTACATCGCGGTTGATCAGGAGGGAGGTGACGTGAACCGGCTCAAAAAAATCACGAGCAAGCTTCCGTCCCCCGCTCAGATTGCGGACAAACTCTCTCCGTCACAGGCTTATGAAATCTTTTCCATGCAGGCAAGGCAGATGCGACTTTTGGGCTTTGACATGAATCTTGCTCCCGTGTCCGAGGCTCTGAATGATGAGAACACAAGTTTTTTGCAGGAGAGGTCTTTCGGCGGGATTGCACAGAGCATAAGCTACAGCCTTGCGTTCGTAAGCGCGTTTGAGTCTGGCGGAGTCGGAACCGTGCTCAAGCATTTTCCCGGAAACACAAGCACCGACCCTCACTCAGGGCTTCCTGAAATCAAGTGGCCAATGCAACGTCTTCAAAAAGAAGTCCTTGAGCCATTTTACTGCGTGATGGGAGGAAAACCGAGCGCCGTACTGATGTCCCATGCACGTACTTCGGCGGTGGACTCATCTGTTCCCGCGTGTCTTAGCCGGATCTGGGTGAACGACATCCTCAGGTCTCAGCTTCATTACGACGGACTTATAATCAGCGATGACATTTTTATGGCCGCATTGAACGCAAACGGATTTCCTCCGGAGCTTGCTGCGGTTCAGGCCATTGATGCCGGTGTGCACGTGATTATGCTGAGCGAAAAAAAATTTGCGACCGTCGCCGAGGATTTGCTTTCCCATGCCGAGACTCATCCGGATTTCAAAAAGAAGCTCAGGGACGCGGAGAAAAAAGTCCTGGAGTTCAAGCTGAGATGCGGAATCCTTAAGGCAGAACCGAATGCCACGGGCGGATATGTAATCAGGATGAGCGATGACACGGAGCAGAACGGTGAGCTGAAAAAGCGCATGGAAGATTTTGCGGAAATCAAGGAAAAGGGCGACCGTTTCTGGAAAACTAATTCTGAAAAGGACTGAGTATGAAAAAAGGGACTGAGCAAAAACCACGCGGCAAGGAAGGATTCATCCAATATTATACGGAGCTCTATGGCGAAAGATGGACGGCACTTGAGTTCGCCCTGATGGAGGAGACCGTGCATGTGTCTCTTTCCGCTTCTGATTGCCGACCCTATTTTATGGATCCTGCGAGTGTAGTTGCGGCACTTTGTTTTCCCTCGTCAAAATCCACAAGGCTCCTTGATATGTGTGCGGCTCCCGGTGGAAAAACTCTGGTCACTTCCCTTGTCATGGAAAATGATGCATCCCTTGTTTCAAACGAGCGTTCGCCCGAAAGAAAAAACAGACTCGCAAAAGTCGTCTCGGAGAGTCTACCCCCGGAGATTGCCTCAAGGGTCAGCGTGAGACTCGGAGACGGTGCCACAATGTGCAAACGTGAGACTGAAAAATTCAGCGCGATACTTTTGGACGCTCCCTGCTCAAGTGAAAGACATGTCCTAAAAGACCCGAAGTATCTTGGTGAATGGACTCCATCGCGCATAAAGACTCTTTCCATGGAACAGTGGGCCTTGCTCTCTTCCGCATGGAGACTTTTGGAGGACGGAGGATTCATGCTTTATGCCACCTGCGCAATCTCCCGCTTGGAAAATGACGGCGTTCTCTCAAGACTCGCGAAAAAATTTCCCGGCGCAAAAATCCTTTCAAGGGAAGAGGTCTCACAAGTGTTCGGTGAAAATCTGGACTCGCTAAAAAATCACGGCGGAAAAATCCTTCCTGAAAATCCCGGGGAAAAAGAAATCAGCATGGAAAAAATTTTTGAGTGCGCTGAAAAAACAGAATATGGATTTCACATTCTTCCGGACAGTTCAGGGGGATATGGTCCGCTCTTTTTCTCCGCCATAAAAAAAATCGGTACGGTACTCAAATGAAAATAAAAGGATTTTATTCGGCACTTGTCGCCATCGCCATTCCCGTCTCTCTGCAGAATCTTCTTGCCAACTTCGTGAACATGCTGGACACCGTTATGATCGGTCGTCTTGGAGGCACGGAGATTGCGGCGGTCGGTTTGGGAAACCAGATTTTTTTCATCCTGAACATGGTGCTTTTTGGAATCGCTTCCGGCGGCGGAGTTTTTATCTCTCAGTTCTGGGGCAAAAATGATCTCAAGGGAATCAGAAAATCCCTCGGAATCATCCTTTGTCTTTCCGTGATTGTCGCTTCCATTTTTACGCTTCTCTCGCTCTTGATTCCCCATCAGCTGATAAGTCTCTTTTCTCCCGATCCCGCTGTAATTCAGGTCGGCGGTGATTATCTTCGGATTGTCTGTCTGAGCTACATAATCACCGCAATCAATTTTTCCTTTACTCTCGCATTCCGCTGTACCGAAAGAGTCAGGCTTCCTCTGGCATGTACTTCAATCTCCCTTTTTACGAACGCAGGCTCAAACTATCTTTTGATTTTTGTCGCGGGCTGGGGAGTGAAGGGTGCCGCCATTGCGACCGTCTTTTCCCGCGTGGTTGAGTTCTGCATTTTAATCTTCTGGTCATACGGTCACAAATACGAGGCTTGCGGAAAACTGAGGGAGATGCTTTGCATTACGGCGGATTCCCTTGCGAAGTATTTTAAAATTGCATTTCCGGTAATCATCAACGAAACTTTCTGGGGACTCGGCATTTCTGTTCAAAGCTCCATTTTTGCTCACGCCGGAACCAACGCAATCACCGCGTTCCAGATTACGAACACAATCAGTCAGCTTACATGGGTCTTCTGCATGGGATTCGGAAACGGCATCGGTGTTCTGATTGGAAAACGAATCGGCGAAAAGAAGCTGGATGAGGCCCGCGGATATGCAAGGCGCTCCATGTGGTTCATGCCCCTGGTCGGTGCCGTGGTCGGAGTTCTGCTTTTGCCACTTTCCGCCCTGCTTCCCCTTTTCTTCAAGGTGGAGCCCGATGTGATCCGTACTGCGACTTACATGCTTTGGATTTTAATCGCGTTCTATCCATTCAACTCTTTCTGCATGAACTGGGTTGTGGGTGTGTGCCGTGCTGGCGGGGACACTGTTTATACTGCCGTAGTAGAGCTATGCACTCTTTGGCTGGTTGCGATTCCCCTGGGATTTCTTGCTTCGTCCGTGCTGCATCTGAGCGCGGTGTGGATTTATATTTTTGTGATGAGCGAGGGAATTGTAAAGGCCGCCTTGGGATTTATCCGTGTCGCGAGCGGAAAATGGCTTCACGAAGTTACTTGATGTCCTTGTTGCGTGCGATTGCCAATGCGAGGAGTCCCCGTTTTGCGGGTGCGGTTTCGCTTGCGTTGCCTGACTCAATTTTGCCTGGCTCAAAGCGATGCTCCTCCGTGTATGGCTTTAGTACTTTAAAGTCGGGCGTAATAAAAACCCCGTATTCCAAAAGCGTCTCATCCATATTTTAATTCTATCTTATTTTCAGAATTTGTACAAGTTCCTTTTTTTCAAAATCGCTTGACTTTATTTGGGCTTTGTGGTATTCTGGTAAACATCAGCTCGATTAACTCAGTGGTAGAGTGCTACCTTCACACGGTAGAAGTCACTAGTTCGAATCTAGTATCGAGCATATCCGGTCCTTTCAAAACGATGGGGCCGGATTTTTTTGTTTTCGTCGCGCAATCCTCGTGTAATTGCCAATTCCCGCTTTTTGTGCTATAGTTCATGCGATATGGATTTTAGTTTTGAAAATGACAATGCGTTCGGCGTTGTGGAGAAAATCAAGCCGCCGTCAGATTATAAGGTCGTGCTGCTCAATGACGACTACACCACGAAGGATTTTGTGGTTGATGTCCTCAGGCAGGTCTTCCATAAATCGGAGACGGAGGCAGTGCAGATAATGGAGTCGGTTCATAAGAGCGGAAGCGGGGTTGCCGGAATCTACACTTATGACATCGCGCACTCAAAGGCCCGCATCACGATGGAGATGGCGAGAAAAGAGGGATTTCCACTTCAGTGCAGGATTGAAAAGGCGTAGGATATGGAAGCAGACAAATCAAGCCGGGAGCTGCTGAATCAGGCACATGCTCTGGCGGAAGAATCCAGACATGAGTTCACCACACCGGAGCACCTGCTTTTCGTGATGCTCAAGGATTTGGACATAATCGACGTGCTCATCTCTTGCGGGGCGAACCGACATGCAATCCGCGCGGACCTGGAGGATTATCTTGAGGAAAAGGTTCCGAAGATTCCCGAGGGGATTGAGGGACGCACAGATTTTTCCGACGGACTCAACACGGTTTTTATGAACGCCACTGCCCAATGCCTGAACGCGGAGAAATCCCAGATTGCGAAATATGACCTCCTTGTCAGTATGCTTGACGTGACCCAGCTCTATTGCTCGTACATACTCAGAAAAAACGGCGTGAAGCGTCTGCCCCTGATTGAGGCCGTATCATCTGCGAGAAACGAGGAAAAAATCAGTGAGCCTGATTCCGACGGCAGAAAAAATCGTTCTCCGATTCCTTCCAATGAAGACGATGACAACTTTGATTTGGAAGTCGGTGATTTTGATGACTCTGATATTTTTGATGATGACGAAGATTTTGATGAGGATTTCGACGAGGACGACGACAAGACCCGTGACAGAATCAACCAGAGATTTTTAAAACGCTACACCACCGACCTGACAGAAAAGGCGAGGAACGGAGAGCTGGATGCGCTTGTGGGAAGAAAAGAGGAGATAGAGCGCACCATAGAAATCCTTGGCCGCCGAAAGAAGAACAATCCCCTGCACGTGGGTGAGCCCGGAGTTGGAAAGACTGCGATTACCGAGGGACTTGCCTCCATGATTGCCGCGGGAAATGTGCCGGACGTGCTGAAGGGATGCTCCGTGTTTTCCCTTGACATGGGCTCGCTTGTGGCCGGAACGAAATACCGTGGTGAGTTCGAGGAGAGAATCCGCCGCGTGGTGGACGCAATCAGCTCGCTTGAGAAAGCGATTATTTTTATTGATGAGATTCATACGCTTGTGGGGGCAGGTGCGGTTTCCGGTGGTTCCCTTGATGCCGCCAACATGCTCAAGCCTGTGCTTGGATCCGGTAAAATCCGCTGCATTGGAAGCACGACTTTCTCCGAGTATTCAAAATATTTTGAAAAGGACAGCGCTCTTTCAAGAAGGTTCCAGAAAATCGACATACTTGAGCCGAGCAGGGACGAGAGCGTTGCGATTCTCCGTGGTCTTTCGCCGAAATATGAGGCTTATCATCAGGTGAAATACAGCGATGAAATCCTTGAGGAGATTGTGGACCTTGCCGTGCAGTATCTTCCTGACAGACGGCTTCCCGACAAGGCGATAGACATTATGGATGAGTCGGGCTCCTTCGCGAAAATCCACCTTGGGGACGCTGAGAAAAAAGAGCCGCTTGAGATAAAGAGCGATGTGGTCAGAAAAATCACCTCACGCATGGCACGCATTCCGCTTGAGAAAATCACCGAGGATGAGTCTGTCATGCTGAGAAATCTGGAAAAATCTCTCGGCGAAAAAGTGCTCGGTCAAAACCGTGCTGTAAAGGCTGTGTCAGTCGCGGTGAAAAAAGCGAGGGCCGGATTCAGAAATGAGGAGAGACCTGAGGGAGCATTCCTTTTCGTTGGGCCGACGGGAGTTGGAAAGACGGAGCTTGCACGCAGTCTTGCCTCGCAGCTGGGTGAGAATCTTATCCGATTTGACATGAGCGAGTATCAGGAAAAGCATACCGTGAGCCGGCTTATCGGTTCTCCGCCCGGATATGTGGGATACGAGAACGGTGGTCTTTTGGTGGATGCCGTAAGAAATGCCCCGCACTCCATAGTGCTTTTTGACGAGATTGAGAAAGCACATCAGGATATCTTCAACGTGCTGCTTCAGGTGATGGATTACGGAACGCTTACGGATTCCCAGGGACGACGCGCGGATTTCAGAAGCTGCATTCTGATTATGACGAGCAATGCCGGTGCTAGGGACATGGAAAAGGGATCCGTGGGATTTTCAGGCTCGGTCTCTGCTTTGGACGGAAATGACGACGCGACTTTGAATCATGCGGTGGAGGAGGCTTTTTCTCCTGAGTTCAGGAACCGCCTTGACGCTGTGATTCCGTTCTCGCATCTGGACTCCGAGGTTATTCTTTCCATTGCACGTACAGCCGTGGAAAAAATTGCCAAGAGACTTGAGACCCGGGGCGTGAAAATGGAGGCGAGCGAGGATGCCGTGCGTGTGATCGCGGACAAGGGATACAGCAGGGAATTCGGCGCGAGGAACATTTACAGGACGGCGGAGAGTGAGATTGCGTCCCCCCTTGTGGATGAGGTTCTCTTCGGCAAGCTCTGCGGTGGCTCTTCGGTGCGTGTTGACGCGCAGGACGGAAAAATCTGCTTTGAGTTCGGAGTCCCGGAATGATGGGGAAAAAATCGGCGGCGGAATTTCTTTCAGGCCCGGAATTCTTTAATCCGAATTTAATCATTCCGCTTCCCGAGCCGAGCATTGATGAGAGGGACAAAACTTTCGGCGTGTGCATGGTCACGGAGGACATTGACCTTCAGGTGCTTTATTCGGCATACGTCCAGGGGATTTTTCCGTGGTTCAACGAGGATGACGGAGACCCTGTAATCTGGTGCAGTCCCGACCCGAGGTTCTGCATTTGGACGGACGACCTTCACATAAGCCGAAGCATAGACCGTTTTTTGAAGCACAGTCCCTACACATACACGATGGACCGCGATTTTCGAAGCGTCATAGAGGGATGCCGCGAGGTGAGCAGGGAGGACCAGAGCGGAACATGGATAGGGGACAAAATCATCAGGGCATATTGCGAGCTGCATGAGGTGGGAATTGCGCACAGTTTTGAGGTGTGGCATGGGGAAAAACTTGTCGGCGGATTTTACGGCGAGCTTCTGGGCTCCGTGTTCTGCGGGGAAAGCATGTTCACCTTGGAAAGCGACTCCTCCAAATCGGCCTTTGCTCTTTTTGCGCGTGCCTTTAAAAAATGCGGCGGCAAGCTGATTGACTGTCAGGCATACACGGACAACATGGCCCGCTATGGTGCGGTGGAAATCAGCAGGAGTTCTTTCAGGTCGCTTGAGATAAAATATCTGAACATACCGCTTGCGAAGGATTTGAGAAGACAGTTCGAGGAAGATGTGAAATCATTTCCAGTGGTGACTGATGGGGAATAAAAATGGGGCAGACTGACTTGCAATCTACCCCTTCAAAAAAGGTCGGATTTATTTTCCGTTCTTGATTGTGACGATTCCTCCGATTATGAGCCCGTTCTTTGCGAGCGAAGAGACAGCTGGATGATGAAGATTCCCCATGTGCGGGGCTGTTTCTGTGACATAAAACACTCCTTGTTTTGGGTTGAGTCCCGCAAAAGCGGAACCATGCTATAATTTTACACCCCATGACCGCATTTGGCAAGTAAAAATTGGCTGTGGGACAAAAAAAGCCGCCACCCACAGAGGATGACGGTTTTGTGCGCTTATTGCGATATGTATATCGCGATATACTTAGCGTGTCAGGTCCATCTTCACGGCACCCGGCTTGTTGATGTCCGCGAGAGCCTTTGCGTCGTCAATGGAAGACCAAGTTGCTCCTCCGTTGTCGTTCAGCACCTGAGTCAGGTTCAGGTTGTCGCCGCTGAGAGTGTAGTAGTATGCGATCCAGCCCGGGCGGTTCTTGTTGTAGCCGTACAGGTATCCGTGCCTTGAGTCGAGGGCCTTTTTCGCACCCTTCTCAAAGGTCGTCATGTTTGAGCTGTAGCTTCTTTCTCCGTTGCTTTTTAAGGTAAAGCATGTCAGTGTATATGCTCCGCCGGTTTCCGCAATCTCGTAGCTGTTTCCAGTGCTTGACTGCTTCCAGATTCCCTCGATGACAGCTGTTGCCGCTGAGTCACCGCTTCTGTCCACCGGGGTCTGCTGTACGGTCGGAGTAAGAATAAGACATCCCGAGAAAAGGAATGCAACCATAATGGATAATGCCGCGCAAATTCCCGCGTGCCTGAATCCCTTGTAAGATTTCATAAGAAAAATCCCCCTTGTTTTAAATCTTTCTTTAATTATATATCTTCCCCCAGAAAAAAACAAGCTATGCTGGAAAACGTTTTCCACTTTCCACTCTCAACTTTCCACTTATCTAGTTCTGTGAATCATCAGGATGAAAGCGAGGATGAAAAAGAGGGACGGAACCACCGTAAAGAGGAGTGTCGTGAGAGGAATTGAAAAAAGTTCGATGTCCGTAGTGAAAACCACGCCGAAATCAATCAGCATGTCGTAGACGGTTCCTGTGTAGCGGATTATTGTGCCGGCGACCATGCTCATCCATGCCGCGTCCCTTGTCCTGCTCCAGAGGATGATCGCGAAAAATGCCGTAATTCCGCCGAGAACCAGCTTTATTATATAGAGAATCAAATCTGCCTGTGTCATGCTTCAATTATCGGACAGATTCAGACTGATTTCCACGGATTTTTGAGCAGCGACGAAAATACACCCCGGTCGGCTCCGAATGGCACTATGCTTGCTCCGTCAAGGGATGGATTTATGACGATCGTGTTGTCCAGGCAGTGAAGGACGAAATCCGCATAGCTTTCCTCGGTAAAAAGCTCCTTTTTCGGGTAGAGATAGGGTCCCTTGCGTGTCCAGTATGCCGCGATTTCCCGGTCGTAGATGAAAAAGTCCTTTTCCTTGCGGTCTTTTAGCTCCTGAATGAGATTGTAGACTGCCCTTGTGTATGCGGCTTCCATTGGCGGAGAAAGGATTGTCCTTGTGATTCCTGTCTCCGCGCTGATTTTTTCCCATTTTTCGCTGATTTCATTCCCGTCGTTAAGTGCGAGGATAAAAAGTTCCTGCGCCCAGGGTAGAGGTGGCTCGAAAATCAATGCACCGGCGCTTTCCACGTCGTTTTTTCCACTTTTCCAGGGTCTGTAAGAGATGATTTTTCCGTCGCACAATCTTCCGGCGGCCTCTTCCGCGTCCTTTTTTGCCGTAAAACAGAGGATTTTTTTATTTGAGCCGAAAAGATCGCAGACTGATTTTTCCAATCTGTGGCTGAAATCCGTCCTGTAGCTTCCGCTTATGCCCCGGTTCAGGACATTTTTCATAATCGTAAAAGCCGAGGAGCCTCCCCAGCCCAGGATTGCGCGTCCGTTTTCCTGGTAAAGATCCGTGAGCCTCACGTTTTTTGCCGTATAAAGGAAGGAACCCCTCGCGCGACGGATGCTTCCGTAACGCCGGTGGATTTCATCAGATAAAAATTCAGTTCTGCTTTTCATTGCTGCTTTGTGGCTCCGTATTGTCTGGCGCACAGCCTGGGATTGGATTTTTCCTGCAATGCTCTAGGAATTTGTCCATGTTCTCGCCGTCCAGTCCCTCAATGTCCGTGAGCATCTGATACAAAAAGTCCTCGTCTTCCTGATTCATAGAAAGAAAATCTCCTTTTACTTTTTAAAATGCTTTAATTTCTCAAGCTGAGTATAGCATATCGGGGCTTTTTTGGCAAATGGTTTCTTTCGGGTACTGTTAAAATTTCGGTTTTCGTCTTATTTCCATTCGGAAATCAATTTGCACAGAAGATTTTTGGTATTATTTGGCATTTCGTCTAATTTTTGAATTATGGAGTAATATTTTTTACAAAGGCTTTGGTCGAGTTGTGGCTGATTAGGCTCCGAATTTGGATTTTCCTCCATGTTTAGCAGAGAGTCTAAAGAGACGCCCAAGGAATGAGCAATTTTCAATGCGGTATCAGCGGCGGGGATATTTCCATTTCTCTCTCCCTTTCCAATATTTGACGCGTCAAAGCCTATTTCTGCCGCCAATTCCTTTCTTGTCTTACCTTGAAATTCTAGTTCCGCAACAACATTTTCCCAAAAATTCATAAATCTATTTTGCAGGGAAAATTCCTTTTTGGTTGACTTTCTGGGATAATTCCCTATAATAAAAATATGGGAAAAATCCCACTTTTTGAAATAAAAGGAAATAAGCAGTTATGACTCTGATTGAACAACAGAAAGCGGCAAGAGAATTTGCGGAAGAATGGAAAGACAAAGGTGATGAAAAGCAGCACTCTCAAAAATTCTGGATATCCCTTTTGCGGGATGTCTTGGGTGTTGAAAAACCGGAAAAATACATTGATTTTGAGAAAAAAGTGAAAATCCAGAATACGAAATATATAGACGGATATATTCCCCAGACTCGTGTAGCTATTGAACAGAAAGGTTCAAAAATTGATCTTGATAAAAAAATATTGCAAGGTGATAAAACCGAATTGACTCCCTATGAGCAGGCAAAGAGATATGATAATAATCTTAAATATGAGGAAAAATGCCGTTGGATTGTAGTCAGCAATTTTAAGGAATTCCGCATATATGATCTTGGAATAGAAGAGCCAGAGAAGCATTATGAAACAATTCTTCTAAAGGACTTGGAAAGGGAATATTACAGGCTCCAGTTTCTTGTGGATCAAAAAAACGAGAATACCAGAAAAGAGGAGGAACTCTCTGTAAGGGCAGGTGAGCTTGTCGGAAAGTTGTATGACTCACTAATCAAAGAATATAAAAATCCTGATGAAAAAAGTTTCCGCTCATTGAACATTCTTTGCGTGCGGATAGTGTTTTGTCTTTATGCGGAAGATGCGGGCCTTTTTGGAACAAGAACAGCCTTTGAGGATTATATAAAAAAGATTCCAACAGAACTGCTGAGAGATTGCATCAGGAAACTTTTTAAGTGGCTTGATACAGATAAGGATTCTCGTGACAAATATGATGAGGCGAGCCTGAAAGATTTTCCCTATGTAAACGGCGGATTGTTTCGCGATGAAGATATTGACATTCCGAATTTTACGGAGGAAATTGTTGATGTGATTGTAAATCATTGCGCCCCTTTTAATTGGAACGAAATAAGCCCGACAATTTTTGGAGCTGTATTTGAGAGCACCCTTGGAACAAAGATGCGGCGCGCGAACGGAATGCATTACACAAGCGTGGAGAACATCCATAAGGTTATAGATCCCTTGTTTCTTGACGATTTGAATGCGGAGTTTAAGGCGATTTGTGAGATTACGGAATTAAACAAACGCAACCCGAAACTTCTTGAATTTCAGAAAAAGCTTGGCTCATTAAAATTTCTTGACCCGGCATGTGGAAGCGGGAATTTCCTTACCGAGACATATTTAAGTTTGCGCCGGCTTGAGAATGAGGCCATAAAGTTGCGTTTTGGCGGGCAGTCTCTTATGGGGGAGTTTTTTAATCCGATTGAGGTAAATGTCAATCAGTTTTATGGAATTGAAATAAATGATTTCGCTGTCACAGTTGCAAAAACGGCTCTTTGGATTGCCGAAAGCCAGATGATTACGGAAACTGAAAAGATAGTAAATCAGAACATTAAGTTTCTTCCGCTTACGAATAAGGCGAATATCGTTGAGGGAAATGCCCTCCGCCTTGATTGGGGCACGTTAAAAGCCGCTGACAAGAATGCGTTGCCGAATGACGGATTGTTTGCGGGATTCGCTACAGAAATTGACGGCTCAAGACATGAATACGATTACATCATCGGGAACCCTCCGTTCGTGGGAGCACGAATTATGACGGCGGCACAAAAGGATGATGTGATTAATGTGTTTGGCAAAATCAAAAATGTCGGGAATCTTGATTATGTTTCCTGCTGGTACAAGATAGCGGCGGATTATATGAAGGATTGTAAAACAAAGACAGCCCTTGTTTCAACAAACTCAATCACACAGGGAGAGCAGGTTGCAATCCTTTGGAAAACGCTTTTTGAAAATTATAATATCAATATTGATTTTGCATGGCGTACATTCCGCTGGGATTCTGAAAGTTCTGACATGGCTCATGTGCATTGTGTTATTATAGGATTTAGTTGTCAAAATGAAGCTAAAAAGAAAATTCTTTTTGATGAAAATGGAAATAAACAGGAGGCAAAAAATATTAACGGATATCTTTTGGACGCTCCTAATATGTTTGTGGAAAATCGTCAAAAACCGCTCGCAGATGTACCGGAAATGGGAATCGGAAATAAGCCGATTGACGGAGGAAATTATCTGTTTACGGAAGATGAGATGAAGGCGTTCATCAAAATCGAGCCTGCATCAGAAAAATATTTCAGAAGATGGGTTGGAGCGGATGAGTTTTTATATGGATATTATCGTTACTGTCTGTGGCTTGGTGACTGTTCTCCTACGGAAATAAAGAAAATGCCGGAATGTTTCAAGAGGGTTCAGGCTGTCCGTGAGGCAAGATTAGCAAGCAAAAGTCCGGGTACTCAAAAATTAGCTGATAAGCCCACTCGATTTCATGTGGAAAATATGCCGACGAAAAATTATATTGTGATTCCAGAAATCAGTTCGGAAAAAAGAAATTATGTTCCTATTGGATTTATGCCGCCGGAGGTTATGTGCAGCAACCGTGTAAAAATCAGCCAAAATGCAAGCGTTTATCATTTTGGTATTCTTACCTCGTGTGTACATATGGCATGGATGAGAGCAGTGTGCGGTCGTCTTGAAACAAGATATTGTTATTCAATAGGAGTAGTCTATAACAATTTCCCATGGCCGAATCCCACGGAGGAGCAGAAATCAAAAATTGAGAAAACCGCACAGGCGATACTGGACGCACGTTCAAAATACCCGGATTCTTCCCTCGCGGATATGTACGGTGCTGATATGTATTTGTTCCAAGAGTTGTGTAAGGCTCATGAGGCGAACGACAAGGCGGTTATGCAGGCTTATGGCTTCAGGCAAAATCTTGAGGAAAGTGAAATCGTGGCTGAGCTTTTCAAGATTTACGAAGAATTGACTAAGAAGGTAAGTGCTTAAATAATGCATGGGAAATCAAATGTTGATTAAGGAAACGCTGTAATGGAGGCGGGGTTCGGGACAAGCAGACATTTGTGCGGGGGGAGCGTTAGCGACTCCAATACCTTATACCGCACACCCATGGCTGATTGGCACGGTTCCCGCCGCAAATGGAAGCGTTTCCTCGTTTTAATTTAGATTTCCCAAGTTTAATTTGGATTTGCACTTGCCTTCTGCAAAAATTGAAAAATCTCTTGACAAATTATGTTTCTATTGATAGAATGTTACTATAAATAGAATGATTTTGAGAGCTAGAGCGATGCTTCGCTAAAGAGAGGTTAAAAATGATTAAACGCAATGACAGCATATATATCAGTCTGCCCTCAGACAGGTACACGCCTTTTTCACTTGCCCGAAAGATTGGTGCGAAGGCCATCCTTGAGAGCGCAAGGTTCAACATGGGAAAGGAACGCTATTCAATCCTTTTGGCTGAGGAGGCGTTCAGGATTCTGCAGGATGACGAGGGAATCGCTTTCATCATTGACGGACGCAGGGTTCCTTTTACGCCGGAGACAGTACAGGCAGCGGGGGGCAGTGTGGAGACAATCGCGCCGGGAAGTAAAATCCTCCATAAGCCCGACATTTTGGACGCGCTTCTTTATGTGGCCGGTGAGAACGAGCTTCCCCACAAGGAGATTCCGGTACCAGCGAGCGGCATCGGTTATTTGAGCTATGAGTTCTGCGCCAGGTGCGACACAATCACGCTTGCTCCACAGACCGACGAGCTGAAAATCCCCGAGAGCGAATTCATTGCGGGGCATCTTTACATTGTGTTCGACCACTTTACCGAAAGACTCCACATCTTTGCCCTGAACTACACCGAGCATCAGATTGATTTGCAGAGAGCCGTGGACAATCTGAAAAAGCGACTCGGTGACATGGACTTCAGCTATCTTGAGCCGCCCGAGGATCCCAAGCCGTGCCGTGTGCTCACTGATTTGGACCGCTCCAGGATTGAGTACATGGACAAGGTGGTTGCCCTTAAAAAACGGATTGTCGCAGGAGACATCTTCCAGGCCGTCCCATCCCGCAGGCTTCAACTTGAGTGCGAGACAAGCGCGCTGGAAATCTACCGCAGGCTTAGGAGCGTGAATCCCTCTCCGTATCTCGTCTATCTTGATTACGGTGACAGGCAGCTCATCGGTTGCAGCCCGGAGAGTCTTGTTCGCGCAAGAAACGGTGTGGCTTCAATCCGGCCGATCGCAGGTACTAGACGACGCGGAAAAAATGCGGCTGAGGACGAGGCCTTGAAGGAGGAGCTTCTTGCCGACAAAAAGGAAAATTCCGAGCACCTCATGCTTGTTGATTTGGCACGAAATGATTTGGGACGTGTGTGCGAGAGCGGAAGCGTTAAAGTTACACGCTACATGGACTGTGAATTTTTCAGCCACGTAATGCATCTTGTGAGCGACGTGGAGGGAAAAATCAGGAGCGACTTCAAGCAGATTCAGGTCCTCCGCTCAGCATTCCCTGCCGGTACCGTAAGCGGCTCCCCGAAAATCAGCGCGATTGAAATCTTGAGTCAGCTTGAGAAAGTGAAGAGGCGCTTTTATGCGGGTGCCATCGGTTATTTACAGGCGAACGGTGATTTGGATTTCTGCATCGGAATCCGCTGTACGTTGAGGCAGGGCAGCACATGGACATTGCAGGCGGGAGGCGGAATAGTCTACGACAGTGTTCCAGAGAGAGAGTGGGAAGAGACCAACGAGAAACTTGGTGCCTTGCGTGCCGTGATTCAGGGCGAGAAGAAAGCTGAGTGAGTGGAAAGTTGTACGAGTGGAAAGTTGAAAGTGGAGAGTGGAGAGATGAAAAATCAATGGACTTCAAATCTCCCCACTTTATGCGCTGTTATTTTTTCAATTTAAAATCCATCTCAAAGACGGCGATTACCTGTTTGCTCGTGTAGACGCTCAGGCGGAGTGTGTATTTCCCGGGGGCATCTGTTTTGTCAAACAGCCAGTTGAATTGCTGCTGGGCGGCATAGATGTATGTGCTGTTTTGGGGGGCCTTTGTGGCAAGATTCACTTTCGTCGCTTTGAAGGCTGATGTCGTTCCGTCCGGCTTTATCAGCTCACCGTCATAATAAATCGGATAATCCATGGCGGCATTTGCGCTGTACATGATGAAAGGAGCAATGCTGTTGATTTCCTTTTTCAGGTTGACTTCCGAGCTTGGTTTTACCGACGGCATTTCCTCCGCGTCCAAAGAGTTCCAGTCATTGACGGTTCTGTCCAAATCATTTATGAGCACCGGCATCAGGTAGATTTTGTCGTTGCTGTATTCTGCCGAGCCCTTGTCTGATTTCAAGAGGGGAATCTTTTCGTTCAGTCCCAAGCCCAGGACAAAAGTCATATGAGCCTTTTCGTTCAGATATGGCAGGCGCTTTTGGATGGCTATGTTTATCTCCTCGTGCTGGTTTGCGTTTGAAACCAGGGACCAGAACGACGTGCTCTTTACAACACCTCTTATGAACATCTCATCCGGGAAAAATGAGTAGACATATTTTGTGGCATCGGCAAATTCCTCGTCCTGCACGAAAAAGCTGACCATCAGCTCAAGGTCATAAGCAAGGTCAAACTTGTTGCCGTTGACCTCAGCTCCCAGATGCTCCATTGCCTTGACGAAGTTTTCGTCTTTCATTAAAGTCTTGGCCTGCTTGTTGATTTTGGTCATCATCAAATCTTCTGAATCAGCATAGGCGAGGACATTCTCAAGATACGTCTCGTCTCCTGTTTCAAAGTACATGTCCCAGTTCGCGTCCATGTCATGCGTCTTTTCCAGCGTGTATTCCGGCGAGGCCTTTTTCTTTGACGACTTGCCTGCCGCACTTGCGAATGAGCACATCATTGCAGCACAAATAAGCAGACACAACTTTTTCAAAATAGTTTTCATACTTTTTTCCTCCATAGTATAACAACAAGGGTTCGCAACTTAAAGATGCAAACCCTCTTGATTATACAGTTTATTTTATTCACTGACAATATGTATCAGCTGCGAGTTGAAATCTCCCCAGAGACGCGGTGACAAAAATCCTGCGTTCATCAGCGTGAGTCCCGTCCAGATTCCCTCGTCGCTCGTTTTTCCAAGGCTGTCCTCAATGGTGATACGGTATCTCATGTTTGGGTCGAGTCCCTTCGCAATGACGCGGTGTGAGTGGAATCCCGGATGATTCAGGACCTGCACGAGGGTAATCAGTGCCTCCTTTTTGTCCATGCTCACGACCTCCCATGCGTCCCACTCATGGTTCTGCGAGTAACTTGCGAGCCTCCAGTATTCTCCTTCGCGCACAAGGGCATTGTATTTTTTGTACATCGCAATCTGCTCCGGGATTATCGCGCGGTCCTCAGCCGAAAGTTTCGTGATGTCAAGCTCGTATCCGAATGTTCCGGCGAGTGCGACAAATCCGCGTGTCCTGAACGGAGTTACCCTTCCTATGGCGTGATTGGGGCAGACGCTCACGTGTGCTCCCATTGTGGAAAGCGGATAGACGAGCGATGTTCCTTCCTGAATTTCAAGGCGCTCAATGGCATCGGTGTCGTCGCTGCACCAAATCTGCGGACTGTAATAGAGCATGGCGGCGTCAAATCTGGCTCCTCCTCCCGAACAGTTCTCAAGAAGCAGATGGGGAAATTCCTTGGTGAGTCTTTCCTGCAGCTCATAGACCGCAAGCACGTGCCTGTGGTAAAGCTCACCGGCGTTCTCTCCCTGGAAAAGAGTGGAGCCAACGTCGCAGAGAGGTCTGTTCATGTCCCACTTCACGTACTCAATGTTCGCGCTCTCAAGGATCTTTTTAAGCTGGTTGAATGTGTAGTCCCTTACTTCCTTGCGGCTCAAATCAAGGACATACTGCATTCTTGCAAGTCCCGCGGTCCTGTCCTGAACTTTCAATGCCCAATCCGGGTGTGCCCTGTAAAGCTCGCTGTCCGGTGAAATCATCTCGGGCTCAAACCAGATTCCGAATTTCATTCCGAGAGCGTTCACTTGATCCACAAGATTTTTAAGGCCGCCTTCAAGTTTTTTCTCGTTCACGAACCAGTCGCCCAGGGAACATTCGTCGTTGTCGCGCTTTCCGAACCAGCCGTCGTCCATCACGAGCATCTCAATTCCGTCCTTGCTTGCTTCCCTCGCTATATCAAGGAGCTTTTCCGTGTTGAAGTTGAAGTAGGTGGCCTCCCAGTTGTTAATCAGGATGGGTCGCATCTTGTTTCTGTACTCTCCGCGTATGAGGTGATTGCGGAACAGATTGTGGAAATTGTGGCTCATCTCGTTGAAGCCGCCTGTCGTGTAGACGATTATTGCCTCTGGTGCCTGGAATGATTCTCCCGCCCCGAGTTTCCAGCTGAATCCCTCGCTGTTGATTCCAACCTGGGCTCGTACCGTATCGAACTGATCCACCGAAGCCTGTGAGATGAAGTTGCCGCTGTAGATGAAGCTGAATCCGTAGACTTCACCGCCGTCGTAATCCGCATTGTGGGCCGCGAGTGCCATGAAGCTGTGTTCCTGATGCGATGTCTCTCCCCTGATTGAGGAGACCCCGGATTTTCCGTGGAAGAGAGGAGTGCGCTCGATGTGTCTTTCCCTTGCCCATGAGCCGTGTAGGGTAATCAGGTCGTAGCCTGAGTTCTCCATGTCCAAGCTTGCGGAGTACACCTTTTTGAGCATGACCGCTTCCTTGCCACGGTTGCAGATTCGGACGCTCCTTGCCACGGCATCAATTCCGCGGAACACAGTATAATAGAGGAAAACTTCAAGGCTCAGAACTTTGTCCACGCACTTGATTTCAAGCGTCATGCAGTCGTCCTCGCTTCCCCATGTTGCAGGAAGTCCCTCAAGGCACGGTTTTCCCCTGATGATTTTATGGGAATCGTAGCTCAGGTTTACGGCGTTCTGTCCCAGGCTGTTGGTGACGTCCAGTGCGCTCTCCCTGAAATCCCCGATTCCGCCGCAGGGATATTCCCATCTGGTTGAGTCATAGAAGGAAAGCCTGTCCCGGTTGTTTTTTGAGGGAACGTGCGGGTACTCATCCTTTCTGAGAAGATGAGGAAGGTCGTCCTCAATGGAAATCTTTTTTCCGTAGTGAACGTGGCACAGAAAATTGTCGTCATCCACCACAGCCATATAATAACCTGCGTTCTCCGTCTCAAGCGCAAAAACGCGACTTTTTTCATTGTAAGAAATGTTCATTCCTTGATTATATTACACAGATTGGAAAAATGGAAGTGCAAAATTGGGAATTCTAGGCCCTCATTCCTCTATTGAAGATTTTTGCTTCAAGTGGTAATATTTGACCGCATGGAGGCGTGGAAAATGCAATCGGAAAATATCAGCGTGGAGACTTTTGACATGAGGAACATTCCGTTTATGCTGGATGTCCTTACGCCCATGTGGTGCGCGCCTTATGGTGACGAAGAGTACAGACGCTTTTCTGTGGAGAATATCGTCCGCAACAATATCTTTGAAAATGACTACAGGTTTCAGCTCGTGGACAAAAACGACGGCACTTTTCTTTCAGCTGCTTTTTTCGCAAGGAAGACTGACTTGAACAAGGCAGCCGAGTGGCTTTCCGAAAATTTCAAGTACCCGGACGACGCGATGATTCCCCTCAGCCTTAGCACTGAGTACATTGACATTATGGACGAGCGCACGAGGAGCCTGATGAAAGAGAGCGACATTCAGATGACCCTTTTCGTGAGCAGAAAAAGCGGCGCGGGCTCCATTCTTCTTGAGTCTGTCCTTGAGAGATTGCGGGGCGAGGGATGGAAAAATCTTTTTCTGTGGACTGACTGCGACTGCAACTGGGAGTGGTACATCAGGCACGGATTCTCGCTTCTGAGCAAGGAAGAGTACGAGCGTTTCAGCGAAGGCGACGATAAATACTGGACGTACATTTTCAAAAGGGGGATTTGATATGGGAGCAAACATGCGGACATCTGATGAGATGATTTCATTGATTCTGAGCGTGGCGGAAAAAGATGATCGGATCCGTGCTGTGGGCATGGGCGGCTCAAGGGCAAATCCTGAGTGTCCTCCAGATGCTTTCCAGGATTTCGACATCACTTATTTTGTGGATGATGTCTCTCCGTTTTGGGACAACGACCGCTGGATCAAGGAAAACTTCGGGACTCCCTCACTGATGCAGAAACCTGAGTCCATGCACTTGATTCCTCCCGATGATAACGGAACTTTTGTTTACCTCATGCTTTTTCCCGATGGCAACCGCATTGATTTGTGCATCAAGGACGTGGGTTCTGCATTATTGGAATCCGAAACAGAGCCTATGATAGTTCTTCTTGACAAGGACTCCCGTTTCGAAGGATGGAATGAAAATCTGGACGGGGGAAAATACTGGCACATAAAGGAGCCGACAGACGAAATGTTCGCCGACTGCTGCAATGAATTCCACTGGTGCATGAACAACGTGGCAAAGGGAATCGCGAGGGATGAGGTTAACTATGCGATGAAAATGCTCAATCATTACGTGCGCGACATGCTCACTTTGATGCTTGAGTGGTATGTCGGTGCCGCGAATGATTTCAATGTGTCAGCGGGCAAAGAGGGGAAGTGGTTCAAGCACTATCTCCCGCCGGAGCTCTACGAAAGCCTCCTTGCCACCTATCCCACTGCAGAAACGGAAGCAATGTGGAATGCCGCGTTTGAGATGCTGAGACTCTTCTCGACCGCCGCCCTCTTCGTCGCCGAAAAACTGAATTTCATTTACGACGTAATGGAAAAGAAGGGCATTACGGATTACATGAAAAAAGTCCGTGCCGGAAAAATCAAATGATCGGAATGCGGTGGATAAAAAACCGCTCCGACAATCTTTCCACTTTCCACTCTCAACTTTCCACTCGTTTTCTTTTCCACGTTCCCGAGACTAGCGAGCACAGGAATTTGTAGATGAACGCGAGAAGAATCGTGCCTGCGAGAACCGCAACAAGATAAAGGGCCAGATTGTAGCGTCCTGCCTTGTAGATTGGTGTCGGCTGCCATGAGTTTCCCTTCGCGTAAATCAGGAAGCGGAATACGGTGATTGCAATCAGGTTCATCATGTAGGTTTCAAGCGACATCTTTCCGAAGAAGCGGCTCACTGGATTTGTCGCCCTGTATTTGAGCATGACCGTGAAAATCAGGATGACGAAAACCATGCTGAAAGGAATCTGACCGAAATAGGTTATAATCTTTTTTACGATGTCGGGGCCGTTTCCGCTGTACTCAGTCCAATATCCGAACTTGTACTGAACGAATCCGGCAAGCACATAAAGAGCGGCGGTGACAACAATCACGGCGAGCAGTTTTACCCAGTAGAGCTTTTTGAACCAGACGCGGATTTTATCCTCAAAGCGTGCGAAGAGCATTCCGATGAAAAGTGCCGGGGCTGAGTTCACCCACCATTCGCCGGAAATGAGAAGAACCTTCTGCTGCATCCACCATTTAGGCTGGAACTCAGGATGACGTCCGATCCACCAGTTCTTCGGACCCGCCCACCAAGCGAAATGTCCATTCACGCAGAAAATCATGCCGAGAAGAATTATGACGAGCGCCATCAGGGTGAAGCAGACTTTCTGATTCTTGATGTTCTTGAAAATCAGGTAGAAGGCGACGTAAAGAATTCCCGCGATGACAGGATACCATGCGTACTCGTTCATCATCGTAACGCCGAGGAAATTCGTAATCCACTGCGCCACCGGAAGTTTCTCGCCCATTGCGAAACGGAAGATTCCATAAATCACTATGCTCACGTAATAGGGAATCACGAGACCCTTGAGGACGCGTTTTTTCAAAAAGGTCTTGAAGTAGTCGGGCTTTGTCTCAAGGCTTTTGATGAGTCCGAATCCTGAGCAGAAAAAGAAGATTGCCACGAAAAGATATCCCGCGTTCACGAAGATTGCGAGCTCTCCCGGTTTTCCGTGTCCTCCGTTCGCCCACTGAAACGCACTCTCCTGGGACACATGGTGCAGAATCACGCCGAGGGCAGCGAATCCGCGAAGTGATTTCGTAATCTCAAGCGAGGTGGAATCCTCATGGAACTGAGTGCTCTTGAATCCCGCAAACTTTCCGCCCCAAATCAAAAGCAAAATGCAAAGTCCGTAGACCGCATAAGTCAAATACATAAAATCCTCCGTTGGTATTTTTTAATTATCCATTATAAACTCTCAATTGTCAACTTTCCACTCTCCACTTTCATCTTTCCACTCGCAACTTTCCGCTTTCAAAGCACGTATTTGTTGATGAAGTCTCCCACGCCGCTCTCGTCGTTTGTCTTTTCCGTCACAAAGGCTGCCATGTCCTTGATTTCCTGAAGTCCGTTTTTCATGGCGATTCCGAACGCACATTTTCTTATCATGCTCTCGTCGTTCATGCTGTCTCCGAATCCCATGGTCGTTCCGGGGGGCAGTCCGATGTGGTCAGAAAGCCAGCTGATTGCCTCTCCCTTGCCGCAGTCCGGTGGAAGAATCTCAAGGAAATAGGGCTTGGAGATAAAGACGTTCGCGGTGTTTCCGAAATCAGATTTGAGCACGGCCTGTAATTTTTGAAGAAGGTCTGGGTCTCCGGGAATCAGCATTTTTACGAATCCCTGCTTGAGAAATGTCTCGTAATCCGGGACCACGTTCAGCCTGATGTGGCAGAGGTCAGAGTCAAGCCTTGTCCATTCGGTCTCTTGTTCAGTGTGGATTGTGTCGGGTTCGTAAACCTCTGTGACAAGTCCGAATTCCTTTGCGCGCTTGTTCGCATGAAGCAGGATTTCCGGGGCGACCGTCTTGTTGTAGATTCGCTTTCTTTCGTGCAGGTCAAACACCGAGCATCCGTTTACCGCGATTATGTATCTTCCTGATTGTGTCCCCGCAATCTCAAGCCGTCTTACGAAGGGGAGAATCGCATCCTCCGCGCGTCCTGAGCAGAGCACAACGTAGATTCCAAGAGCAGCCGCACGTCTCAACGCACGGACATTTTCTTCGCTTATCTGCTGGTGAGAGTCAAGGAGGGTGTCGTCCAGATCCAGCGCGATGATTTTTGCGGGAAGTTTTCCCTGTGGTTTGTCGCTTTCTTTTGCCATGCGGAAATTGTACAGGAATCGGGGGAATTTGTAAAGGGAAGTGAAATGTGTCAGTTAACGGGAGTTTCGTGTTTTTTTTAACCGGACGGATAAATCGTGCTATATTATACATAGAAGAAAATGAACGGAATTCATCAGGGCCGCCGGGGAATAAATCTGTAACTTTCCGGTCTGAGCGTTGTTTTTTATAATAGAAAATATTTTCGCTTGATATTAGCGGCTTTTCGCTGTACAATATAAGTATGACGGAAATTGAACTTAAGGCTCACGTTGATGACCGGAAGACTCTGACGGAAGTGCTGGATAAAATCGCCTCGTACCAGGGTTGTCTCGTAAGAGATGACTGCTACTGGGGTATGAAAGGAAAAAAACAAAAGAAGCTTCGTATCCGCAGGGAAAGTGGATGGCCGAATGACGCCAGATCAACCGAGCCGCGTGTCATAGTGACGTACAAGCACAAGGAACTTCGGACTGACAGCAACGGATGCTGCATTGAGGTCAATGACGAGAAGGAGAGTTCCATTTCCAGTGCGGTTCCTCTGGAGCTGTTCTTGAGGGACAGCGGATTTGAGGTCCTGCAGAAAAAGCACAAGGAAGTGATGGAGTGGACGATGCTTCTTGATGACGGTGACGGTTCCGGCAAGATTTCCGTGAACCTTGAGCTGTGCAACGTTCCTCCTCTGGGTGACTTCCTTGAGATAGAGATTCTTGCTGATGACCCGGACGAGAACCAGATTTCAATCTACCAGTCCAAGCTGGAGTACATTTTGGACATGACGGGGATTCCGAGAGACAGGATTGAGAGACGGTATTACAACGATATGCTTCGTGAGGCAAGAGAGATGAACCAGAACGGAGGAAATTGATTGGGAGAAATCCGAGTCAGTTTTGAGAATTTAAAAAATCAGGGGTTGCCCTGGGACAGGAGTGTTTATTTATGAATGGAAAGAAAATTTTGGGAATTGCGGCGTCTGCCCTTATTGTCATGTTTACGGGATGCACCACTTCCGACGGATTCGCATTTTTAGGTTCTGTCGCTTCCGCTGTCGGGGATGACAGCACTGCGGCTGCATTCAACAGCATCTCAAAGGCTACCGAGGAAATTACCCCGGAAAACGAGTATTACATTGGTCGTTCGGTTGCCGCCAATCTTCTTACGAACTACAAGACCTACTCAAGTCCCCGTCTGGAGGCTTATCTGAACAAAATCTGTCAGGTCCTTGTAATGAACTCCGACAATCCGGATTCGTACAACGGCTACCATGTGAAAATCCTTGACAGCTCCGAGGTAAACGCGTTCTCCACATCCGGCGGACACATACTGATTACCACGGGTCTGATTGAGTGTGCGAAGTCTGAGGACGGACTTGCCGCTGTTGTGGCGCATGAGATCGGACATATCCACCTTAAGCACAGTCTCAAGTCAATCAAGACGAGCAGGTTCACTTCGGCACTCAAGGCTACCGCAAGCGCTGTTATGGCGACGGAACTGGACGGAATGGTTGGCGACGTTATGGGAAGCATGTTCAAGAGCGGATACTCACAGACCCAGGAATACGACGCTGACGAGATGGGACTTAAGCTGATGGCTGCCGCGGGTTACAATCCGAATGCGATGCTTGACATCCTTGCGCAGATGCAGATTCTTGAGTCACTTCCCTCGTCAAAGGGAGGCATGTTCAAGACTCACCCGAGCGCAAAGAAGAGAATTGCGAATGTGAGACTCGCCTTGAAATCAATCGAAATGCCGGAGGATACGACCTCCTACAGAACGGCACGCTATTCACTTTCGTCAAAGGGCTGATTCCGTTTGCGATGAGAGCGTGAAATTAAAAGTCCCCCTTACCTTGAGTGGCAGGGGGATTTTTTGTTGAATTTTTTATCTGGAAGTTTGGGGAAATCGAAAATCTGGGTTTTCAGAAATCCCCACATTATATAGAAGAAATTACTTCAGGATTACTCCTGGAAGAGCGGGGTTGAGAGGTAGCGGTCCCCTGTGTCGGGAAGAAGCGCGACTATGGTTTTGCCCTCGTTCTCGCTTTTCTTCGCTTCCTGAATCGCTGCCCAGAGAGCCGCCCCCGAGGAGATTCCCACGAGCACGCCCTCGCTTTTTCCGATCAGACGTCCGGTTTCAAAGGCAGCCTCGTTTTCCACCTTGTAGATTCCGTCGTATACATCCTTGTCCAGTGTTTTGGGCACGAAGTTTGCTCCAATTCCCTGAATCTTGTGAGGACCCGCATGTCCCTCGGAAAGCAAGGGGCTTGTCGCCGGCTCCACAGCATAGACCTTCACTGAGGATTTCTTTTCCTTTAGATATTTGCCTACTCCGGAGACTGTTCCTCCTGTTCCGACTCCTGCGATGAAGACATCCACGGAACCGTCGCTGTCCTCCCAGATTTCGGGGCCGGTTGTCTTGTAGTGTGTCTCGGGGTTCACGGGGTTCTCAAACTGACCCGGGATGAAAGCGTTCGGTGTGGTCTTCAAAAGCTCCTCTGCCTTTTCCACGGCACCCTTCATTCCAGCGCTTCCGTCAGTCAGGACGATTTCCGCACCGTAAGCCTTGAGCAACGCACGTCTCTCCACGGACATGGTCTCGGGCATGGTCAGAATGCAGCGGAGTCCGTAGCTTGCGGCAACTGATGCGAGTCCGATTCCGGTGTTTCCAGATGTCGGCTCTATGATGACTGATTTTTCGTTGATTTTTCCCGCCTTGAAAGCCTCCTCGATCATGGACTTTCCTATCCTGTCCTTTACGCTTCCGGCCGGATTCAGATATTCCAGCTTAGCGAGCAGACGTGCCTTGAGCCCGAGTTTCTTCTCAATATTGGTAAGTTCCAGAAGGGGGGTGTGTCCTACGAGGTCCGTAACCTTCTTTGCAATTTTCTCTGCCATTTTTTTTCCTCCGGGGATTTCCTGTGGGATTTAATTTACTAGAAATCCTATAAGTTTAGTATGTTTTAAATTCTACACCACATGCATCCGTTTGTCAAGAAATTTTTTTCTTCTATTAAATAATTCTCATGTGAAAAAAATCAAGAAAAAATATGAAAAAAAATCAAAAAAAGAGAAAAAAGTATTTGACAATGATTCTAGCTTGCCGTATAATACAAGAAAGTGCAATCGTCGGTCAGACATTGCTCATGTAAGATTGACGTTTGCCTGAAAAAGAATTGGTTTTTCAAATTTAGGAGGCAAAAATGAAAAAATCAAGGATTATTGCTGGTGCCGTGCTTTGCGCAGCTTTGGCAGGTTTTATGGGCTGCCAGAAAAATGAGGCTGGAAAGAAAGCTGATGGAAAGGCATCTAGCAACAAGTTGGTTGTTTGGTCATTCACTGACGAGATCGAGGGATTCCTTAACAAGCCAGGCTATGGCTACAAGGCTACTCACCCGGATGTAGAGTTGGAGTATTCATTCACACCAACTGATCAGTTCCCAAGCAAACTGGACCCCGTTCTGGCTTCTGGAAATGGAGCTCCTGATGTATTCGGTCTTGAGGACGCATTCGTTCGCAAATATGTTGAGTCTGGACTTCTTCTTGAGCTCGATGACCTCTATGCAGAAGTAAAGGACAAGGTTGCTGATTATCCTGTAAAGGTTGGTAGCTATAACGGACACGTTTATGGTATGTCATGGCAGGTAGCTCCTGGAGCTCTCTTCTATCACAGAAGCCTTGCAAAGAAGTACTGGGGAACAGATGATCCTGTAGAAGTACAGAAGAAGCTTTGTGACCTCGACACATTCCTTGCTACAGCTCGTGAGCTCAAGGCAGCATCTGAGGGAAAGTGTAGAATCGTTTCTACAACTGGTGACCTCTTCATGCCATACAAGGGTGCTCGCAAGCAGCCATGGGTTGTTAACGACAAGCTCGTTATCGATCCCGCTATGGAGAAGTACATGGATATGTGCAAGCTCATGGAAGATGAGAAGCTTGCTGTTTCTGGTGTTGGACAGTGGTCAGAAGGTTGGTTCGCTGGTATGAACGGAACTCTTAAGGATGAGACTGGTGCAGACGTTGAGGTTATGTGCTACTTCCTCCCGACTTGGGGTCTCCACTATGTTCTTAAGACAAACGCTCCCAACACATCTGGTGACTGGGCAATGTGTGCAGGTCCCGCTCCTTATCGCTGGGGTGGTACTTGGATTGGTGCTTACAAGGGAACAAAGAACCCCGAGGCTGCTAAGGAGTTGATCCGCTACCTCGCAACAGACGACACATTCCTTGAGAATATGGCTAAGGAGTCTGGAGACGTTGTAAGCAACATCAATGTTCAGAACAAGATTAAGGATACATTCTCTGAGCCGTTCCTTGGTGGACAGAACCACTACGCACAGTTCTGCGAAATGGCAAAGGGTGTTGACGGATCTCTTACTCAGGGAACCGACCAGCAGATCGAAGCTCTTTGGACAGAGTCTGTAACCGCTTATCAGATGGGCGAGAAGACAAAGGAAGAAGCTCTTGATGCTTTCAAGGAGCAGGTTGCTAATACAATGGGATTGTAATCCCGAATCTAATGCGGTGTCCTGAAAGGGATGCCGTATTTAAAGCCGTGTGAAGGATGCTGTCTTTATAAGATATCTCTAGCACGGCTTTTTTTTTGGCAAAAACACTTGATTTTTTTCTGGACAGGTTGGATTAGGATTTTTTCTGGTTTTGGACCTGTTTTTCTAAGGAGGATGTCGCATGGGTAAGCGAGTTGGAATGCAGGCAAGGACGAACCGTTACGGATATTTTTTCGTACTTCCATTTGTCGTTGTCTTCTTGGTTTTTAACTTTTGGCCCACTATATATACTTTCATGCTCTCATTTGGAAATCTTGAGGGTTTGAGAGTTAATTTTGATTTTGTTGGTCTGGCTAATTATAAAAGATTGTTGGCGGATAAATATTTCTGGGGTGCTGTCGGCAATACGTTTATCATCTGGGGACTGAACTTCCTTCCTCAGTTGGGACTTGCGCTCTTGTTTGCCATCTGGCTGACGGACGTAAAATTGCATGTACGCGGAAAGAATCTGTTCCGTGCGCTCTTCTATCTTCCGAACCTCCTTACGGCGGCTTCAGTTTCTCTTCTTTTCAGATCCTTGTTCGGACATCCGATCGGACCGATTAACCAGATCCTGATGAAATTCGGCCTGATAGACAAGGCGTTTAACTTCTACAGAAGCGGTACAGCTTCACGTCTTATTGTTGCGTTCATCCAGTGGTGGATGTGGTGTGGTCAGACTTTGATTCTGTTGATGGCCGCCATTACATCAATTTCACCATCTCTGTATGAGTCCGCAGTTATTGACGGTGCGAACGACTGGCAGTGCACATGGAAGATTACTGTTCCTCTGCTCCGCCCGATGATGTTCTTCGTTCTCGTAACATCAATGGTTGGTGGTATGCAGATGTTCGATATTCCGTTCCTTATTACAGGTATGCACGGTGAGCCGGACTATAAGATTCGTACCTCAGCTGTTTATATGTACAACATTGGTTTCCAGGGTAAGACAAATTATTCCTATGCGGCTGCCATATCCGTCGGAGTCTTTATTATCACTACAGTTCTTGCTGTATTCATCAATAAGATTACCGCCGAAAGAAAGCCCCGTAAGCGTAGAGCATTTGTCGCAGAGGGAGGTGCAAAATGAAAAATTACCGCGTCCAAAAATCCGTAAAAGAGACTATTATCTATATATGTATGATAGTCTTCGCTTTGATCGCGCTTGTTCCTGTTTGGATTCTTCTTATAAATGCTACCCGAAGCACAAAGCAGATTAACGCAGGATTGTCTCTTCTTCCGAGCGTCCATGCTTTCCACGACTGGACCGATCCCGTTACCGGTGCCGTAACAAAGTCAAACTGGCATGCTCTTACTGACCGCGGATTCAAAATCGCCCTCGGTTTCAAGAACAGCATCATCATCTCTGCTCTTTCAACTCTGTTTAACGTCTACTTCTCTGCATTGACGGCTTATGCCATTCATATCTACCGCTTCAAGGGACGCAAGCTTCTCTGGGGCGTTGTTATGACTCTGATTATGCTTCCGGCATCCCTGTCGTTCATCGGATTCTATCAGTTCATGGCAAAGATTCATCTTACGAACACATACATTCCGCTGATTGTTCCTTCCATTGCAGCAGCAGGTACGGTTCTGTTCATGAAGCAGTATCTTGAGTCAATTCTGTCACTTGAGCTGATTGAGGCCGCCCGCATAGACGGTGAAAACGAGTTTATGATTTTCAACAGAATTGTTCTGCCGGTTATTAAGCCCGCACTTGCCACTCAGGCAATCTTCGGTTTTGTTGCCAGCTGGAACAACTTCATGACTCCTTTCGTCCTTCTTTCAAAGACGGAAAAGTATACGCTCCCGATGCTCGTTCAGATGCTTCGTGGTGACATCTACCGCACTGAGTACGGTGGAATCTATCTCGGAATCGCAATCTCACTTGTCCCGATTATTATCTTCTATATATTCATGTCAAGATTTATCATCAGCGGACTCACAATGGGTTCTGTCAAGGAGTAATTGCATCACTCTTCTGAGGAAAAAGGAATCTCTGAAAAGGGGTTCCTTTTTTTTTGTAAAAATTTGAAAAAATTATTTGACAAAGGCAATCGCTTGCCATATAATATGACAAAACGGCAATCGGTTGCCGTCAGTTTCAAATTAGGAGTATAAGATGTGTGCGTCCATCGTCCGGGTAAAAAACCCAATTCTTCCCGGTTTTCATCCTGATCCGTCTTTCTGTGTTGCAAACGGAGAATATTTCGTAGCCAATTCAACCTTTGAATGGTATCCCGGTGTGGAAATCAGCCGGTCCAAGGATTTAGTGCACTGGACTCCTGTTCCGTCTCCTCTTTCCGAAAAGCGTCTGCTCGATATGAACGGCGAGAAATTCTCCTGCGGCATTTGGGCACCGTGTCTTTCTTACAGCAACGGTCTTTTTTATCTGATTTATACGAATGTCCGCAACTGGAACGTGGGTCCCATGAAGGATGTCCCGAATTTCCTTACCACAGCTCCCAGCATTGAGGGTCCCTGGTCTGATCCTGTTTTCCTTGATGCCTCCGGATTTGACCCGTCCCTTTTCCATGACGATGACGGCCGCCACTGGTACATTCATCCCGAGTGGGACTACAGGGCTTTCGGACCCCATCAGTTCTCCGGTCTGATTCTGCGCGAGTATCTTCCTGAGAAAAAATGCTTTGCCGGTGAAAGAAAGAAGGTTTTCCTTGGCACGGACATCGGTCTTGTTGAGGGACCCCATATCTATAAGAGAAACGGCTGGTACTATATCCTTGCTGCGGAGGGAGGAACCAGCTACGAACATGCCCTGACTGTCGCGCGCTCAAGAAATGTGGACGGTCCCTACGAGGTGCATCCGTCGAATCCGCTCATCTCAACTTACGGACACGATGAGGCTCCCTTGAAAAAAGCCGGTCACGGAAGCTGGGTCACGTCGGTGGACGGAAAGAAGACTTACCTTGTTTTCCTCTGCGGCAGACCTCTTCCCGGAACGAAGCTTTGTCCTTTGGGACGTGAGACCGGACTTGCTGAAATCCAGTGGAAGGATGACTGGCCTTATGTCGTGCAGGCGGACGGAACTTTGGGTTGTATTCCCCCTGCCGAGATTGACATTGAGCTTGAGTCTGACACAGGAAAACCCCAGTGCTGTCCCGGTGGCGATGCCGTGCGTTATGATTTTAAGGACGACTCGTACAAGGCTGACTTCAAGTCTCTCCGTGTGCCAATGGGCGAGGACAGATGCAGCATAAAGAAAAATCCCGGATGTCTTACGCTCAAGGGAGGGCAGTCTCCGTGGTCATTCTATGAGCAGAGCGTTCTTGCACGCCGTCAGATGCATTTTTGTTTCAGGGCGGAGACTAAGATTGACTTCGAGCCGGATTATTTCCAGCAGTACGCGGGTCTGACATATCGCTACGATGAGGAATCCCAGTATCTTCTGCAGGTGGGCTACGATGAGCATAAGGGCAAAATCCTCCAGCTCAACACAATCCTGCCGGAGAATCTTTTTCAGCCCGGAGTTGAGATTCCCATCAAGGAAGGTCCCGTGTGGCTCCGTCTTGACGTTGAGTACTCAAAGGCATGTTTCTCATGGTCGCAGGACGGAAAGAACTACAGGATGATCAGGCCTCTTTGTGATGCCTCCAAGCTTTCGGATGATTATTTCAACATGGGATTCACCGGGGCTTTCGTGGGAATGTTCTGTGTGGATACGGAATTCTATCAGAAGGAAGCAAAATTCCTTTGGTTTGACTATATTCCGAAGGAGTAAAGGGACGGACGCTTGGGCTTGAGTTCATTCGGGTTCTGGAACGACTATGGCAACTATTTATGATATAGCGAAAGCTACAGGATATTCGGCACCGACAATTTCAAAGGCATTGAACGGAACCGGACTCCTGAGTGAGAAGACCAGAAATAGAATCATACAGGTGGCCAAGGAGATGGGGTATGCTCCGAATCTGAGCGCCAGAACTCTTTCGACCAAGAAGTCCAGCCTTATAGGGGTTGTCTATGACGATCCCATGATGAACCGTTATTTTGACCATCCTCTGTTCTCCATAATCTTGAACAGGTTCAGGGAGCAGGTGGAAAAGTCGGACTATGACATTATCTTTCTTTCGGGAAAAAATGCCATGTCGTATACGGCTCATGCTTTGTATCGCTCGGTGGATGCGGTGGCCATAATCAATCCTGACCTTGACCACTACGCTGATTTCAGGGAGATGGCGGAAAGGAGCCTGCCTTGTATCTCCACGAACGACACTATTCCCGGGATCTGCGCTATTTTGAGCAGAAACTACGAGATAGGGTATCAGGCCACGAAATATTTCATAGACCGTGGACACAGGAGGATAGCCTATCTTTCGGGACCGAACTATGAGTTTTCAAGGGCTGCCGAGGAGCGTCAGTCAGGATACGAGAATTGTCTTGCTGAGAACGGAATCCCCGTGGACTCAAGTTTGATTGAGGTCTGTCCCCTTTGGCGGGCGGACAGTGCTTACGAGGGCTTTTCGAAATTGATTGAGAGGGCTCCCGACATAACGGCGGTCTTTGTGGCTTCCGACAGTCTTGCCGTGGGAATTTACCGCTATGCCGAGGAAAAAGGAATCTCCTTGCCGGGACAGATTTCCCTGATCGGTGTGGATGACGACAAGATTTCGACGTATCTGCACCCGAGGCTTACGACATTCCGGCAGGACGGGATTTCCATAGCGGACATGGCTGCGGAAATGCTGATGAATCAGATTGCAGGTCTTCCGGTTCCTCCCGAAGTCCGATTTTCCGCGAAACTAGTGGAAAGGGATTCCGTGCTGGACTTGAAGAAGAGTAGTATATAGAAAGAAAAAACTAGGAGAATTGCTGTGAACTATCTTATTGGTGTGGACCTTGGAACCAGCGGAACAAAGACGGTCATTTTCGACTCAAACGGAACTCCGCTCGCTTCAAAGACGATTGAATATCCCCTCTATCAGCCGAAAAACGGTTGGGCGGAGCAGGATCCCGCGGACTGGTGGCATGCCGCATGTGCAAGCATGAAGGAAGTCGTTCAGAAAAGCGGTGTGAAGCCTTCCGACATTAAGGGAATCGGAATCAGCGGACAGATGCACGGACTGGTCATGCTCGACAAGAGCGGTGAGGTTCTGAGAAAGAGCATCATCTGGTGCGACCAGAGAACCGCAAAGGAATGTGAGGAAATCACTCAGAAAGTCGGAGCGGAGCGTCTCATCGCGATTACGGCGAATCCCGCGCTCACCGGATTTACAGCAAGTAAAATCATGTGGGTCAAGAACAACGAGCCTGAGGTTTATGAGAAATGCGCACACATTCTTCTTCCGAAAGATTACGTCCGCTACATGCTCACAGGCGAATTTGCGACCGAGGTAAGCGATGCTTCCGGAATGCAGCTTTTGGATGTGCCGAACCGCAAGTGGTCCGATGAAGTGCTTTCTAAGCTTGGCATAGACCCCTCACTTCTTGCAAAAGTATATGAGTCACCCGAAATTACAGGAAAGGTAAGCGCAAGGGCGGCGGAGCTTTGTGGAGTCCCCGCAGGAACACCAGTTGTCGGTGGAGCCGGAGATAACGCTGCTGCTGCTGTTGGAACCGGAACCGTTGAGGACGGAATAGCATTCACAACATTGGGAACTAGCGGTGTCGTTTTCGCGCACACGGACAAAGTTTCTATCGACCCGAAAGGCCGCGTACATACATTCTGTTGTGCAGTCCCCGGAGCATGGCACGTCATGGGAGTGACCCAGGCCGCTGGACTCTCGCTCAAGTGGTACAGGGACAATTTCTGCCACGAGGAGATGATTGCGGCTGACGGAATGGGAAAGGATCCCTACTATCTCATGGACAAACAGGCCGAAAGAATTCCGATCGGTTGCGACCGCCTGCTCTATCTTCCCTACCTGATGGGAGAGCGCACTCCTCACCTTGACCCGAACTGCCGTGGTGTGTTCTTCGGACTTTCAGCCATGCACACAAGACAGCACATGCTCCGCGCCGTAATGGAGGGAGTTACATACAGCCAGAGGGATTCCGTTGAGGTTCTTCGCGGCATGGGAATCAAAATCAATGACATGCTTGCCTGTGGCGGTGGTGGATCAAGCCCGCTTTGGAGACAGATGCTCGCCGATGTGTACGGATGCCCGGTAAAGACAGTCGTAAGTAAGGAAGGACCCGCTCTTGGTGTGGCCATCCTCGCAGCCGTCGGAACAGGCGTTTACTCTTCGGTTCAGGAGGCATGCCGTCAGGTAATCAAGACGAACGAGCCCCAGCAGCCGATCGCCGCAAATTCAGCCGAGTATGAGAAATTCTACAAGCTGTACACCCAGTTGTATCCTGCGCTCAAGGATTCCTACAAGGCACTGGCCAGTTTATAAAAAGGGAGGTATATAAAGATGAAATTGAAGATTCAGAGCGTGTTTTCAAAGGATTTCGCGCGCTACGGCAAGGTTCTTGACGGATATGACACAAAGGAGCTGCTTTCCGTTCTTGACGCGAAGACTCCTCTGCCGACGGATTCCGTTGTGTATGAGCCGGGGGACTCAAATCTTGAGGCACTTCCGATCGCAAAGGAATTCAGCGTGAACGCATACGGCGGAATGCCCATCCAGGTGGGATACTGCAACGGATTCAACACCAAGCTCAACTGCTTTGAGTATCACCGTGGAAGCGAGCTGAACATTCCCTCAACGGACTGCATCCTTTTGCTTGCATGTGTGAGCGACATTGAGAACGGAAAAATCTCCACTAGAAAGACAAAGGCATTCAGGGTGCCCGCGGGAACAGTCGTCCAGGTTTATGAGACGACCCTGCACTATGCTCCCTGCTGCGATGTGCATGGAAGTGATATTTCATCCGGATTCCGCGTGGTCATCGTTCTTCCCAAGGACACGAACACCGCGAAACCTGAGCTCCAGAACAAGAATCTTGAGGACAAGATGCTCTGGGCAAGGAACAAGTGGCTTCTCGCTCATCCCGCTTCATCAGAGGCAAAGGCAGGAGCCTATGTCGGTCTCACCGGAGAGAATGTGGACCTGAGCAAAAACTGAGGTCTTGAAATCAAATGCTTTAATTAGTGTTTTGAGTGGCTGTGGTGGTGCTGGACTCTTGGACTCATCTGTTCCGGCACCTTAATAATGAACAAAATCAATTCCGACTTGGAATCGGAATTACAGAAATTTTATAGGAGCAAAACAATGATTAACAACAAACCAAAGGTCAAAATCGGTATCGTAGCTGTCAGCCGCGACTGTTTCCCGGAGTCTCTTGCCGTAAACCGCAGAAAGGCTCTTGTCGCCGCCTACACAAAGAAGTACGGGGCTGATGAAATCTACGAGTGCCCGATCTGCATCGTGGAAAGCGAAATCCACATGTGCCAGGCTTTGGAGGACATCAAGAAGGCCGGATGTAACGCGCTCTGTGTTTACCTTGGAAACTTCGGACCTGAGATTTCCGAGACCCTGCTTGCAAAGCACTTCGAGGGACCAAAGATGTTCTGTGCCGCTGCGGAAGAGACATCAAAGAACGGCGGACTTATCCAGGGACGTGGAGACGCTTACTGCGGTATGCTCAACGCCTCCTACAACCTCAAGCTCCGCAACATCAAGGCCTATATCCCTGAGTATCCTGTTGGAACCGCCGAGCAGTGCGCCGACATGATTCACGAGTTTGCTCCTGTCGCAAAGGCTGTCTATGCCTTGAACCACCTCAAGATCATCAGCTTCGGACCCCGCCCGCTCAACTTCCTTGCATGTAACGCACCAATCAAGCAGCTTTACAACATCGGTGTTGAGATTGAGGAGAACTCTGAGCTTGACCTGTTTGAGTCATTCAACAAGCATGCGGGAGATAAGAGAATCGCCGAAGTTAAGGCTGACATGGAAAAAGAACTCGGTGCCGGAAACAAAAAGCCTGAGGTTCTTGAAAAGCTTGCACAGTATGAGCTTACGCTTCTTGACTGGGTTGAGGCACACAGGGGCTACCGTGAGTTCGTTGCAATCGCCGGTAAGTGTTGGCCTGCATTCCAGACTCAGTTCGGATTCGTTCCTTGCTATGTAAACAGCCGTCTTACAAAGATGGGCATTCCTGTATCTTGTGAAGTAGATATTTACGGTTGTCTCTCAGAGTTCATCGGTACTGTTGTTTCCAACGACACCGTCACTCTCCTGGACATCAACAATACAGTTCCTCAGGACATCTACGACGAGGACATCAAGGGCAAGCACGGAACATACACACTCAAAGATACATTCATGGGCTTCCACTGCGGAAACACGGCTTCATCAAAGCTTTCGTTCTGCGAGATGAAGTACCAGCTGATTATGGCACGCGCCCTTCCGATCGAAGTTACAAACGGAACTCTGGAAGGAGACATTGTACCGGGCCCAATCACATTCTACCGCCTGCAGTCAACATCTGACAACATCCTCCGTGCATACATCGCACAGGGTGAGGTATTGCCAGTTAAGACACGCTCTTTCGGTGGAATCGGTATCTTCGCAATCCCGGAAATGGGACGCTTCTACCGCCACGTGCTCATCGAAAAGAACTTCCCGCACCACGGTGCCGTCGCATTCGGTCACTTCGGAAAGGAGCTCTATGAGGTGTTCAAGTACATCGGAGTCGCTGTTGATGAGATCGGTTATAACCAGCCAAAGGGTGTAAGATATCCTACGGAAAATCCATTTAGCTGCTAAAGAATAATCCAACTCCAAAAACCTCCTGCCTGTCCAGCAAGTTTTTTGTTGGGCAGGCATCTTTTTTTACTTGAAAAACCATATCCGCTGTGCTACAATGTGCTGATTCCAAAGCGACTCGGGAGGTATTTTCCATGGATTCATTGACGGCTTCAATTTACGACCCGGCTGATTTGCCTGATGCGTTCGTAAAAATCTACGGGGGAAGCAAGGACTCTGTTCAGGTGTTTTCGGCACCCGCTAGAATCAACATCATCGGCGAGCACATCGACTACAACGGTGGCATGGTTTTTCCCGCCGCAATCAACCGCTACCTTTACATCGCAATCAGAAAAAGGAGCGACACGAAGATTCTCTACAATGACATCCGTTTTCCGGGAAGCTATGAGTTTGACGTGAACGACAATTTCGTCTATGACAAGAAAAACGATTATGCGAACTATCTGAACGGAATCCTCTCTCAGCTAAAATCGTCGGGGCACAGCTTCGGCTCAGGATTTGAAATCCTCATGGTTTCCAATATCCCGGCGGGCGGCGGCATCTCATCGTCCTCTGCCCTTGAGTGTGCTTTTGCCTATGCCGTGAGCGAGACTTTTGGTTTTAACATTGACCGGATAGAAATCGCCAAGCTTGGTCAGATGAGCGAGCATGTCTTTATGAACGTAAACTGCGGAATCATGGATCAGTTCATCATTTCCGTGGGCAAGAAAAATACCGCCGTCAAGCTCAACTGTGCGACCCTTGAATACGAATATGCGCCCCTTGATCTGGGAGATTACCGCTTCGTGGTGATGAATACCAACAAGCAGCGACGACTTGCCGACAGTAAGTATAACGAGAGACGTGGACAGTGCGAGAGTGCCCTGAAAATCCTCCGGGATGCGGGCGTTAGGATTGAGTCCCTGTGCGAGCTTACTCCCGCGGATTGGGAAAAGCACCGCCCCTTGGTTTCTGATCCGATCCTCCAAAAGCGCGTGTCCCATTGTGTCTCTGAGAATCAGCGTGTGAAGGATGCCGTGAGCGCGCTTAAGGCCGGGGACTTGAAAAAACTGGGACTTCTTCTGAACGCTTCCCATGAGTCCTTGAAAAATGACTATGAGGTGACGGGAATTGAGCTTGACACTCTTGCCGAGACGGCCCAAAAGCAGGAGGGATGCCTTGGTGCGAGAATGACAGGAGCCGGATTCGGAGGGTGTGCGATCGCTTTGGTCCACAAGGATTCTCTGGACGCATTTTTTGCAAGAGTGCAGGAGACTTATTCCGCGAAGGTCGGCTACGATGCGGGATTCTTTGCATGTGAGAGCGGAGACGGCGTGACCCGGCTGAATCTTCCTCGCCTGTAAACTTTCGTCCTGAATTTGCCGAAAAAAGAAACATGAATCTGAACGAACTAAAAGATTTGTGCATTGAAGTGCTCAAAGACTGGCGCGTAATTGTCGGCGTCCTGGTTTTCATAATTTTCTCATCCCTTGCGGGCTATGTCCTTAAATACAGAAAGAAGCCCCGTCCAAAGAAGGTCAAGCATGTCCCCGCTCCAAAGCCGGCGAAGAAGGAGCCGACGGAGAATGAGGAGGAAGAGCCCAAGGCATGATTCACGGGTTGGCAGGAATTTTTTTCTTCCTGTCAATTTTCTTGTGCCACGGCCAGATGCATTCCTTTATGTATCCCTCGTTTTGAAGCCACAGAAGAATTTCATCCGCGTCCTCCACTTCCCAGATGTTCTCTCCGAAGTCCGTCCTGTCCATTTCGTTCAGTCTCTCGTGAATCAGCTCCCTCAGCTCAATCTTCGTGTACATTTTCCGATGTCTCCTGATGAATGAGAGCGCAATCTCCGCGTCCCTCGCAAACGGAGCCGGTCCCTTTCTCTCGCATACGTCACAGCCGTCGCATGGTGCCTGCTCACCTCCAAGAGTGTCCAGCAGAATCTGTCTCCTGCAAGTGTCGGCCTCCGCAAAATGAAGCATCGCGTGTTCCCTGCTTTTTTCTCCGAATGAGGCGAATTTACGGCTGTCCTCCGGGCTCCACAAAAGAATCGCATTTCCGATGGATCCGTCCCTTGCCGCGCGACCCGATTCCTGAATGTAGGCCTCCACGTTCGAGGGACTTTCCAGGTGGATTACCGTGTGGATGTTCTTTTTGTCCACGCCCATTCCATAAGCGCATGTGCAGCAGAGAATCGCGTCGTCCCTTTCGTAGAACCATTTTTCTATGTCTGTTTTCTCGTCCCTCTCAAGTCCCGCGTGGTAGTACCTCACTTTTTCCCTTCCATAATATGCTGTGAGTTCCCTCGCCATGTCCTCGGATTTTGCCCTCGTTCCGCAGAAAATCAGAAGCGGTTTTTCCTGTGTGATGGCGAGCTTGAATGCCTCCCTCTTTTTGTCGAACGCATTCACAACATGGAAATGGATGTTCGGTCTGTCGCAGTCCGAGCGGATTATGTGGACATTGCCGCCGAAAAGTACCTCGCTGACCCTTGAGAGCACCTGTGGGGATGCCGTGGCGGTAAAAGCCGTTACAGCCGGAGCGTTTATCTTCTTGATGATTTTCCCGAGCGTAAGGTAAGCGGGCCGGAAACTGTCTCCCCATTCTGAGACGCAGTGAGCCTCGTCAATCGCAATATGCCGGATGCCGCATTTGGAGAGTCTTTCCACAAGGGCCTCGTTCTGAAGCACCTCAGGATTTGCAAGTATGATTTTCGCACCCTCTGAAATCAACCTGAAATTGTTCTCCCTTTCTTCGGCACTTTGGCCTCCCCTGAATTCCACCGAAACCATGTTCCCGGAGTCCATGCGCCGCTTTTGGTCAGACATCAGGGCGAGAAGCGGATAGATTACGAGAGTCGGTCCGTCAAGAAGAAGAGCCGGGGTCAAAAAGCAAAGTGATTTCCCTGCTCCGGTCGGCAGAAGCACAATCTGTTTTCCCCTGCACACAACGTCGTTAAGCTCATCATCCTCAATCTCCTCGCCGGGGTGGGGGGATGCCGCGTCAAGTATGTTTGCCACCACAATCCTCTGCCAGGGAAAGAGCGTGGTGATTCCGAATGCCCTCTGTGCCGCAAGAACCGCCTGGTCGTCAGTCTGATTTATATAAGCGTCTGCCGAAACCGCCTCGTCCAAAGCGTCCTGATTCTCAACTTTTTCTTCCATATAATTCCTCCATATATATAATAGAAAAATTTCTTCGCCACGGTAATCAAAATGCAAAAAAATCTATCTTTTCACTCTAAACTTTCCGTTTTCCGTTTTCCACTCTCCGTTTCCATCTTTCCATTTTTTCAAAACTATGATATACTTTAAGGTAACTTTTAAAATGTGAGGTATTAAATGAAAAAGTTCAAACGTACAATGGGGCTCTTCCTTGTACTCATCCTTTCTCTGTCGGGTCTTTTTGCGAAAGGGACTCCGGTGGAAAATCTGCATAAGTTCGACCTTGAGAACGGACTTACTCTTTTTGTCGCGGAAAATCATTCCGTGCCGCTTACTTACATCGAGATTGCCGTGCGTACAGGTGCGGTGGATCAGACTCCCGAGGATGCCGGGCTCTTCCATCTTTACGAGCACATGATGTTCAAGGGAAACGAGCTTTATCCGAATGCAGCGGCGATTCAGAACGCGCTTTCCGACATGGGCGTCGCGAACTGGAACGGAACCACGGGAAACGACCGCGTGAATTATTTTATAACCGTGCCCTCATCTCTTCTGGAAAAGGGACTTGCCTTCTGGAATGCGGCAATCAGGACACCGCTTATGGATCCGAAGGAATTTGAGAATGAGAAAAAGGTCGTCATATCTGAAATCTCAGGCTATGCGGTTGACTCAGGACACATCTACGGAAACTACATCAGCAACAAGCTTTTCCCCGACGCTCCTTACCGCATGGATCCTTCCGGCTCAGTAAGCAATGTTCAGAACGCCACGGTCGCTCAGCTCAGGGACATCCAGAGACGCTATTACATTCCGTCAAATTCCGCTCTTTTCGTGGGTGGTGACGTTGATCCAGAGGAGACTTACGAGCTTGTTAAAAAAATCTACGGCACATGGAGCAACAACGGAAACTCAGCTTCTGTCCCGCATGACCAGCAGAACAGGGCTCCTTTCAGCGGGGTAAAACTTGCGGTAATGCCCTTCGACAAGCTTTCTCCTTACATGGCCGAGGTGGACATCTCTTTCAGGGGACCGGACGCGGACTTCAACGTTCAGGACACATACTCGGCGGATTATCTTTTCTCGCTTCTTTCTGAGCCGGACGGATTTTTCAAGACGAGCATTGTGGCGGATCCTGAGTTCGGAATCCCTCAGCCGGATTATGTCAGCGCGGGTTATACCACTTGCCGGGCGAACGGTAGAATCGGGTTTACGGCAATCATGCTGAATCCTGAGACTAACCTTCCGGATCGTGCCCTCAAATTCCTTAGCAAAATCAAGGGGGAGACTCTTCCGAAGATTGCGGCGGACAAGACACTTTTCAAAAAGTCTAAGGTGCAGCAGATTGTGTCTGTTCTGGAAAAGGGCAGGGACGAGGCTTCTGACACAGCGACTGGTCTTCTTTCCGAGCTCAGGTTCTGGTGGACTTCCACATCCTATGAGTATTATTGCGACTACTTCAAGAACATGAGGGCAGTGAGTCAGAAATCCGTGCAGAAATTCCTTGACGAATACATTTTGTCCAAGGATCCGATGATTACGATTCTGGTGAACCCCGCCGTGTATGAGCAGACAGCCGCACAGTACAGGGAGCTTGGCTTCGAGATGATTGGAGCGGATAACGCATACTGGTGGAACGACAAGAAATTCGCTCCCGACCAGAAAAAGATTGCGGCCATTACCGATTCCTCGTCTCCTGAAAAACTGAGCGTCTATAAGCCCTCCGAGAAAGACAGCCACAAATCAGTTTTTGCCGGCGAAAAGAACGTCACCGAGCTTAAACTCAAAAACGGAATCCCGGTCTATGTGCTTTGCGACAAGTCAAAGAAAATGGCATCCGTTTCAATCTGTCTTAGGGGTGGTGTGGGACATATCACTCCTGAGTCTGCTGGACTTGAGGACGCGCTTTTTTCAATGATGGCATCTACCTCGCAGAAGTACAGTTTTGACCAGAGACAGAAGCTTTCATTTGAGACAGGGGCTTCAATCTACAGCAATTCGGTAAGGGACGGCAGCTCGCTTTCTCTCTCCGTGCTTGAGAAATCACTTTACAAAATGCTTCCCGTTCTGACCGACGGTTTTGTGAATCCGGCTTACGAGCAGAAGGTGTTTGACGACAAGATGATTGGTTACCGCCAGCAGATTCAGACGACACTCAATGATCCTGCGTCCCTGCTCATATATACCGCGGGAAAGACAATCTACAAGGGACATCCCTACGAGACATCCTCCGAGGTGAGCGTGGATTCCGTGGACAACATCACAATTGATGCCATGAAGAAGCTCCATTCTGAAATCATTGCGCCTGAGGATATCTTCATTGTTGCGGTCGGAAACATCAACGCCAAGAAACTTGTGTCCGAGCTTAACAAGAGCGTCGGCAAGCTGTGTGCGAAGAATCCTTCCGCTGAAAAATCACCGGCTGTGCAAGATGAGATTCCTGCCGTGAAGATTGGAGGTGATCCGGTTATCCTTACCCATAAGGATGTCGCCGGAAACGGATACGTGGTCAGGGCTTTTGCAGCTCCTTCATTTACCGACGCAGAATACATTCCGGCAGTTCTTGCGAGCAATATTTACAATGACATCATGTTCAATGTGGTGCGTGAGAAGTACGGTGTCTGCTATTCGCCTGTTTCAAGCATAAGCGGATCCAAGGCTTCCGTGGGACTTGAGATTCTGGTCAATCTTACGGGGCACGAGAAATTTGCCAGAGTCATGTCGGAGGCAAGAAATCTCATGGCTCAGGACAAGGTGATTACAGGTCTTGACGCGCAGGGAGCTTACACTTACGAAAGCATTGAGGGATGTCTTGACCGTTACAAGAACAAGTACATCAACGCGACTTATGCATCTCTTGCGAGTACACGGGGAAAGGCTTCCACTCTGGTCTACAATCTTCTCCAGTATGATGATCTTTACCACGATCACAAGGAGGTCCAGAAAGTGATGGACTGCACGGCTGAGGATATTATTGCGGTCTTTAAAAAATACTGGGTAAACGGCGGCTCCAGATGGTTCGTCATTACAGGCCCGGAAGACAAAGCCAGGTTGAATTTCAAGGAATAAGATAGGATAAAATAGAAAAAAATTGGGGCAGTTGCAGGATAAGAGTCTTGCAGCCGCCCCTTTTTGATTTTTAGAGATACCCTTAAATGTGGTCTTTGCCAAGGGTCCTCATGTCAGTTACATCTTTGACCTTGCGACACGGAATCCAAGACCTCCCCAGAAGATCGAAACCGTTTTCTCTGGATCCTGTGGTTTTCTGAGTGTGCGTGCATCGCATCCCTTGTCCGCCTTTATTCCGCGGGTAATGTGCTGTCCTCCGCAAACATAGGTCTCGCGCGGATCCTCCTCGTAATCCTTGGTCAGCTCCTTGTATGTATCCCAGACCCACTCATCCAAACGTTCGAACTCGTCATAGCTTGGACATGCGTGAACCCATTCCGCGTCAGTGAGCAGACGGTAGCCGTTTGCGTTGAAGTCGCATGAGAATCCTCCGTTAAGCATCTTTCCCTTTCCAGGCTCATAGTCCCACAATGCTACGTCGCTCATTCCGTCCTTTGTGTAGCACGGCTGGAGTCCTTCCTTTTTGCTAAGGAGATTGCAGAAATAAACCGCGTCGAACCAGCTTATGTTCTCCACGCAGAAATCGTCTCCGAGCTGGTCAGTTGTGGGGTTTGTACCGATCACTTCGAACCACTGCGCCTGTGTGATGAGTTTTTCGCTCATGTAGAAAGTGCTGACCTTCACCTGCTTTCCGTACAGCTCATAGAACTTGTCAGAGCCTCCAAGCTCCTCATACCAGATTGCGTCTCCTCCCTCCGTTGCCATTATGAAAGTGCCGCCGTCAACTTTAACCATTTTTATCGGCTCCACCGGAGTTTCCTTCATCTTGTAGGGACCGAAGGTTTTCGCGAGTTTCTTGTACGCGTCCTCGGGCTTGGTTTTTGCCCCGTCATAGAACTTGAGCTTGGACGGATAATAATTGTCGTGCTTCGCATCTTTTCCCGCAAGCTTCTGATCTTTGAGTCCTGTCTTCGGGTAGATAAAGTTCATCTTTGATATGGCGAGAAGAACGCTTTTGTTTTCCAGCAACTCAATGAGCTCGGAGTCCACGTCCTCGACAATTCCTTTTTCGCCTGGAATCAGGGTGACGAAATTGTCTTTGAGCACGGTGCCGTCTTTGTAAACCACCTTGAATGTGAGTTTGTATGCCTCGGGGATGAATGGCAAAAGTTTTGTGCTTCCGTCTTTCATGGTGCATATTACGCAGGCATCCTCGCTTGTCACTGTGGATTTTACAGGCCAGCCCGGAAGATCTTTCCATCCGTATTTTTTGCTCGCATTCGCCCATCCGTCGTAGGCTGCTTTCTGAACGTCCTCATAGGTGGGGACAAAACTTGCTTTTACGGAGATTTCAAGGCTGTATTTCATTTTTGGCGTTTTTTTGCCAGGTGCTCTAGTCCCTCTTTTCCTTTTCTGGGTCGCTCCTCTTTCCGCAGGCTCCGGGATTTTTCCGTCCCCACGTATTTTCTTGATTTCCTCAAGCTCAAATTCAATGGGACAGTCAAAAAAGAAATAGGCGTTCTCAAAGCCGTACATGAATTTTTCCCATCGTTCCCTCGTGTGCTCCTCTGTCGCTGATTTTACACAGAAGTTTCCGCTCCTTATCGTCTCAAGGACCCTGCAGTATCCTTCGTAGGCTTCCTTCTGGACATTTTTGTTTTTTGCCTCGGACATGGCATTGTAATAGTCTTTTGCCGCCGAGATGAATGATTTTTCAGCTTCGGATGATTTTGCACTCCTGAGATATCCCTCGGGGGTGGGCTTTTCCGACTCGCCTCCGCCTCCGCCTGCGAACGAAAGACTGCCTGCGAGAACCAAGCATAGAACCGTCAGAATTTTTTTCATGTTTCCTCCTTTAAAAATCCGCGTTAGCGGCATGGATAAATTTCCCAATGACAAAACAATTTCTTCTATATAATTGTAACATTCTTGTTGCGATTTTGCATGTTTTTTTCGTAATAATGAGTTTGTTGCGGGGATAAAAGGCCTCGGTTAAAAAAAATTTAAAACTTGACACTTGGAAAAAAAAGGGGTATAATTAAAACTAATCAAAAAATCAGGAAAGCCTTTTCTTTGAGGAATGTGTGCAATTTGTTGCAGGAAAACAAGTTGCGTGCGGGTGGACGGAGAGGAGCCTGAAAAAATCACGATAAAAGGGTAAAACCCTTGTAACGGCAATGGTCTTAGTTTGTTCAAAGAAATTTCTTTCCTTGGGCTTTTTCTATTGACTTATTTTCGTTCTTGCTTTATCCTATTATTATAAGTTGCGAGCTGTATTACAGTTCAAGGAGTGACTATGATTTTTAATAAGAAAAGTGTAGCTGTCGCAGTGGCTGCTCTTGTGCTCGGTGCTTCTGCAGCATTCGCAGAAGTTTCGTTTACTAACACTGTCAGTACAGGTATTGTTGAAATTATCCCTGGCTTTTCACCTATGATTGACTTTGCTGGAGTCTCAGAAAGAATTGAAGCCGACTATACCTCTGACAAGTTTGATTTCGGTGCTCAGGCAGAGCTTACCTTGGACAATCAGCCTGGTATAAAGATTGTCTATACAAAAGAAGATGAGAACTGGAAGTTCATGGACCTTAAGTGGACAGACCTGGACTTCTACCTTGAGTTCCGCCCTTGGAACTGGCTCACAATCTTCCTCTCTGATGAGATTTACACACCCGGTTCTTACCTGCCTGTAGTTGGATTCCACATGGCTTCTGGAAACCTGGGAAGCGACATCGGTGTTATGTGGAAGCCCTTCAACGGACTTCGCGCTGCCATCGGTCTTGACGTAATCAGCTACTTCGGTGGAAACCCCGATGAGGATGAGGATGTTTGGCTCGCTCCACAGCACATCAATTCAAAACTTCCGAAAATCAACATCGGAGCTGACTATACATACAAGAACATCTGGTCTGTTGGTCTCGTTGGACGCAACATCTTGAACTGGTCAACACCAAAGATGGCTTCAATCGGCCTCTTCGGATCTTTCACTGGTGTTGAGGGATGGGCATTCTACACAGGCGCAATGTTCAACCACAATTATGACTACTACTGGGATGTCAATGACCAGTATCCGAACGACAGAATCGTGGGATTCATCGGTGAGTACCGCGTTGAGGGTCTTCTCCTCTTCGATTTGGGCTTGAGCTGCTGGAACGACAAGATTTCTGTTGACTTCGACCTTTCTACAAACTTCGGTCTGAAGCGCGGTGTTAACTGGGATTACCGCTGGTATGAGAGAACAGGTGGTAACGGTGGTTCTGGAGACAACTCTAACGGTGGAGAGGGTGGACTTACCCTTGGAACAAATGGAGCTCAGTACAACGAGGCCAACCAGTACCGCCACTACTATGAGGCGTTTGACTTCTACGCAGGTCTTCGCGGAAAGTATCAGTTCACAAAGGCATTCAGCACGGACATCACACTCAAGGGAGTTGCTGATTTCGAGCCCCGCCTGAGCACAACTTCTGCTACCAACGAACCCAGAACAGACACCAACTGGAATGGTGTTTATGAAGAGCTTTATGATGATATGTACAACGGACGCGGTGTAATCTTCGAGACAATCCCGACCGTGCAGTATCATGTCGGACGCCACACATTCTCATTCGGTGTTGATCTGGTATTCGCTGATCCATTCGTGAATATCACATTCCCGCTGTCATGGACATACAGATTCTAAGATTTCACTCTTGAGTCTGCAAGTCTGACCAACGAAAAGGCCGTTTCCTGCGAGGGACGGTCTTTTTTGTTTTTAAAGTTCTTTAGGTAAACGGGTGCATGGCAAATGGGTGCGTTGCGTATTTCCGCGATTCATGCTAGAATGGGGGAAAGGATGGTTTTTATATGATAAAGAAGGTTTATATAGTTGGACACCGGAATCCTGATACGGATGCTATCGTTGCGGCCACGGCTTATGCTGAGCTCAAACATCTTTTGGGTAAAAATGAATATATGGCGGTTCGAGCGGGGCATCTTTCGCCTCAGACCGAGTACATCTTCAAGCGTTTTGATGTGGAGCCGCCGAAATACATGCCCGACCTGCATCCCAAGACGGAATACTACATGAGCGACTCTTTTCAGACCGTGGATGAGGGAGCCTCACTGTGGACCGCGATGGACAAGCTCGTGGAAAGCGGCGAGACGGTTCTTTCCATTGTGGACTCGGAGGGACATTACAAGGGAATCCTGAACTACAACTCAATCGCGCTGAATTCCGTGAAGATTCTGAATCCCAAGCGGAACGACATCTTTACCGCAAGCCTGCGCCTCATAGAAAAGACCCTGAACGCGACACCCATCGTTGAGTTTGACCCGGACGAAAAATTCAACTGCTCCATAATGGTCGGAGATGACGACGTGGAGACCTTCAAGGCACTTTTGGAGGAGCACAGAAGCGAGAACGTAATCGTAATCACAGGAGACAGGCAGGACATCCAGAAACTCTGCATTGAGTTCGGTGTGCGCGCCCTGATTGTGACAAAGGATTATGTCCTGGGAAAGGAGCTGCATGAGCTTGCGAAAAAAAATCATGTCTCAATCCTCGTCGGACACGACTCCACCATGACCACCGCCATGCTGATTGAGTACTCGTCCCCGGTAATTGACATGGGGGATAAATCAATCCAGCCCGTCCATGCCGACGACACAGTGCAGAAAATCCGCCCTCTGCTCGCGAAGAGTCCCAACCGATGCCTTCCCGTGGTGGATGACGATGGAAAAATAATCGGCATGATTTCAGAGACCGACCTTTTGCAGGAACCGAACATACAGCTGATTCTCGTGGATCACAACGAGCCGACCCAGGCCATAGAGGGAGTGGAGCATTTTATCATTCAGGAGATAATCGACCACCACAGGATAAACACCTTCACCACGCGATACCCAATCACACTGATTAACAAGCCCGTCGGTTCCACAAGCACGATCATCAGCAATATGTACCGCGAGAACCGCATCCCCATCCCCAAAAAGATGGCGGCCCTGCTTTTGTGCGGGATCCTGAGCGACACCCTGATTTTGCAGAGCGCGACCACAACCGAATACGACGTTCTTACCGCCGAGTACCTGAGCAGCATCGTGGACCTGGACATTCAGGCCTTGGGAAATGACATAATCCGCTCGGGAAGCCACATTGGAAACCGAAGCGCAACGGAGGTAATCCATCAGGACATGAAGGACTACACCGAGGGCAAGCTGAAATATACCGTGAGCCAGATTGAGGTGGATTCCACAAGCGAAATCCTGAAACGAAAAAAGGAGTTCCTTGACGAACTTGAGGCCAGCAGAAAGGCAAGCGGCAACCTCTTCAACGCCCTACTTGTGACCGACATAACCCAGCTCTCGTCAATCATGTTCCTCGCAAGCGACCAGACCTTCGAGCAGGTAGTGAACTTACCCCAACAGTCCGAACACGTGTACTACATGAAAAACATCGTGAGCCGCAAAAAGCAACTGATACCGCTCCTTACGGATTTGCTCTCGCAAGTGGAAAGATGAGGCGAGGGGAAAGTGGAAAGATGAAAGTGGAAAACGGAAAGCTTCTAATAGGGATATTTTTTTCTATGGTCCGTTTCTTTTCTATGATGGAGGAGAGGAGGTAGAGACGGCCTCTTTTACGAAAGGGACTTGAAAAAGGTTTTTCTACAAAGCGATGTAAATGTCGAGTTATATAATTTGGGATTAAAATTGGCGTAAGCGAGGTTCCTGCGGGGAAAAACATCTGCACAAGCGCAGCGCGGTATTCGTAACGAAGTTTCTAACGAGCCGTTTTTCCACGCAGGGTTCTCGCTGAAGACAATTTTTTATACTCAGGTTAAACTCGACATTTAGTTAGTTGTGGAGCAAACCTTTTTCATGTTAATTCAGGTTTGAGGCCGGCTCTTACTCCCATCCGAATGTTGCGGGGGGCTTGTTTGTCAAATCAAAGAAGATTGCGTCCACATAAGGCAATGCGGCAATTTCCTTGACAATGCTCCTCAAATCATCCTGGGGCAGCTGCGCGAATCTTGCGGTCATCACATCCTCCGAGCAGAGCGGTCTGAGCACTATACTGCAGTGATCTGGACTGGATGCGTAAGGCAGGTTGATCGTAAGGTGCTGGAAAATCTTTTCGTACCATCCGTTTTTATGCAGTGCCGTAAGCATGATGTTGTCGGCTTCCCTTGTCTGATCCAGTCGGCCCTTGTCGCAGTATCCTTCCTGAAGCTTCATGTCGCTGATTTTTACAGACGGATTCTGATACAGGCGGATTATGGTTCTGTTGATATAAGTGCTTGCGTTCGTGATTGTGGACGATGCCTGCTCCAGTTTTTCCCATTTTCCCGGAAGATGATAGAATCCCTCGCCTTCGTGGGCAAAAGTAAGGACGGATGGAAATCGGTAGGTTCTGAAATCACCCTGAACGCCGACCGAGCGAACCGGAAGGACTGACCTTACCAAATCCTTGGAGCAGTTCTCGCAGAACATATCCAGCTTTATGGACTCAATTTCCTTCTGTGCCTTTGCGTATTCGTCGCGGTCTTTTTCGGAAATCACTCCATCGGAGCAGAGCACGTTGATGCTGAGTCCGGGGCCGGGGAAGGGATGGCGCATGACCAAATCATCCTCAAGGCCGAGTTTTTTTCCCATGCGGCGAACTTCATCCTTGTACAAGTCTTTCAGGGGCTCGATGATAAGACCCTTTTCAATCAGCTTCTGGATTCCGTCCACGCGGTTGTGGTGTGTTTTTATGACCTTGGAATTTTTTGTTCCGCCGCTCTCGATGATGTCCGGGTAAAGCGTGCCCTGTGCGAGCATCCACTTGTCCTCGTCAAGGTTCTGCTTTGCGACGACGGCATTTCTTACGGAGATGAAATTCTCACCGACGGCCATTCGTTTTTTCTGCGGGTCGGTCAGATGGTACACGGCTTTCAGGAAGGATTCGCTCGCATCTTCCACGATGAAATTTGTAAATCCGTGTGATCGGTATGCCTCGGCCACGTTCGCGCTCTCATTCTTGCGCATGAATCCGTTGTCAATGTGAAGTCCGAGCACCCTATCCTGTCCGAGTGCCTTGTTCAAAAGTGCAAAAGCGACAGTGGAATCAACTCCGCCGCTCAGGAAAAGAAGCACGTTTTTGTCCGCCGCCTGTGTTTTGATTCCTTCTATTATATGGTTCAGAACAGTGTCCTCATCCCAGTTTCTTTCCATGCCGCAGATTGTTTCGGCGAAATTCTTGAAGATTGTGTTTCCCTCAAGCGTGTCCTTTACCTCGCAGTGGCACTGAAGGCTGAACATTTTCTTCTCAAGGTTCTGCAATGCCGCGTAGGGGCAGTCCTTTGTTTTTCCGATGACCTCAAATCCCGGGGCAAGCTCAAGTACTCCGTCCTGATGGCTCATCCATACCTGTGTGGAAGCCGAGACTCCCTTGAGCAGCGGTGATTTTTTTCCTGCCTCAGTCTGCTCCAGCTGTGCGAATCCGAACTCACCGACCTCAGCCTTGCCGACCTTTCCTCCCTGGCAGAAGGACATGATGTGATGACCGTAGCAGAGACCCAGAACCGGCACGCCCAGCTCCAGATTCTTTTTGTTGAACTCAGGCGCGTTCTCCTCGTAGACCGATGAGGGACCTCCGCTCAAAATGATGCCACGGACGTTTTCCATTGACGAAACATCTGCGGAAGGAAGCGCAATCTCGCTGTAGAATCCCATGATGCGAAGACGCTTTGCAATCAGGTGAGCGTACTGGGAACCGAAATCCAGAACTAGAATTTTGTCTCGTGACATGATTTACTCCTTTGTCTATTTGTTGCCGCCGTTTTTATGGTCGCAGCTTGCCTTTATGAATTCCCGGAACAGAGGGCCCGCCTTGTTGGGACGGCTCTTGAACTCAGGATGAAACTGTCCGCCAAGCATCCACGGGTGGTCGGGAACTTCCACAATCTCCACAAGATTCCGCTCTGGGTTCACTCCCGCGATGATGAGTCCGGCATCCTCCAGATCCTTTCGGTACGTGTTGTTGAACTCGTAGCGGTGCCTGTGTCTTTCCCAGATTGTGCCGGTGCCGTAAGCCTTGTGGGTGAGTGTTCCCTCTTTTACCGTACACTCGAATTTTCCGAGGCGCAAGGTTCCTCCCAAAATCTTTCCGTTCTGGTCGGGCATGAGGTCGATTACCGGATGCGTCGTCGCTGAGTCAATTTCGCTTGAGTGTGCGTCACTCCAGCCAAGGACATCGCGTGCGTACTCAATCACGATTATCTGCATACCGAGGCAGATTCCAAAGCAGGGAACCTTGTTGGTGCGTGCGTATTTTGCGGCCCGGATCATTCCTTCAATGCCGCGTGAGCCGAATCCGCCGGGGATGATTATGCCGTCAGCGGACTCAAGTCTTTTTGCCGTGGTCTCATCGTCGGTCAGGGTTTCGGAATCAATCCAGTCCACATTCACTTCGGCCTCGTTAGCAATGCCGCCGTGGGTCAGGCTCTCCACAACCGAAAGATATGCGTCGTGCAGCTCCACGTATTTTCCGACGAGTGCGATTCTTACGCTCTGCTTGGGGTTCTCAAAAGTGTGGACCATCTTCGCCCAATCCTCAAGGCTTGTCGGTTTTGTCTCCAGATGAAGCGCATGGCATACCGCGTCCCCGATTCCTTCTTTCTCAAGATTCAGCGGAACCTCGTAGATGGACTTCGCATTCAGGTTCTGTATGACCGATGCTGAGTCCACGTTGCAGAACTGCGCGAGCTTTTCGCGGGTTGAGTCGTCGAGCGGAACCTCGGTCCTCACCATGAGTACGTGGGGCTGGATTCCCAATGCCTGCAATTCTTTTACCGAATGTTGGGTGGGCTTGGTTTTCAGCTCCTGGTCGCGTCCGATGTGGGGAATGAGCGTGAGATGAATGTAGCAGCAGTTTTCCTCACCGACCTCGTATTTAATCTGCCTGATTGACTCAATGAAAGGAAGGGACTCAATGTCGCCCACGGTTCCACCAATCTCCGTGATGATTATGTCAGCGTCGGTCTCCTGTGATGAGAGGAGCATCCTTCGTTTGATTTCGTTCGTCACATTCGGGATGACCTGCACTGTGCCGCCGTGGAACTTTCCCTCGCGCTCGTCGTTCAGGACCGCAAGATAGACTCGTCCTGATGTGGTGTTGTTGCTTTGTGAAAGGGCTGTGTCGGTAAAACGCTCGTAGTGTCCAAGGTCAAGGTCGGTCTCCGCTCCGTCGTCGGTGACAAAAACTTCTCCGTGCTGAAAAGGATTCATGGTTCCGGGGTCGATGTTCAGGTAGGGGTCGAATTTCTGGTTGACCACTTTCAGACCTCGGCTTTTTAAAATAAGTCCCAGGGAGGCAGCCGCAATTCCCTTGCCAAGACCGCTGACTACGCCTCCGGTAATAAAGATAAACTTTGCCATCCTTTTCTCCATCCGCGGAATTGAGCATTTCACATCCGCTTGGAACCATTATAATGAAAAATCGCTTCTTAGTCCACAACACACGGAAAAAAAAGACCGGCGGAAAATGATTTCGGATTTGCGTCCGTCATTCTCCGTCGGCCTTTGGTTAAAATGTCCTCTCAGGGTGGATTGCGTTTTTTAGAAGCCGTCGCCCTGTTGATTCCTAACGTCTGTCTTCGTTGCGAGCTCTTGGTCTGTGGGCATCTGCAAACCCTCGGTAGAATCCTTCTTCGTATTTTGCCGCAACCGAAGCGTATTCCGGAGGAATTGATGACGGTTTCTCTGTTGGACTGATAGCGCCAGCTCTGGCTCCTGCATCATACGCTTCGTCACGCAATTTCTTCCAGTATCCATCATGGAAGCCTTTCTTGTATTCGTCTGCGTATGCGGAATACTGTGAGGGAACTCTGCTTGGTGTGTCGGAGGTTGCCTGTGAGCCTGCCCGGTATCCAGGATTGTAATAGTTATCCTCTATATAGCGTTTTCTGAATCCCTCCTTGTACATATCGGCGAATTCAGAGTATGCACTTGGAATGGAAGATGGGGTTATGCTGTTGCTTCCCTTTGCGTCGGAGTAACCTGCAGAACGAGCCTTTTTTGCTTTCCTTCCGGTTTCCCAGCCCTCTGCGTATTTTGAGGCATATTCCCAGTATTGTTTTGGAACGACGTGCAGGTCTTCATCGCCTGCTTTTTCGTAGCCAGCGTCAAGTGCCTCTTTTTCTGCCTGCTTCGTCTCGGTGTTTCCGTTTCTATAGCCGTATGAGAATCCCTCCTTGTACTTTGCTGAGTAGGCGGAATATTTTGATGGAACAGATGGCGCCGTTGCCGAATTTGCTGTTTTTCCAGCCTCATACCCCGCTCTGTACGCTCCGTCAGCGGGATGCTTTTCATACCATCCGTCCTTAAAGCCCTTTACATACGTTTCGGCTTCGATAGGAATGCATTTTATGCTTTCAGAACCGCCATAACCACCGCGGTAATTGTCACTGCTCAATGAAGAGGTTTTTCTTCCAGCTTCTGCACCCTCATTGAAGATCTTTTCCAAATGGCCCTTTTGATACCCTTCCGTATATTCGGGATAGCCGTCATATATCGCTTTACGCCCAGAACCTCCGCTTTTTCCTTTCTCATATCCGGCGTTGTAGGCTTGAACCAAAAATCCCGCCTGGTAACCTTCATGATATTTATCCTTATATTCAGAATACTCATTGGGGATGGTTTCCTTGAGGGGTATAACTTCCGTAACTTTTCCCGCCTCGTAACCCGCGTTGTAGGCGGCTTCCACTTTTTTCTTTTTTTCGGCATAACCCTTGTTGTAGCCTTCTATATAGTTTGTTTTGTATGTGGTACTATATTGCTTTGGAACCGTGGGAGTCGCTCCCGTACCTTTCAGTCCTGCGGCGTATCCCGCGTTATAGGCATCCTGCACCTTGCGGTCGTCAAGGCCATATTCATATCCTGCGTTCCATGCGGCCTCATACTCGGCGTATGCGGATGGGACGGATTTTTTGCCGCCACTGAATCCAACGTCATATCCCGCCTGTCTCGCGGCCTCCTTTTCCTGTGTGACCTGCTCTACGGATTTCTTCGTTTTTTTCGTAGTCGATGAGGATGATGAACCCGAGGATTTTGAGGTCGATGATGATGCCGTTGACGTCGTTTTCTTTTTTGCCGACGCGGCGTTTACTGGGCTCAGTGCGAATGAGAGAGCCAGTGCAAACAACAGAATCTTTTTCATAAAGTTTCTCCTTGTAATAAAAGATTTATGCTTAGAAAACAGCAAGCTGCTGTCTCCGTTGCTTACGAAAAAAGTGTGAATGTTTTTGATTGTGCATGATGTGCCGAAGATTATTGGCAGTCTGATGAAACCAGGGAGATGAGTTGTACTATATGTTTGACGAGTGGGGGGGGGGTAACTTCCAAAATTTCATATTAAAAAGTATATAGCAGCTTTTTTGCGGTGTCAAGGAAAATTTCAGGAAAAATGGAACGGAAATGGCAGGCTTTTTCCTGTTGTGGAAACTTTTTTTGTATATTTTAATGAAATATGGTATAATGGTATTACGAAAAACCTATTTTCAAAGATTCTTCGGGATTCCCATAATCAAATGTGAGGTAAGAACTATGGAAGCACTTGCATTAAAAAATGAGGCTGTAAATTTGATAGAAAAGTTGCCTGTCAATAAGATAAGGTATGTAATACAGTTTACTCAGTTTATCTCCCAGCAAAACTTTTTTGAGGAAGAGCAATCAAATCCAGCCCCCTCAAAGCATCTGCCTCTTGGTTTTTTGAAAGGCAAGGCAAAAGTTCACTTCGCAGATAATTGGGAGATCTCTCCAGAGGAGCTTTTGGGCTTATGAAATATCTTATCGATACTCATACACTTTTATGGGCAATAACTGATGACGATGAGTTGTCCGAGGCGGCCAGAGAGTTACTTTCTTTTCCTGATAAGAATGATATACTTGTAAGTACCGTTTCATTTTGGGAAATTGCAATCAAGACAAGCATTGGAAAATTGAATTTAGAAAACTTCGATTTTTTCCGGCTTCAAGAATACTGTGACGGATTGGGGTTTTCGGTTTTGAAACTTGATGCGCAGGATTCTTTGTATTATGCAAAACTTCCATTAAAGGAGAAGCACAAAGATCCTTTTGACCGTATGCTCATAGCTACCGCAATTAACAATGGTTTTACTTTTGTAAGCAGAGATCATAATATGCCGTTGTACCGTGAAGATGGTTTGTCAGTTTTTTGGTAGAAAATTATAGTTTTCAGGAAAAAAGGGGGAGTTCCGTGGTGGGCTTGTAGAAGCGAGCGAAGTATTTGCTGATTTTGGAGAGGGCCTTGTTGTTTGCGGAGGGATTTTTCTCAAGGAGGGTGAAAAAATCTTCCTCGGGGATTCGGAGCAGCTTTACGTCGGTGTAGGCGGTGGCATCCTCGTTGCGGACCTCATCCAGAAGACATGCCTCCTCGCCGAAAAAGGAGCCCGCGTCCAGATATGAGAGATTGTTGGTTCTTGTTATCAGCACCGAGCCGTTTGCTATGAAATACGTGTACTGACCTCGCTCTCCGCGTGAGTAAATCTTTCCGCCCTTGGGCACCGTCATCACTGAGCCGCTGTTTTTGAGCAGGGAGTCCGGACGGATGAAAAGGAGCCGCTTTATGGTCGCAATCCGGCTTGTGTCGTCGCGGTCGGGAAGCAGGTACAGCTCGCCCATGAGCAGGGAGTCGAAATATTGTCTTACGAAGACCATCTCGGCGAAAAATAGAAAAATCGTGAAGAAGAAAAATGCCTCAAGCAGGAGAACGATCGTGTTGCTGAGGACTCCGTAGACTATGTTGTAGTTGTTCAGGTTGATGAAGTGTCCCATCAGCTTTTGCACGGCGACAAACGAGATGACGCATAGCAGGGATGAGACGGCGCAGATTTTGAGCGGGGGCTTGGATCGGCTCGCACCCTTGTAGCAAATCAGCACGATGACAAAGACAAGCAGGTAGGGGAGCGTGTTCAGCATGAAGTCCGTCATTGTGCTCAACAGAACCGGCGGAATGGGAATGATTTTTGAGAAAATCGGATAGCGGGTGATTGCCCTTGCCGTGGTGAACAGAAAGATTACGATGGACGTGCCGACTATGAGAATCGCTTCCCCGGCGAATACAATCAGCTGGCTTATGAGCGGGCGTGACTTAATCTGGGCGTGGAAAATCCGGTTGACGGAGTTGATGATTGAGCTGAAAAAGCGACGTGCCATGAAAATAATTGCGATACCGATTACAATCTCGAAGTTCGTTATGGTCTTGATTTCCGAAATGGTTTTTGCGACCGAATCCAGATTCAGGAAACGCATTATCTGCTCGTTGCCGCCGAAAAGCTGCTGGAGCATGTCAGGAGACGCGTGGAGTACCCGGATCAGGATAATCAGAATCATCATGACGACCGGGATGAAAGAGAAGAGAAATCCGAAAGTGCAGGCCGATGCATAGGCGAAGAGGTCGTTTGAGAAAAAAAAGACTCCGGTGAAATAGATCGTCTGTATGACCGTCCTTCCCGTCATTCGTTTTTTCTGCGTCTTTTGTCCTGCGTTTTTCATTTTAATCCTGAGGGGCTCCGTCCGTTATTTGGACTTGGATTTCGCCTCGTTTTCTTTCTTTTGTTGCGCGGCCTCTTTTTTCATTGCCTCTGCAAAGGCTTTTCCCTGCTGGTTGTAGTTGGTCTCGTCCCTGCGCTCGCCGTTGATTGACGCGGCCAAATGTGTCTGAAGGGTCTCAAAAACATAGTCCATGATCGGCTCCTTGAGTCCCGAGACGGTTTCGGGGGTGAAAAGCGTGATCAGAAGCTCCTTGTCTCCTCGCGTGTGTATGTCATAGACGATGAAGTTGATTATGTACTGCTTGGATCCGAGTTTAAGTGTGGCTCCCCGGATCAGCGTGTTTTTCTCCAGGTTTGTGTTCCTTATGGCGGGTGCAAGGGTCGCGGCGCTCATGTGGCTTATGTCCACGAGCTTGAGCTGGTTGATCAGGTTGCCGTCGTTGAAAATGAGCATGGAGTTTTTGTCGGAGAGACAGTTGGCGCGGACATACTGACGGCGTCCCTTGGCGTTGTTGATTTTCAGGATGTCCTCTATGTTCTCGACGATTTTCTTTGAGTCTGCCGATGCCTCCATCACCCCCGCCTTGGGATTGATTTTGTCAAGGAAGAAAGTCTTTTCGATGGGGGTGAGCCTGTCCGATATGATTCCGATGACGGTTCCCTTTAGCAAATCCTCTTTTTCGAACTCAGAGAAGAAAATGTACCATCCGTAGGTGGAAAGCTGGGAGTCAATGTTCACGAAACAGATGGAATTCGGATTTTTCCTGAGAATGTTTTTCGCGTCACGGTAATTGTCAATGATATAAACCTCGTATTCCAGCATACGAAGCTCTGAAATTACCTGTGTCTTGAATGTGTAGTTCGGATTCAGGAAAAATATTTTTTTTCCGAATAAATCCTGATTTTGTTCCGCCATAAATACTCCCAGTTTGCTTGTCGGGACCCCGGGCAATCCGTTTTCAAGTGGACTCTCGAGGTTCTGCAGTATAGTTCTATTTAATATCGGCAAAAAACGTCTGAATCAAAACCTTATTTGCGTGGCCAGTCCGTAATTGCTCGTGACAGGATCCACAATCGGGAGGAATGAGACGCTTTCAACCTTCTCTTCCAGACCCAGTGCCGCTTTCAGGTCCTTGTTGTAGTTCTTCGCGAAGTTGATCGGGCGTATGGTTCCGAAGATTTTGTTTCCGATCCAAAGCACGCCTCCTCCGATCATGAGACCCGCCGCCCAGCCGAAGAGTTCGTCTATCTGCTCCTCCGCCATGCCTCCGCTGAATGCCGCGACCAATATGCCTACGAATCCCACGCAGAGACCGCCCGCCTCGCTGACCAAAGCAATGGTGTCAAATGTGACTCCGAGACTTCCTCCAAGCACGTCTCCCTGCACGAATGAGCCTGAGCCGAATCCCGGAAGCCAGTTCATGCCGATTGCGGTTCCCTTTGTCTTTGAGAACACGTCATACAGCTCCTGCTTCTGTGCCTCGGTCAGATTGAAGGTCAGCTCCAGAATCTGCTCGGAGTTCTTTCCCGGTTTTTTCAGTGCCGTCTTGAGTTCCTTGCTGATTTCAAAGCTCAGCCCGTCCTTGTTTTTCTCAGCCTTCTTGTCGCTGCTCTTGGTGTCGGACTGCTCCTTGCCTGCATCCTTTGTTTCTGAAACGCCGTTTCCGTCAACTGTGATGTACTCGTAAAGCTCGTCCTCCGCATCCTGTGCGAGGGTCATCGTTACGCTCATGATGGCGAAAACCGCCGCTGAAATAATTCTCTTTAATGCTTTCATATTGAGCCTCCTGCAAAAATCTGTACGAGGAATCTCGAAAAACTGAAGCTTTTGGAGATTTCCTACAATCACTTTTAAAAACACAACATGAAAATAATGGTTACTTGTCCGGATCCGAATGTGAAATTTCCGAACAGGCTTACTTTATGAACTGACGTGAACCACCGGTGGAAAATCCTCCGGCGGTCCTTTTTGGGAAAATATAAGCTGATCCCTTACTTTGCCGGGAAGAGCTTCCTGAAGTCCACGAGAACTTCCTTGCTGTCACGTGCCGAGTTGATGTCGGTCAGCTTGTTCAGCTTGCGGTAGAAATCAATCAGCGGCTCGGTCTGCTTGCGGTACACGTCCAGACGGTTGGTGATTGACTCAAGCTTGTCGTCGTCGCGGGTGTAGAGCTCACCTCCGCACTTGTCGCATTTTCCCTCGACCTTGGGCGGCATGAACTTCACGTTGTAGTTGGTTCCGCATCCACGGCACACACGGCGGTTTGAGAGACGGGCTATAATCAGCTCGTTGTCAACCTCGAAATTGACTACCTGCACGTCGGCCTTGATTTTTTCCAGAGCCTCTGCCTGCGGGATGGTGCGGGGGAATCCGTCCAAAATGAATCCCTTCTTGCAGTCATCCTGCTTGAGCCTGTCCTCGACCAAAGCACAAGTGTCCTCATCGCTTACGAGCCCACCGGCATCAATCACGGCCTTTACCTTGACTCCAAGGGGGGTCTTGTTCTTGATGTTGGCGCGGAAAATGTCACCTGTTGAAATGTGCGGGATTCCGTATTCCTCTGCGACCTGTCCTGCAAGTGTTCCCTTTCCGGCTCCTGGTGGACCTAAAAAAATGAAATTCATCTGTAAATCTCCTTAAATCGTATTTTAGGGGCAGAATCTTCTCTGTGCTCTCAGGCACTTCCATTGATTTTCTGTCCTATATACTTCTATTTTACACTCAATTTCAGGATTCGGCAAGTTTATTTTTTTCAGGAATGTCAATTTTATTTTGGCGGGCGGTCAGGGTCTCTTTCAGCGCGTCGTCATATCCTGCGAGTGCGGAGAAGGGCAGGAAGATTTTTGCCCTCTGAGCAAGCGGCATCCGGTTCGGCAGGGAGTCTTCGTTCCATTCGTAATTTATTATGTCGTCGTAGTTTCTTTCGCTTGTCATGCCTTGTGTCCTCCAATCTGATTGTTCCTGTCCCTCGTCGTGGCACCCTCCTCAAGGTTCGTCCCTTTCAGAATCGCATTTTTCCCATACTTCCTGATGATTTCAAGGCGCGCTTTCTGCAGGCTGTCCTCCTTCTGGTGATTCTGTCCTCCCTCGTCCTCGTCAAGTGTGTCAAAAAGCTCCGGCTGCCTCTGGTCCGACGGAATCGTGTTGTTTGCTGTGATGTTCACCCGGCGCACGAGAAGCCTTTTGTCCGTGATTTTCTCAAAAAGGGAGACTAAGGACTCTACGATTGTTTTTGACGAGTTTGTCTGTGCTCCAAGGGGACAGTTTCCGTGAGCTGGTTTCGGAACCTCACGGCCGTAATAATCGCGCACTACCTCCCCGTCAAAATCCGGCAGACTCAGGCTTTCCACGTCATAGCCGATATATAATGCCACCGAGCTTGCGACAAGATTTTTTTTGAAGAGATCCAGCGCAAGGAGCTCCGCCATCTCACGAACGATTATCCTTGCCTTTTCGAAAGTGTAGGGCTCATGCAGGACCTGTCCCGTCCCAAGGCTCTTTGTCTCGGATTTGTAGGCCTTGATTTCCTTCATCCCGACCGTCTCGACTCCCCATGCGTGGTCAATCAGAATCTCCGCGTCAATTCCGAACTCACCATAGAGCGTCCCTGGGTTTTTCAATGATGTGCGTGCGAGGTCTCCCATGGTGCGGATAAGATGCTTCTCAAGTCTGCGTGCGGTTCCTTTCCCAATCCTCCAGAAATCAGTGAGCGGCCTGTGGTTCCAGAGTTTCCTGCGGTAGGATTCCACATCAAGACATGCAATGCGGACTCCGTCCTTGTCTGCGTCAATGTGTTTCGCCACAATGTCCATCGCAATCTTGCTGAGATAGAGATTCGGTGCGATTCCTGCCGTTGCCGTGATTCCGGTTTCCGTGAGCACGTCCTTGATTACGGTCCTCGCAAGTTCCCTCGCATCCATTTTGTAGAGCGGAAGATAGGCGGTCGCGTCAATGAAAACCTCGTCAATGGAATAGACATGAATGTCCTCGGGCGCGAAGTATCTCAGGTACACGTCGTAAACCCTGCTTGAGTACTGTATGTAGAGCGACATCCTTGGAACCGCCGTGATGTACTCAAGTTTTTTCCCTGTCCTCTTTTCCACCTCCCTTGACTTTGCCTCGACCTCAAAAAGTCTGCTCCGTCCGCTGAGACCATAGGCCTTCAACGCTGGAGTCACTGCAAGACAGATTGTTTTGCTCGTCCGGCTTTTGTCCGCCACAACAAGTTTCGTCGTAAGTGGATCCAGTCCGCGCTCCCGGCACTCAACAGAGGCATAGAATGATTTCAGGTCAATCGCAATGTAGGTTTTGTTTTCCATTTGACGCCCTCTCTTCCTATTATATCTCATATTGCAAAATATTCTACTTAACATCTGTGATTATATGTGTTATTATGTTTAAATTAAGGAGAGCATCTTATGAAGAATAAGTACAGGAAGCATAATATCTACTTGATTGCCTATACATCCATGGTTCTTTTGTGGCTTGTATCTGTTCTGTTCAAGGCTTATCGTGCGGAAGGGGAGCAGATTCTCGTTCATGACGGCGACTATTATGATATCTGCGACGGCTGGTATGATGACGATGGCAATGTCTATAATATAGAAAATATTGTTTTCACCAAGGCTGATGTATTAAAGGAAAAAGTCATTCATTACAGGATACCCGAGGACTGCAAACTTAAGGGGGGAGAGGCAATCTGTTTTTTCTCCAGGGGAATGGATTTCAGTGTTTATGCGACCGCGCCGGAAGACAGTCCGTATTATGGCTCGGAAGAGTTTGGTTCGAGAACCATATATGAGTTTAAGCAGAATTCAGCCAACCTTTCTGGAAAAGATATTGGACTGACCGTTCAGGTTGTTCCGATCAGCATCATGGACAGGTATAATGAGATTTCAATTTCGATTGTGCCCACGGAATACTCCGCGTTTATCTTGGAGATGCGCATAGAGAAATCTTCCGATTACATTTACAGCACGATCCGGTCCAGGATGCCGAGGTTCATCTGGAGTATCTTTATTATCTTCTTCGGAATAGCGACAATAGCGTATACTCTGTTTGCTGTTGAGAAAAAGCGTGAGGATAAGACCGCCTTTTTTGCATGGGGCTTTCATTCCATAATTTTAGGACTGCTGCTTACGACAGAGTCTCAGGTAATACAGATCCTTGTGGGAAAGCCGGAATTTCTGAGCTCGCTAAAATATGCGTTGGCTCTGCTTATTTGTTTTCCTTCCGCTGTTCTCTGCGACTCAATCACTCAATATCCGCACAAACGTTTTTCCCATATCATAGGTGCCGTGGTTGCCGTACTGTTTGTCATAGAATCAGCGGGCTCATTCTTCTTTAATGTCTCCTTATACAGATTGTTCTTAATCTCCGCAATCCTCATGATATTTAATATGATCATTGCGTTCCATTTTACAATCAGGGAAATCAGGAGCAAAGATTTTACCAAAAAAAGACGGTTTTCAATATTCGTCAATATTTCGTCAATACTCAACTATTTGGTTTTCATACTCGATCTGGGAGTCTATGCCATTTCATCGAGACACATGACGGATTGGGGAAGGATTGCCCGTGTGTATTATGTGGTTTTTCTGTTCGTGGTGCTCATCGTTCTTCTGCGCTTGGCCATTCTTCGTAATAAGCAGGCGATGCTTGCGGAAGAATATAAAGTCAAGTCCAGGACGGACGCGCTTACGGGGCTTTTGAACAAGGGAGCGTACATCGAAAAAGAGGCTGAGTTGACGGAGAGACTCAATAAGGTCAGGGAAAATGGAGAGAAAGATTTTTCATTCGCAATAATGGCCATAGACCTGAATTATCTGAAAAAAGTCAACGACAATTTTGGTCATGATGAAGGAGACCGTTTTATTCAGAGTGCTTCGGATATACTCCGTGATGCAGTCGGAGAACATGGCGAAACATATAGGACCGGCGGCGATGAGTTCCTTGCAATCATCTATGGCGATGATCCTGAGGCCGTGTATCAGTCCGTTGTAAAAGATCTTAATGACCGGATAGAGAAATATAACGATTCGGAAAATAAAGAGATTCCATTAAGCCTCGCCTACGGACATGCGCTTTGCATTTCAAGCCAGAACTATTCCATCCACGATTCGGAAAGAATTGCGGACAAGGAAATGTATGAGTGCAAACGCATGATGAAAGCGGAGCGATGATAGAAAACTAAAAGAGGTATATATGGCAGATTTTACAGTCAGATTTTTTTCAAAGGCATTGAAGAGGGACGTCAGTTTCCTGATGGTGATTCCAAATGACATCCGCATGGATTATCCTCGGAATGACTTGAAGCGCATGGACCGTCCAATGAAGACACTTTTTCTTCTTCACGGATACAACGGAGCGGCATTCAACTGGCTGCCGGGAAACCTTGCGGAACAGTACAATTTTGCAGTCGTGATACCAAGCGGCGAAAACAGTTTCTGGCTGGACTGTCTTCCAACAGGATGGCAGTTTGCGACCTTTGTTGGAGTTGAGCTGGTTGAATACGTTAGGAACACATTTCATCTGGCAATGACGGCGGAAGACACCTATCTGATGGGATTTTCCATGGGAGGATTCGGAGCACTCCACACGGCCCTCGCATACCCGGAGACATTCAGCAAGACGGCGGCACTTTCCTCCGCTTTGATTCATAACGGTGTCGCGCAAATGAAGGAGGGTGAGGCTAACGAGATTGCCAACTACGATTATTACCGCATGTGTTTTGGAGATCCCGACAAGCTGGCAGAAAGCGACAACAATCCCGAATACCTGATTAAAAAGCTGATTGCCGCAGGCAAAAAGATTCCGGAGATTTTCATGGCATGTGGAACCGAAGATTTCCTTCTTGAGCCGAACCGTGCCTTCCACAAATTCCTTGAGGACCAGAAGGTGGAGCACGTCTATCTTGAAAGCAAGGGCATCCACGACATGAAGTTCTGGCAGGAATACGCGGAAAAGTTCATCCCGATGATGTTCTGATTTTGATGGGGGAAGATTTGAGGCACTTCTTCAATGCTATTTCTTCCCCTTGACCAGATTGAAGCTTTCTTCTGTAAGTTCACAAAGTCGTTCAAAATCCGTCACCGCAGACAAAAGTACCGTTATCCAGTATTTCTTGTTCATGTGATAGGCCGGAAAAATTGATTTTCCATCCACAACAGATTCCGCACTTTCCGCCTTGAGGTTTACCGCCCACACAGGCTCCTCACTTGCAAAACCAAGATTTTTGAATTTTATCCGCATCACAAGAGCAAACCATTTTCCGTTAGGACATCGGTAGACAGTGCTGTCCGCGTCATCTTCCCAGGGATTGTCCCCCGTCGCTCCAAAATGCTCGTGCAGAAAATCCACGTATTTTCCTTTGATGTCACCGCTGACAAAACATTTTTCAATAATATCATCAATCACCTTCTGGACCTCATCACGAATCTGTCCCACGAAAGAACCTTGTGCCGATGCCACATCAAACAGGACATATTTTTCATCCGTCTCGCTCTCAAACACCTGTGCCGAAAGATTTTTTTCCGACAGAATAATCCGCACATAAAAATCCCCGCCAGAGATTTCTTTTTTCAGCACAAGATTTCCGCCTGATTGCGAGAATCCATAGGCGAGGAGTTTTTCGGTCTGCGGTATTGCCGTGGTCAGAATGTGCGGGTAGGTCATGTGGTGGCTCCTTTTTAATCTTAGATTTTAAGAAAACTCGATTCCTTGATATTTCTCTCGGTCTCATTCATAAGACTTACAAAATCTCGGTACTCTGGTTTTGAAGGAATCGGAACACCGTAAGTTGCGACTGTTCCGCCATAGCCGTAAAGAGTTTTTTTCGTGCTTACAATTATTTCGGTTGAATTTTGTTTGTCGCTTTTATCATAAGGATAAATCAGTCCTCCGCTTTTGGCCGGCATGATG